>CAVSFM010000017.1:0-18374 GCA_963727305.1 uncultured Pseudomonadota bacterium
CACTCATGACCTCAGCGCGCTCGGCAAGAATGTGTCGGGCAAGGCCTTCGGCCTACTGGCTCCTAGCCCTGTTCCACGGCGCATAGGAGCAAAACGCGTTTCATAGGGGCATCCTCGATCTCACTCGTGTCAGAGTGTTACCGCTTCGCTGCACCGCCGCGCCGCGCTCGTACCAGCCCTTGCTGGCGTTCACGATTTTTATGACCGAGAGCATGACGGGAACCTCGATCAGAACGCCGACGACGGTCGCAAGCGCCGCGCCTGAGGAGAACCCGAACAGGCTGACGGCTGCTGTGACCGCGAGCTCAAAGAAGTTGCTGGCGCCGATCAGCGCGGAAGGGGCCGCGATGCAATGCGCCTCGCCCGTTGCCCGGTTCAGGAGATAAGCGAGACCGGAATTGAAATAGACCTGGATGAGAATTGGCACGGCCAGCAGCACAATGATCAACGGCTGGGCGATGATCTGTTGGCCCTGAAAACCGAACAGCAGGATGAGAGTGGACAACAGGGCGATCAGCGACACTGGTTGCAGCAGCGCCAGCAGACTCTTCAGACCCGCAGGGCCGCCTCTTGAGAGCGCAAGGCCGCGGGCGATCTGGGCAAGGATCACCGGGATAACGATGTAGAGCCCCACGGAAATCAGCAGTGTTTCCCAAGGCACGGTAATGGCCGAAATACCGAGCAGCAGGGCCACGATCGGGGCGTAGGCAAACACCATGATGGTGTCGTTCAGAGCGACCTGCGTTAGCGTGAAAAACGGCTCGCCGTCCGACAGATTGCTCCACACGAAGACCATCGCAGTGCAGGGCGCTGCCGCCAGCAGAATCAGGCCGGCGATATAGCTATTGATCTGGTCGGCCGGCAGATAAGATTTGAACAGATATCCGACGAACAGCCATCCGAGGGCCGCCATCGAGAAGGGCTTAACCGCCCAATTGATGAACAGCGTTACACCGATGCCGCGCCAGTGCTCGCGCACCCGTCCTAAGGCGGCGAAGTCCACCTTGATCAGCATCGGTATAATCATCAACCAGATGAGAACCGCCACCGGCAGGTTGACATGCGCAATTTCAGCCGAGCCCATCCGCATGAAAGACGTCAGGGAGAAAACGCCCGAGTGCAATGCCGGCGACGATGCAGAGTGCAACCCAAAGGGTAAGGTAGCGTTCAAAAAATGACATGCGGCGATTCCCTTTCCTTTAGGCGACTCTTTCGGTTTTAGCTGTGGGCGCAAAGCGCCCTTGACATTCACTGCTCCAACGGGATCTTCCGCCGTCATCGCCACGGCGGCGCTTCGCCGGGACAGGTCGTCACGGACTTTCGCAATGTGAGGTCATTCCGCGCGGCGAGCTGGCAAAGCAGGGGATGGTTCGTGGTTGCCGCAGCCAGGCTGGCATTGATGATCCGCCCAGCGCGATCAGCTCCTTGATCTGTTCGGTCGGCTCAACGCAGGTGCGCGTCGGTCTGATGCCCGCAAGCGTTGCGAGTTCCTCGAGACCGGGATAACGACCTCTTGGCGACGAGTCTGCTCTACGATGAGGATAGCAGGCAGCTCATCGACGTGCGCCACGATCAGATGTGCTTTGTCGACCGCGGCATGCACGTTGTAGCCAACGATGCCGGTCCCCTTGCCTTGGCTCACCATCGAGCGCGCATCAGGGTCGGTCAGCGACACTTGGCCCTCGGGCGACTTCTCCATCTGCGCCTCCAGCCCTTCCAGCCGCTGCATCTCACCCTTCAGCGTCGCGATCCGCTCCTTCAGCCGGGCCGTACCGCGCGGGCTGCCGGGGTCTCCTGGCGGTCCATGCGATCAAGTTGCTGCAGGTACTCCGCGATGCTCTGCTGATCAGCCCCATCCGCGTCTTCATCTTGCCCGGCGTAAAGGTGTGGTCGCGGTGATTATAGCGGTGATCTTCTGCCGTCGATCGCCACCGTCGCCTCCGTGAAAAGACCCCAGCGGCGGCACAGCACGATGAACTCGCGGCAGACATTCTTGATCGCCGCGCCGTTCTGCGCCCGGAAGTCGGCCAGAGTCTTGAAGCTGGGCGGGCCGACCGACCAGCCATCATCAGCTCAAGGTTCCGAAAAAAAAAAAAAAAAAAAAAAAAAAAAAAAAAAAAAAAAAAAAAAAAAAAAAAATAGATCTTGAGCATCGTCGCCGGGTCGTAGCCCGGCCGTCCCGTGTCCGCGCGATCGACTCCGTCGAACCCGAGCCTCCCCAGGTCGAGCTCCGCCACGAACGCGTCGATGACCCGGACCGGGTTCTCTTCCGAGACGTACTCGTCGATCCTCTCCGGCAGCAGCGTCCCCTGGGATCGGTCGCCCTCATCGATGGTCGGCTCATGGCAGCCCTCGAGCGAGAATCCAACGCAATATTTTAGGCCCGGCCATGGACTATGCCAAAATGACTAGCCCGAAGCGGTCGTTCACCGCCTGTAATCGTTCGTCGCAGGAACTCCCACACATCAGAGCCCTATTTCAACGGTGTTTCCGCGCCACCCAACAACTTAACTTCATGGGCCTTAATTTCTGCGCGACAGCACTCAACGCAGTCTGCAGATCGCAAGTCCCTGAAGTGCATCTGCGGGCGGGGTACCATTTTTTGCGGCCAGCTCTTCTATCGCCTTGAGACGCGCCGCTTCGAGGTGCGAAAGCAGGTCATGACGGGAAAGCGCTGGACCATGAAAGTATCTCTTTAGTGATTCCACAAAGAATTGTCGACAAAATATGTTCGCATATCGCAGTCCGAGCAGATATTCGTGATAATACTTATTGGTTTCCGTAGTGCGGTGCAAAAAGCACGACGGGATGGTCGATGGGCCTTCGCTGAGCGCCTCCGGCCGCACGAACGACCGATCTTGGCCCGGTTCCGGCCGCCGAGCCGACATACGACAGACCTGGAGAGGGAGCAGCGCGCACAGCGATCATTGCTCCGCCGCGAGGTGACTACCGAGACGAATTCTCAGTTGCCTGGGGGGAACGAATCCAGAAGGAAAACATCCGGGTCGAGATACCCTTTGAATTCAACGCGCTAGCGACACCCGGTGCGAAATAGGAAATAACGAAAATCAGGCCCGCGCAACCAAGTAATAGTTGCCAGAGTTCGCGCAACAGCACCTGCCATCTTCACGCTTTGCGAAACAGGTTCTTCGCCTCGTACACAGGTTCGCTCTCGACGTGCAACATGCGCAACGGGGTCATTTCGTCACCTTGCCGGATGGTCCGCAACCCTCGGCCGGCGTAGGGTGACCCTCGCTCCGAACTCAGAGGTGACCCATGCGCTCACCCATATCCGCGGCGAGTGTTTCGTCACTCTCGATACCCCCAACCTCGGAGCTGTTCTCCAAGGAGGCGATGGTCGAGCGTCATCCAAATCTGTTGAATTATGCACGCATCCAATGGGCACTCCGGAACCGAGCCAGGAACGGGCTGTCGGGTGTTGTCTACGAGTCGAAGTCGGGGCAGCTACTAGTGCACGAGCCTGAATTCTTGCGCTGGTACCTAGGACTCACCGGGCGGGCAAAGCCGCGGGCTAGCCGAGTCACGCGCCAGAAGGAGTCACGCGCTCCCCGGGTCGATCGATTCGAAGCTCTCACAACGCCAGAGACATTAAAACTTTCCGTGTGCGGCGTTTGTGCTGGGTCGAGCAGCCGTAAGCGCTCACAGCCCCTTCGCGGCAATCATGCGCTCAATCACGGTCGCCTTATGCCCGACGACCAGGTGCGAGTAGCGCTTTACCATCGCGAGAGTCTTATGCCCAAGGACATCAGCAATCTCGAGTAAGGATGCGCCTTGCGCCGCGAGCATGGAGGCCGTGGTATGACGCAAGTCATGGAAGTGGAAGTCCTCAATTCCCGCCTCGTTAAGAGCGTCGTACCAATACGCGTCGAAGTACTCGAAGGCACTCGGATGGCCCGATGGGTTTGGAAATACGAACTCACTGCGAGCAGAATTTTTAAGCCTCAGGGCACGCACCGCTTCAAGTGCCTTGCCTGCCAAGGGCAACGTTCGCTGCTCACCGTTCTTTGAATCACGCACGAGTGCGCGGCCGGACTTCAGATCAAGGTCACTCCACCGCAGGACAATTAACTCTCCGCGCCTGGCTCCCGTGGTAATGGCGACCAGCACCAGTGCATGAAGTGCCGGCCACTCCGATTTCTCGCAGGCCGCGAGCAGCGCTGCGCGTTCCTCATCCGAAAGAAACCGTGTCCGGCCGCGTGCTTCTTTCTTGCGAGTAATGTCAGCCACGGGATTGCGATCAAGTAGTCCCCGCTCTTTCTTCGCAAATGAGAACAGGTGAGAGAGGGTCGCCATGTATCGGTTTACCGTGGCTCCGGAACGCGCATAGTCTTTCGGCTGAATCGTCTTACCGGTCTTCTTGTCGACTCGCGGCTTACCTTTCGTAAACCGCTCCGCCGCGCAGGCATCACGCGCCTTTGAAACTCGGTCGGTCGTAATTTCGGCGATGCTTAGGCCCGAGAATTGCTTGGCCCACCAGATCAGGTGCCGGCTGCGCGCCGCACTCTGAATCTCGTCGAATTCCGGGAGAACGGTCTTCGTGTAGTCCTGCACAAGCCGATCGAAGCTCGTTCGTTTGGCCGCGGCGTGAGGAAAGTAGCGTCCTTCGCGAGTAGCGCTTTCAAGCGATGCTGCCCACGCCTTGGCTTCCTTGAGATTCGGGAAGGTGCCCGACTCTGCGGGCCGCCCCTTCATCCTCACTTGGACTCGATAGGAAACTTCGCGCGTGAACGGAGAAACCAATCGCCGGATGTATGCCATGCAGAGCAGCCTCCGTCGCAGGCCGTGAAGTCACTGCACTAATTTTGCACGAAATCCGTAGTACTAGGGGCTTCTTGGCGGCTAGCTGATCGTAACTTGTTGATATTATTCGTGAAATTGGTGGGCCGTGTAGGGATCGAACCTACGACCAAGAGATTAAGAGTCTCCTGCTCTACCAGCTGAGCTAACGGCCCTGGTATCTGGGGTGGACGATGGGACTCGAACCCACGACAACCGGGATCACAACCCGGGGCTCTACCAACTGAGCTACGCCCACCATCTTCCCCCTGCAGTGCGGCTGGCGTGCCCGGCAGGACTCGAACCTGCGACCCTCGGCTTAGAAGGCCGATGCTCTATCCGCCTGAGCTACGGGCACGACTCCAAAAGAGCGCCCCTAGCCGGCCCCGCCGCACGGGGGCGCGAATCATACGTAAGTGGCTCACACAACGTCAATTTATGCCTCGAGCTGCCCGCTTAGCGTAGCAGCGTGCGGATGAAAATGCCTCTCTGTCGGCGGCAGTGAACGCCGTGCGGGAATTGCCTTTGTTACACTGCGTCTCCACCCTAATTTGGCGCTCAGGATTACCCGATGAAGGGACCCCCACAGCCGGGCGGCAGGAAAACCGCCACGACAGAGTCTCCGTCCCTCGCCTCCGCGGCCGAGAGCCCTTCTGCCCAGCAACTGGCGCTAACGCAGCTGCGCCAGCATCTGGCGGACTGGATGCGGCATGAGCCAGGGGCGCGCGCCGGCAGCGATCCTGAGGAGCTGCACCAGTTGCGCGTGGCGGTGCGCCGCATCGAGGCGACGCTCGGACTCTTCAAGCACCAGCTGCCCTCCGGGCTCGTCAACGCCCGCAAGACGGCCAAGGGCGTACTGCGTGCACTGGGCGCCGCCCGCGATCTCGACGTGCAGCTCATGGAATTACGTCAATACTGCAAGCGCCTGCCGGCGCTCGAGCGCTCGGCCGCGGCGCCACTGGAAGCGCGTCTGGAAACCGAGCGTGCGCGGGCACGCACCCTGATGCTCGGCATGCTGGACTCGGAGGCGACGCGCCACTGGCTCGAAGTCCTCAACCTCGCGAGCGCGGACTTTGCCTCCCCCGCGCCGCCGCAGGCGCCGCGGGCGGCGACGGTCATGCCAGAGCGCGTGCGCGCACGCTTCCGCAAGCTCAGGAAAGCCGTGCGCCAGCTCGATGCCCACTCCTCGATGGACGCCTATCACCTCGTGCGGCGCCGCGCGAAGCAGCTGCGCTATTCGATCGAGTGCGGTGCGAGCCTGTTCGGCAAGCCCGCCGAAAGCATGCTGCGGGCGCTGCGGCGCCTGCAGGACGTCCTCGGCGCACAGCAGGACGCGCACATGTCCAAGAGCCGCCTCGCAGCGCTGGCAGCGGAAAACGGCCCGCTGCCCGCCGCAAACCCTGTTTCTCATGGGGCGTCTGGCGGAGCACCACCTTGCGGGGACGCGCGAGGTGCGCAAGACCCTGAGCCGCGCCTGGCGCAAGGTCAGCGGCCGGCGCTGGAAGGCGCTGTGCGCGCGCATGCAGGAACTCAGTGACGCTGCGAGCGGCGAGCTGCCCGCGCAGCGCGAAACGGTCGTTGTCGCGCCCACTTCACCCACCGTTGTGCCGCCGGACGAGGAACTCCCGTCGCCACCGACCGCGGGCACTCCCTTGCGTCATTGAGCGCGAGATCCAGCGCATGGAGCTGCTGCTCATCCGCCACGCGATCGCGTTCGAGCGCAACGCACGGCGCTGGCCCGACGATGACGAGCGCCCCCTCTGCCCCCGCGGCATCGAGCGTGCGCGTCAGGCGGCCGCAGGCCTTAAGCGACTGACCCAGCGGCCCGCGCGCGTGCTCGTGAGTCCCCTGCTGCGCACCCGTCAGACGGCCGCGCTCCTCGACGCAGTACGCCGGCTGGCCCGAGGCTCTTGCCTGTGAAGCACTGCGGCCGGGTACGGCCCCTCAGAAACTGCTCGCTCTGTTGCCCCGCTCCCGCAATGCGCGCATCGCAGTCATCGGTCACGAGCCGGATCTGAGCGCGCTGCTCGCACGATGTCTCGATGGAGGAACCCGCAGCGCGCTCACCTTGCGCAAGATGGGGGTGGCGTGCGTGAGATTCCCCGGAGCCGCGCAAGCCGGCTGCGGCGAGCTGGCCGGCTTTCTCCCCCGCGCCTGCTGCGCGCCGCGCGCTGAGCGCGGGATTGCCGGGACCGCTGGCGCTAGTGCGCGCCGGAGGCGGCAGCAGAGGCTCCGCCGCCGCCACGCAGCGGCCGCGCCAGCCACACCAGGCCGATCAGGGCGATGAAGAGGATCCCGGAGGCGTAGAAGATATCGTTCGCGGACAGCATGAACGCCTGCGAGTCCACCAGCCCGTTGAGCAGCTGGTAGCTCTGGTCGGTACCGAAGCCGCCGGAGTGCAGCGTCCCGAGTGCCTGCGAAGTGACCGGATCGCCCGCATTCAAATGCTCGACGAGCTGCGCGTGGTGCAGCGTGGCCCGCCGATCCCAGAGAGTCGTGGTGATCGAGGTGCCGAACGAGCCGGCGGTGATGCGGGCGAAGTTGGACAGGCCCGAGGCCGCGGGTATTCGCTCCGGCGGCAGTCCCGAAAGCGTGATGGACATGAGCGGGATGAAGAAGGCCGCCATGGCCGCACCCTGGATGATGGTGGGAATCAGCAACGTGCCGATGGTCGCGTTGGTGTTGAACTGCGCCCGCATGAACAGCACCAGCGAGAAAATCGCGAAGGAAATCGTCACGAGCACGCGCGGGTCGAAGCGATCGGAGAAGCGCCCAACCAGAGGCGAGAGAAATATCGCGAGCACGCCGACCGGGGCGAGCACCAGCCCGGCAAGCGTTGCCGTATAGCCCATGTACTGCTGCAGCCATAACGGCAACAGTACGACGTTGCCGAAGAACAGCCCGTACGCGGCCAGGAGTGCCACGGTCGCCACCGTGAAGTTGCGGCGGCGAAAGAGCGACAGATCCACGATCGGGTGTTCCTCGGTGAGCTCCCAGATGAGGAACGCCGCGAAGGCGACGATCGAGACCCCGAGCAGCCCCAGGATCTGCGGGGAGTTGAACCAGTCGAGGTCCTTGCCCTTGTCGAGCATCACCTGCAGCGCGCCGACCCACAGGACGAGCAGGCCCAGGCCGACGAGGTCCACCGGCACGCGCGCCGTGGCGGTCTCGCGCGTGCGAAAGATCATCCACGTAAAGAATGCCGCGGCGATTCCCACCGGCACGTTGATGTAGAAGATCCAGGGCCAGGAAATATTGTCGGTGATCCAGCCACCGAGCAGCGGCCCCACTACCGGAGCCAGCAGGGTGGTGATTGACCACATGGCGAGTGCGGAACCCGCGCGGTTCTTCGGATAGCTCGCGAGCAGCAGCGACTGCGACAGGGGAATCATGGGACCGGCCACCGCGCCCTGCAGCACACGAGACAGAATGAGCGTGGAGAATGTCGGCGCGAGCGCGCACAGGAAGGAGGCGATCACGAACAGCAGCACCGAGGTGGTGAACAGCCGTACCTGCCCGAAGCGGCGCGTGAGCCAGCCGGTGAGCGGGAGCGAGATGGCGTTGGCGACGCCGAAGGAGGTGATCACCCAGGTGCCCTGGTCGGGCGAGACGCCCAGGTCCCCGGCAATCGCCGGGATCGACACGTTGGCGATGGACGTGTCGAGGACGTTCATGAACGTGGCCAGCGACAGTGCGATCGTGCCGACCACGAGGGCAGCACCCGTCAGCGGCGGTGCCGCCGGCGCTGCCCCCGCAGCGCCGCCGGTCACCGGTCTGTCAGCATTCTCGTTCGCCATGAGCGTTCTGCCGCACGGGGGCTACTTCAGCGCAGGCGCGGGCCGGACGGCCGCCTGAGGATTGGCCGCAAGCAGTGCCGGGGTGGACGCGCGTTCGCGCACCGCCACGTGCGCAGCGACGCTTTCGTTCGCCGCAATGATGCTCTGCACGCGCTGGTCCGCCAGCGCATCGCTCGAATCAAACACCGCCGTCGAAGTGCCCACACCATTTGCCAGCTGTGGCATGCGCGCTCCGTCACCGCCGTTTCTGACGTCGACGTCCGCCTTCATCGACAGTCCTACCTGCAGCGGATGGGCTGACAGCTCGCGCGGGTCGAGCGCGACGCGTACCGGGACGCGCTGCACGATCTTGATCCAGTTGCCGGTCGCGTTCTGGGCCGGCAGGAGCGAAAACGCCGCGCCCGTGCCCGCGCCGAAGCCCGCCACCTTGCCGTGGTAGAGCACGTGTGCGCCGTAGAGGTCGGCGGTGAGCGTGACGGGCTGGCCGACGCGCATGTGCGCCATCTGCGGTTCCTTGAAGTTGGCGTCTACCCACACCTCATCGAGCGGCACGACCGCCATGAGCGCGCTTCCAGGTCCGACACGCTGCCCGAGCTGTACGTTGCGCCGGGCAACGAACCCCGACACCGGTGCCGGCAGTTCCGTGCGCGAAAGCGTCAGGTAGGCGTTGCGCACCGCGGCGGCGGCATCGCGCACCTGGGGGTGATTCTCGAGGGTCGTGTTGTCGACGCGCGCCCGGTTGGCGGCGAGCTGCTGCTGGGCGGCCAGGAGGTTCGCCTCGGCGGCCCTGACGGCATCGTGCGCGTGCCGCAGCTCCTCGCCGGATACGGCCCCCGAGGCGCCCAGATGCTCGCGCCGCTCGAGGTCGCTCTGCGCCGCAGCGAGCTCGGTCGCGTGCACCTGCACGTTGGCCTCAAGCTGCGAACTGGTTGCGTATAGGTTGCGCACGTCGCGCACCGTGCGCGCGAGCTGCGCCTCAGCCTGATCGAGCGCCACCCTGGCATCCGACTGATCCAGGCGCACGAGCGGCTGTCCGGCCTTCACGAACTGCGTATCGTCGGCGCCGATGGCCACGACCGTGCCCGAGATCTGCGGCGTGATCTGCACCACGTTGCCGTTCACGTAGGCGTCGTCGGTGCCCTGGTGATAGCGCAGCACCTGGGCCCAGTACACGGTGTAACCGACACCCAGCATCAGCACCGCGCCAAGCAGGCCGCCGAGCAGGCGCCAGCGCTTGCGGCTACGTAGGGTTTTGCTGTCCTGTGTCGTCATGAGTCTGCTTCCTTCCTTGCTTCGTCTTTGCCGCGGCTAATAATGCCTAGGCAATCATTCGCTCAAAAAAACGTCCTTCAGGCGCTCACGCGCTGCACGGTTCCCTGCGCGTTCTCGAGCATGCGCGTCAGCATGCCTTCGAGCTGGCGGGCTTCGGACTTGGTGAAGCCCCGCAGGAAACGATTGGCCACCGCCATCGAAATCTCGCGCATGCGCGGATAGGCCGCGCGTCCCTCCTCGCTGAGCTCGAGGTGCATCAGCCGCCGATCGTGCGCACTGCGATTGCGCCGAATCAATCCCTTGGTCTCCAGCCGATCGAGCATGCGCGTCATCGCGCCGGCGTCGTAGGAGATCCCCTTACACAGGTCCGAAGCCGACATCGGCACCTCCGCTGCGGCCAGGTTGGCGATGATGATGAGCTGCGCCGCGCTCAGCTCGAGCGGCGCGAGCCGCCGGTCCGCGGCCAGGTCATGATCCAGCGCCGCCAGCATCTCCACCCGCACCCGACTCAGCAGCGCGCCGACACTTTTCTTTGGCTGATAAGTCGCGAGGTCGTAAATGTCACTCATGGCGCGAGCTCCTGCGAATCTCCCCTTGGGGGGACTGGCGACCCCTCTTCGGGATCTGACGTGATAATAGTTGCCTAGGCTGTTTTTGTCAAGGCTTTGACTGCCCCGGCAGGACCGGCGCGCCGGATGTCCCCTTTATGGGCTAAAGCCTCCGCGGGCGGCTGCAGTAGAATCACGCGCCTCGCCGGGGTGTAGCTCAGACTGGTAGAGCGCTACGTTTGGGACGTAGATGTCGCAGGTTCAAATCCTGTCACCCCGACCAATTCAATCGGTCCTTACCGGGCACATCGGTAACGGATTATTCCGGAGACATGGGTAACACTTTAGCAGTGAAGGGGTTCGGGGCGCACTCGACCCGGTTGCACTGATCGTCGAAGAACCCCAGGTCGTAGTGCATGAAGCTGATGAGCCATATGTGCTCGGAGACTTCCCGCACACCGACGTTTTGTCCAGCGAACACCTGACTGAGGTTGACCTTGCGCCGTCCGAAGCACAGGCGGCCGCACTGCGTGACCGTGACTGTCATGTCGTGGAAGGGATAATGCAGCTCTGGCAAGCCGGTGTAAGGGCGCGGTGAAGGCTTGTAAAGCTCGCAGGGGTAGCGCATGCCGATAGCCTGGTGTGGACGCTCCTGGTTATAGATGCGGATGAACTGATCGAACCTGACTTGTTGTTGCAGGAAGTTTTTCCCCGGCGGCTTAGTGGCTTCCTTCTTCAGGGTCAGGTGCATGCGCTCGTGACGGCCGTTTTGTTCCGGGTGAGCCGGTTTGATGCGCTCGATGCCGATCCCTAGTCGCAGCCACCACACCGAGAGCTTGGACAGACCAAAGAAAGCGCTGCGACTGGCAAAGGGAGCGCCGTTGTCGCTGCGGATGATTCCAGGCAAGCCAAACTCCTGGAAGGCACGCTCAAAGATGCTAAAAGCGAGCTGTTCTTTGGTGCTTTGTAGGGCCTCGCAGCACAGCAGGTAGCGGCTGGCAAAGTCGGTGACGGTGAGTGGATAGCAGTAGCGGCGATCGGCGAGCATGAACTCACCTTTGTAATCAGCGCACCACAGAACGTTGGGCGAAGTGGGACGAGACAGCGGGGTGCCCTGCGCCCTGTAGTGCGAGCGGTGCGCGATTTCCTCTGATTGGGACCAGCCGATTTCCTGGATTGGGACCACCTGATTTCCTCGGATAGGACCCACCCGATTTCACGGATTGGGACCACCTGCGGGGCCGCTTTGAAGGCGGTTCAGCCCCTGTACGGTCGTGGCACACACGATGCGGGAGGGGCTCATGGCGCGGCGGAGGTTCACGGTGGATCGGTATCAGGAGATCGAGCGACGACTGCGCGCCGGTCGGAGTCTGCGGGAGATTGCCCGGGCCCTGGGGTGCTCGCGCCGGACGGTGCGCGAGATCCGCGACGGGCTGCGCACGGCGCCGGGCCGAGCGGGCGCAAGCCCGCTGTGGACCGGCCAGGTCGACTGGCCGCAAGTTCTGCATGAGCTTGGACTCGGGCATCCGCTGAAGTTCATATGGGAGGAACGCGCCCAGAGCCTCACCAGTTACCCGAACTTCTGGAAGCAGTTCTACCGCAAGCACCCCGAGCTGCGGCAAGCCACGGTGACCGCCCGGGACTTCGCTCCGGGGGAGCGGGTCGAGGTGGACTACGCCGGCGATGCGATCGAGTGGGTCGAGCTGCGGACCGGCGAGGTGCGCGAAGCGTGGGTGTTCGTCGCGGGCCTGGGCTGCAGCCAGCTGCTCTTTGCCTGGGCGGCCGATGACATGAAGAGCCGCAACTGGCTCGACTGTCATCAGCGCATGTTCACCTTCTACGGCGGCGTGCCGCACGTGACGGTGCCGGACTGCCTGAAGCAGGGAGTGCTCAAGTGCCACTGGTACGACCCGGATCTGAACCCCACGTATGCCGCGTTGGCTGCGCATTACGCGACGGCGGTGGTTCCGGCGCGTCCGGCTCATCCGCGCGACAAGGCCGTCGTTGAGGGGTTGGTCAAGATCCTGATGCGTTACCAGCGCTTCCGCTATCGGCGGCAGCGCTTCACCTCGATCGCCCAGATCAACGAGGCGCTCGCCGAGTGCGTCAAGCGCATCAATGAGCGGCGCCATACGCGCTTTGGCCTCTCGCGCCGCGAGCGCTTCGAGCAGCTCGAGCGAGCCGCCCTCAAGAGCCTGCCGGCGGGGGACTTCGACGACGCCGAGTGGAAGGACGCCAAGCTCCACCCGGACTGTTACGTGTATGTCGAGGCTACCTACTACAGCGCCCCGCATATCCATCGCGGCAAGAAGCTGCGCATCCGCCTCACCCAGAACCAGGTCGAGATCTTCCTCAACGGGGAGCGCCTGGCGCTGCATCCGCGCGATCGCACCCGCAGCGGCAAACGCGTCAAGGTCGATGTCCACTTCCCGGCGGCCTCGCTCGCCTACTACGAGGCCACCCCGCAACACCTGCTGTCGCAGTCGCGCTTCATCCACCCCGATCTCAACCAGCTCGTCGTGGATCTGTTCAACGTCGAGGTCTACGGCAACATCCGTCGCGTTCAGGGACTGATCCGTTCGGCGGGCAAGGAGATCCACGCCGCGGGGCGCGAGGCGGCGATCCCGCGCATCCTCGCCGCCATCGCCGAGATGCGTCGCGTGGGTCGCGTGCGCGTGCCGTACTTCTGCGAGCTGCTCGCGCGGCTCAAGCATCACAGCCTCGCCCCCGATCCCGCGCGCGACATCGTTCGCCAGCCTGGCAATCCCTTGCTGCGCTACGCCCCCGCTGCCGCCACCGATCCCGTTGCACCCAACCAGGAGTCCCTACTGTGAGTACCGCGATCACCCGCAACCTGATGGCCGAGATGAAGCTGCTCGGCATGCTCAATGCCCTCGACAAAACCGTCACCGATGCCACTCAAGACCAGGTGAGCTATACCGAGTTCCTCGACGCGCTGCTGCAAGCTGAGGCCGATTACCGTGGCGAGCGCGCCGCGCAGCGGCGCCTCAAGGCCGCCAAACTTCCCGTGCGCGTGTGCCTCGATGACTTCGACTACACCGCGCATCGCTCGATCACCAAAACCCAGATCCGCGAGCTCCAAAGCCTCGGCTGGCTCAAAGAGGGGCGACCGCTCCTCATCATCGGGCAGACCGGCGTCGGTAAATCCTTCATCGCTCAAGCAATCGCGCTCCAGGTCTGTCAGCACGGCCGATCCGCCCTCTACATGAACGTCACCACCTGGCTTGAGAACTTAGCTCTCGCTCGCTCGAGCGGTACCTACCTGCGTTACCGCGACAAGCTCGCCAAGCCCGACGTGCTCGTGCTCGATGATGTCGGCATGCGCAAGCTCACCGCCACCGAAGCCCAGGATCTGTGCGAGATCCTCGAAGAGCGCTCGCTCGGCAAGTCCATCGTGTTCACTACGCAGCTGCCCCTCGATCACTGGGCCGAGGTCATCGCCGATCCGGTCATCGCGGATGCCATCCGTGATCGCCTGCAGCACGCCGCCCTCACGATCACCATCACAGGCACCAGTTACCGCGGCGTCAAAGCCAAAAAACTTGCAGCGACTCGCAAAGACGGTTAATCATCGTCGCCTACGGCTCCGCCGACATCCCAGCCTCAGGTGGGCTCAATCGGCGAAATCAGCCGGTCACAATCTCTGAAATCCCGCAAGCGGCGTCGGCAGCGACTGACCAGCCCATGACGATCAAGCACCGCATGCACCGTGCTGATGGCTGGCAGGGCAATGCCTAGGCCTTGGCGCTTAAGCTTCTCCCGGATCTTTGGGGCACCCCAGGTTGGATGCTCCCCGCCGAAGCTGCACGATGCGTGACTCGAGCAGCTCGGGCAATCGATTGGCCTGCCGATACGGTCGCCTGGAGCGGTCGGTGAGGCCCTCAAGTCCAGTCCTCTGGTAGCGCGTAAAGATCTTGTAGCCGGTCTTGCGAGAGATATCGAACTCTCGGCACAGATCGCTCATCCGCTCGCCCTCAAGCAGGCGAGCCACAAATCGCAGCCGTTCGTCCACTTTGGAACACTCCTGCCACGGCATTTGCTGTCTCCCTGCAAATGCCAGAAGTGTTACCTATGTGCCCGGAATGACCTGTAACCTATGACCCCGAAAGCTCAATCATTGTAGGGTCTCAAGACGCAGGTGACAGACTGGCAGTGGTTTTTGCCAGAAGCCGTTCGTATGGGCAACGTAACGGAGAACAAATAACGACCCTTGCCCCTCGCAGATCTTTGCTAAGAAGGCTAACCCCACATAGACTTACTCCACTAAGAACGACAATCGCGATGGAGAGAGCAAATGCGCGGACGCAACCTTGGGGTGAATTTTCAGGCTGCCATCGAGTACACCCTAGGCATCCACGCGGTGCTCGATGAAGAGCCCCCACTGATCGCTGTGACGGTCTACGGGGTCGCGTCCCTGCACGCCAGCCCGACCGTCAGCGAGGTCGCCAAGGCCACCAAGCAGACCCTCAAGACCACCTCACGCCTCCTCAAGGAACTCCGCAAGCGCGGATGGGTGCGCATGGTGGGTGACCCTGAGGACACCCGGAAGCGCCGCGTGAGGCTCACCCCGAAGGGCGCGAACATCATCAAGCTGCTCAACGGGGCTCTCGTGGACATTGCCTTCCGCATCGTCGAGAACGTGAATGCGCCCCGATGAGAGCAGACTATCAGGTATAAAAGATAGTCTTGTATAGTGGACAATACGCCGATAGAGTCCGCCCCCGGGTTAAGAAGCCATGGGGCTGAATGCGATGGGACACGATCCGCAATTGGAGGCCGACCTCCGCGAGCTGAAGAGGCTGGGGGCGCGGAGGAAGCTGCTGGCGCCACCTGCGACGACTTTCATCGAGCGTGCACCTACGGAATGCCACGGGGACTGCAGAGAGCCCGTGAAAATCGGCGTGCTGGGACGGACGTGCTGCGACTTCTTCGCGCAGTACGAGGACTACACCAACACACTGAGGCTGGAGATAATGCAGAGACAGCTTGTCGATGCACGCAGAAACTGCCATGCCCGGCAGGTCGTTCTCGGCGAAACAACCGCGGACCTCCTTGCGAGGGCCGAGCGGTCAGCCCGTCCTAAACCGCTTCCGAGCCTCGATCGCGATGTCGAAGAGATTCCCTTATCGGACGCAAACGGACGCAGGAACACGCGAATCGTCAGCGAGTTATGCATGCGGCTAGCGCGCACGGTAATGGGCGTCTGTCGCTGGACTTGCGAGCACATTGGTCTTTAGTTTGCAGCACCGCTTCTTGATGGCACGCACAAACGCCAGTACCTGAAACTGCTGAAACAGACTCGGTCCCTGCAAGGGTCGCCGACCTCGTTAGACCCACGGGCAAGCATGCCTTCCTGTGGGGCGCCGGGGTGATGACCGACCTCGGCAGCATGGCGGGCTATGACGCCGTGGGTACCGCGATAAATGACGCCGGCGAGATCGTCGGACAACCTGACTCCTCAGCGGAGCACGGGCAGTCGGCCGTTCCTGTACAGCGACGGCGTGATGACCGTGCGGCTCACATTCGATGCCGGACATCGGCTTAGGGTTCCATGTGGGCGACGGCCTGCTGCAGTGCACAGGAAGACTGCGAACAATACTGATGCGCAACGCCGTGCAACGTGGGTAATTTAGGCGCGAATAATTAATCGAATCCGAGTGAGACTGCCCTTGCCTGCCAGTGGACTGCCCCGTGTGAGCGTGTGCTATGCCGACAAAACGCGAGATTGATGGAGAGGTTACGCGCTTGATTGCGGCGCATGTGGCGGCGATGGAGCGGTACCGCAAGGCCTGGGGCACGCTGGACCTAATACCCGCGGCGCGAGATTTGGAGCAAACGCTACGAGACCTGCAGTACTTCACGAGCGAACACGCGGAGATGTACAACACTTACTCGCCTTGAACCCCGGTTGGGGCGGCAAGAACCCGGCACTTTGGCCGGGGTCGTAATTTCAATCAGCGGTCAGTTTCTTTTTGCGCCGACTCATGAAGCCGAATCCGCTATACCAAGGACGAGCAGCGAGAGCGTGGCGGGTTCGGGGACCGCGGCTGGCGCAAAAAGGGCGACCTCTGCGCCGCCTATGAAGCCGGATCGCGGCCTGGGAAACGGATCTGCTCCCATGACTAAGCCCGTCTTCTTCTCAACCTGCCTGGACTCAAGTAGTGGCTCCGTGAATCGATACCGATACCGGCGCCGCTCACCGCTCTTTGAGCATGCAACACGAACGGAACCAAGTAGATGGAAGGAGGCGTGGCCGATTGCTAGTACTCGAAAGAGTGGTGAGCGGCGCCGGTATGATTGGTATCTATTTTACGGAGCCACTACTTGAGTCCAGGCAGGTTGAGAAGAAAGAAACGGGCTTAGTCATGGGAGCAGATCCGTTTCCCAGGCCGCGATCCGGCTTCATGAGGCGGCGCAGAGGTCGCCCTTTCTGCGCCAGCCGCGGTCCCCGAACCCGCCACGCTATCGCTGCTCGGCCTTGGCTGGCGGGTGTGGGCTTCATGAGTCGGCGCAAGAAGAAACTGACCGCTGCATTGAAATTACGACCCCGGCCAAAGTGCCGGGTTTTTGCCGCCCCAACCGGGGTTCAAGGCGCGTAGGTGTTGTACATCTCCGCATGTTCGCTCGTGAAATACTGCAGGTCTCGTAGCGTTTGCTCCATATCTCGCGCCGCGGGTATTAGGTCCAGCGTGCCCCAGGCCTTGCGGTACCGCTCCATCGCCGCCACATGCGCCGCAATCAAGCGCGTAACCTCTCCATCAATGTCGCGTTTTGTCGGCATAGCACACACTCACACGGGGCAGTGATCCACTGGCAGGCCAAGGGCAGTCACTTCGGATTCGATTAATTATTCGCGCCTAAATTACCCACGTTGCACTGCGTTGCGCATCAGTATTGTTCGCAGTCTCCCTGTGCACTGCAGCAGGCCGTCGCCCAGCTGAAACCTTAGCCGATGTCCGGCATCGAATGTGAGGCCGCACGGTCATCACGCCGTCGCTGTACAGGAATGGCTGATGGCCCGTGCTCCGCTGAGGAGTCAGGTTGCCGACGATCTCGCCGGCGTCATTTATCGCGGTACCCACGGCGTCATAGCCCGCCATGCTGCCGAGGTCGGTCATCACCCCGGCGCCCCACAGGAAGGCATGCTTGCCCGTGGGTATAACGAGGTCGGCGACCCTGTGCAGGGACCGAGTCTGTTTCAGCAGTTTCAGGTACTGGCGTTTGTGCGTGCCATCAAGAAGCGGTGCTGCAAACTAAAGACCAAATTGCTCGCGAGTCCAGCGACAGACGCCCGTTACCGTGCGCGCTAGCCGCATGCATAACTCGCTGACGATTCGCGTGTTCCTGCGCCCGTTTGCGTCCGGTAAGGGAATCTCTTCGACATCGCGATCGAGGCTCGGAAGCGGTTTAGGACGGTCTGACCGCTCGGCCCCTCGCAAGGAGGTCCGCGGTTGTTTCGCGAGAGCGACCTGCCGGGCATGGCAGTTTCTGCGTGCATCGACAAGCTGTCTCTGCATTATCTCCAGCCTCAGTGTGTTGGTGTAGTCCTCGTACTGCGCGAAGAAGTGGCAGCACGTCCTTCCCAGCACGCCGATTTTCACGGGCTCTCTGCAGTCCCCGTGGCATTCCGTAGGTGCACGCTCGATGAAAGTCGTCGCAGGTGGCGCCAGCAGCTTCCTCGGCGCCCCCAGCCTCTTCAGCTCGCGGAGGTCGGCCTCCAATTGCGGATCGTGTCCCATCGCATTCAGCCCCATGGCTAACCCGGGGGCGGACTCTATCTGCGTATTGTCCACTATACAAGACTATCTTTTATACCTGATAGTCTCTCTCATCGGGGCGCATTCACGTTCTCGACGATGCGGAAGGCAATATCCACGAGAGCCCCGTTGAGCAGCTTGATGATGTTCGCGCCCTTCGGGGTGAGCCTCACGCGGCGCTT
>CAVSFM010000018.1:0-232802 GCA_963727305.1 uncultured Pseudomonadota bacterium
TGCATTCATCACGGGCCCGTGCTTAGATCCCACTCACGGTGAGTGAACGTGACCCGTGACAGCACGCCGCTAGGGCATTCCCCTTGAAGGTGCGCGCTCATGCGCCGGCCGTTCCTCGCGGCGGCTCCTACCGCCCACCGCCGTCGCCCAGCGCGCCGACGAGAACGCACTGATCGCCGCCCAGGACGCTTCGGGACCATGATCGGCTCGCAGAGCGTGGGGCTGTACTCACCCGAGGATGCCCGGGGCTTCAGCCCGCACCAGGCCGGGAACATGCGCATCGAGGGTCTCTACTTCGACCAGCAGACCTGGGAGTCCGGGGCCTGCATGGTGCGCGAGACCACCATGCGGGTCGGCATCGCGGCCCAGTCCTACAGCTTCCCGGCCCCGACCGGGGCGGTCGACCTGAGCCTGCGAACCCCGGGTGACAAGACCATCCTGAGCGCGGTCCTGGCGCGCGGGCCGTTCGATGCGGCGAGCGCAGACGCGGAGGCGCAGCTGCCACTCAGCAACACGCTGGGCGTCGAGCTGTGCGCCGGCTACCGCCACAACTTCGCCCAGGACGTGTTCCGCGAGTCCCGCGCCACGGTGCTGGGGAGCACCGGCGCTGGCGCCCGGCCGCGGGCACCGAGGTCATGCCGTTCGTGTCGTACACCGGCGGCGGGGCGCGGCAGATCGTGCCGGTGGTGTACACCGACGGAACGATCCCCCTGCCGCAGTTTCGCACCCGGACCTGGGCGTGCAGGACTACACCACCTGGGGATGGAACCAGACCAACCTCGGCGTCATCCTCAAGAGCGCGCTCGCGAACCAGTGGGCACTCGCCGCCGGCGTGTTCCATTCGCGCGAGAACGACCCGCTCGGGTACGACCCCTACATGACGCTGCTACCCCAGCCTTACGGCAGCGCCGAATACGTCATGGATGTCGCGCCGGCCTTCGTGAACGAGTCGACCTCCGGCGAGGTGCGGCTGTCGCGTAGCTTCACGCACGGCAGCCAGCAGCAGCAGCTCCAGTTCGCCGTCCGCGGCCGCTCCGTGCAGCGCGAGTTCGGCGGCGATGCGACCTCGCCCGCCGTGGTGCTCACGCCCTTCACCAGCCAGCAACAGTTCCCTCCGCCTGACCTGGCGTTCTCGGCCGAGAACCACGATTCGACCCGGCAACTGGACGTCGGCGTGACCTTCGAGGAACTGTGGCAGGGTGGATCCTTCGCCCTGGGCGTGCTGAACGATCACTACCGCCGCACGGTGCGCATGCCCGACGGCGCGACCGACACCGACCAGACCAGTCCCTGGCTGATCAACATGCGCCTCGCGGTCAACGCCGCCCGCGACCTCATCGTCTACGGCAGTTACGTCCAGGGCCTGGAGGACTCCGCCGTCGCCCCGGTGTCAGCGGACAACCGCAACGAGCCCCCGCCGGCCACCCGCACCTGGCAGGTCGACGGCGGCCTGCGCTACGCGCCCTCCGCCCGGCTGCAGCTGATCCTCGGGGCCTTCGAGATCCACAAGCCGTACTTCAACACCGGCGATGACAACATCTACAGGCAGCTTGGCCAGCTGCAGTACCGCGGTCTCGAGACCTCACTCTCGTACAACGACAACGGCCTCACGGTGCTGCTCGGCGGCGTGCTGCTGCAGCCGCGGGTCGAACGCACTCTCTCGGAACCGGGTGCCACCGGCGACGTCCCGCTCGGGCCCGTGCCGCTCACCCTCACCGCCAACCTCGACTACGCCCCGCCGCAATGGGGTCCCTGGGGCGCCTCGCTGCAGTGGAACCGCCTCTCCTCCCGGGTCGCCACGACCAGCAACGCCGACTACCTGCCGGCGCTGGACACCGTCACGGCCGGCGTGCGCTATCACTGGGTGATGCGTGGCCGGCCCTGGAACCTCAGGTTCGATGCCTTCAACCTGACGGACGCGCACGGCCTGCACGTGACGGACCTGGAGGTGGTGCTGCCCGAGCAGGGGCGGCGGTTCATGCTCACCCTGGCGACGGACCAGTGACCGGCCCCGGCGCAGCGTCGCGATCCTGCGCAACAACTGCGGCGCAGCCGGTGCCCCGGCCGCCATGCGGCCGGCCGTCGCAGCCCGGGCCTGGGGCGCCGCGCACGCGGTGTCGTACCCGGGGCCCGGATCGCCGTGTTCCACAGGAGCGCAACGCTCTCGGCATAGATGTTCATGGCAGATCTCTCGGTTCAGGGCGGCATTGCAACCCAGCGCCGCCCCGCCGACAAACGATTTGTCGGTGCACTTCGGATGACTTAAACTCATGCGACTGACATGCGCCCGCACCGGCTCCCCTCGCTGTTGTCCCTGCGCGCCTTCGAGGCCACCGCGCGCCGGCTGAGCTTCACGGCCGCCGCGCAAGAGTTGCACGTCACGCAGTCGGCGATCAGCCGCCACGTGCGCGCGCTGGAGCAGGACCTGGGGCAGGCGCTGTTCGTGCGCATGCACCGCGCCGTCAACCTGACCCCCGCCGGCCGGAAGTTCGCCGAGGAGCTCGGTGCCGGCTTCCTCGCCATCCACCGCGCCGTAGAGGCGGTGCGCGGCGCGCGCCCGCAGCGGTTGCGGGTCTCCGCCGAACCGGCCTTCGCCGCGCGCTGGCTGCTCGAGCGCCTGGGCCGCTTTTCCATCGCCCACCCGCGCATCGAGCTGGAGCTCGAGACCAGCGACGAGCTGCGGGTGCTGGGCAAGGAGGCGGACATCGCCATCCGTTATGTCGCCAGTGCCGCGCGCCGGCCGCGCGGGCGCTACCTCACCCTGCTCAGGATGGAGGGGGTGCCGGTGATCGCCGGTGTGCGGCCGCGGCCGCGGCAGTGGAACCAGGACACCGCGGTCCTCGGCCACCGGCTGCTGCACGACGATGACGGCGCGGCCTGGCGCAGCTGGTTCACCGCCGCCGGACTGTCCGGGTTCGAGGCCGCGCGCCACCTGCACTTCACCGACTACTCGCTGGCGCTGGCTGCCTGCGAGCGCGGCCAGGGCGTGGCCCTGGGCAGTGCCGTGTTCATCGAGGCCGAACTGAAAAGCGGCCGCCTGGCCGAGATCGGCCGCACCCGCGTGCCCTTTGGCGAGTACCTGCTGCTGGAAGGTGGCGGCCGCGCCACCCAGGCGCTGCGCTCAGCCTTCATCCGCTGGCTGGAGGCGGAGCTGCCCGCCGCGGCCTAGCCAGTCAGACCCTGCGGCCGCGCTGGCCGAGCACGTTGGCGGTGAAGGTGATCGGGGGTACGTTGTCCTCGACCACTTCCCACACCCGCTCGTAGCCGGTGTGGCTGATCTTCCAGGCCCCCGCCTGACGGCTGTAGCGGTCGCGGTAGAAGGCGGCCCCGCGCACGGTGCGCTTCTGCACCCGGTTGTAATACCAGTCCTGCAGGTACCACAGGCCTTCAGCGCGCCCGGGACCGGTGAGGTCGATCTCCGGGTGGTGGCAGTTGTGGTTGATGACCACGTCCGCGCTGGCCGAGACCGCCAGGTACTCGAGCAGCTTCGAGCGGCCCTCCACCGTGACGTCGTAGCTGCCGCCGACGAAGCGCGCGGTCACGTCCTCGGTGAACAGCGTCCCGAGGAGGCGAAGTCCCCGGTGTCCATCGCGCGCAGGTAGCGGTATTTCACGCGCTTGATCTGTTCCATCTCAACCAGGTCATCGGCTGTCATCACGGTCCCCTTACGATTGCGACGCACCTCTCTGCCGCCGCCATGATGACCGGACTGGCATGGGCTGCAAGGCTCAATTGGGGTAGGGCCGCGCACCAGGCGCGGTAATCAGTAACTCAGACCGGCGCCGCTAGTGATTGATCTCGCTGATGATCTCGTGACACATGGCGCTCACTTGCTTTGCCGTCATGCCGGAAAGAACCCGCCCCATGCGGATGAGGTGGTGTCATAGGCCGTCGTGGTAGGCACGTCACCCCCACCCGCCTACCTCGGCGGCCCGGTGTCTGGCGCAAACAGGTCCGCCATAGGTGCAGCGTCCAACTCCTGCGCTATCTCCGTGCGGGCCTTGCAGTGGTTCATGGTCTCGGCGATGGCGATGATCTCCTTGAGGCCGGCCATCGTCAGGTGCACCCCGGTCTCCATCCTGCGCACACACTCGGCGAACTTCTGGAAGTCACCGTGCTTGGCGGTCTGCAGCGGGTAGCGCGTGAAGAACGGGATGATGATGCCCGTCAGCTCCGCCCGCCGCCGCACGCAGTAGCGGAACAGGTGCTCCTTGTGGTTGTCGTAGCGGGTGTTCTGGTAGACGTCCCCGATGCCGAAGAACTCGACGAACGCGTACAGGCTGTCGACGCTCTTGGCTCCCTGGGTGACGGCGAACTCATGCCCGACCTGAAAGCCGGTGCGGTAGCCCTTGCGCGCCCGGCGGTCCGGCTGGCGGATGAAGTTGATGGAGAAGCAGCCCTCGCCGTCGACGAAGCCTGTGATCCAGCCGATGCGCAGCAGGCGCTCGTAATCGTCGATCGGCAGCGCTGCGCAGCCCGCGGGTGCTGGAGACGATGGCATCGGGCGCTGACTCCGCGAACGGATGCGAGAATCTATTTGCCCGCCCCGGGGCGGACAACGGACAAATCTCGTGCGTCCCTGCGGTTTTGTATACTTCGCACCCCCGCCAGTCCTGGTGCCGGGGCAAAGAGCGGGGTCAAAGGGCGCATGAGAGCCGTACTGCTGAAGGGTCATGGCGGGACCGAGCAGCTTGAAGTGCGCGAGGACGTGCCGGTGCCCATTCCTGCACCCGGCGAGGTTCTGGTGAGCATCAGCGCAGCCGCCATCAACAACACTGACATCAATACCCGTCTGGGCTGGTACTCGAAGGCGATCGTCTCGGCGACCGGCAGTACTCAGGCCCCGGAAGCGACGGCCCGCGACTCCGGCTGGGCGGGCAATCCCCTCACCTTTCCGCGGATACAGGGCGCGGATGCCTGCGGTCGTATCGTGGCGGTAGGGCCCGATGTTGAGGCGCGGCGCATCGGGGAGCGCGTCCTCATCGACCCGGTGATCCGGTCCACCCCGGGGGCTCCCGGTTACTTCGGCTCGGATATCCCCGGCGCGTTCGCGCAATTCGCCGCGGTCCCGGCCAGGAATGCCGTGGCTATCGACAGCACGCTTTCGGATATCGAGCTGGCCTCCTTTCCATGCGCCTACCTCGCCGCGGAGAACATGCTGACGCGCGCAGAGGTGGCCGCGGGCGACAGGGTCCTGGTCACGGGCGCATCCGGTGGCGTGGGCTCGGCCGCAGTGCAGCTCGCCCGCAGGCGCGGCGCCCACGTGACTGCGCTGGCGGGGGCAGCAAAGACAGACGCACTGCGGACGCTGGGGGCCGCGCGGGTCCTTGCGCGCGAGGCGGACCTGGTGGCCGAGCTCGGGCGGGAGTCCATCGACAGCGTGATCGACGTGGTCGGCGGGCCCCGGTTCGTGCAACTGCTGGACGTGCTGGCCCGCGGCGGTCGCTACGCCGTCGCCGGCGCGATCGCAGGTCCCGTGGTCGAACTGGACCTGCGCACCCTGTACCTGAAGGACCTGCGCCTGCTGGGATGCACGATCCCGGATGAGCAGGTGTTCGCGAACCTGGTGCGCTATATCGAGCGTGGGGAGATCCGTCCGCTGGTCAGCGCGACCTTTCCCTTAAGCAAGATCGCCGCAGCCCAGGAGAGTTTCCTGCAGAAGTCGCACCTCGGCAAGATCGTCCTGGTGCTCTAGCTGCAGCAGTGGCACGCGGTACTATCCGCTCAAGCTCACCTCACACACCGACACAGGAGAACAAACCATGGCCTTCACGCTGCAGCAGCTCTCGGACCTGGAGGAGATCAAGCAGCTCAAGAGCCGCTACTGTCGGGCGACCGACCTGTGTGACCTGCAGATGCTGCGCGCGCTGTTTACCCCGGACGTCAAGGTGCGCTACCGGGGCGGTGCCTACACGGCAACGTGTGACAACCTCGAGCAGATGACCGATTTCCTGATGAATGCGCACCATTCCGACATGATCACCATGCACCATGCCCACCTGCCCGACATCACGTTCACGGGGGCAGACAGCGCCCGCGGCACCTGGTACTGCGAGGACTTCCACATCGCCCGCGATCGCGGCCAGATCACCATGGGCTGCCTGATCTACCAGGACGAATACGTGCGCCGCGACGGGAAATGGCTGATCGCACGTACCGAATACGACCGCGTGTGGGAAGCGTTCGAGCCGCTGCGGCCGGGGATCGAGATCACCGCACACGCTCTGGGGAAGGCCGGACTCAAGCCCGGGCAACGCAAGGACATCGGCCATCTGCTGCGCTGGAACGAGGCCCGGCCGGCCGCCTAGACTCCTTGGCGGCGGCCGTCTGCCGAGCCAGGCCTAGTCCGGGTCAGCCTGGCCGAAGAAGCGCAAGGCAGCGGCGACGACCGCTGCGGGGGCGTCCTCCTGCATGAGGTGACCCGCGCCGGGAATCTCCGTGAGCGAGGTGCCAAGCATGACGGCCAGCTCGCGCCCGCGAGCGACCGGGATCCACTCATCCCTCGCACCCCAAAGCAACATGACCGGGCAGCGGATCTCGCCGTACCGGCCCTGCACCTCGTCCGTGAACTTCAGGTCCATCTGCGCAATCTGGCGATAGAAGGCCGGCTGTCCGACCGGACCCAGCCAGGGAGCGAGGTAGGGTTCGAGCTCCGCATCGCTCATCGGTCGCGCGATGGCGCCGCGGATATAGGCGGCCAGTATTGCCCGCTGCAGATAGTCCGGGACGCCGGCGAAGGCGGCCTCGTGCTGGCGCACGTGCTGCACGAACGGCGAGCCCCAGGGCCGGATCGCCACCGCGTCGAACATGAGCAGCTTCGCGTACTCGCAGCCGCCAAGAATGTGGGCGCGCAGCGCGGTCGCCGCGCCAAAGTCGTGGCACAGCACGTGCGGGCGCTCAAGCTGCCAGTGCCGCAGAAGTGCGGCCAGCAGGCGGTTCTGGATTCCCAGGGATACGTTCTGGCCCTCCCGCATCTCCGACTGCCCGTAGCCCAGCAGGTCGAACAGGAAGACCTGGTGCTCGCTGGCCAGCTCGCGGGCGATGTTTCGCCATACATAGGAAGAGAACGGCGTGCCGTGTACCAATACGACGGGGGAGCCCTTGCCAAGCACGTCGTAGGCGACCCGCTGGCCCTCGAAGCTGAATACCCTTCCCAGTGACCACGCGCTTGTCATCGGAGTGACCGGAACATTAGCTTTTCGAAACCGCAAAAGAAAAAGCCCCTGAGATCTTTCGACTTCAGGGGCTTTCCTGTTTGAAGCCTGGCGGTGACCTACTCTGGCATGCCTGAAAGGCACACTACCATCGGCGCAGAGCGTTTTCACTTCCGAGTTCGGAATGGGATCGGGTGGTACCCGCTCGCTATGGCCGCCAGGCAAACTTTTTGAGGTTTATGAAGCCGCACCTTGCGGTGCGGCTTCACACGCCTCCAATCTGGTTAGTTTCTGCTTCGACGCTTGTCGCGTTCAACAAGATGGAATCACTCCATCTGCATCAATCCTCATCGTGGATCGCAAACCACTTGAGGTTATATGGTCAAGCCTCACGGGCAATTAGTACTGGTTAGCTGAAGCCATTACTGGCCGTACACACCCAGCCTATCAACCACGTAGTCTTCGTGGGCCCTTTAGGGGAGTCGAGCTCCCAGGGAGATCTAATCTTGGGGGGGGCTTCCCGCTTAGATGCTTTCAGCGGTTATCCCGTCCGCACATAGCTACCCGGCAGTGCCACTGGCGTGACAACCGGAACACCAGAGGTGCGTCCATCCCGGTCCTCTCGTACTAAGGACAGCTCACCCTCAAATCTCCAACGGCTACGGAAGATAGGGACCAAACTGTCTCACGCATGTAATTCCCGCTATTTCTAGGGGCATGGACTATACCTTCACCCTCAACTTGCTCTTGAGGGGACTGGCGTCTTAGCCGCTGTTCGTCCCAGCGACTCTCTCCTTAATGGATCAGTCTCTACAGGGGCATGGAGACGACTTGCCCTGACGACGAAGCGTCCGAGCGCGCCACGACAACCAAATCAATGCAAGGGTTGTAGCGACATCGTAACCAGCCTTCCCTCGGTATTACCCTTTGAAGTCAGTTTGCAACTTCAGGAGGGCTCCACCGATATGAGCCAGTAAAATTTTTCTAGGAATTACTTCCTAGCAACGCAGTGTTGTCTACGTTTTGAACCCAGCTCGCGTACCACTTTAATCGGCGAACAGCCGAACCCTTGGGACCTGCTACAGCCCCAGGATGTGATGAGCCGACATCGAGGTGCCAAACTCCTCCGTCGATGTGGACTCTTGGGAGGAATAAGCCTGTTATCCCCGGAGTACCTTTTATCCGTTGAGCGATGGCCCTTCCATACAGAACCACCGGATCACTATGACCTGCTTTCGCACCTGCTCGACTTGTCAGTCTCGCAGTCAAGCACCCTTATGCCATTGCACTCTAATGCGCGATGACCGACCGCGCTGAGGGTACCTTTGCACTCCTCCGTTACTCTTTAGGAGGAGACCGCCCCAGTCAAACTACCCACCATACAGTGTCCCCGATCCGGATTACGGATCAAGGTTAGAACTCCGACATTATCAGGGTGGTATTTCAACGTTGCCTCCACAAGAGCTAGCGCCCCTGCTTCAAAGGCTCCCACCTATCCTACACAGACAAGGTCAAAGTTCAGTGTAAAGCTGTAGTAAAGGTTCACGGGGTCTTTCCGTCTTTCCGCAGCTACGCCGCATCTTCACAGCGATTTCAACTTCACTGAGTCTCGGGTCGAGACAGTAGGGCCAGCGTTACGCCATTCGTGCAGGTCGGAACTTACCCGACAAGGAATTTCGCTCAGGTCCATGTTATTGATTTAAAAGGATTTCTCCTTGAAACCAAGATGAGGTTCTCAACTCATCCTGCATGTCGCCATGCAGATCGGACTATATCTTCACCGACATCAGCCGAGTCGAGTTTCATGTAGTCGTCTGAGGATTTGCTAGATCAGGGCCGGCGTGTTATCGGCTTCGTCTGCCATCCAGGGATCTCACCTCGTAGAGTCGTTACGAGGGATCTCGACCATTGCTTGCGGATCTTTCATGCCTCGGTATTACCCGATGACGTCCCCTTTGCATCGAAACGTCGTGTAGGGCTTCATTGCCGATTTGAACGCCAGTTGCTCTAGAATGGAAAGCAGTCGTTCGCAACACGCGATCCCGTGTGCAATAATTGCATACTGTTACCCGACAAGGAATTATCGCTCGAGCCTTGACGCTATCGATCCGAACTTCAGTGCCAGAAATGGTCGAACTATCGTCACGTTGGGACGTCAAGCACACGATACCTTCGCAGGTGATCGCATGATCGCCACGCCTGCAGATCGACACGTTGAACTATCTTCACCGTCGGTCAATCCTGCTAAGTAGTTTGGCGTATAGTCTCTGAGGATTCCGATCGAGCTTTGATCGGCCTTTCCTGCTGATTGTCTGCACCTCACAGATTTTCACTGCACGTCTACAACGGCGAGTACTGGAGGATTCTCGAGTTTCCAGCATATAGCCAGGTTTATTTACGTAACTACAACATTTGTCGGATACTCTGCGACCGATTAGCTTTCACCTTCTATAGTTACGGCCGCCGTTTACCGGGGCTTCGATCAGGAGCTTCGCCTTGCGGCTGACCCCATCAATTAACCTTCCGGCACCGGGCAGGCGTCAGACCCTATACATCCACTTACGTGTTAGCAGAGTCCTGTGTTTTTGGTAAACAGTCGCAGCCCCCGATTACCTGTGACCTCCTATTGCTCATGGAGTAAATCCAATCACAACGAGAGGCATACCTTCTCCCGAAGTTACGGTATCAATTTGCAGAGTTCCTTAACCCGAGTTCTCTCAAGCGCCTTAGGAGATTATCTCCTCACCCACCAGTGTCGGTTTACGGTACGGTCAATCCCAACCTGAAGCTTAGAGGCTTTTCCCGGAAGCGTGGCGTCGATCACTTCGGAGACCGAAGTCTCCTAGTACTCAGTTCTCGGTGTTGAATGACCCTCCGGATTTTCCAGGAAGATCCACCTACGGCCTTGAACGGCACTGCTGCCGCTGATCTAGCCTTCTCCGTCACCCCATCGCAGTTGGAATCGGTGCAGGAATGTTAACCTGCTTTCCATCGACTACACCTTTCGGTCTCGCCTTAGGAACCGACTCACCCTCAGCCGATTAACGTAGCTCAGGAAACCTTGGGTTTTCGGCGAGCGGGTTTTTCACCCGCTTTAACGTTACTCATGTCAGCATTCGCACTTCTCATACCTCCAGCATGCCTCGCAGCACACCTTCGCAGGCCTAGAGAACGCTCCCCTACCGCGTGAACGACCCGAAGGTCACTCACACCCATAGCTTCGGTGCTCGGCTTAGCCCCGTTAAATCTTCCGCGCGAGCCGACTAGACCAGTGAGCTATTACGCTTTCTTTAAAGGATGGCTGCTTCTAAGCCAACCTCCTGGCTGTCTATGCCTTCTCACATCGTTTACCACTTAGCCGAAACTTTGGGACCTTAGCTGATGGTCTGGGTTGTTGCCCTTTTCACGACGGACGTTAGCACCCGCCGTGTGTCTCCCGAGTATCACTTCAGGGTATTCGGAGTTTGCATGGAGTTGGTAGGCCGAGATGGCCCCCTTCTCCAAACAGTGCTCTACCCCCCTGAGTGTTCACTCGAGGCACTACCTAAATAGCTTTCGGGGAGAACCAGCTATCGCCAGCCTTGATTAGCCTTTCACTCCTATCCACAACTCATCGACGCACTATTGCAACAGTGGTTCGTTCGGACCTCCAACCAGTGTTACCTGGTCTTCATCCTGGTCATGGATAGATCGACTGGCTTCGGGTCTATTCCCAGCGACTGTGGCGCCCATTTAAGACTCGGTTTCCCTACGGCTCCCCTATGCGGTTAGCCTTGCCACTGAAAATAACTCGCTGACCCATTATACAAAAGGTACGCCGTCACCCCCTTGCGGAGGCTCCGACTGCTTGTACGCACACGGTTTCAGGTTCTATTTCACTCCCCTCACCGGGGTTCTTTTCGCCTTTCCCTCACGGTACTGGTTCACTATCGGTCGGTAGAGAGTATTTAGCCTTCGAGGATGGTCCCCCGATGTTCAGACAAGATTTCACGTGTCTCGTCCTACTCTTTGTTGCTCACAGGTTTGTACTTTCGTCTACAGGGCTATCACCTTCTATGGCCAGACTTTCCAGACTGTTCCACTAGCACTCACCTGATTACCACAACTGGGCTGTTCCCCGTTCGCTCGCCACTACTAAGGGAATCTCGGTTGATTTCTTTTCCTCCGGTTACTGAGATGTTTCAATTCACCGGGTTCGCTCCGTACACCTATGAATTCAGTGCACGGTACCTCTAACGAGGTGGGTTTCCCCATTCGGAAATTGCCGGGTCAAAGCTTGTTTGCCAGCTCGCCGACACTTATCGCAGGCTACCACGTCCTTCATCGCCTTCTACCGCCAAGGCATCCACCATGTGCGCTTACTCGCTTGACCATATAACCCCAAGGAGTTTGGGGATATGGAGCTGATTCACATACATTGCGAACGCGACATTTCCAAGCTTGAGAAACAAATCAAATCATCACTTTCGCTTGAAAACTTAGCGTCAAAACAAAAACTTTCCAGATTGTTAAAGAGCAAACGATGCGCTAGGCAACGCCTTCTGACCACACGATAAATCGCGCGATCACGCCAGCACATGGTGGAACCGTTCGGTTCGCATGAGCTCGCGTCATCACGCGGATCTCGTGTAGCGGGCGGCAGACTCAGCGAGCTGGTGGAGCCAGCCGGGATCGAACCGGCGACCTTCTGGTTGCAAACCAGACGCTCTCCCAGCTGAGCTATGGCCCCTCCCCTGAGAATCCTGGTGGGTCTGGGAGGACTTGCACCTCCGACCTCACCCTTATCAGGGGTGCGCTCTAACTAACTGAGCTACAGACCCAAACTTCTGCAGCCCGAATAACCGTTAGCGCGCTGGGCCGCCGCCCTGGTGTGTTGGACAGATAATTTGTGCTGGGAACTCGCGCCGCAAGACAAAAGTGCGGTCTCTTGAAAGGAGGTGATCCAGCCGCACGTTCCCGTACGGCTACCTTGTTACGACTTCACCCCAGTCATTGACCACACCGTGGTAGGCGCCCCCCTTGCGGTCAGGCTACCTGCTTCTGGTGCAGTAAACTTCCATGGTGTGACGGGCGGTGTGTACAAGACCCGGGAACGTATTCACCGCAGCAATGCTGATCTGCGATTACTAGCGATTCCGACTTCATGGAGTCGAGTTGCAGACTCCAATCCGGACTACGATGGATTTTCTGGGATTGGCTCCCGCTCGCGCGTTGGCTTCCCTCTGTATCCACCATTGTAGCACGTGTGTAGCCCTGGCCATAAAGGCCATGATGACTTGACGTCATCCCCACCTTCCTCCGGTTTGTCACCGGCGGTCTCCTTAGAGTGCCCAACTAAATGCTGGCAACTAAGGACAAGGGTTGCGCTCGTTGCGGGACTTAACCCAACATCTCACGACACGAGCTGACGACAGCCATGCAGCACCTGTCTCTAGGTTCCTTGCGGCACTCCCAAATCTCTTCGGGATTCCTAGGATGTCAAGGCCAGGTAAGGTTCTTCGCGTTGCATCGAATTAAACCACATGCTCCACCGCTTGTGCGGGTCCCCGTCAATTCCTTTGAGTTTCAACCTTGCGGCCGTACTCCCCAGGCGGAGAACTTAGCGCGTTAGCTACGACACTGGGAGGCTTACCCTCTCAACGTCTAGTTCTCATCGTTTATGGCGTGGACTACCAGGGTATCTAATCCTGTTTGCTCCCCACGCTTTCGTGCCTGAACGTCGGTACTGGACCAGGAAGCCGCTTTCGCCACTGGTGTTCCTTCAGATATCTACGCATTTCACCGCTACACCTGAAATTCCGCTTCCCTCTTCCGTACCCTAGCTATGCAGTCTCAAATGGCATTCCCAGGTTGAGCCCGGGGCTTTCACACCTGACTTACATAACCGTCTACGCACGCTTTACGCCCAGTAATTCCGATTAACGCTTGCACCCTCTGTATTACCGCGGCTGCTGGCACAGAGTTAGCCGGTGCTTTTTCTTTGGGTTAGGTCAAGATCCAGGGATATTAGCCCTGAACTTTTCATCCCCACTAAAAGTGCTTTACAACCCGCAGGCCTTCTTCACACACGCGGCGTCGCTGGATCAGGGTTTCCCCCATTGTCCAATATTCCCCACTGCTGCCTCCCGTAGGAGTCTGGGCCGTGTCTCAGTCCCAGTGTGGCTGGTCGTCCTCTCAGACCAGCTACGGATCGTCGCCTTGGTAGGCCGTTACCCTACCAACTAGCTAATCCGGCTTCGGCTCATCCATCGGTGCAAGGTCTTACGATCCCCTGCTTTCCCCCGTAGGGCTTATGCGGTATTAGCTAACCTTTCGGCTGGTTATTCCCCGCCATTGGGTAGATTCCGAAGCATTACTCACCCGTTCGCCGCTCGTCAGCATGTATTGCTACACCTGTTACCGCTCGACTTGCATGTGTTAGGCACGCCGCCAGCGTTCAATCTGAGCCAGGATCAAACTCTTCACTTGAAGATTTTGAACATCATCAAAAAGAGTAAATCCAAAATGGCTCCAACTTACTGCTGGACATCATCTTGGTCACTCGGTCTTTGCACTAAAGGCTTAAGACGCGAGTCCCCACACAAATTATCTGCCAAACTTTTAAAGAGCACCCGGCAGCGCTGAGGCTTCGGGAAAAAGGGCCGGGAAGTATAGCCACCGGCCACTCCCCGTCAACATAAGTGCTTTACGCACAAACCCCCGACCCACACCGCGTGAGCGGCCGGGGCTTCAGGGGGCGCGCAGTATAGCCCCGATTAAGGGCTTGTCAACGCGTTGTCATGAGCCGGTTTGGGGCCCCTTTTTCAGGGGCTTACCCTGCGGCTTTGGGCGGCGGCTTATTCCGGTGGGGAAAGTCGCGCTGCCCTCCTTATATAGGGGGCGGGGCCGCGTTTTAAAGGTCAGCTTGAGCTTGCCGTCAGGCCTTGGCCGTGAGCTTCAGGCGGGCGAAGCGCCGCGAGCCCACCTGGAACACGTGCTCGGCGCCGGCCGTGAAGGTGAGGGCCCGGTCGGTCACCCGGGCCCCGTCGATCTTCACCGCCCCCTCCTCGATCTTGCGGTTGGCCTCGGAGGTGCTGGCCGCCAGCCCCGCCTCCTTGAGGAGGTTCGCGACCCGAAGGCCGGCGGGCTCGACCGCGATCAGCTGCACCGGCAGGTCCTCCGGCACCGCCTTCTCGCTCACGCGCGCGGTGAAGTTCTTCTGCGCCTGCTCGGCCGCCGCGGCGTCGTGGAAGCGTGCCGTGATCTCGCGCGCGAGCTCGAACTTGATGTCGCGCGGGTTGCGGCCCTCGCCCGCAGCGCGCCTGAGCGCCGCGATTTCCCCGAGCGGGCGGAACGACAGCAGCTCGAAGTAGCGCCACATGAGGTCGTCGGAGATCGACATGAGCTTGCCGAACATGCTGTCGGGGGCTTCCGTGATGCCGATGTAATTGCCGAGGGACTTCGACATCTTGTTGTACGCCGTCGGTCCCTTCCAGCAGCGGCGTGGTGATCACCACCTGCGGCTCCTGGCCGTAGGCCTCCTGCAGCGAGCGCCCGACCAGCAGGTTGAATTTCTGGTCCGTGCCGCCGAGCTCCACGTCCGCCTTCATCGCCACCGAGTCGTAGCCCTGCGCGAGCGGGTAGAGGAACTCGTGGATGGAGATCGGCTGACCGGACTTGTAACGCTTGGCGAAGTCATCGCGCTCGAGCATGCGCGCCACCGTGTAGTGCGCGGTCAGCTTCACCATCTCGGTGGAGCGTGAGCTCACCCAGCCAGCGCGAGTTGAAGTCGATGCGCGTGCGGGTGCGGTCGAGGATCTTGAACACCTGCGCCTCGTAGGTGCGCGCGTTCGCCTGGATCTCCTCGGGCGTGAGCGCCGGGCGCGTGGCGTTGCGCCCCGTGGGGTCGCCGATCATCCCGGTGAAGTCCCCGATGAGGAAGGTGACGTTGTGCCCGAACTGCTGGAACTGGCGCATCTTGTTGAGCAGCACCGTGTGCCCGAGGTGCAGGTCGGGGGCGGTCGGGTCGAAGCCCGCCTTCACGTGCAGCGGCGTGCCGCGCCTGAGCTTCCGGGCGAGGTCCGCGTCGGTGAGCACCTCGCTCGTGCCCCGGTGCAGCTCCGCGATCTGTTCGTCCAAGTTCATTTGATTCCCGTGAAGTCCGTCCTGAAGGCGCCCGCCTACGGACGGTAACGTAACGCTAACCCCGGCTTTGGGCACTTAACATACATTGACCCGACGGGCGTGGCCCGGTACGGTGCGCGCGGTTAAAACACCCCGACAAGTGTAGTCGATGGACCAGAACACTCCGCCTGCAGGACGTTTCCCGAGGATGCGCTGGCCATCGCCCGCCTTCTGGCTCCAGGCGGGCGCCTGCGCGGTGGTCGCCTGGTCGGTCCTGCACGGGAGCCTGACTCCCGCCCCCACCGTACCCACCCCGGCTGCGCCGGCAACAGCCCCGCGCCGCCGACCCCGCGCCCCTGCCGGCGCCGCCCGCACCCGCTGCGGCCGCGGCCGACCGTGCCGCCGTCGACGTGGTGGTCGCGCGCAACGACACGCTCGACCACATTTTCCGCCGCCTGAAGCTCAACCTCGCCGACCTCGCCTCGCTGCGCAGCCTCCCGCACGTGCGCGAGGCGCTCGACTCGCTCAAGCCCGGGGAGTCGCTGCATTTCGAGCACAAGGACGGCTCGCTCTTCTCGCTCGAGCGGCGCCTGAACGAGAGCCAGACCCTGAAGGTGTCGCGCGACCCCGATGCCGGCCTCAAGGCCGACGTGCTGCAGAACCCGCTCGAGATGCGCATGCGCACGGTGCGCGGCGTCATCGACAGCTCGCTGTTCGAGGCCGTCGCGGCGGCCGGCGCGCACGACCAGACCGCGGTGGCGCTCGCCGACATCTTCGGCTGGGACGTGGACTTCGTGCTCGACGTGCGCCAGGGGGACGCCTTCGTCGTCACCTACCCGGAGATCTACCGCGACGGCGTGTACGTGCGCGACGGACCGATCCAGGCGGCCGAGTTCGTGAACAACGGCCGCGACTTCCGCGCCGTGCGCTACACCGACCCGGACGGCGGTTCGCACTACTACACCCCGGAGGGCAAGAGCCTGCACAAGGCCTTCCTGCGCACCCCGGTGGAGTTCACGCGCGTCAGCTCGCGCTTCAATTCCGCCCGCTACCACCCGATCCTGAACCTGATCCGTGCCCACCAGGGCGTCGACTACGCCGCCCCCATGGGCACCCCGGTGCGCGCCGCGGGCGACGGCCGCATCCGCTTCGCCGGGCGCAAGGGCGGCTACGGCAACGTGGTCGAGATCGAGCACTCCTCGAGCGTGGTCACGGTCTACGGGCACCTGTCCCGCTTCGCCGGCGGCACCCGGGTCGGGGCCCACGTGACCCAGGGCGTGGTCATCGCCTATGTCGGCATGACCGGCCTCGCCACCGGCCCCCACCTGCACTACGAATACCGGGTGAACGGGGTATTCAAGAACCCCCAGACGGTCGCGCTTCCCGGGGCGAGTCCCATCGAGGCGCGCTGGCGCGAGGACTTCCTGGCCAAGTCCGCCCCCCTGCTGCTCTCGCTCGAGCCGGTCGCCGGCCCGATGCTGGTCGCGCGCTAAGGCCACCGGTCACAATCCCGTCCCCGGGGCGCTGGTACCATGGGGCGGTAAGCCGTCCGCGCCGGACGCATCAGGCTGCGCTCTCATGGATTCGCCGGACCTCAAGGCGCCCCAGCACTACATCAATCGCGAGCTGTCGTTCCTCGAGTTCAACCAGCGCGTGCTCGAGCAGGCGTTCGACACCCGGGTGCCGCTGCTCGAGCGGCTGAAGTTCCTGTGCATCTCCTGCAGCAACCTCGATGAGTTCTTCGAGATCCGCGTCTCGGGCCTGAAGCAGCTGCAGGAGCTCGGCGGCGGGCAGCTCGCCGCCGACGGCATGTCGATCGCGGAGCAGCTCGAGGCCATCCACGAGCGCGCCACGCGCATCGTGGATGCGCAGTACCGCTGCCTGAACGACATGATCCTGCCGCGCCTCGCCGCCGAAGGGGTGCCGCTGCTGGGGCCCGCGGACTGGAGCCCGCAGACGCGCGCGTGGCTGGAGGAGTATTTCGAGCAGGAGGTCGAGCCGGTCCTGAGTCCCCTGGGACTGGACCCCGCGCGCCCCTTCCCGCGCATCCAGAACAAGAGCCTGAACTTCATCGTGCGCCTGGAGGGCAAGGACGCCTTCGACCGCGACAGCGAGCTCGCCATCGTGCAGGCGCCGCGTTCGCTGCCGCGCGTGGTGCCCTTGCCCGGCGCCGGCGGCAGCCGCGGCTGCGTGCTGCTGTCGGCCATCGTGCAGAGCTTCGTGGACAAGCTCTTCACCGGCATCAAGGTGATCGGCTGCTACCAGTTCCGCATCACCCGCAACAGCGACCTGTTCGTCGACGAGGAAGAAATCGACGACCTGCGGCGCGCGCTCGAGGGCGAACTCGCGCACCGCCGCTACGGGGCGGCGGTGCGCCTGGAGACCTCCAACGACTGCCCGGCGGACCTGGTGAAGTTCCTGCAGGGCCAGTTCACCTCCGCCACGCTCGACCTGTACTCGGTCGCAGGACCGGTGAACCTGAACCGGCTCTCGGCGCTGTATGACCTGCTGCAGCGGCCGGACCTCAAGTACCCGATCTTCACCCCCGGGGTCCCCAAGCGCCTGATCGGCGCCACCGACATCTTCGCGGCGATCCGCCACAAGGACATCCTGCTCGAGCACCCCTACCAGAGCTTCGGCCCGGTGATGGACTTCCTGCGCCAGGCCGCGGCCGATCCGCACGTGCTGGCGATCAAGCAGACGCTGTACCGCGCCGGCCAGGGGTCGCCGCTGGTGGATGCGCTGGTGACGGCGGCGAATGCCGGCAAGGACGTGACCGTCATCGTCGAGCTGCGGGCGCGCTTCGACGAGGAGGCCAACATCGAGCTCTCCAACCGCCTGCAGGAAGCCGGCGCGCACGTCATGTACGGCGTGGTGGGCTTCAAGACCCACGCCAAGCTCGCCCTGGTCGTGCGCCGCGAGTCCGGCGGCATCCGCCGCTACTGCCACCTCGGCACCGGCAACTACCACCCGCGCACCGCGCGCCAGTACACCGACTATGGCCTGTTCACCTGCGACGACGAGATCGGGCACGACGTGCACGAGCTGTTCCTGCAGCTGACCAGCCTCACGCAGACCCCGACGCTCAAGCGCCTGGTGCAGTCGCCCTTCAACATGCACGAGATGGTGCTCTCCAAGCTCGCGCGCGAGACCGAGCACGCACGCGCCGGGCGCCCGGCGCGCGTCATCGCCAAGATGAACGCGCTGGTGGAGGCGCAGTCGATCGAGGCGCTCTACCGCGCCTCGCGCGCCGGGGTGAAGATCGATCTCATCGTGCGCGGCGTATGCGCGCTGCGCCCCGGCGTGCCCGGGGTGTCGGAGAACATCCGGGTGCACTCGATCGTCGGGCGCTTCCTCGAGCACTCGCGCGTGTTCTACTTCGAGAACGACGGCGAGCCGGAGCTCTTCTGCGCGAGCGCCGACTGGATGGAGCGCAACTTCTTCCGCCGCGTGGAGGTGGCGTTCCCCATTCGCCACGCCGCCCAGCGCGAGCGCATCCTGCGCGACCTGGAGCTGTGCATGAGTGACAACTGCCAGGCGTGGAGGCTGCTGCCCGATGGCAGCTATGAGCGCATCGAACGCGGCAACGCCAAACCGATCAATGCGCAGGCGGAGCTGCTCGCCATCTACGCCGCCGGCCCCACCCCCGTCGTCTAGGGCTCAAGAGCCCGCGCGCCGCGCGCGCCGCTGAACACGCGCAGGCGAAAGCCGCTCAGGCGCAGGTAGTCGACCTCCTGCTGCAGGTCCGCGGCCGTGAGCGGATGCTCCTTCAGCCAGCGTGCCGGGAAGCGCATCTCGAGCGACTTCGGCGTGGCGGAGAGCTCCAGCGGCGGCAGGGCGGTGGGACTGCGCCCGCGGTGCAGCAGCACCGCGAGGCGCAGCAGCACGATCAGGTGCACGGCGCTGCGGTCCCAGGGGGGCACGAGCTCCTCGATGCGGTCGAGCGTGAACTTGCGGCGGTGCGCCCCGACCAGGCGCGCCAGCAGCCGCTGCTCCTCGCGCGGGAAGCCTGGCATGTCGGCGTTCTCGAGCAGGTAGGCGCCGTGGCGGTGATAGCCGCTGTGCGAGACGTCGAGCCCGATCTCGTGCAGCCGCGCGGCCCACTTCAGCGCCAGGTGCGCGAGCGGCTCCTCGAGCTTCCAGGTGTCGCGCGTCTGCTCGAGGAAATCGCGCACCGTGGCCTCGACGCGCTCGGCCTGCTCGGTGTCGACGTGGTAGCGCTGCTGCATGGCGCGCACGGTGCGCTCGCGCGCATCCTCGCGCTTGTAGCGGCCGAGCATGTCGTACAGCAGGCCCTCGCGCATCGCCCCTTCGGCGATCTGCATCTCCTTGACCTCGAGCATGCTGAACACCTCGGCGAGGATCGCCAGCCCCCCGGGGAACACCGGGCGGCGGTCCTCGGTGATCGGCTCGAGGTTGAGCTCGCGGGTGTGGCCGGCCTCCACGCAGTAGTCGATCGCGCGCTGCAGTCCCTGGGGCGTGATGGTGACCGCCTGCGGATCGAGCGCGCGGATCGCATCGCCGATCGCGCGCACGGTGCCGGAGCTGCCGGCCGAGTGCTCCCAGCCGCGGCGGCGGAAGGCCGCCACCACCGGCTCGAGCTCCATGCGCGCGGCGAGGCGCGCGCGCTCCATGCGCTTGGCGGAGATCTTGCCGTCGCGGAAGAAGCGCTCGCTCAGGGGAACGCAGCCCATCTGCAGGCTCTCGAGCTCCAGGGGCGTCAGGCCGTCGCCGATGATGAGCTCGGTGCTGCCGCCGCCGATGTCGACCACCAGGCGCTTGCCCGGCTCGCTCGGCATGGTGTGTGCGACGCCGGCGTAGATGAGGCGCGCCTCCTCCATGCCGGCGATGATCTCGATCGGGTGGCCGAGGGCCTCGCGGGCGCGCTCGAGGAAGGCCTGCTTGCGGTGCGCGAGCCGCAGCGCGTTGGTGCCGACGCAGCGCACGCTGTCGGCGTTCATGTCGCGCAGGCGCTGGCCGAAGCGCTCGAGGCAGGCGAGCGCGCGCGCCGCCACGTCCTTGTCGATGCGGCCGTTCTCGGCCACGCCGGCGGCCAGGCGCACCATCTCGCGCAGGCGGTCGATGATGACCAGCTGGCCGTGCGAGTAGCGCGCGACCACCATGTGGAAGCTGTTGGAGCCCAGGTCCACCGCCGCCAGTACGTCGGGGACGGGGCGCGGGGCGGGGCGGGCGGCGGGCTTGGGGTCGGCTGAGCGGTTGTGGGTGGCTGCAGCGGAGACCACGAGGCGGTGCGTCGCGTCAGGCGGCCGTGAAGGAGGACCCGCAGCCGCAGGTCGTGGCGGCGTTCGGGTTGCGGATCACGAACTGCGCGCCATCGAGGCCCTCGCGGTAGTCGATTTCCGCCCCGCTGAGGTACTGCACGCTCATCGGGTCCACGATCAGCTTGACGCCGTGGTTCTCGACGCAGGTGTCACCCTCCTGCAGCTGCTCGTCGAACTCGAAGCCGTACTGCAGGCCCGAGCAACCGCCGCCCTGCACGAATACGCGCAGCATCAGCTTCGGGTTGCCCTCGCCCTCAATGAGGGCGGCGACCTTTTTGGCGGCCGCGTCGGTGAACAGGAGCGCAGGTGCATCCTGCAGCGCTTCGGTGGTGCTCATAAGTCCTCTTGCGGTGCAGTCTAGAAGGCCCCCGTGAGGAGGTCAAAGTACCCCCGTCACAGCGCGGGCGTGTCCTTCAGCCGGGCGCGCCCTCCAGGGCCGCTACCGGGCCCGCCGGCTCCAGACGCACCAACTTACCGACTATCTGGGCGCCGAGCGTCATTTCAATGACCCCGTAGTAGACGTTGCCCTCGACCTTCGCCGTGGCCCCGAGCACCAGGCGCCCGGGGGCGTGGATGTCGCCCTTGACCGTGCCGTTGAGGATGAGGTTGCGCACCTGCACCGCACCCAGGACCGCGCCCGACTCACTCACCGAGAGGCTCGACTCCTGCACCGGGTCGGCGCGTACCGCGCCGCAGACTTCGCCATCGAGGTGCATGCCGCCCTCGAACTCGACGTCCCCCTGCACGCGCGAGGTCTTGCCGATCAGGGTGTCGATGCGGGGGGGCTTGCTGTCACGGGTGAACATGGATACTCCGGTGCACGGGTCAGGGGTTGTGGCTCTTCAGGGTCTCGACTCGACGCTCCACAGGAACGACTGGGAGAGCGGCGGCACGTCCTTCTTGCTGGAGCGCACTTCGATCTGCAGCTGCTCGGGCCGGAAGGCCGCCGGCACGGTGAGCGCCTGGTCGAAGTCCTGGAAGTAGCGGAAGCCGTAGCGCTGCTCGCTCTGGCGCCCGCCGGTGAGCGCGCTGAAGTCGAGCGACTTCGCCACCCCCGCCTGCGTGCCTTCGAGGCTCAGCACCAGCGTGCCCACGGCATCCGCGTCGGCGCGGCCCGAGCGCACCAGCGACAGGTGCACGTTGAACACGCCCGGCTTGTCGGTGCTCGTGATGCGCAGCTGCTCGATCTTCAGTCCGATGCTGGCGGCGCCCTGCGCCACCACCCCGCGGTAGAAGGCGAGCTCCTGGGACTGCTGCGCGACCTGCGCCTGCAGCTGCCCCATGGCGCGCGCCACTTCCGCCTGCTCGTGCGTGCGCCCGACCCGGAAGGTGTCGAGCTCGGCGAGCTGCGTGCGCATCTCGCGGTTCTCCTTCTGCAGGTGCTCGATCTTCACCTCCAGCTCGGTGCGCCGCTGCGCGACCGCCTGGCGGTCGTAGCCGGCGTCGTAGCGGCCGAACTCGTACGCCACGTACAGGGCGAACAGGCCCACGAGCAGCGCCGCGATCAGCAGTGCGCTGCGCAGCCCCCGCGCCCGCGCGCGCACGACCTGGGGGGCGCCGTCGTTGCGGTGGATGAGGGCGGCGAGCCGGCGCAGCACGGTCAGTCGCCCGGCTCCGGCTCGGCATTGCTGCGCTCGGGCGGCTGGTACTGCGCCCACCACTCCGGAAACGGCGGCTGCTTGCCGCGCGGGAAGGCGAGCGGGGCGAGCTCGGTGAGCGCGCGGACGTACACCGCGCGCTTGAAATAGATGACCTCGCGCACCGGTTCCCAGTAGGGCACCCAGCGCCACTGGTCGAACTCCGGCTCGCTGGTGCGGCCGAAGTCGAACTGCGCCTCCCCGCTCAGGCGCAGCAGGAACCAGCGCTGCTTCTGCCCGGTGCACAGCGGCTGCTGGTTGCGCCGCACGTAGCGTGGCGGCAGGCGGTAGCGCAGCCAGCGCTCGGTCTGGCCGACGATCTGCACGGCCGACTGCGGCACGCCGATCTCCTCCTCGAGCTCGCGGAACAGCGCCTGCTCGAGGGACTCCCCGCTCCTGAGACCCCCCTGGGGGAACTGCCAGCCCTTGCCCCCGGTGCGCCGCCCGAGGAACACGTCCCCGTCGCGCATCAGCACGATGCCGACGTTGGCGCGAAAACCATCCGGGTCGATGACGTCACTCATGGGGCGTGTGGAGTCTGCCATAGAGCAGCCTAAGGTGGCGCTGGCGGCACAACCGTGAAAGGGATGGCGTTTTCCAACAATTTCAACGAGGCTAGCCCCCCTTTGACCTCAGGGACCCGCGTGGCTGAAGCCGTCACTGTGGACCGCAGCGCCGCGGGGCTCGCCCCGGGCCGCCGCCTCGGGATCCTCGTCCTGCTGGCCGTGGCGGTCTTCCTGGCCGCCCTGCTGACCGGCAGCTCCGGGATCGGGCTGCGCCAGGCCCTGGCCGTGCTCGCCGGCTCCGGGGATGAGGCCACCCGCAACGTGCTCCTGGCCGTGCGCCTGCCGCGGGTGCTGGCGGCCTTCGGCGTCGGGAGCCTGCTCGCCCTCTCCGGCGTGCTGCTGCAGGCGCTGTTCCGCAACTCCCTCGCCGACCCGTACGTGCTGGGGGTCTCCGGCGGCGCCGCCGTCGGGGCGCTGCTCGCCATGATCGCCGGCGCCGCCGCCCTCATCGTGCAGTCGGCCGCGGTCGCCGGCGCCCTGGGAGCCGTCGCCCTGGTCTACCTGCTCGCCCGCGGCGGCGGTACGCCGCGGCTGCTGCTGACCGGGGTGGTGCTCGCGAGCGCCTGCGGGGCCCTGGTGAGCGTGCTGCTCGCGCTCGCGGACTCCTCGCGCGTGCGCGGCATGGTGTTCTGGCTGGCCGGGGACCTGGAGTGGGCGGTGCGTCCCTGGCTGAGCGCGGGCGCGGCGCTGCTCGCGGTCGCGGTGGCGATCGCCATCGCGCGCCCGCTCAACGTGCTCGCCGCCGGCGAGCTGCGCGCGCGCACCGTGGGACTGGCGCTCGAGGCGTGGCGCAGCGTGCTCTTCATCCTCTGCGCGACGCTCACCGCGCTGGCGGTGGTGAGCGCCGGCACGGTTGGTTTCGTCGGCCTGATCACCCCGCACGCCGTGCGCCTGACGTTTCGCACCAGCGACCATCGCATCGTGGCGCCGGCGGCCGCGCTCGCCGGCGGCATGCTGCTCGCGGCGGCGGACCTGGTGGCGCGCACCATCGCCGCCCCGCGCCAGCTGCCGGTGGGCGCGATCCTGGCGCTCGTCGGGGCGCCGCTGTTCGTCGTGCTGCTGCGCCAGCGCCGCTAAGGGACGCCGCACGTGCGGACTCCGGCACGCTTTTTTCTCGGGGCCGCAGCCTGCGTCCTCGCCGGCCGCGCGAGCGCCGCCGCGCCGGCGCCGGATCACCCGCTGATCGGTACCTGGCAGCTGAGTCTGCCCGGCAGCCCCTGCATCGAGACCTACGAGTACCGCGCCGACGGCAGCGCGCACACCCGCAGCGCGGAAGAGGAGACCGACATCCGCTACAGCGTGTCGGCGACGCCTGACGCGCAGGGCGACTACGTGCTCACCGAGACCATCCTCACCAGCAACGGCAAGCGCGACTGCGGCGGCCAGCTCACCCCGCTCGGGCGAGCGGTCACGCTGTACCTCGCGCCGCTGCGCGGCGGGTTCCTGCTGTGCGCCGATGCCGCGCTGCAGAGCTGCATCGGCCCCATGACCCGGGTGCCGGCGCGGCCGCCGGCGGCGGCGGCACCGAAGCCGTGAGGGGCTAGCTGACGACGTTCGGGGAGATCGCCAGGCGATTGCGCCCGGCGCTCTTGGCGCGGTAGAGCGCCGCGTCCGCTTCCGCGATCAGCCGCTCGGCGAGCACCTTGTAGTCACGCGTCCCGGGACCGGGCAGCGCGGCGGCGACGCCGATCGAGAGCGTCACGGTCTCTGCGACCTGCGGGCTGATCGCGATCGCGTGGTTGCGCACCGTGTGCAGCACGCGGGCCGCCACCCTCTCCCCGTCGGTGAGATCGGCCTGCGACAGCACGATCGCGAACTCATCGCCGCCGAAGCGCGCGCCGGTGTCGCTGATGCGCATCTCGGCATCAATGCGCTGCGCCACCTCGCGCAGCACCACGTCCCCGGCCGGGTGGCCGTACTGGTCGTTGATGCGCTTGAAGTGGTCGACGTCGATCATCAGGCAGGCGATCGGGTGCTTGGCGCGCTGCGCGCGCGCCAGCTCCTCGCGCAGCCGCGCGTGCAGGTAGCGGCGGTTGTGGAAGCCGGTGAGGAAGTCGGTGAGCCCGCTGCGCAGCAGGCGCGCGCGGTTGACCGCGTTCTCGATGCAGATGGCGGCCACCACGCCCAGGTGCGCGAGGAAGTCGCTCGCCAGCTCGGAGGTGAAGCGCACCGGGTCCGTGCTGGAGAACACCAGTACCCCGTCCAGGGGCTCGTGGCGGCGCAGCGGGATCAGCGCGATGCTGCCCGGGCGCGTGCCGAAGGGGATCAAGCAGCTCATGGTCGGCCTTGCGAAAGGGCCCGAGCCAGGGACGCTCGAGGTTCGGCAGCTGCGGCGCCACCGTCACCAGCGCGTCGACGAAGGACACTCCCTGCAGCTGCTCGAGGCCGTCACCGGCGAGGAGGTGGCGGATCTCGTGCTGCGGGTCATTCAGGATGAGGGACACGCCCTCGAGCTGGTACGAGGTGCGCAGTCCCACGATCAGCCGCTCGAACAGCTGCGGGAGCGAGTTCGCGCGCAGCAGCTCCAGCTCGCGGTCCTGGGTCTTGCGCAGCAGCGCTTCGTTGCGGCTCACTTCCTCGGTGAGCTCCGCCAGCCGGCTCTTGAGCAGGCGGTGCTCGGCTTCGAGCCCGCCCGGATCCTTAACCGGCCTATCCATGGCAGCCGGCTCGCTGTGGCTTCGGGGCATTGCGCACGTCCTTTTCGCGCCTTTTGAGGTCAGGCGCGCCGCTCGGCCACGCTGCGCCTGTCCTCCAGATAATCGCGGCCCCGGCGCATCAGCGCAACAAATGTCGCGTAATCCTGCTTGAGCACCGCGGTGCGCAGCCGTTCCACCGCCTGGGAGAGCGCCTCGAGGGACTCCGCCCCGTAGTCGTTCAGGCTCTGTATTTCATAATACAAATCCGGGCTCTCCTGGGCGACGCGGCTGGCCACGTCAAGCTGGGCGTCGAAGGTGGTCGAGGACATGCGCGCGAGCTTCGGCGCGGCCTCGCCGCTCTCGGCGAGCGCGGTGAAGAAGGCGATGTTGAGTGCGTGGGAGAGGCCGAGCACGTAGGCGATCAGGCGGTCGTGATCATCGAGGCTCATCACCACCTGCTCGGCCATGGTGTGCGCGAAGAGCGCGCGGGCGCTCTCGAGCGCGCCGGCGTGCCCGAGGTCCACGAAGATCACGTGGCGCCCGGAAAGCAGCTCCGTGTCCGGCCCGAACATCGGGTGCACGGAGGTCACCTTCAGCCCGTGGGACTTCAGCGCCAGGAGCCCCGCGCGCAGCGGGGACTTCAGCGACCCGACATCGAAGATCACCCCCGGCGGGCGCCGCAGCGCCAGGTCCTTGAGGATGGCGTCGGTTGCCCCCAGCGGCGTCGCCACCACGATGACGTCGTGCTTCAGGTCGGTGGTGCGCCAGTCGGCCACGCGCGCCTCCCCCGGCGGTGCGGGCGAGGGATCGGCCACCTCCACCGCGAACCCCTGGCTGGCGAGGAAGCTCACGAACCAGCCACCCATCTTGCCGGCGCCGCCGATGACCAGGGCGCGCCGGCCGCTGCCGGCGCCATGGGCGACCACGCTCGCGTGCTCCTGGGTGGTGAGCGAGGAGCGGATCAGCAGCCGCAGCAGCTGCTCGGCGAGCTCGGGCGAGACGCCGCGCTCGGCGGCCAGTGCGCGCACCCCCAGGATCACGTCGCGCTCGCGCTCGTAATCGCGCGTGGGCTTGCCGGTGGCACGCTTCACCTGTGCCACCTGCTCGCTCACGGCCTTGCGCTCGGCGACGAGCGCGATCAGCGCCCGGTCGATGTCGGTGACGCGCTGGCGCAGCGCATCCAGCGTCAACTGGTCCTGGCTCATGGGAACTCCTGAAGGATCCGCACCTTTCTAGCGGGGTCCGACGGGGGTAGCAAGGGGCGGCCGTTCGGACCCGGGGCGTCGGACCGGGAGGTATTGCTTCAGCATCCGGCTGCCCCCCGCGGCAGCCCGTGTACCGAAGCGGTGCCTCCGCGACAGCGCACCGGCAAACGCTCTACCATTGCCGCTCATGAGCGACACCGACGAACTGCTGCCCGAGCCGCTGCCGGATAATCCCCTCGCCGTCACGCAGGCGTGGCTGCAGGCGGCGTTCGCGGCGCAGTGGCAGCCCAACCCGAACGCCATGGTGCTCGCCACCAGCACGCCCGAGGGCAGACCGTCCGCGCGCGTGGTGCTGCTGCGGGACATCGTGCCCGAGCCGGGCTACGTCCAGTTCTACACCAACTACCTGTCCATGAAGGGCAAGCAGCTGAAGGACAACCCGCGCGCGGCGGCCGTGATCCACTGGGATGCGATGCACCGCCAGGTGCGCCTGGAGGGTCCGGTGACGTTCGCGCCCGCCGCCGACAGCGACCGCTACTTCGCCGCGCGCGCCTGGCGCAAGCGCATCGGCGCCTGGGCGAGCGCGCAGAGCGCCCCGGTCGACTCGCGCGCGACGCTGCTGAAGTCCCTCGCCGACTCCGCCGCGCGCTTCGGCACGCCGGTGCCGGGCATCACGGCGCCGGCGGCGGGCGAGGACTACGACGTGCCGCGCCCGCCGCACTGGGGCGGCTACCGGCTGTGGGCGGAAGCGGTGGAGCTGTGGGTCGAGGGCGATGCGCGCCTGCACGACCGCGCCCGCTGGGTGCGCACGCTCACCCGCCAGAGCGACGGCAGCTACGGCGCCGGAGCCTGGTCGGCCACGCGCCTGCAGCCCTGAAGCGACCCCCCGCGCGCGGCGCCCAATACGTGTGGAAAAACCTGCGCATCGCCCTGCTCCTGCTCGTGCTCGCGGCCGTCGCGGGACAGCAGCTGCTCGACCGTCGTGCCACGCACGGCTGGCACGAGACCCTGTGGGTGGGCCTCTTCCCGCTGAACGCCGACGGCTCGGCGACCGCGGAGCACTACATCGCGAGCCTCACGCCCGCGGACTTCGCGGACCTCGAGGCCTTCTTCGCCCGCGAGGGGCACCGCTACGGGCTCACGCCCGACACCCCGGTGCACGTCGAGCTGTACCCGCAGGGGCCGCAGCTGCCGCCCGCCCTCGCGCCGGAGGCGGGCGTCATCGGCCGCGCCTGGTGGACACTCGAGCTGCGCTGGTTCGCGTGGCGCCACACCGACTTCCCCGGGCATGCGCCCGCGCGCATCCGCCTGTTCGTGCTCTATCACGACCCCGCCACGCTCGGGCGCGTGCCCGACTCGCACGGCCTGCAGAAGGGCCTGGTGGGCGTGGTGCACGCGTTTGCCGATGAGTCGCTCGCGGGCAGCAACGCCATGGTGATCGCGCACGAGCTGCTGCACACGCTCGGGGCGAGCGACAAGTACGATCCCGGCGAGCGGGCTGCCCCTGTACCCGCTCGGCTTCGCCGACCCGCAGCAGCAGCCGCTGTACCCGCAGGAGGCGACCGAGATCATGGCCGGGCGGCGCCCGCTCTCGGCCACCGAGGCCGAGATCCCGCGCACCCTGCGTCACGTCCTCGTCGGCCCCGCCACGGCACTGGAGATCCGGTGGACACGACCCTGATCGCCGTGCTCCCCGGCGGGCTCGACGTGCAGGGCCTGAGCGTGCACGCGGGCACGCGCGAGCTGGTGCGCGAGCTGTCGATCCGCTTCCCGCCCGGGGAGCTGGTGGCGATCCTCGGCCGCAACGGCTCGGGCAAGACCCTGAGCCTGCACACGCTCGCGGGGCTGCGTGCGCCGGCGGCGGGCGCGGTACTCAGCGGCGGCACGCCGCTCGCGCAGCTGTCGCGGCGCGCGCTCGCGCTGCGCCTGGGCCTCTTGCCGCAGGACCTCGAGGATGCCTTCGTGACCACGGTGCTCGAGACCGTGCTCATCGGCCGCCACCCGCACCTGGCGCTGTGGCAGTGGGAGAGCGCCGAGGATGAGCGCGTGGCGCGCGAGTCGCTCGCGCAGGTGGACATGAGCGAGTTCGCCCAGCGGCGCACCGACACGCTCTCCGGCGGGGAGCTGCGGCGCGTGGCGGTCGCGGCGCTGCTCGCGCAGCAGGTGCAGACCTACCTGCTCGATGAGCCCACCAACCACCTCGACCCGCACCACCAGCTCGGGGTCCTCAGCCTCTTCCGGCGCCTCGCCGACACCGGCTGCACGGTGATCACCACGCTGCACGACCCGACGCTGGCGGCGCGCTTCGCCGATCGCGTGGTGCTGCTGTTCGGGGACGGGCGCTGGCGCTCCGGCCCGGTGGCGAGCACGCTCACCGCCGCGGCGCTCACCGAGCTCTACGTCACCCCGATGCTCGAGCTCGGCCAGGACGGCCGGCGCGTGTTCGTCACGGCCTGAGCGCGGCGAGCACGCTCTCGTGCAGGTCGGCGTTGGTGGCGAGCACGCTCGTCGTCGCAAGTCCCAGGCGCGCGCCGGACAGATCGGTGAAGGTCCCGCCCGCCTCGCGCACGATGACGGCGAGCGCGGCGATGTCGAGGATGTGGACGTCGGACTCGATCACCACGTCGAGCGCGCCGCGCGCGAGCAGGTGGTAGTGCACGAAGTCGCCGTAGCCGCGCACGCGGCGCACGCCACGCACCAGCTCCCCGAAGCGCCCCCAGCGCGCATCCTGCGCCAGCGAGCGGATGTTGCCGGTCGAGACGAACGCCGCCTCGAGCTCCGCGACGCGGCTGACGCGCACCAGGCGCTCATCGAGGAACGCGCCGCCCCCCTCTTCCGCCCAGGCGAACTCGCCGTAGACCGGGGCGCCTGAGACCCCGAGCACGAGCTCGCCGGCGCGCATGAGCGCGATCTGCGTCGAGAAGAAGGGCATGTCGCGCACGAAGGACTGGGTGCCATCGAGCGGGTCGACGAGCCAGATGCTCTCCGCCCCCATGTCGTGCGCGCCGCTCTCCTCGCCATAAAAGCCGTAGGACGGGAAGTGCCGGCGCAGCGTCTCGTGGATGATCTCCTCGGCGCGCACGTCCGCCCGCGTCACCGGCGAGGTGTCCGCCTTGGTGAGCACGGTGAGGTTCTGGCCGTAGAGCGTGTGGATCAGGCGCGAGGCGAGGCGCGCCGCCTCGATCGCCGCCTTGAGCTCGGGGGAGGCCATGGTTCGCGGTCCTCCTAGCGGCCGCGCGCCGGCGCGGCGGCGGCCGTGGCGCCCAGCGCGGCCGGCGCGGCGCCCGTGATCAGCCCGCGGCGCAGCAGGGACTGCGCGCCGGCGAGGATCGCCTCCTCGTTCGGACGCGGCGTCCAGCCGAGCGCGCGCGCCTTGGCGTTGCTCGCGTTCTTCACCTTGCCGAGCTCGGGCAGGATCTCGCGCGCGCGCCGGTCGCGCAGCGCCGCGAGGCGCACCAGCCAGTTGGGGAGCTGGCGCGTGGACACCCGCGCGGCGGCCGCCCCCAGGTGCTCCTTCAGCACCCGCGCGATGCCGGCGAGCGACAGGCAGTCCCCGGCGATGGCGAGGTAGCGCTCCCCGGCGGCGGCCGGGTGCGTCATGGCGCGCAGGTGCAGCTCGGCCACGTCGCGCACGTCCACCACGCCGAAATACAGCGCCGGGGCGCCCGGCAGCGCCCCCTCGAGCATGCCCTTGAGGATGCCGATGGAGGTGGAGAAGTCCGCCCCCAGCACCGGCCCGAACACCGCGGTGGGGTTGACGACGGTGAGCTCGGGCGCGCTGGCGTCGCGGGCCACGAAGTCCCATGCGGCGCGCTCGGCGAGGGTCTTGGACTTCACGTACGCCGGCAGTTGCGCGGTGAGGTCGGTCCAGTCGTGCTCATCGAAGGGCGTGCGCCGCGGGCGGTGGCCGTAGCCGATGGCGGCGAAGGAGGAGGTCAGCACCACGCGCTGCACGCCCGCGGCGCGCGCGGCGCGCAGCACCCGCAGCGTCCCCTCGCGCGCCGGGATGATGAGCTCGTCCTCGTGCTTCGGCGCGGCGAGCGGAAAGGGCGAGGCCACGTGCAGCACGTACTGGCAGCCGCCCATGGACTCGCGCCAGCCGGCATCCTTCTGCAGGTCCGCGGCAAAGAAACGCACGCTGTCGGCGTCGGTGGCGCCGCCTTCGCGCAGCATGGCGCGCACGTCGCCCGCGCGGCCGAGGTTGCGCACGGTGGTGTGCACGTCGTGCCCGGCGGCGAGCAGCTGCACGATGGCGTGCGCGCCGATGAATCCCGAGCCCCCCGTGACCAGTACCGTACTCATGCCGTCACTTCCTCCCCTGTGCGCAGCCGAAGAGTGTCGCAGCGCAGCCACGTGGCGCAAGCTCTGACTTCAGCAAGGGCGATTCTGCGCTAAAGTTGCGCCCACCATGGGCAACCGCCTGAGCAAGATCTACACCCGCACCGGGGATGACGGCACGACGGGCCTCGGCGACGGCAGCCGCGTGCCCAAGGACAGCCCGCGCGTCGAGGCCTACGGCACGGTGGATGAGCTCAACAGCGTGCTCGGCGTGCTGCTCGCCCTGCCCGCCCTGCCGCCGGCCGTCAGCGCCACCCTCACCGAGGTGCAGCACGAGCTGTTCGACATGGGGGGCGAGCTGTGCATCCCGGGGCACACGGCCATCAGCGCCGCGCAGGTCACGCGCCTGGAGGAGGAACTCGATGCCTTCAACGCGCAGCTGCCGGCGCTCAAGGAGTTCATCCTCCCCGGCGGCGGCGCGGCGGCGGCGGCGTGCCACCTCGCGCGCACCGTCGCGCGGCGCGCCGAGCGGCGCGTGCTGACGCTCAGCCGCGCCGAGCGCGTCAGTCCCGAGGTACTGAAGTACCTGAACCGCCTCTCGGACCTGCTGTTCGTGATCGCGCGCGTGCTCGCGCGCCACGAGCGCGGCACCGAGGTGCTCTGGCGCCACGAGCGCCGCGGAGCCTAAAGCGCCGCGCCGCCTTCAGTTCGGCGGCGCGATCTCCTCGATCCGGCCCGTCATGCTGAAGTAGCCCGCCTTGGCGGGCCCGCGGATCAGGAACTTGCTCGACACCTGCGCGCCGGTGTGCGCATCCGCGATCCACACCGCACTGTGATCCGGGGTCAGCTCCCCGGTGACGACGTACACCGCGTTCGCCTGCGGGGTGAAGCGCGTGCGGCCGCCGACCAGGTACACCGTGCCCAGCATCTCCATCATCGGCGCCGCGCAGTGCGTGCGCCCGACGATGACGAACACGCCCGCGCGCGCCGGCACCGGGCGCGCGAACTCATTGAGGACGGCCAGCTTTGCGCCCGCGGTGGCGTTGTCGCGCGTGGCGGCCTGCAGCGCGTTGTCGGCGGCCGTGCCGTCGTACTCGCTGAGGAAGAAGAACTGGCCGCACTCCGCGTCCCGGGTGGCGCGGATCGAGTCGCGCAGCGTTGCGGTCGGGCCCTTATAGCCATCCGGGATCACGGTGGGGGTGTGCGCGCAGGCGCCCAGCAGCAGCGCCGCGGCGCAGGCAGCCGCCAGGGCGCGCCGGCGCCTCAGGGCCGCGCCCCGAGGCGTTCGCGCAGCCGGGCCCGCAGCCGCGGCCAGTCGAACGCCGGACCCGGGTCGGTCTTGCGCCCGGGCGCGATGTCGCTGTGGCCGACGAGGTGCGCGGGCGAGAGCGAGGGGTAGGCGGCGATGAGGGCCGCGAGCAGCGACACGAGGCAGGCGTACTGCGCCTCGGTGTAGGGCACCTCGTCCGCACCTTCCAGCTCGATGCCGATCGAGAAGTCGTTGCAGGCGCTGCGCGTGCCGTACTGCGAGACCCCCGCGTGCCAGGCGCGCTCGCCAAAGGGCACGTACTGGGTGAGCGCGCCGTCGCGGCGGATGACGACGTGCGCGGAGGCGCGCAGTCCCTCGATGCTGCGGAAGTACGGATGCGCCGCCCACGGCAGCGTGCCGGTGAACAGCTGATCGATCGCCGGTCCGCCGAACTCCCCCGGCGGCAGGCTGATGCCGTGCACCACCAGCAGCTCCGGCGGGGTCTGCGGCGGGCGCGCGTCGCAGTAGGGCGAGAGCACCTGGCGCACGCCGGTAAGCAGGCCCGTGGCCGCATCGACCCGCAGCAGGTCCGCGGGATGATCTGACATCGCCATGCAGGATCCGGAAGGTGCCCGCGGGAGGCACCGTGCGCCGATCATGACACAATTGCCCGCATGAGCCGCGGCAATGCCCCCTACATCCGGCGCGACCTCGCGCACGTCTGGCACCCCTGCACGCAGATGAAGGACCACGAGGGGGAAGTGCCCCTCATCCCCATCCGCCGCGGCGCGGGGGCGTGGCTCGAGGACTTCGAGGGCAAGCGTTACCTCGATGCGGTGAGCTCCTGGTGGGTGAACCTGTTCGGGCACGCCCACCCGAAGATCAACGCCGCCGTGCGCGCGCAGCTGGACGCGCTCGAGCAGGTGATCCTCGCCGGTTTCACGCACGAGCCGGTGATCGCGCTGTCGGAGGAGCTGACGCGCGTCGCCCCGCCGGGACTGACGCGCTGCTTCTACGCCGACAACGGCTCGGCCGCGGTGGAAGTGGCGGTGAAGATGAGCTTCCACTACTGGCGCAACGTCGGGGCGAGCGGCAAGCGCCGCTTCATCACCCTCGGCGGCAGCTACCACGGCGAGACGCTCGGGGCGCTGGCGGTGGGCAACGTCGAGCTCTACAAGGACATCTACCGCCCGCTCCTCATGGACGTGATCACCGTGGCCTCCCCGGACTGCTTCGAGCGCGCCCCGGGGGTGAGCTGGGAGACGCACAGCCGCGCGCAGTTCGCGCACATGGAGGCCGCGCTCGCGCAGCACGCGCACGAGACCTGCGCGGTGATCGTCGAGCCGCTGGTGCAGTGCGCGGCCGGCATGCGCATGTACGACCCCATCTACCTCACGCTGCTGCGCGAGGCCTGCGACCGCCACGGCGTGCACCTCATCGCCGATGAGATCGCGGTCGGCTTCGGGCGCACCGGGACGCTGTTCGCCTGCGAGCAGGCGCAGATCCGCCCGGACTTCATGTGTCTGTCGAAGGGCCTGACGGGGGGCTACCTGCCGCTGTCGGCGGTGCTGACGACCGAGCACGTCTACGCCGCCTTCTACGACGAGTACGTGAACCTCAAGGCGTTCCTGCACTCGCACAGCTTCACCGGCAACCCGCTCGCCTGCGCGGCCGCGCGCGCCAGCCTCGCCCTCTTCGCCGAGGAGCAGGTGCTGCAGAAGAACCGTGCGCTGGCCGCGCACCTGGGCGCGCGCGCCCGCGCGCTCGCCGATCACCCGCACGTCGCCGAGGTGCGCCAGACCGGCATGATCGTGGCCATCGAGCTCGCGCAGCACAAGGCGACGCGCACGCCCTACCCCTGGCAGGAGCGGCGCGGGCTCATCGTCTACCGCCACGCCCTCGGCCGCGGGGTGCTGCTGCGCCCGATCGGCAACGTCGTCTACTTCATGCCCCCGTACGTGATCACCCCCGAGGAGATCGACCTCATGGTCGAGGTCGCGCGCGAGGGTATCGGGCTTGCGACATGCGACTGAGCCGGGTGTTCGTGGAAGCCCCGCTCGGGCGCGGCGCGCAGGTGACCCTCACGGGGAGCGCGGCGGCGCACGTCAGCCGCGTGCTGCGGCTGCGCGCCGGGGACGGCCTCACTCTCTTTAATGGCACCGGCGGGGAGTTCGCCGCCACGATCGCCGGGATCGCCAAGGACGCCGTCACCGTGGCGGTGGGCGAGGCACGCTGCGCCGAGCGCGAGTCGCCGCTCACGCTCACGCTCGCGCAGGGCATCTCGCGCGGCGAGCGCATGGACCTGGTGGTGCAGAAGGCCACCGAGCTCGGCGTCACGACCCTCGCCCCGCTTGCTGACCGAGCGCAGCGTGGTACGGCTGGATGCGGCCCAGGCGGCGCGCAAGAGCGAGCACTGGCGCGCGATCGCGCTCGCCGCCTGCGAGCAAAGCGGACGCAACCGCCCGCCGCGGCTGCTGCCGCCGGCCCCCCTCGGGGAGTTCCTGCGCGCCGGGGGCGCGGCGACGAAGCTGCTGCTCTCCCCGGCGGCCGCGCTGCGCCTCGCCGAGGTCGCCCGCCCGGCGGGCGAGGTGCAGGTGCTCATCGGCCCCGAGGGCGGACTCACGCGACGAGGAACAGGCGCGTGCCCAGGCGGCGGGGTTCCTCGGCGTGCGCCTGGGGCCGCGCGTGCTGCGCACCGAGACCGCCGCGATCGCCGCCCTCGCCCTGCTGCAGCGGGAGTTCGGCGACCTGTAACGGGAGCTTCGGGGGCGGCGGCTCTTGGGCTTAAAAATCAATGACTTATGTCCAAACGCATGCCGGAGCGCGCACGGCATGTGTAGAACTTGATAGGGTTTACACCCAGACGACGCGCTGAAGCGTCCGGGCGCCCCAAGAATCGCCCGCTGCCAGCTCGATGAGACGGGAATTTAGATGATGCTCACGGTGATCCGAATCCGCCGTGCCCTCGCACTGTTGTGCCTCGGCGCCGCGGCCTGCGCAGGGAACGCGCCGGCGTACGCCCAGTCCGCAGACCCTGCCGACCAGGTGTGCATGCGCTACGCGCCGGGGTCTGCGCTGCCGGCGCCGCCGGAGCTCTTCAGCGAGAACCACGTGCTCGAAGTGGCGCTGAAGTTCGTCACCGTCACCGACGCGCAGGGCCTGCAGCGCTACTGCTACCTCAGCGGCGCGGGCCTGCAGACCCCGACGCTGCACGTCTCCCCGGGCGATCAGCTGATCATCCACCTGCAGAACGCCCTGCCGGCCGGCCCGGCGCCGCCCGCGCCCGCCGTCACGCCCGCCCCGGGGGGCTGCTCGGCCGACATGATGGGACCGAGCACGACCAACCTGCATTTCCACGGCATGAACGTGCCGCCGGTGTGTCACCAGGACGACGTCATGGGCACCCTGGTGCAGGCGGCGGCGACGTTCGACTACGTCATCCAGATCCCGGCGGACGAGCCGCCGGGCGTGTACTGGTATCACCCGCATCCGCATGGGTTCAGCGAGGGCCAGGTGCTCGGCGGCGGCGCGGGCGCGCTGATCGTCGAGGGCATCGAGAACGCAAGTCCGGCGGTCGCGGGCCTGCAGCAGCGGCTCATCGTGCTGCGCGACCAGCGCCGGCCGCTGCCGCCCGGCCAGGCGCCCGGTGAGCCGCTGGAGGACCTCTCGGTGAACTTCGTGCCGGTGACCTACCCCGCCTACGTCGCGCCGACCTTGCAGACGCCGCCGGCCACGAAGGAGTTCTGGCGCGTGCTCAACGCCTCCGCGGACGGCCTCTTCGACCTGCAGTACCGCGTCAATGACGTGCCGCAGCCGCTGCAGATCGTGGCCGTGGACGGCATCCCGGTGGGCCAGGGCAGCGGCACGATCACGACCCTCACCGGCACGCACTTCCTGCTGGGGCCCGGCGCGCGCGTGGAATTCATCGTGACCACGCCGGCGCCCGCCGACCAGGCGCAGCTCCTCACCCAGGCCGTCGACGCCGGCCCCGCGGGGCGCCCCTACCCGGCGCGCCCGCTCATCAACATCAGCGCGCAGGCCGGCGCGGTCCCGCAGCTGGCACACCGGCGCCTGAAGAGCGCGCTCGCGCGCCGGGCGCGCTTCGCCACCCTCGCCGTCAGCGTCCCCGATGCGCGGCGCAAGTTGTTCTTCTCCGAGAACTTCACCGACCCGGGCGGCAACAACGGCTACTTCATCACCCTCGATGGCCGCACGCCCAAGGCCTTCACCATGGGCGCCCCTCCGGACCTGGTGCTGCACGAGGGCGTGGTCGAGGAGTGGACGGTGGAGAACCGCTCCCCCGAGGACCACGTCTTCCACATCCACCAGCTGCACTTCCAGGTGCTCGCCGTGAACGGCGCGCCGGTCAGTGACCCGGCGCTGCGCGACACCATCAACGTGCCGCACTGGAGCGGTTCCGGGCGCCTACCCGAGCGTGACGCTGCGCCTGGACTTCCGCGACCCGGCGATCGTCGGCACCTTCGTCTACCACTGCCACATCCTCGGACACGAGGACAACGGCATGATGGCCGCGCTGCAGCTGCTGCCCGCGGGCATCGCGACCGCGACCAAACTCACCGCCTCGGCGGCGAGCCTGAACGTCAACGCGCCGCTCACCCTCACCGCGCAGGTGATCCCGGCGGTGGACAGCCAGCCGGTGAACGGCACCGTGCAGTTCGCGCTCGACGGCGTGCCCCTCGGCGCGCCGGTCCCCGTCAGCAACGGGCAGGCCACCTACACGACACGTTTCCCCGCCAGCGGCCAGCACGCGCTCACGGCGGCCTATTCCGGGGACTCGGACTGCAACGAGTCGCTCTCGGAGGCCGCGGCGCTGTCGGTGGAGGATTTCAGCCTGAGTGCCGGACGCATCAGCATCGCCGCCCCGGGGCAGTCCGGCAGCGCCGCCCTGGCGGTGGGCGCCACCGATGGCTTCAGTTCGCCCATCCAGTTCGCCTGCACGCTGCCGGCGGACTTCAGCGGCGCGACCTGCGCGGTGAACCCGGCCACGCTCAGCGGCGCCGGCAGGACCGAACTCACGGTGATGACCCGCGGCGCCTACGCCGCCAATGCCGGCTCAGCTCCGACGCGCGGCGCCGGGCTGGCGGCACTGGCCGGTCTCGGGCTGCTCCTGGTCCGCGGCCGCAGGCCGGCGCGACGGGCAGCCCGCGCGGGGCAGCGCGCGCGCCGCGGGCCCGGTGCCTGGCTCCTGGGGTGCCTCGCGACGCTGCTTACCTTCGGCTGCAGCGGCGATCACGCCTCCCTCGGCGGCACGCCACCGGGAACCTACAGTGTCAGCGTCAGCGCCGTGGCCACGCAGGGCGGCGCGGCGCTGCAGCACACGCTCGTGGTGCCGGTGCAGGTGGGCGGCTAAACAGGCCGGTCCGTCCCGTCCCATCGGCGACGTCGTATCGGTGCCGCCGGACCAGCCGCGAGAGCATGTCAAAATGAGTACCCGGTTCGGTGCGCGCCCACTCCTAGTACCACATGGAGCATTCTCACTGGGATCGTTCTGAAGCATGACGGCGCCCAGAAAAGCCCTGTTGGAGCGGCTGTTTGCGGAGCAGGGCACCGCGTTGCGCCTGTTCCTGCTGCGGCGCGTAAGCCCACCCTCAGATGCGGCAGAACTGGCGCAGGAGGTCTACCTGCGGATGCTGCGAGTGACGGACCTGAGCGCGATCCGCAGTCCCGAGGCCTATCTTTTCGCCGTGGCCGCCAACCTCGTCCGCGAACACCGCGCGAAGCTGCGTGCGGGCGGGCGTAGTGTCGACATCAACGACGCCGCCGTTCAGGAGCAACTGGCCGAACTACCGGCTTTCGGGCAGGAATGCGACGCGGAAGCGCGGGCCAGACGGCTGAAGGAGGTACTCGCTCAGCTTCCGGCGAAGTGCCAGGCCGCCGTGGCGCTGCATTACTGGCGCGGACTGAGCTACGAGGAGGTCGGGACGCAACTGGGCGTCTCTTCACACATGGTCAAGAAGTACATTCAGCAGGCGCTGGCTCTCTGCCGGCGCCGCATGGCACGTTTAGGATGAACGTAATGAGCTCCAACGAGGATCGGTTGCGCGAAGTCTTGGCCGACCAGGCGGCGGCCTGGTTTGTCGCCAATCGTGAAGCTCCGGGTGCAGCTGAGAGCGAGGAGTTCCTGCAGTGGCTCAGGAATTCCCCGATGCACGTGGAGGAATATCTGGGCGTCACTCAGGTCGCCCGCGACCTGATGGCGTGCGCACCGCAGGACGAGTCCGCGACCGATGCGCTGGTGGAGCGCGCGCTGCGCGAAGCCGACAGCGTCGTTCGACCGCTCGACGTGCGCGCCATGCAGCCCCGCGAGCCGCAAGCGGCGCGCTGGCGGGTGCTGGCGGCGGCAGCAGCGCTGGTCGCGGCAATCGGTGTCGCAACACTCGTGTGGCAGCGCACCGCGCCCTTGCCGAGCGCCGTGACGGCCACGGAGCTGCGCATCCAGACACGCCACGGCGAGCAACTTACCAGGCGATTAGGCGATAGCTCGGTGTTGCGCCTGAACACCGACTCAGCCGTGGTCGTACGTTACGACGCGAATGAGCGGCGCGTGACGATCCTTCGCGGGGAGGTCAACTTCGAGGTGACGCATGAGCTTCGCCGGCCATTTAAGGTGCTCGCCGGTGTTGCGGAGATAATCGACCGCGGGACGGTATTTGACGTGCGCCTCCGTGACGACTCGACCATCGTCACGGTGGTGGAAGGGCGCGTAACCGTCGAGCCGGCGGCCGCACAGGAGCAGCGTCCTGCCACTAAGGACTTCAGCGCGCCACCGGCCAAAGCCTACCCGCCTCGCGGCGCCATTGAAGTGGGGGCGAATCAGCAGCTGCACGTATCAGCGACGGACTGGCAAGCGGCCGCCTCGGCGGTTGACGCACAACGTGCCACCGCCTGGATTCGCCATCAGATTGCGTTTGAGAACGTACCCCTGGCAGACGTTGCGGCGGAGTTCAATCGCTACAGTGCCTCACCCATCGAGATCGAAAGTAAGGCCCTGCGGAGTCTGCGGATCAGCGGAGTTTTTGCGGACAATGACCCGGAAGGGGTCATCGCCTTCCTGCGCTCTCTTGATGGCGTACGCGTCGAGGTGACCCCGACAGCTGTCCGCGTTTACTCCAAGCCGACGCACTCGGATCCGAGTCACCCCTAGCTCCCAGGACCCCTAACGGGCTGCGGCTGCGACGCGCCCGTCCGGCGGGGCCGCCCCGCTCTGGCGGCGGCGCCCGTGCACCACCTGCTCGACCGAGTCCGCCACCTCCAACCGATTCAGGTACCCAACTTTACTCAGGGCCACTCTTGAAGGGGAAGCAACCAACTGGCGCCGCCTCATGAACCTGCCACTGTCAACCAGACGCTCAATGCTGATTTCCATGACCCCGGGCCTGGCACTCGCACCTTTCTTGCTGATGCTGTGTGCTTGCGCGGTGCCGGCCGGAAAGTTGGGCGAGCCGGGCACGTTGCACGCAGCCCAAGTCGTTCAGGTACTGACGCGCAGCGATATCCTCGCGAGCAAGGGCATTCATGAGTCGCTCACCAATAGCGGCGTCAGTGACGCCGCCATCGCCGACGGGAGCGTTGTGGTGGTGCGCACCCTTTGCTGCGGGCCACCCAACACGAGCAACCCCCACGGCGCGCTGAATCCGCAGTTGCTGCCGCTGAAGGAAGGCGACGTGGTCGAATTCCTCTGGCCCGGTGGCTCGGCGGTGAATTCCGTCACCCGCGTGCTGCAACCGGCTGCTCAGACCGGTGCGTGTTGGTGGGACCCAAAGGACGACAAGCTCTGGCGGCGCGTCGTGTATTGCGAGTGGATGCCGAGCGAGGGCTGGGTGAGGCAGGAAGGACTTACGACCGGCTGGTACAAGCCCGCCAATCCTCACTGAGGCTGGCCGGCGGCGGCTATGCAGTCGGCATGGAGTCAGGGCCGAGCTGCAAATGCACGCCTCTGCCACGTGCGCGGCGCGCGACGCTCGCGAGCGCACAGGCACTCGAAGGTCGTCCGCGCCCTGTTCGGTCAGCCCACCAGCAGCGGGCATCGCTTGCGCAGGTTTCACGCGAGCCGGTACCCGGATTCCTGAAACTCCACTCTTAAGCCTACGTGCAAGCCCGGTCAGCCCCGGGCGCGTGGGGAGAGTGTTATGTCGCAGTATGGAGTTGCGTTGCGCAAGACCTGCCTGACGCTCACGGTCGCATGCCTCGCGGCGCTTCTGAATGGCTGCGGCGGCGGCGGTGGGGCGGCGTCCTCCAAGTCCTTCGGCAACACGATCCCGCCGAACTCAGGTCCAGGGGATGCGGAAAACTTTTTTCCGAACGCGACCGGGAACGTCTGGTACTACGACACCACCACCACGGCGGCGTCGGGAACAAAGGCCCCGGGGATGGACCTGATCCTCATCACGGGCCAGAAGAGCGTGCTCGGGGAGTCCTCCTCGGTATTCCAGGATACCGTGATCGTGGATCCGACCGCCCCGGCAGCACCGGTGGAGAATTACTTCTTCAAGAACGCGGGCGGCGTCGCCTTCATGGGCAGCAACGATCCGAACGGCGCGCTCAGTGCGGCGTTCGCCCCCTACATCCAGGCGCTCTTCCCGGTCGCACCGACCACGGTCGCATCCTTCAGCAAAAGCAATGTGAGCCTCGGCGATCTCGACGGTGACGGCAGGAACGATACGGCGACGCTGGCACTGACTTCGAAGGTGGAGAACTTCGAGGCGCTGGACACCGCGCTCGGCTCCCTGCCGCGCACGCTGCGCACCACCGAGGCATTCTCGGGCACGCTGACGCTGTCCGCTAATTCATCGGGCGTGCCGATCTCCTCGACGACCACGACCTGGAGCGCGCCCGGCATCGGGGTCGTCAAGCGTACCTTCTCGGTGACTGTCCAGGGACAGACGCAGCAGGAAGAGTTCGACATCCGCGGCTACGTCTCGGACACCGCGGCACAGGGGCTGAGCACCCCCTACGTGATCGAAGGCGACATCGCGGGCAACTCGCCGGTCTTCCAGGCCGGACAGACCGTCCTGGGCACCGACGGAACCCACTTCCTTGCCGTGGAGAACACGCCCAACGGCCTGACCGGCACGCTGTTCGACGGCAACGCCAAGGTGCTCGCCACGGTGAATCTCGGCAGCGGTGGTGGCTCCCCGGGTATCTCCTTCGACGGGACCAACTACGTCGTCGCCATCACCGGTTCCTCCGCCTCGCTGCTGATCCACCGCGTGACGCCCGCGGGAGTGGACCTGGATGCCCCCAACGGGATTACCGTGAACCTTCCCGGCATGCCGACCAGCTCCCCCGCGATCTGCAGCGGCAACGCCAACACGCTGATCGCCTATTCGCGCTACGACTCGGTGACCAGTCAGCACTTCATGTACGGCGTGCTCATCGATCACGGCGGCCAGATGCTCGGCTCCGGGGAGTTCCCGATCGCGCGTCGACCTGGCCACCCACTGGTTCCCGCAAGTCAGCTTCGACGGGACCAACTACCTCGTGGTCTGGCAGCAGCTCCCGGGCTCCGGGGCCGACCAGAGCCTCGCCGACATCTATGGAGCCCGCGTGAGCGCCGCCGGGGCGGTGCTCGACTCCCCCACCATCGCGATCTCGACCGCCCCCCAGGGGCGGTACTCGCCCGTCATCGCCTTCGACGGCACGAACTACTTCGTGGCGTGGCTGGATGCGCGCGGCGGCGGCGCCCAGTACGGCATGTACGACATCTATGGCGCACGGCTCAGTCCGGCGGGCACGGTGCTCGATCCCGCCGGGATCGCCGTCGATGCCGGCGGCACGCAGCGACGCAACTACCAGAGCCTGGCGTACAGCGGCACGGAGTACCTGATCGCCTGGTCGGATTACGCGTACGCCAATAGCGGCTCGGTGGGTGTCAGGCTCGCGCGGATGACACCGGGCGGCACCGTGACCACTCCCGCGGGGGCAGCCCGGTCAGTGGTCCTCCGCTGAGCGAGCCTCCCGGGATCTACGCCTACACCGCGATAGCTGCCGGATCGAAGACGATGGCACTCACCTTCATCAACAGCTACGGCACCGCCACGCTGCTGGGCGCCATGGGCTATGGATTTTGACTGAGTACAAACTGATTCTGACACGCTGCGGCGCCGCGGTGTTGTGTTGACTTGATCCGGACGCTCATCCATCCTGACTTCACGAGAACAACAGTCGGGGGTCGATGGCGCCGCACGGCATGGACCATCGGACAGCGCTGTTTCGCTTCGCGGCGGCGGGCCTCCCCTGTTGAATGTTGTGCGGGTGCCGCGTGCCAAGAGCGCGACCTCGCATGGCGCCAGTGCCCTCCTTCCGCACCTTCTGCCCGCGATCGCGATACTTGCGCTCCTCTTCGGTGGCCCCGTGTTGGCCGCCGAGCCGCAGGCGGTGCAGCTCACCGAGAGCATCCCGGAGCAGTCCCTCGACAGCGCGCTGCGCGAGCTGGCGCGGAGCACGCACCTTCAGATCCTGTACGTCGCGCAGCTGACGGCGCATCGCCGGAGCGGCAGCCACGTCAGCGCCGGCATGACGGCCGACGAGGCCCTTGCAGGCATACTTTCCGGCACCGGGCTGGCCTATGAATTCCTGAACGAGCGCACGGTCAAGATCTCAGCACGCAGCCCGCGCCCCGCGCACGCAGAGCGCCGCGCCCGAGCCCATGAGCGAGGTGATCGTCACCGCCGAGCGGCGCGTGGAGGAGCTGCAGCACGTGCCCACGAGCATCGTCGTCTTCACGCGCAGCGACATCGATGCCATCGGCGCGAGGGACTTCGCGGACCTCGCGATCCGCACGCCCGCGGTCGAGTACGACTTCTACCCGGACCTGGGTCCCGGCACTCACACCAACATCGCGATCCGTGGCATCGATGCGCGCGACGGCTCGGCTACCGCGATCTACCTCGACGATGTACCGCTGCGCCCGGATCCCACCGGGACCATCGGGCGCGCCATGCCGCTCCTAGCGGACATGGAGCGCGTGGAGGTGCTGCGCGGACCGCAGAGCACGCTCTTGGGGGAAGGGGCCGAGGGGGGCGTAGTGCGCTTCTTCTCGAGTGCTCCAGCCTCACCACCCCGAGCGCCTATGCACGCGCCGATGCCGCCACTACGGCGCGGGGTAGTCCGAGCTTCCTCACAATCGCCTCCGCGAACGCTCCCCTGATCCAGAACGAGCTCGGCCTGCGCGTCAGCGCCGGCTACCAGACCAGCGGTGGCTTCATCGATCGCGTGAATCCCTTCACCCTCGACGTGGTCGACCGCAACGTCAACAGCATCACTGCGCACACCGCGCACCTCGCGTTTGTGTGGGCGCCGATGGACGAGCTGCGTGTGACGCCCTCCTTCACCTACCAGGATCGTGATGAGCACGACTCGCCTTCATTCTACGTCGCGCTGTCGGACCCCCCGGAAGGCGTGCTGCGCAGCGGCAAGCTCCTGCAGCAGCCGACGGATGACAAGCTGATGATCGGGGCGCTCAATGCGATCTACGACTTCGCGGGACTCGAGCTCACCTCCGGCAGCTGCTACCTCCACCGCCATGTGTTCTCGATCACCGATGGCACCAACAACGGCATTGGCTGGGGAAACCCGCAGGGACCTGAGTACCCAGAGAACGATCAGACCTACCTCAGGGAGACGAATACCCTGCGGCAGACGCAGTGGGGCCAGGAGCTGCGCCTTGCGACCCCCGACTCCCATCGGCGGGTGGGCTGGCTCGTGGGCGCCTTCGTACTGCACGCCACGTACAGCGAGGAGACGACCACCAACCCGGTGGAGAATGCGGATGGCGTTCAGATCGGGGGTGGCGATCAAATCTACAGCGGATACGAGAACCACCTGGCGCTCTTCGGTGACCTCATCCTGCAGCTGAGCGAACGGCTGACGGCGCGGGTGGGACTGCGCCTGACGCATGCGACCTACTCGGGCACCATCTCGAACTCCGGGACGCTGTCGGGCGAGGAGTCACCCGCCGCCCCCCGCATTACCCTCTCCTATCAGGCAAGTCCCGAGACGCTCTACTACGCCACCGTGTCCACGGGCTATCGCCTCGGGGGCCTGAACCCGCCCATCCAGCCGTGGTGCTCGGTCAAGTTCGCCCCTTCCTACGGCCCGGACTGGGTCATCAACTACGAGCTCGGTGCGAAGGCCAGCCTGTTCGACGGGCGCACCACCATCGATGGCAGCCGTGTTTCACATGCAGTGGCGTCACATGCAGACCGATCTCAACGAGCCTGACCCGGACTGCTTCACCTATATCGTGAACGTGGGAACTGCCGCGAGCGATGGGTTCGATCTGTCCACCGAGACGGCGCTCGGCGAGTCGGTGCGAGTGGGGCTCGCCGCGGCCTACACCCATGCGCGCTATACCGAGACGATCATGGACGGTGATCAGATCCGCGCGCGCGCCGGAGACAGCGTGGGTTCGATCCCCGTCGTGCCCTCGCCGTGGAACATCACCGCCTACGCCGAATATACCCGGGCGCTGACGGATCGCTGCCACGGTTCGCTGGTTGCGGAGGATATCTTCCACAGCCGCAACAACGGGCCGTTCTACTCGCTCGACCCGCAATCACCCAATTACGACCCGGGCAAGACGCCGGATCCGTCCAACAATCTCCTCAACCTGCGGGCGAGCCTCGCCTGGAGCAAGCTCGAGTGGCGGCTGTTCCTGGACAATGCACTCGATTCCCAGCCGACACTGCTGCGCCGCAACGCCTACGTCGGCTCGACGTTCTTCGTGGCAACGACCTTCAGGCCGCGCACCCTCGGCACGTCCCTCGTCTGGCAGTACTGATCCATCTTGCTGGCGCACTGGAAAGCGGGTATTCATGGATAGCACCCGCATCTAAGCACTTTCGGGTCGCGCTCCTTGCGCGCCGCCGCTCAACGAGCGCGCGCCGGTACGCTTGTCCCCCGGGAGCTGCCGCTAGAAGTCCGCGGAGTCCTTACCGAACTGCGCGTTGTAGGGGCCCGCCGGCAGCCCGGTACCCTTGAGGTTGATGGCCTGCTGGTTCGCCTGCGTGCCGAGCGGGATGTAGTTGGGAGCTGCCTTGGTGATGGCTGCAGCGATCGCGCCGGCTATGAGTCCCGCCAGACCCCCGTTGCTGTTCTGCTGCGGCGTGTAGATCACCTTCTGGTGATTGGTCCACAGAATGTTTCCCGTATGGCGTTGTAGGGACCCGCCGGCAGCCCCGTACCCTTGAGGTTGATGGCCTGCTGGTTGGCCTGAACGCCGAGCGGGACGTAGTTGGGGGCCGCCTTGGTGATGGCGGCAGCGACTGCGCCGGCGATCAGTCCCGCGAGGCCCCCACTGCCGTTGTTCTGCGGCGTGTACACCACCGTCTGGTGGTTGGTCCAGAGGACGTTGCCGGTATGCGTGCTCTTGAGCGTGTAGTTCAGCGAGACCGTCACGCTGGTCGAGAGCAACACATACTGCGCATCCCAGCGTTCGATGGATATGTACATCACGGCGTCCGCGCCGAAGAGCTCCCCGAGACGATGGGGATCGCCCGCGTGCACGAGATTGGCGTCACTCAACCCGTCGTCCGCCAGCACCGACTTCACCATGTTCACGGGGAACACGTAGTAACCCCGCTCGGCCAGGGGCGGGGTGATGGTCGAGAGGAAGTAGTCCGGGGCGTTGACGTCAACGCTCTTGTTGGTGACGGGCACCACCAGGATCGAGTGCGGATTCTCGGTGCGAAACTGCGAGTAGTTGCCCTTCGGCGCGCGGCGCGTTCACGCAGCCGCGAGCACAAGGACGGCTGAGCCCGCAGACCAGTCTGCCGCGTCTCATCAGGGTGCCCCGCCTTTGGATGACGCGGGGCTCTCCGCCACGGAGGCGACCTTGATCATGCGTTCCATGAACACCTTCGACTCTGGCCAGTGCTGCTCCTCCTGCTCGAAGAGACCGATCGCCTCGCTGTTCTTGCCCTGCTGCAGCTTCAAGTAGCCATACTCCGCATAGATGCCCGGAGGCACTTTCACACCCGGGGAGTCTCCGGCCTTGATGATCGCCGCCAGCGAGTCGGAGAACTGCCCGACCTTGGCCGGGTTCTTGTAGTAGGCATACATGGATGGATCGTAGTCGCCCCAGTCGTAGGTATAGTTGTTGGTGGCGCAGCCGCACAGTGCGAGGCCAAGACACGCGACCGCGATGGGCAGCCGTCTCCTCACGGCGAGCCGCCGACCAGGACATTGACGGCGTGCGTCTCGCCGCCGCCGACGAACACCTTCTCGCTGTAGATGACCTTGCCGGCCAGGCGCACGTCAACCATGTGCACGCCTTCAAGAACCGAGACCGTGTACGGCTTGCCGTTGAAGGTGGTGGCCGCGCCCATCTGCACGCCGTCGACATACAGGAGCGAGTCGGCCGGCGCGCCCGTTACGATGAGGGCGGGCGCGGGCGCTCCGGTGCGGACGGTCGAATGCGGCAGGTCACAGGCGCCCAGCAGTGCGCACAGAAGCAAGGCGAGGAAATATCGCACGGCGGCTACTCCTTACTTTCACTGACGTACAGACCCGCCAGCCGTGCGCCGCTGACCTCGCCCGACAGTATCTCGGCAACTGATCCTTCGTTGGTCTCGCTGTCCCCGAAGAAACTGACGACGCGGATCTGGCCGACTGCTTTGGGCGGCAGCGTGATGTCAAAGCCGGTCTGCGCGCTCTTGACCCGCTCCCCCTGCTGCATCACCGCCAGGGTGTCCCCCACCTTCAGCCCCTGGCGTTTGCCGCCCGAGATGTAGAGCTCGCGTCCCTCGACCTTGAGGATGTCGGTGCGCCATGTGCGTTCCTGCAGCTTCGCGATCAGTGAATTCTGGACGTCCGAGATCGCCGCGCCGATGGCGCGGTCATTGAGTGCCTCATCGTAATCAGCCCGGCTGCCGAACCCGGCGATCTCGCCGGACTCGGTGGTCGCATCCCCGGTACCGCTCGCGGTGAAGAACACATAAGCGGTGCGCACGTCGACCAGGCGGATCTCCACCTTCGCGTGCGCGTTCTGAATCTTGGTACCGCTGAGGAAGCCGGTCTTGCCGGTGGTGCTGCGCCCGAACTCGGTGACCGAGCCGATGATGAGCGTATCCACGCCGATCAGGCCGGACTCGCGGGCCAGCGACTGCTCGGCGGCCACCTTGTCGAGGTCGGGGCGCTCAAACACCAGGAACTGCTGCGAAGCCACCAGCCGCGTGGCCAGCATGTCGGAGGCCTGCTTACCCAGCGGGTCGTTGCTGGCATCGACCTGGAAACTCTTCCCGTAGCGCGTCTCGTTGGAAAAGCGACCGATGGCAACCTTGCGCTTCAGGGTCTTTACTTCGATGGCGTTGGCCTGCTGCTGGGCCGCGACCAGCTGCGCGGTGGAGGCCGGGGCGGGGAGCTGCTGCTGCGGCGGTGTCGTCGTGGCGCAGCCACCCAGCATGGCTGCCAGGAGAACTTGGCCCGTGAATCGCTTTCCGGTTTGCATGCCTGCGAGGATCCTAAGGGTGCGCATGGGGCGAGATTCGGTGGCGGCCATGAAGCGCCGGCGGCAAATCGCGGCCTGAGCAGATTCCAACGATGTTGGAAGTCATGTTGCAAAGCGCTCCTCTGCTGCACGTCATAATTACGCCCACCTGCGAAAACGCAGTCCTTGCCACACATAGATCCCCTCCGGGCAGATTCGGGTACCCCTTCTTGCGTGCCGCCACTCTTCCATCAGCAGCACTGCCCAATCGACGCGCCCGCCACTTGCAACCTGGCCAACACGAGCGTAGTGTCCCGCGCCGCCTTTCCAGGCAGTCTTTTTTGGCCGTCAACGCAGGAGTAGAGCCATGTTCCTTATTGCCCTCTGCCCGATGCGATCGAGCCCGCCCGCCCTCTAGCTTTTCCAAGCCCGGATGGCCGGGCTGGCTCCCAACGCTTCGAGTCACTGAGCGCTCGCGCAGCCATTGCGGCGCGGGCCCAAGCAGGCCCGCGCCTTGGCGCGGCCGCAACGGGAGCATTTTCTCTTGAGCAAGCACAATCGCAGAGGATCGGCGTCGTTCGTCGATCCGGATTTCGCTGAGGCATTGGACGATTACGAACCTGAGGGACACAGCGTCGGGCGGCGTGCGGAGCACAAGGCCCGGCAGCTGTGCCGGCAGGCGCAGCGGGCCTTGAATCTCGCACTGGCCGCGCGCCCCGTCCCCGGGCTCGAGCAGCTGTACGTCGATGAAGTGTCGCCCGCCCCGGGGTGCGCGCATCTGCTGGTGCACTTCGTGGCGCCGGCCGGCGCGCTGCTGCCCGAAGTGCTGGCAAGCCTGCGCCGCGAGGCGCCGCGGCTGCGCGCCGAGGTCGCGCGCGGCGTCAGCCGCAAGCGGGCCCCGGAGCTGTCGTTCGTGCCGGCCATGGCCGGCGGGGACGCCGATGTCTGAGCCTGCACCCGCACCGCTGCACGCCTGGGTCGTGGCACCACTGAAGGGCCCGGTGCTCGAGGCCATCGAGCGGCTGCGCCGCGCGCCGGATGTCCGGCACGTCGCCGTCATGCCGGACGTGCACCTGGCGGAGGATGTCTGCATCGGCGTTGCGGTCGGCACGACGCAGCTCATCTACCCGCAGGCCGTGGGCGGGGACATCGGCTGCGGCATGCTGGCCGTGCCCTTCGACACCGCCGCGGACCGCCTCGCGCAGGCGGCCACCGCCGCGCAGCTCCTGGCGCGGATCGCGCGGGCCGTGCCCGCGCGGCGCCGCAATCGCCGCGCCGCCATCGGTGCGCCCGCCGGGCTCACCAGCGACCCGCTCAGTGATCCGCGCCTGGAGGCGCTGTGGCGCCGCGAAGGCGTGCTCGAGTTCGCCACCGTGGGCAGCGGCAACCACTTCTGCGAACTGCAGGCGGACGCCGAGGGCCGGCTGTGGCTGATGGTGCACAGCGGCTCGCGCGTCATGGGGCCGGCCATCCGCGACCATCACCTGCAGCGCGCCGAAAACCGCGGCTGCCGGGCTGCGCGCGCTCGAAGCCGACAGCGCCGCAGGCCGCGCCTACCTGCACGATGCCGCCTGGGCGCGGCGCCTGGCCGCCGCCAACCGGGCGCAGATCGCCCTGAGCATCGCCGAGGTCTTGGGCGCCACGGTGGGCGCAACGCCCGACTGGCCGCGCGCGATCAGCACCGACCACAATCACGTCGAGGCCGAGTCGCACGCCGGGTGCGCCTTGTGGGTGCACCGCAAGGGCGCGATGGCGGCGCCCGAGGGCCGCTGGGGCGTGCTGCCGGGCTCGATGGGGACGGTGTCCTTTCACGTGCGCGGCCGCGGCTGTGCAGGGGCGCTGTGTTCAAGCGCGCACGGCGCAGGCAGGCTCATGAGCCGCACCGAGGCGCGCCGCAGGGTCAGCGTCCGCGAGCTGCAGCGGCAGATGGCGGGCATCTGGTACGACTACCGCCTGGCCGAGCAGCTGCGCGATGAGGCGCCGTCGGTCTACAAGGACATCCGCGCGGTCGCGCGCGCGCAGCGCGAACTCGTCACGATCGCACGGGTGCTGCGCCCGGTGCTGAACTACAAGGGCCGCTAAGTGCGCCGCGCCCCCAAGGAGCGACCGCGCGCGAGCCACCGGGGTGCGCGGTGGGTTCCCCGACGGCAATGTCTAGGGATAGTACGGCGCTTCATCCGCACCCGTAGGACCCAGACACGGCCAGTGCAGCGGCGTGCGGGTCGTGTAACCGGGCTGCAGTGTCCCGGTGGCGTGATCGAGGACGTAGGTGTTCTCGCCGGCAACGTAGCAGTTGATCCAGGTGAGCGGCGTCATCGTCACGACGTTGCCGGTCACGACGGCGTCGTTCATTCCGCCCAGGTACAGTCCATAGCCGAACAGCCCGGTGGCCTGGTTATCCTGGTAGGTAAGTCCGGTGCCATACTGGCACGTGGCATTGTTGGAGGGCGTGTCGCACCACAGATGCACGCCGACGGTCAAAGCCACGTGGATGTGCTGCCCGCAGCAGGTCTCGACCGTGTTATTGCGCATGATTGTGCCGCTGAAATCCAGTGGGGCTGGCAGCGGATGACCGTCGGCATCGGAGGCGTTCTCCGGGTCTGCGCCCAGGCCCCCAAAGGCTGAACTGGCCCAATTCTCGATGTGGTTAAGCTCGAACACCGAGTTCTTGCCCCCGAACGACATGAGTCCGACGTCGGTCGCATCGCGAATTTCGTTGTAGGCGACATAGGCGTTATCACAGTGAATCTGGATGCCATCCCCCCAGGTCGGGGTGTCCGCAGCCGTCTTGACGACGTGGCTGCCGACCTGCCCGATGAAGTTGTTCGTGACCGTCAGGTCTGAGCAGTAGTTCGGATCAGCCGCTTCGAGGCCGGGACCGCCGAGGGGGTCAGTACCGTAGATCCCGTCCACCTTGTTCCTGAGCCCGTGAATCCGCACGAGCGCGGCCGTCGGCTGGTAGGCGTTGTTGGTGCGGTTTCCATCGAGCCTGATGTTCTGTATGCGCAGGTCAGTGCCTTCCGCCCAAACCATCGAGTTCGGCTCCGCACTCGGCCAGGGGGCGTGATCGGCCACCTTGATTAAGGCCTTCTGCGCCAGTTGCGTCGGATACCCGGCGGTAAACAACCGGTTTCCGGTCGCGAAAGCGCTGCCCATGAGAATGGGCCCCTGTGCGACAAACACTGCCCCGGGACAGAGGTCCGCAAATCCGGCTGCCGAGCCGAGGGCATTCTGGATCGTGTGTTCGTCGCCGCCCGTCAGGCACGGCACGATCGTCAGTGACAGTTGCGCGGCGTGCGACAGCCCATTGCTGGAAGCTGCGAAGGTAACGGACGTCATGCCCCCGGCCGCCGCAACCGGGATAGTCACGGTCACGTCCTCAGTACTTCCCGGCGCGAGCGAGAAGGGCGACTGGGGGGACGTGCTCGCGCCGGCTGGCAGGCCACTGACGGCAACGGAGACCGCAGAGGCAAACCCATTCACTGCCGTCGCGCTAACGGTCACCGCGGGACTTGTATCTCCGACACCGACGGTGAGTGCGTCCTGTGCGAGCGCGATCATAAAATCGGGCACCGGTGGCGGTGGCGCTGCAGAGGAGCCCCCACCGCATCCAGTTAGCCAAAGGATCCCCAGACCGAGACCGATCCGCGTTAATCCGCGCAACACGCGCTTCATACGGCCGGCCCGCCATCGCGACCATCCGATTCCGCGCCGGCGCGGTTGTGTGCCGCCTTCTTGTGCCACCGGGCCATCAGGGACCCGCCGAGCGCTGTAGGCACCGGAAGGCGCCGACTCTGAGCGCAGCGAACCGTCCGCTATTAGGCATGGATTTCATGGCTGGCCTCCCCCTGTAACTTAAGCCCGGTCGGGCAGCGAACTACCGTCAACCGCCGGGCGCGCAGTGTTATTTTTGTTTTGACGCTCCGGCAACCGTGTACGCCCTTTATCGGAGTGCAGCAAGTTCATGGGTTTCTGTCCCGAACACTTCAATGTTGCATTGCCGCGCGGGTACCGGCAGTGCCTGCTGCATCGGGTTCGCGCCAGCTCCTTTCAACACAGTAGGAGTGCGCCTCGGCAGATATAGGTACCGCGATCTTGGGCGGGAAGCCGGCCGGACGTGGCCTGGGACCGCGCACCGAACCCGATGCGACCGCCGTACGGGCCGTAAACGTCAGGCGAGCGCTGCCGTACTGGAGATTAGGGGACTTGTGGACACCACCGGGGGTTCGTGCGCGACAGATCTCGGTCCGTCGCAGGATCGAGGTGCGATCCTTAGGTCGTCCCGATGCTGGTCTCTTCCGCGATCATCTCTTCCAGGCGCTGCAGGTCGGGCACCAGCGGCGTCTCGTTCACCATGCGGATCTGGCAGATGACCGGGGCGCGCTCGGGGAAGCTGCGCGAGTTGTCGGGGCGCACGACGTCGGAACTGACGCGCACCAGCTGCGGGAAGCCCTGGCTGACGACGGCGAAGTTGCCGCCCTCGATCTGCGTGCCGAGCGCGTGCAGGATCACGACGCGCGTGCGTCCGCTGGCCGGCGGGATCATCTGCCCGCAGGCGCCCTCGAAGGACACCAGCGGCACCGCCTTGCCGTTCCAGGGAATGGTGCCGATGTACCACGGCGGCGCCCCGGTCATCTCCGAGGGCGTCTGGAAGCCGATCACCTCGGCCACGCAGGCGCGCGGGATGATGAGCCGCCCGTCGACCAGCGGGATGAGCAGGCTGTAGATCTCGGCGACGCGCTCGGCCATGGCTAGCCGCCCCCGGAGGCGTAGCGCGTGGCGGCACGGCGCCGCTCCACCAGCGGGGCGATGGCATCGAGCAGCTGCGCCTCCTGGTAGGGCTTGCCGAGGTAGTCATCGACGCCGAGCTCGATGGCACGCGCGCGGTGCTTCTCGCCGACGCGCGAGGTGACCATGATGATCGGCACGTCCTTCAGGCGCGGGTCGTTGCGCACGTGCGCGGCGACCTCGTAGCCGTCCATGCGCGGCATCTCGATGTCGAGCAGGATCACGTCCGGGATGTTGTCCTGCAGCAGCGCCACCGCGTCCATGCCGTCGCGCGCGGTGAGCACGCGCATGCCGTTGCGCTCGAGCAGGCGCTGGGTCACGCGGCGCACGGTGATCGAGTCGTCCACCACCATCGCGAAGGTGCGGCGGTCGCCGCGCTCGCGCGGCGGCTGCGGGGCCTGCGCGCGCGTGCGCCACTCGGCGCGCACCAGCGCGCCGATGTCCAGAATGATGACGATGCGGCCGTCGCCGAGGATCGTGGCGCCGGAGATGCCGCGGATGCCCGAGATCTGCGGGCCGACCGACTTCACCACGATCTCGCGGCTGCCGACCAGCTCATCCGCCACGAGCCCGGTCGAGTGCTCGCCGGCACGCACCAGCACCACCGGGATGGTGACGTCGTGGCCGGGCAGCTCCGAGGGTGTCAGGCCGACGAAGGTCGCCAGGTGCTGGAAGTGGTACTTCTGGCCGCCGTAGTCGAACGGCGCCGCCTCGCGCCCGAGGTGCGCGGCGACCTCCGCCTTGGACAGGCGCAGCACGCCCTCGACCGTCGGCAGCGGCAGCGCGTAGTACTCCTCGTCGGTGCGCACCACCAGCGCGTGGCTGATGGCGAGCGTGAGCGGCAGGCGGATGGTGAACACCGTGCCCGCGCCGGGCTTGGTCTCCATGTGCAGCGCGCCGCCCAGGCGCTTGATCTCGGTCGCCACCACGTCCATGCCGACGCCGCGGCCGGCCTGCTGGGTGATGGCGCCGGCGGTGGAGAAGCCCGGCTCGAGGATCAGCTGCATCGCATCCTCGTCGCTGAGCGTGTTGCCCTCGGAGATCATGCCGAGCGCGAGCGCCTTGTCGCGGATGGCCTTGAGGTTCATGCCGCCGCCGTCATCGGTCAGGCGCACCATGACCTCGGCGCCCTCGCGGTGCAGCTCGAGCAGGATCTGCCCGGTGTCGGGCTTGCCGCGCTTCATGCGCTCCTCGGGCTTCTCGATCCCGTGCACCACGGCGTTGCGCAGCATGTGCTCGAACGGCGGCAGCATGCGCTCGAGCACCTGGCGGTCGAGCTCCCCCGAGGCGCCCTCGATGGTGAGCTCGGCGCGCTTGCCGGTGTCGGCGGCGGCCTGGCGCACGATGCGCGCCAGGCGCTGCACGTGGCGCTGGAAGGGCACCATGCGCGTGCGCATGAGGCCGTTCTGCAGCTCGGTGATGGTGCGCGCCTGCTGCTGCAGCAGGTTCTGCGTGTCCTTGGCGAGGTTCTCGAGCAGCGACTGGATGCTCGCCACGTCGTTGGCGGTCTCGGCGAGCGCGCGCGAGTACTGCTGGATGGAGGAATAGCGGTCGAGCTCGAGCGGGTCGAACTCGCTGCGGTGCGAGCCGCCCTCGTCCTCGTGCTTGTGCAGGATCTGCGCCTCGGTCTCGATCTCGAGGCTGCGCAGCTGCTCCTTCAGGCGCGTCACCGTGCGCGACAGCTCGCCCAGGTTGAAGTCGAAGCTCCCGAGCTGCTGCTCCAGGCGCGCGCGGGCGATGCTCGCCTCGCCGGAGATGTTGAGCAGCTGGTCGAGGAGCTCGGCGTCGACGCGCGCCATCTCCTTCGGCTCGCCCCCGGTCACCGGTTCGCGTCCCGGCGGCACCGGCGCGGGCGGGGCGAGGGACTCCTCGGTCTCCGCGCGCAGGCGATTGAACGGGGATGCCGCCGCGAGCGCACTCGCGGCCGACCAGGCCCCCTCGGGCGCCGGCGGCCGGGGCGCTCGCTGCCAGCGGCGCCGGCGCTCGGGGCGCTGCGGGCGCGGCAGGCTCCGGGCCCCGCGGCGCGGGTACCGGTGCGGCGGCGGCCGGGGTGCTCAGCGCGGCCGCGGCGGCTTCCATGGCAAGGCGCTGCTCGGCGCTGATCTTCTCGATGCGTGTCTCGGCGGCGCGCTCCGGCTCGCTCAGCGTGAGCTCCGGGACCGGCGGCGCAGCGGCGCTCGGCGCCGCTGCGGCCGGCGGAGCGGGCGCGGGCGCGGGCGGCACTTCGGCCGGCGTGCCCGGACGCGAGAGGGTCTGCAGGCGCGCGATGATCGCGCGCGCGGGCGCAACCCGGCGGCCGTTCACGACCTCCTCGCGCATGCGCGCGAGCTCATCCAGGCTCGCCTGCATGGCATCGAACAGCGGCCCGTCCGCGCTCACGGTGCCGTTGTCGACCAGCATCACGAGCGTCTCGAGCTCGTGGCTCAGGTCGCCCATGGACATGATCCCGGCCATGCGCGCGCCGCCCTTGAGGGTGTGCAGCGGGCGCTTCAGTCCCAGGCGCAGGTCCGGGCTGTTGGGCTGCGCGCGCCACTCGCTCAGCGCGCGCTCGGAGGCCTCGATCAGCTCGGTCGCCTCGTCGGTGAAGATCGCGGCGACCTCCGGATCGAAGTCGACCGATTCCGCAGGCGCCTCCGCCTCCCCGGCGGCGGCGGCCGGCGCCGCACTGGCGGCCTTCTCGGCGGCCGCGGCGGCGGCGATGCGCTGCTCGAGGTTGCGGTCGCTCTTCTCGATGCGCTCGAGCAGCTGCCAGTGGTTGACGAAGTAGCCGGTCGACTCATCGAGGTGGCTCGCCACCGACTCCATCGCCGACATGCAGTCGCCCAGCAGCGCCAGGTCCTCGCCCGTCAGCCCCAGTCCGGTGCTGAAGGCGCGCCGCAGCCAGTGATCGAGCGGCTCGGCGAGGCGGATGCCGTGGCGCGCCTGCGCCATCTTCGAGCTCCCGGAGAGCGTGTGGCAGGCGCGGTAGATCTCCTCGGCGAGCGCGTGCGGCTCGGGGAAGTTCGCCTCGCGCGCCAGATACGCGCGCACGGTGGCGACGTGGGTGGCGGTCTCGCGCGCGTAGATGTCGCGCAGCGTGTCATCGGGGATCGCCGCCTGCGCCGGGGCTGCCGGGGGCGGGGGCGCCGGGGCGGCAGCGGCGGGCGGCATCACCGGCGCGCGGCGCGTGCCGGTGACGGCGAGCGCGACGGGCGTCTCGGCGGTGTCCTCATCGCCCGGTGCCCGCGCGCGCGCGCTCGGCTTGCCGGCCGCCAGCGCATGCGCGCGCGAGGCGATGCCGAGCACGTCGGCCTGCACGGCGCTGCCGTGCTCGAGCTGCGCGACCAGTTCCGGCAGCGCGGCGACCGCGGCACGCAGGGTCTCGAGGATCGCCGGCGAGCGGGTGAGCGTGTTGTCGAGCACGCGGTTCACGAGGTTCTCGATCGACCAGGCGAACTCGCCCAGCTCGCGCGCTCCGACCATGCGGCCGGAGCCCTTGAGCGTGTGGAACGAGCGGCGCACGGTGATCAGCGCATCGCGCTCGAGCGGGTTCTCGTCCCACACCGGGAAGTTGTGGCGGATCTTGGCGAACTCCTCGGTCGCCTCCTCGATGAACAGCTTCACCAGCTCCGGGTCGGCGTGCTCGGCGAGCGCCGGCGCCTGCGGCGCGGGCGATGCCGCCAGCGTCGGCGCCGCGGCGTCGAGGTTGGCCAGGTCCGCGCGCTGCGCCGCGGTCGGCACGCTGGTGATCTGCACCGTCTTGGCGTACGAGCCCGGCTCGAGCGGCGGCACCGTCGGCACGGCGGGCTGCGGCTGCGCCTCGAGCGCCTGCACGCAGGCGGAGGCGTTGTCGAGCATGTACCAGGGGTCGGAGCGCCCGGCCTGCAGCGTCTCCATGTAGTACTCGAGGCTGACGATGGCATCGGCCAGGCGGTCGATGAAGCCCGGCGGCAGCACGTGCACCCCCGGCTGCATCACGCGCTTGAGCTGCGTGGTGATGCCCTCGATCACCTCCACCGCGCGCGTCTTGCCGAGCAGCAGCAGACCCGCCTTCATGCCGCGCATCAGGTCCTGCCAGCTGTCCAGCCCCGCCGCATCGAGCGTGCCGCCGACCGACTGCGTCACGGCCTCCTTGATGCGCGCGAGGTTCACGATGCACTCGCGCAGCACCGCCGACTGCACCTGCTGGAACTCGGAGTCCTCGGGCGGCGCCGGCGCCTCGGCGTCCTTCGGCAGGATCATGCCGACCAGGCTGTCATCCAGGCGGTCCTCGACCCCGATCAGCGTCGCGGCGATCTCCACCAGCGTCGCCTCGTCGGCCTGGAGCGAGCCCTCGACGATCTTGCCCAAGCGCTCGGTCTCGAACTGCACGCGCGCGCGCAGCTCGCCCAGGCCGAGCACGCCGAGCGTGTCGCCGATCTTGCGCAGCAGCTCGACCTGCGAGTGCAGTTCCTGCGGCTGCCCGGCCCCGCGGCGCACGAAGATGTCCAGCACGTCCTTGATCTTGCCGAGGTCCTCGCGGATGGCCGCGGCCACGGTCTGCATGAGCTTGATGCTCGGGGCGGAGAGGTTCTCGCGCTCCTGCTCGACGCTCTCATCGACCGGCAGCAGCTCGGCCAGGCGGAACGAGGCGCGCACCGACTGCACCCGCGGGCCCTGGGAGTCGGCGCGGCCGACGTAATAAAGGAGGTTGTTCAGCAGCTCCACCGCCGGGGACTGCGCGTAGCGCGCCTCGCCCTGCTCGTACAGGCGGCGGATCTCGCGGTCGCCCAGTCCCAGCAGGCGCTTGATCGACTGCCCGCCCTCGAGGCCGTGCTGCTGCAGCGCCTCGATCACCGCGCCGATCACCCACCACAGCTGGAACAGCGGCTGGCGCGTGGCGATCTGCTCGAGTTTCTTGGCGACGTTGGCGAGGGTCTCGAGGTTCTGCTCGACACGCTCGCCGCGGATCCAGCCGATGAGGCCGACCTGGTAGCGCGCGCGCAGGCGCCGTGCCCACTGCTCCACCGTCATCGGCGGCTCGCCCGGGGCGCCGCTGCCGGCGGGGGCTTCCGGCTGCTGGTCGGACTTGAGGTTGAGCACCAGCAGCGTGCCCTCGGAGAGCAGCGAGCTGCCGCGCACCGCGCGCAGGTCGTTCAGCAGCGGCAGCAGCACCAGCGCCAGGTCGCGGCCGCCGGCGAGCACGCGCTCGAGGTAGCCGGGCAGCTGCACCATGGCGCGCATCAGGGCGTCCAGGCTCTCCGCCTGGCTCTTGCGCTCGCTGTGCGTGGTGATCAGGTACTGGGTGACGTGCTCCATCTCCTCGGACAGGAGCGCGGCGCCGTAGATCTCGAGCAGGCGCAGCACCCCCTGCACCTGGTGCAGGTCCTGCGCGCACTTGTCCAGCAGCTGCACGTTGTCGGGCTGCTCGACGTAGGCCTCGAGCGCCGCGCGCGCCTCGCCGAGGGTGGTGTTGACCTCCCGGCCGACGAGATCGAAGGTCTGCGATACGACTTCAGGCATGCAGTGGCTTTCCCGGCACCGAAATCACGAGCCGCCCAGGGCGGAGATCTGCCGCACCTTGGCCGTGTTGAGCGGCGCCTCCTCGATGCGCTTCACGTTGCGCTCGCCCGCGGCGGCGCGCTCGCCGCTGCTGCCGGGCAGGCGAAAGCCGGCGGCGGACTTGCGCAGCCCCGCGGACAGCTCGGCGAGCTTGGCGATGGCGGCGGAGGTGTGGCTGGTCGTGTCGGCCGTCTGGGCGCTGATCTCCTTGAGGATCTGCATGTTGCGGGCGATGCCCTGGGCGGCGCCGGTCTGCTGGCGGGCGCTGCCGGAGATGTTCTGCACCAGGCTGGCGATCTGGTTGGAGACCTGCTCGATCTCCTCGAGCGCCGCGCCCGCGTTCTCGGCGAGCAGCGCCCCGCCGACCACGTCCGTGGTGCTGCGCTCCATCGACACGACCGCCTCGTTGGTATCGGTCTGGATGGTGCGCACCAGCACCTCGATCTGCTTGGTGGCGTTGGCGGCGCGCTCGGCCAGGCGCTGCACCTCGTCGGCCACCACGGCGAAGCCGCGGCCGGCCTCGCCGGCCATCGAGGACTGGATGGAGGCGTTCAGGGCGAGGATGTTGGTCTGCTCGGCGATGTCGTTGATGAGCTCGACGATGTTGCCGATCTCCTGCGAGCTCTCCCCGAGGCGCTTGATGCGCTTGGAGGTCTCCTGGATGGTCTCGCGGATGGTGTTCATGCCGTCGATCGTGCGGCGCACCGCATCGCCGCCCTTGTGCGCGACCTCGACCGAGTGGCGCGCCACGTCGGAGGCGCGCTCGGCGTTACCGGACACCTCCTCGACCGAGGCCGCCATGCTGGCGGCGGACTCGGTGGCCGCGCCGATCTGCTTGGACTGCGCGCCGCTCGCCTTGGCCAGGTGCTGCGACAGCGCCTGGGTCTGCTTGGTGGCCGACTCCAGCTGGATCGCCGAGCCGTTGATGGTGGTGACGAGGCCGCGCAGCGCATCCACCGCGTAGTTGATCGAGTCGGCGATCGCGCCGGTGATGTCCTCGGTGACGGTCGCCTGCACGGTGAGGTCCCCGTCGGCCAGGCTCGAGAGCTCATCGAGCAGGCGCAGGATCGCCTGCTGGTTGCGGTCGCTCTCCTTGCGCTGCACGTCCGCCGAGACCCGCTGCCGCTCGACCGTGCGGTGCATGCGCAGCGCCGAGATCAGCGCCGCGGTGAGGAACGCCAGTCCCGCCGCGAGCAGTACCAGCGGCAGGTAGGCGCTCAGGCCCGCGGCGGCCTGGGGTGCGGCCGGCGGCGGCTGCGTGGCGGCCAGGTCGCGCGCATCCGCGGCGATGGCGCGCGCGGCGCTCTGCGCCGCCGGCAGCGCCGGGGCGGCGGCGACCGCGCGTTTCACGGCGGCGGCGAGCTCCTGGTAGGTCGAGTCGAGGTTCTTCAGGTGCTTGAGGCCCTCGGGCGCGGTCACCTTGGGCAGCGCCAGCGCGGAGGTGCCGCCGGCGAGCGCCGCGATCACCTGCCCGAGGTAGTCGCTGCTCTCGGCCATGTGCTGCGCGGCCTGGCCCGGGTCGGCGGCCCCCTGCGTGAGCGCGGTGACGTCCAGCTGCAGGCGCTGCGCGCGCGCCTCGAAGCGCTCGAGACTTGCGCCTGCGGGCGCGCCGTTCACCGGCGGCAGCGTCTGGCCCAGGGCCTGGGCCTCGCCGATCAGGCGCGGCACGAGCGTCGCGGTGTCGTGCGCGGCGGCGCCGGCATCGGCGAGCGCGCTGCGGGCGCGCAGCACCGCGGTGGCGTTGTTCATCAGGCGCGTGAAGCGCGCATCGCTCGCAAACGGCGCGCCCGCATCGTGGGCGGCGGCATCCTCGAGCTGCTTCTGGCGCTCCTGGAAGCGCGTGAGCGCCCCCGCATCCCCGGCCACCGCCCCGTCCGCATCGAGGGCGAGCGCGTAGAGCGCCTCGACCGGCACGCTGTGGACCTTCTCCGGGGCCGGGCGGCTGAGCGCGAACCAGTAGGCGACGCCGCTGCCGGCGAGCAGCAGCGCGGCTGCCCCCAAAAGCAGCGCCAGTCCGCTCGGCGCCTGTGCGTTCGTGCGGTTCACGCCGCCGCCTCCGCGAACGCGGGACTCTCGAGCACCTGGCGCAGGCTCAGGACCGGCCACTGCTCCTGGGCGCGGCGGAAGGCGCCGGCGAGGTAGCGCTCGCAGCGCGCCACCGTGGGCGGCGCGTCCGCGGTGAATTCGTTCTCGGCGAAGCGCCGGAAGCCGAGCACCTCATCGACGATGAGGCCGGCGGGGATCTCGCGGTGGTTCACCACCACGATGCGGGTGTTGCGGGTCACCGGGGTGACGCCGCTGCCCAGGAACTGGCGCAGGTCGATGATCGGCAGCAGCTGCCCGCGCACGTTGGCGAGGCCCTTGATCCAGGGCCGGGCGCCGGGCACGCGCGTGGTGCTCGCGGGCACGCCGAGCACCTCGCGGGTCTCCTCGCGCGCCACCAGGTACAGGTCCCCGGCCATGCGCAGCGCGACCCCGACCCACTCGTGGCCGGCGCTCGCCTCCTGGTTCAGCTGCGCGGACACCGCACGCCCGCGCCGCTCGAGCTCGGCGAGCAGCTCGAAGGGCCGGTCCCGCAGGGACTTCAGCTCAACTTCAGCGGCGGTGGTGGGTTCACTCATGGTCGGGACGGTGCTTCAGCGGGCGCACTGGAGTGCGGTGCCCTCACGAGGACAGCGTCGCCTGCGCCTTGGCGACCAGCTGGTCCGGGGATACCGGTTTCACCATGTAGTCGATCGCCCCCTGGCGCAGCCCCCAGATGCGGTCGGTCTCCTGGCCCTTGGAGGTGACCATGATGATCGGGATGGAACTGGTGCGCGGGTCGTTCGCGAGCTGGCGCGTCGCCTGGTAACCGTTCATGCCCGGCATGACGATGTCCATGAAGATGAGGTCGGGGTTGATCTCGCGCGCCAGGCGCACCCCTTCGGCGCCGTCGACCGCCGCGGCGGTCTGATAGCCGTGCTTCTCGAGCGCTTTCTGCATGACATGTAGCTCGGTGGGTGAGTCATCTACGATCAGGATCAGCGCCATGGCCGTCATCTCCCGATATGCGTCTCGATCGCCGACAGCAGCTCATCCTTGGTGAACGGCTTCGTCAGGTAGTGCTCCGAGCCCACGATGCGCCCGCGCGCACGGTCGAACAGGCCGTCCTTGGAGGACAGCATGATGACGGGGATCGAGCGGAAGACCTTGTTGTGCTTGATGAGCGAGCAGGTCTGGTAGCCATCCAGGCGCGGCATCATGATGTCGACGAAGACGATGTCGGGCTGGTGGTCGGCGATCTTGGCGAGCGCATCGAAACCGTCGATCGCCGTGAACACCTCGCAGCCTTCTTTGGCGAGCAGCGTCTCGGCCGTACGGCGGATGGTCTTGCTGTCATCGATGACGAGCACCTTCAGACCCTGGAGCTTGGTGTTGCTGCCGGTCACGGTCGAGTGACTCCTTCCTCATTTAGGCCGAGCGACCAAAAAAGACCCGTTGCGCCAGGCTGGCGGGCGACTTCCTGACCGCACCCGTACGGGGCGGCCCTCCCACCTGAAGTCATGCCCTTCCCACGCCCGAAAAACGCCGGGGCAAGCGCAGCGCGGTTTTAACATATCGGTATACCCCCGGCTATGCCATGCACGTCACGTTTTTCGAAGGTCGCAGGCAGCTTTCTTGCTGCGGCAACCCCGGGGCAGACATATTCGCGGCGCACTCGCCATAATCGGCACTTAGTGAGTTCGCCCCCTGGAAGGATCCGATGACTGCGGCTAAGCGACTCGGCGTGGTGATGGACCCGATCGGCGCCATCCACTACGCCAAGGACAGCACCCTGGCGATGCTGCTGGCCGCGCAGGCGCGCGGCTTCGCGCTCGCCTACCTCGAGCAGCGCGACCTGTCACTGCGTGACGGGGTGGCTTACGGGCGCATGCGCCCCCTGACGGTCGCGGCCGACCCGCAGGGCTGGTTCACGCTCGGCGAGGCGCGCACGGAGGCGCTGTCGGTGCTGGATGCCCTGCTGATGCGCAAGGACCCGCCGTTCGACACCGAGTACATCTACAGCACCTACATCCTCGAGCGGGCCGAAGGTGCCGGCGTGCTGGTGGTGAACCGCCCGCAGGGCCTGCGCGACATGAACGAGAAGGTGTACACGGCCTGGTTCCCGCAGTGCTGCGCCCCGACCCTGATCACGCGCGACATGGCCGACATGGGCGCGTTCCTGCGCGAGCACGGCAAGATCGTGGTCAAGCCCCTGCACGGCATGGGCGGCCGCTCGATCTTCGTGCTCGAGCAGGGCGACCCCAACGCCAACGTGGTGTTCGAGACGCTCACCGACTACGGGCACGGCTTTGCCATCGCGCAGCGCTACCTGCCCGAGATCGCCGTGACCGGGGATGCGCGCGTGCTGCTGATCGACGGGGAGCCGGTGCCCTACGCCCTCGCCCGCATCCCCTCCGCGGATGACCATCGCGGCAACCTCGCCGCCGGTGCCAAAGGCGTGGGCCGGGCGCTCAATGAGCGCGACCGCTGGCTCGCCGGGCAGATCGGGCCGGCGCTCGCCGCGCGCGGCATGCTGTTCGTCGGCCTCGACGTCATCGGCGGCTTCGTCACCGAGATCAACGTCACGAGTCCGACGGGCATCCGTGAACTCGAGAAGCAGTTCCCGATCCATATCGGGGAGCTGTTCATCCAGGCGCTCGAGCGGCGGCTCGCCGCGCGCTAACAGGAGCCGGGGAAGATCCATGGCGCGTCGCGCGCTGATGCTGCGGGAGGGTGTGGCGCCGGTGTGGGACCGGCTGCTGACCATGGTGTTTCTCGCCGGTCTGCTGCACGGGCTCGTCATCGTCGGGCTCACCTTCAACGCCGCCGCCAGCGACAAGGCGAGCGCGCCCGGGCTCGAGGTGCTGCTGGTCTCCGACGAGCTGCCCGAGGCCGACAAGAACCCGAGCGCCACCTACCTCGCGCAGCGCACCCAGGTGGGCTCGGGCAATACCCGCAAGCCCGTCGCGCCGCGCAACCGCGCCGCCTCGCTGCGTCTCCGGCACGCCGGCACCGCCGAGGGCAACTCGCTCCGGGACGAGGGCGAGCGCGCCGGCAGCACCGAGGATGAGCGGGTGCTGAGCACGATCGGCTGGAGCACCAGCATCCGCTACCTCACCGATGAGGGGGGCGCGGGCTCCAGCCGCGACAAGCCACTGCTCCTGGACCAGCCGCAGAGCGCCGAGCCCGGGCCGGACGAGGACGGCCCGGCGCAGCTGCGGGGACCGCAGCGCGACGAGCTCTGGATCACCCCCGACACGCGTGCGGCAACGCTCGCGCCCTACCTGGACGCCTGGCGGCGCAAGGTCGAGCGCATCGGCACGCTCAACTACCCGACCGTCGCCAAGGTGGCCGGCGCGGCCGCCGCCCCGGTGGTGGAGGTCGGCATCGCCGCCGACGGCAAGCTCGATCGGGTGCTGATCCGGCGCTCCAGCGGCAACGCCGAGCTCGACCAGGCGGCCCTGGAGATCCTCAAGCTCGCCAGTCCCTTCGATCCCTTCCCGCCGCAGCTGGCCAAGCAGTACCGGGTGTTGCGCTTTGCCTACGAGTGGCAGTTCTCCGGCGGCCGGGCCGCCAGCGGCACCGTATCGGTTCCTTGAGAGTGCCGCAGACGATGCCCATACTGTGGGCATGAGCGGCAAGCACAGCGCCGGGCCCCCTGCGCAAGCCCCCGCGCCGGAAGCTTCCGGCGTCCCGCCCTTCGCCGAGGGTCCCGCGGGCGGCCTCACCAATCACCTGCTGATCGCGATGCCCCAGCTCGCGGACCCGAACTTTGCCCAGACCGTGGCGCTCATCTGCGAGCACACCGACAAGGGGGCGCTCGGCATCGTGCTCAACAAGCCCCTGCCGATGAAGCTCTCCGACGTGCTCTCGCAGATGAAGCTCGAGCCCTCGAGCGAGCGCATCGGCGAGCAGCCGGTGCTGCGCGGGGGACCGGTGCACACCGACCGCGGCTTCGTGCTGCACCGCCCGGGCGGGCAGTGGGACCACACGCACAAGGTCTCCGAGGACATCCAGGTCACCACCTCGCGCGACGTGCTGGCGGCGATGGCCCGCGGCGAGGGACCCTCGGATGCCTTCATCGCCCTCGGCTACGCCGGCTGGGAGTCCGGGCAGCTCGAGCGCGAGATGAAGGACAACGCCTGGGCCTCGGTGCCCGTGGACCCGCGCCTGGTGTTCGAGCTGCCGTACGAGCAGCGCTGGGCGGGCGCGTGGCGGCTGCTCGGCATCGACGTGGACCGGCTGAGCCCGGAAGCCGGCCATGCGTAAGCGCGCGCGCTGCGGGGCATGACCGCGCCTGAAACCGTCCTCGCCTTCGATTTTGGTCTCAAGCGCATTGGCATCGCCTCGGGCGACTCGCTGACGCGCTCGGCCGCACCCCGGCCCGCGGCCATCAGCGGCGCGCACGGCCCGGACTGGCTGGCCATCACCCGCGAGGTGCGCGCGCTGGCCCCCGGCCGGCTGGTGGTGGGCGCCCCCTATAATGCCGACGGGACGGACGGCGCGCTCAGTGCCAAGGCACGCGCCTTCGCCGCGGAGCTCGAACGCCGCTTCGCGCTGCCCGTTCACCTGGTGGATGAGCGCTTCTCCTCGCTCGAGGCGAGCGCGGCGCTCACGGCCCGGCGGGCGAGCGGCGCGCGCCGCCGGCGCATCGCGCGCGCGGACATCGACAGCGCCGCCGCGGCGGTGATCCTCGGGCGCTGGTTTCAAGGCGAGGGAGAACTCAGCCGGTGACACAAGGCACGCATCACGACAGCCCCGCCACCGAGCAGTTGCGCCCGGATGGCTCGCTGCGCCACCTGCTGACGCTCGAGGGACTCCCCCGGGCGCTCATCGAGCAGCTGCTCGAGCGCGCGCAGGCGCTGGTGCGCCCCCTGGGCGCGCGCCCGGCCATGAGCCAGGTGCTCGCCGGCAGCACCGTCGCCAATCTCTTCACCGAGCCCTCGACCCGCACGCGCGTGAGCTTCGAGCTCGCCGCCAAGCGCCTGGGGGCGCAGGTGGTGAACCTCGAGGTGCAGCTGTCCTCGCGCGTCAAGGGCGAGAGCATGCTCGACACCGTCTACACGCTCGAGTCGCTGCACGTGGACGCCTTCGTGATCCGCGATGCGGAAGCGGGCGTGCCGGGGCTGGTGGCCGCGCACGTCGCTCCGCACGTGAGCGTGCTGTCCGCGGGCGAGGCGCACGTCGCGCACCCGACGCAGGGCCTCCTGGATGCGCTGACCATCTACCAGAGAAAGCAGCGCTTCGCGGGACTCGCGGTGGCCATCGTGGGCGACATCCGCCACTCGCGCGTCGCGCGCTCGGCCTGGCACGTGCTGCACACGCTCGGGGTGTCGGACCTGCGGATCGTGGCGCCGGCGGCGCTGCTGCCGGACAGCGCCGAGTTCGCCGGCGCCACGCGCCACAGTGACCTCGCCGCCGGGCTCGCCGGCTGCGACGTCATCATGATGCTGCGCATCCAGAAGGAGCGCATGGGACAGGCGGACCTGCCCGAGGGCGATGCCTACTTCCGCGCCTGGGGGCTCACCCCCGAGCGGCTGCGGCTGGCGCGCCCGGACGCGATCGTGATGCACCCGCAGCCGATGAACCGCGGCGTGGAGATCGCCTCCGAGGTGGCCGACGGGCCGCAGTCGGTGATCCGCGACCAGGTGCGCAACGGCGTCGCGGTGCGCATGGCGGTGCTGGCCGAGGTGCTGGGCGCGCGCGGCGGCGCCCGATGAGCCAGGAACACCGCGGCACCATCTTCCTCGAGCAGGCGCCGGTGCTCTCGCAGCTCGCCTACGACGCCGAGCAGTTCGTCATCCGCCTGGGCGCGCCCAAGTGCGCCGCACACGCCGCGCCCGGCACCTTCGCGCACCTCACCTGCGATGCCAGCATCCCGATGCGCCGGCCGCTGTCGATCATGCGCGCGCACCCGAAGGCCGGCTGGATCGAGATCCTCTACAAGGTCGTGGGCGCGGGGCTGCACGCGCTCGGGGCCAGGAAGGCCGGCGACACGGTGAGCGTGCTCGGCCCGATCGGCCAGCCGTTCGTCGCCCACCGCGAGCGCCCGCGCACCCTGCTGCTCGGTGGCGGGGTGGGCATCCCGCCGATGGTGTTCCTCGCCGAGCGCCTCAAGGGCGATGCGCACTTCCGGCCCCTGGTCCTCATGGGCTCGGAGGTGCCGTTTCCGTTTCGCGCGCGCCCCTCCGCCACGCTCATCCGTGGCATGCCCGCCGGCAGCATCGCCTGCATGCCGCTGCTCGAGGAGTGGGGCGTGCCGAGTCGCCTGGCGAGCCGCGCCGAGTTCCCGGGGTGCTTCCCCGGCTTCGTCACCGAGCTCGCCGCCGAGTGGCTCGCCTCGCTGGACGAAGCGCAGCTGGCGCAGGTGGAGATCTTCTCCTGCGGCCCGACGCCGATGCTCCGGGCCAGTGCGGAACTTGCGCGCCGCTTCAAGGTCCCCTGTCAGGTGTCGCTCGAGGAATTCATGGCCTGCGCGGTCGGCGGCTGCGCCGGCTGCACGGTCGAGGTGCGCACGCCGGCAGGTCCGGCGATGAAGCGGGTGTGCGTGGATGGGCCGGTGTTTGATGCCTACAGCGTCTTCTAGCGCGCTGCCCCGCCGGCGGTCGCGCGTGCGCAGGGCTGACGTCCATGGCTGCGGCCCGCACGACCAGCGGCCTGGCCTAGCGTCGCGCCCGCGGCCGACGCCGGCGCCGCACAGGCGGCGCAGGACGAACAGCGCTTCCTAATGTTCGTGGGCGCGAGCCTTTTGGGTGCCCCGCTCTTCTCGGCCTTCATCCTGCGCAACGCCCACGGTCCGCTCGCCGTGGACCTCAGACTGGCGCTGGTCTTGATCGCCTGGGCGCTCATCGCCCTGATCCCCGCCGCCTACCTGACCCGGGAACTCGAGGGCGGCCGCATGCGCTGGCGCGCTGGTCGGACACCGTGGAGTACTGCTGGTCGCTGGCGCCCCCGCGCTCCTCGCCTGCGAGGGGATCGTGCTGGCGCTGGCCGCAGTCGCGGTCACCTTCGCCGGCGCAGGTGCGGCCCTGGCCGATGTGCCGCTCATGGCCATCATCGTGCTGTTCGCATCGGCGCTGGTCCTGTGCGGAGCGATTCGCCCTCGTGGTGGGCTGGAGTGGCACCCGCCCGGGTGTGCTCAGGACGTGACGGCGTGGTCGTCACGCCCGAGCGGATGCCGCAGCTGCATGCGCGCGTGCAGCGCGTGGCGATGCGGCTCGGCGCCGCGGCGCCCGCGCGCATCATCCTCGGCCTGCGACCCCGGGCGTACGTGGCGGTGGCGGCGAGCGTGGTGCGCGCCGGGGGACTGCTGCCCGCCGCCTACACGCTGTGCCTGCCGGCGATCGCCCTGCGGGCGCTGACGGATGTGGAACTCGACGCGCTGATCGGGCATGAGCTCGGGCATTACGGCGCCCCGGGTGGCGTACCTCCCGGATGCCGCGTACCGGACCCGGTGCAGGGCCTGCAACATCGCCACGGCGAGCTGTCGGACCGCGCGTCGGGCCTGAGGGCCGCTGGCTGCGGCCGTTGCCACTCGCGGCATGGCGCCGCTGCTGCTGTACGTCCGCGCCGCAAGCCGCCGCCGCGAGGAGTTCGCGGCCGACCGCGCGGGCGCGCAGGCCGCGAATGCCGCGGCCGTCGTTTCCCTGCTCCTCAAGCTCACGGTGTTGAAAATACCCTGGGAACGCTTGCTCACTCAGTACCAGGCGCGCGCGCGCGGCGGCGAAAGCTGCCGCAACCTCATCGAGGACCACATGCTAGTGACGCAGCGGGTCGCCGTCGGTCTCGACGCGCGCCACCTGTGCGACACGCTGCTCGTCCGCGTGGCGAAGCCGCTGGCCAGCCACCCGACGACGCCCAACGTGCCGCAGCCCTGGGGGTAGGGCTCGAGGCGGTGATCCCGCGCGTCCTGGCCGAGCTGGAGCGGCCACCTGAATCGGTCGGTCTGAACGCGCTCGAGGAGGAGCTCACGGCGCTGGAGATGCAGCTCGCGCGCGGGACGCCGGACGAAACGCGCGCGGCCGCGCCGCCGGCACGACGACGGCGGCCCGTTCACCGCGGCATTGATTCGCGTGCGGCTGGCCGGCGCACGCGCTGGCTCCAACGCAAGCGATGCCGGCAGGTGCAGCCCTGCGGGGGACGGCTGCCCGCGTATCAGCCGAAGTTGATCTTCGCCTCGAGGTTGGCGCGCGAGTCGGCGTTCAGGAGCGCCTCTTCCAGGCCGATGCGGCCCTGCTTGAACAGCTCGTGCAGCGCGGCATCGAAGCTCTGGATGCCCTTCTCGCCGGAGAGGTTGATCGCTTCCTTGATCGACACCACGTCGCCCTTCTTGATGAGGGTGCCGATGTGCGGCGTGTTGATCATGACTTCCATCGCCGCGATGCGCCGGTTGTCCTTACCCATGATCAGGCGCTGCGCCATGATGGCGCGCAGGTACTGCGACAGGTCGAGGAAGATCTGCGCGTGCTGCTCGCGCGGGAACATGTTGATGATGCGGTCGAGCGACTCGGCGCAGTTGTTGGCGTGCATGGTGGCGAGCACCAGGTGGCCGGTGCCGGCCAGGTGGATGGCCGCATCCATGCCGTCCTTGTCGCGGATCTCGCCGATGAGGATCACGTCGGGCGCGGCGCGCACCACGCCGCGCAGCGCGCGCGCGTAGCTCTTGGTGTCCAGCCCCACCTCGCGCTGGTTGACGATCGAGCGCTTGTTGGTGTGCAGGAACTCGATCGGGTCCTCGATGGTGACGATGTGGTCCGAGGAGGTCTCGTTGCGAAAGTTGATCATCGCCGCGAGCGTGGTCGACTTGCCCGAGCCGGTCGCCCCCACCATGAGGATCAGGCCGCGCTTGAGCAGCACCAGCTCCGACACCGTCGCGGGCAGCCCGAGGGAATCCAGCCGCGGCATGTCCGCGGTGATGTAGCGCATCACCATGGCCGGGTAGCCGCGCTGCATGAAGACGTTGACGCGGAAGCGCCCGAGCCCGGGCTCGGAGACGGCGAAGTCGAGCTCCCATTCCTTCTGGAAGTGCTCGCGCTGCTCGGGCGACATGAGCGCGAAGGAGGTCTGGCGCACGGTCTCGGGGGTCAGCACCTGCTTGTTCACCGGCAGGATCTGGCCCTCGATCTTGATCTTGATGGGCGCGTTGGAGGTGAAGAACAGGTCCGAGGCCTTCTTCTCCACCATCAGCTTGAACAGCGGCTTGGTGTTGAGCGTCGGGTGGCGCCCGGTGACCGCGGCGGCAATGGCCTCCTGCGTGCCCGTCGAGACCCCCGCGACCGGCTCGGGGACTGGCAGCTGCTCCTTGGCCGCCTTCACAGGTTGCGGCCCTGCTCTTCCTCGACGATCTTGAGGGCGCCGCCGTCGTCGATGTGCTTCTGCTCGCGCTTGCTCTCGAGCTTGATGCGCAGCCGCAGCTCGTTCTTCGAGTCGGCGTTGCGCAGCGCGTCCTCGTAGGAGATGTAGCCGGTCTCGTACAGCTCGAACAACGACTGGTCGAAGGTCTTCATGCCGAGGCGGTTGGAGCGCGACATGACCTCTTTGATCTCGGCGACCTTGCCCTTGAAGATCAGGTCCTGGATCAGGGGCGAATTGAGCATGATCTCCATCGAGGCGATGCGCCCGTTGCCGGACTCGCGCGGGATCAGGCGCTGCGAGATGAGCGCGCGGATGTTGAGCGAGAGGTCCATGAGCAGCTGGTCGCGGCGCTCGTCGGGGAAGAAGTTGATGATGCGGTCGAGCGCCTGGTTGGAGCTGTTGGCGTGCAGCGTGGCGAGCACCAGGTGGCCGGTCTCGGAGAACTGCACGCCGTACTCCATGGTCTCGCGGTCGCGGATCTCGCCGATCAGGATCACGTCCGGGGCCTGGCGCAGGGTGTTGCGCAGTGCGTTCGACCAGCTGTCGGTGTCCACGCCCACCTCGCGGTGCGTGATGACGCAGCCCTTGTGGGTGTGCACGTACTCGACCGGGTCCTCGATGGTGACGATGTGGCCGCGGGTCTTCTCGTTGCGGTAGCCGACCATCGCGGCGAGCGAGGTCGACTTGCCCGAGCCGGTGCCGCCCACCAGGATCACGAGTCCGCGCTTGGACAGCACCACTTCCTTGAGCACCGGCGGCAGGTCGAGCTCCTCGAAGGTGGGGATCTTGGCGTTGATCAGGCGGATGACGCAGCCGACGGCGGCCTGCTGCACGAAGGCGCTGACGCGGAAGCGGCCGATGCCCGGCGGCGCGATCGCGAAGTTGCACTCCTTGGTGGCGTCGAATTCCTTGGTCTGGCGGTCGTTCATGATGGCGCGCACCATGGTGGCGGATTGCTCCACCGTGAGCGCGCGCTCGGACTGCGGGCGGATCTCGCCGTCGATCTTGATCGCCGGCGGGAAGCCGGCGGTGATGAAGAGGTCGGAGGCCTTCTTCTCGGTGACCCGCCGCAGCAGGTCCTGCATCAGCTTGATGGCTTGATCGCGATCCATGGCGGTACCTTAGACTGCGTCCTTGTTCTGCGCCTTGTAGCGCGCCTCTTCCTTGCTCACCACACCCTTGGCGACGAGCTCCGTCAGGCACTGATCGAGTGTCTGCATGCCCTGTGCGCCGCCAGTCTGGATCGAGGAGTACATCTGCGCAATCTTGCCCTCGCGGATCAGGTTGCGGATCGCCGGGGTGCCGATCATGATTTCGTGCGCGGCGATACGGCCGCCACCGTTCTTCTTCATGAGCGTCTGCGAGATCACCGCGCGCAGCGATTCGGACAGCATCGAGCGCACCATGTCCTTCTCCTCACCCGGGAACACGTCGACGATGCGGTCGATGGTCTTGGCGGCCGAGGAGGTGTGCAGCGTACCGAACACCAGGTGGCCGGTCTCGGCGGCGGTGAGCGCCAGGCGGATGGTCTCCAGGTCGCGCATTTCGCCGACCAGGATGATGTCGGGGTCCTCGCGCAGCGCCGAGCGCAGCGCCTCGGAGAAGCCGAGCGTGTCGCGGTGCACCTCGCGCTGGTTCACGAGGCAGCGCTTGGACTCGTGCACGAACTCGATCGGGTCCTCGATGGTGATGATGTGGTCGGGACGGTTGTCGTTGCAGTGGTTGACCATGCCGGCAAGCGTGGTCGACTTGCCCGAGCCGGTGGGGCCGGTGACCAGCACCAGGCCGCGCGGCAGCATGCACAGGTCGCGGAAGATCTTCGGCGAGTTCAGGTCATCGAGCGAGAGAATGGTGCTCGGGATGTTGCGGAACACCGCGCCCGCGCCGCGGTTCTGGTTGAAGGCGTTGACGCGAAAGCGCGCCAGCTTCGGGATCTCGAAGGAGAAGTCGGTTTCGAAGAACTCCTCGTAGGCCTTGCGCTGCTTGTCGTTCATGATGTCGTACACCATGGAGTGCACTTCTTTGTGCGACAGCGCCGGCATGTTGATGCGCTTCATGTCGCCGTCGACACGGATCATCGGCGGCACGCCGGAGGACAAATGCAGGTCCGAGGCATTGTTCTTGACGGCGAATGCCAGGAGTTGCGCGATATCGACGGCCATTGATGCTCCCTGGAACGACGCGCGGAAAAGGCAGGAAATAGCGACGTGCAAGCCTGCGTCTTTGAGCGCGTCGGCAGTATAGCGGAGGGGTTACAGGTCCAATATGTTAATGGGTCCGCAGAATTTGGCGCTGCGCCTCGCCGAGGTGCGCGATCGCATGGCGCGCGCCGCGGCGCGCGCCGGCCGGAGTGCGCACTCCGTCACACTCCTGGCCGTCAGCAAGGCGCAGCCCTTAAGTCTCGTGACGGCAGCCGCAGATCTGGGGCTCACCGACTTCGGCGAGAGTTACCTCGATGAGGGGCTCGGCAAGATTGCGGCACTGCAGGATCGGCCGCTCACCTGGCACTTCATCGGCCGCGTGCAGGCCAACAAGACGCGGCCGATCGCCGCCGGGTTCGCCTGGGTGCACACGGTCGACCGCCTGCGCGTGGCCGAGCGCCTGAGCGAGCAGCGCCCGTTCCATGCACCGCCCCTGAACGTGTGCCTGCAGGTGAACCTCGCCGCCGAGCCGACCAAGGGCGGCGTCGCGCCGCAGGCGCTGCCGGCGCTCGCGCGCGCCGTCGCCGCCCTGCCGCGGCTCAAGCTGCGCGGCCTCATGTGCCTGCCGCCGCACGAGGAGGACCCCGGGCGCCAGCGCCACTGGTTCGGGGAGCTGCAGCGGCTGCAGGCGGGCCTCAACGCGCAGGGTGCCGCGCTCGACACGCTCTCGATGGGCATGAGTGATGACTTCGAGGCGGCCATCCTCGAGGGCGCCACGGTGGTGCGCCTCGGCACCGTGTTGTTCGGCCCAAGACCCGTACAATAGCGACCCACATGACGATACGACGACTATGCGTCCTCGGCGCGGGCAACATCGGCCGCGCCCTGCTCTCCGGCCTCATGCGCTCGGGCACGCGCGCCGAGCAGCTGAGCGTGGGCGAGAGTGTCGCGGCGGCGCGCGAGGCGCTCGCACGCGAGCTCGGCGTCACGGCGAGCCCCGACAACGAGGCGGCGATCGCCGGCGCCGAGGTGGTGGTGCTGGCGGTGAAGCCGCAGGAGGCGCAGGCGGTGCTCAAGCCCCTCGCCCCCACCCTGGCCGCGGCGCGCCCGCTCATCATCTCGGTGCTCGCCGGCACGCGCGTCATGGATCTGGAGGCCTGGTGCGGCAGCGACGTGCCGGTGGTGCGGGCGATGCCCAACCGCCCGGCGCTGCTCGGCGCCGGCATCAGCGGCATGTATGCGCCGCTGAAGGTGAACGCGGCGCAGCGCAGCAGCGCGGAAGGCGTCCTGAAGGCGGTGGGCGAGGTGGTGTGGGTGGCCACCGAGGACACCCTGGACGTGGTCACCGCGCTCTCCGGCTCCGGTCCTGCCTACTTCTTCCTGCTGGCCGAGCTCATGGCGGAGGCCGGCCAGCAGCTCGGGCTCGAGCACTCGGTGGCGCAGCGCCTCGCGGCGGTGACGCTCTACGGCTCGGGGCTGCTGGCGCACGCCGACGGGGCCGAGCTCGCCCGGCTGCGCGCGGAAGTGACCTCGCGCGGCGGCACCACGGAAGCGGCGCTGCGCGTATTCGAGAGCGGCGGGCTGAAGAAGCTCGTGGCCCAGGCGCTGGCGGCCGCGGCCGCGCGCGGGCGCGAGCTCGCCGCCGCCTCCCCCCGCAGTTAGAGGGCCCGTTGCGGCAGAGCATCCCATGAGCGCGATCATCTACATCATCGACACCCTGCTGGGGCTCGCACTGTTGGTCGTGATGGTGCGGCTGCTGCTGCAGCTGACACGGGCGGATTTCAGGAACCCGCTCGCCCAGGCGGTGGTGCGCCTGACCAACCCGCTGATCATGCCGCTGCGGCGCGTGCTGCCGCCGCTGGGCAAGGTCGACACCGCCTCGGTGGTGGCGGTGCTGCTGGTGGCGACCCTCAAGGTGGCGGTGCTCGCTTCCTTCAGCGATCTTGCGCCCGTGCCTGACACCGCTCATGTGGGTGCGCGCGGTGCTGGTGGAGATCGCGCGCACGCTGTTGTGGACCTATTTCTACGCGATCGTGCTCTACGCGCTCCTCAGCCTCATCGCCCCCGGCGGCTATTCGCCCTTGCAGTCGGTGCTGAGCGCGCTGTGCGAGCCGGTGCTGCGCCCGATCCGGCGCCTGCTGCCGGCGATCGCCGGCATCGATTTGTCGCCACTGTGGGCCGGGATCCTCATCCAGGCGATTCTCATCCTGTTGCACTGACAGCGCGGCGCGCGCAGCGTGCCGCCTGCGCCGCGGCGCGCGTGCCGGCATGGCGGCAGATCTGGCGAAAAACACACGCTTAGCGGCGACTTCGCACCGAGAATCGCAGCATTGCTACACGTGGAACCGGGGCTCTGCGGCGGTCACGTCCGCGCCCCCGATGTGCTGTCGTGCAACGGAAACCCTGAAAAAAAAGGCACTTTCGCAACACCCCAATAAAAAAAAGCGCTTGCGAAAGTGTGCGCATGTGCTATTTTCCGCGCCGATTCTCTTTGCGCGGTGAGCTGACAACCGCGTTTTTCAAACTAAATTTTTCGAGGAGTAGCGCAAAATGGCGAAAAAGGGTGGCGCACCGACCAAGTCGGAAGTCCTGACACACATCTCTAAAGACACGGGGCTCTCCCGCAAGCAGGTCGGAGGCGTATTCGATTCGCTGGGCGGCGTGATCAAGAAGAGCCTGCGCGCTAACGGTCTGTTCACGATGCCCGGGCTGCTGAAGATGAAGGTCGTGAAGCGTCCGGCGACCAAGGCCCGTGAAGGCGTCAACCCCTTCACCGGCGAGAAGATGATGTTCAAGGCAAAGCCGGCGAGCAAGAAGGTTCGCGTCATGCCGCTTAAGAGCCTCAAGGCGATGGTCAACTCTTAAGATCCGGTCTAACGCGCATCGCGCGCGTTAAAAAGGCCCGGCAGGAGCGCTCCTGCCGGGCCTTTGTTTTTTGCGCCGCCGCCGCGCGGCTGGCGCACGCTTCAGCGCGCCGGCGGCGGCGCCGTGGCGCTGCCCGGCTGCCCCTGGGCGACCGGCACGATGGTGACTTCGACCCGGCGGTTCGCCTGCCGGCCCTGCGGGGTGTCGTTGGAGGCGATCGGATGGTTCTCGCCCTCCCCGGTGACCATCAGGCGCTGCACGCGCACGCCGCGGCTGACGAGGTATGCCGAAACCGACTGCGCGCGCTTCTGCGAAAGCGTCTGGTTGTAGGCGGCGACGCCGGTGGAGTCGGTGTAGCCGGTCACCTCGATCATGGTCTGGTCGTACTGCACCAGGGTCGCCGCCACCTTGTCGAGGATGGGGAAGAAGGCCGAGTTGAGATCGGAGCTGGTTGGTGGCGAAGGTGATGCCGGCGGGCATGTCCAGGGTGATGTTGTCCTGCTTGCGCACCACCTCCACGCCCGTGCCGGCCATGCTCGAGCGCAGCTGCGCCTCCTGCTTGTCCTGGTAATTGCCGATGGCGCCGCCGGCGATGCCGCCGATGGCCGCGCCAACCAGCGCGCTCTGGAACGTGCCCCCGCCCACGAGCAGCCCCGCGACCGCGCCCACCCCGGCACCGATGCCGGCACCGGTGCGGGTCTTCTGGTAGTCGGGGCTCGTGGCCGCCTGCTGCGTCGTCTCGCACCCTGCAAGCAGCGTGAGCAGCACCAGGGCCGCGCCGCCGTGCGTTCGTGTCATGCTGTTCGTCCTCCTTCAGGCTCCTGCGCAGTCTAGCGGGACGCGCCGCCTGCGGTCACCGGGGCGTCGTTTCAGGGGCCATGAACCTCAGCACCGCATCGCGCAGCTCGTGGATGCGCCCGTGGAAGAAGTGCCCCGCGCCCGCCAGGATCGCGGTCTCGGGGGCGGGCGCGATGGCGCGCGCCCAGTTCAGCACGAAGTCCGCCGGCACGACGTCGTCCGCATCCCCCTGGACGAGGAGCCAGGGACACCCGGGGGGCGGCGCGTGCGTCACGTCGATCTTGTTGACCCCGGGAGCCACCAGCACCAGGCGCGCCGGCTGTGCGGCGGCGGTGGCGAGGAACGCCACCGCGCCACCGAAGGAGAAGCCGCCGAGCCACAAGGCGGCGCCCGGCCAGCGCGCACGGCCCCAGGCAATCACCGCCAGCGCATCCGCGGCCTCGCCGCGGCCGTCGTCGTAGGCGCCCGCGCTCGCACCGACCCCGCGGAAGTTGAAGCGGATGGCGGGCGCGCCGAGCTGCTGGAACGCGCGCGCCACGGTGTACACGACCTTGTTGTCGAGCGTGCCGCCGAAGAGCGGGTGCGGATGGCACACCACCGCGAAGGCGTGCGGCGCGGCGGCCGCGCCGGCGGGCGTCTCGATGAGTGCCTCGAGCCCCCCGGCGGGCCCGGGGAGCGTCAGGCGCTCGGCCCTGGGGGCCTTCAGCACCGCTAGGGCGCCGCGGCGGGCGAGCCGGCGAGGCGCACCAGCAGGCGGTTCAGGCGCGCCACGTACTCCGGCGGGTTGGCGAGCTGGGTACCTTCGGCAAGCGCCGCCTGGTCATACAGCAGCAGCGCCAGCTCGGTGAACTCGGCGGGCGCGGTGACGCCCTCCAGGTACTTCACCAGCGGGTGCAGCACGTTCAGCTCGAGCAGCGGCTGCGACTGCGGCACCTTCTGCCCGGCCGCCTGCAGGATGCGGCGCATCTGCTCGCCGACGTCGTGCTCGCCGAGCACCAGGCAGGCCGGCGACTCCCTGAGCCGCTCGCTCACGCGCACTTCCTTCACGCGCTCGCCGAGGGCGTCCTTGACGCGCTTGAGCAGGCCCTTGCTCTCCTTGAGCTCCGCGTCGTACTGCTGCTTGTCGCCCGCCGTGACCAGTCCCCCGAGCTCGAGGTCCCCGCGCAGGGCATCCTTGAAGCGCTTGCCCTCGAACTCGTGCAGCTGTCCCATGACCCACTCGTCGATGCGCTCGGCGAGCAGCAGCACCTCGATGCCGCGCTCCTTCAGGCGCTCGATCGCCGGGCTGCCGCGGGCGGCCTCGACGCTCTCGGCGATCACGTAATAGATGCGTTCCTGGCCGGGCTTCATGCGCGCGGTGTACTCCGCCAGGCTCACCGCGGGGGTGTCGCCGGGGACGTGGGTGCTGGCAAAGCGCAGCAGCGCGAGGATCGCCGCCTGGTTGGCCGCATCCTGCACCACCCCTTCCTTCAGCACCGCGCCGAACTCCTTCCAGAAGGTGGCGTACTTGTCCGGCTCGTCCTTGGCCAGGCGGGCGAGCAGGTCGAGCACGCGCTTGGTGAGGCCGCCGCGGATGGCCTCGACCTCCGGGTCCTGCTGCAGCAGCTCGCGCGAGACGTTCAGCGGCAGGTCGGCGGAGTCGAGCACGCCCTTGACGAAGCGCAGGTACAGCGGCAGCAGCTGCTCGGCGTCGTCCATGATGAACACGCGGCGCACGTAGAGCTTCAGTCCCCGCGCGGCATCGCGCTGCCACAGGTCAAACGGGGCGCGCCCGGGGATGTAGAGGAGGCTCGTGTACTCGCGCTTGCCCTCGACGCGGTTGTGGCTCCAGGCGAGCGGGTCGGTGAAGTCGTGCGCCAGGTACTGGTAGAACTCGCGGTACTCCTCCTCCTTGATCTCGGTGCGCGGCAGCGTCCACAGCGCCTTGGCCTGGTTGACCACTTCGTACTCGATCGAGGCCTCGCCTTCCTTGCGCATGCGCACCGGGAAGCCGATGTGGTCCGAATAGCGGCGGATGAGGCCGCGCAGGCGGAACGGGTCGGCGAACTCCTTGGCGTCGGCCTTCAGGTGCAGCGTGACCGAGGTACCGCGCGCGGACTGCTCGACGGTCTCGACCGTGAACTCCCCGTCGGCGCCGGATTCCCAGCGCACCCCGCTGGCGGCGCTCTCCCCGGCCTTGCGCGAGCGCACCTCGACCCGGTCGGAGACGATGAAGGCCGAGTAGAAGCCCACGCCGAACTGGCCGATGAGCGCGGAGGCCTTCTGCTCGTCGCCCGAGAGCGAGCGGAAGAACTCGGCGGTCCCGGAGCGCGCGATGGTGCCGAGGTTGGCGATCGCCTCGTCGCGCGTCATGCCGATGCCGTTGTCGGTGATCGTGACGGTGCCGGCGGCGGGATCGGAATCGATGCGGATGGCGAGCTCGGGGTCCTCGGCCATCAGCTCGCTGTGCGCAATCGCCGCAAAGCGCAGCCGGTCGCAGGCATCCGAGGCGTTGGAGATGAGCTCCCGCAGGAAGATCTCCCGGTGGCTGTAGAGCGAGTGGATCATGAGCTTCAGCAGCTCACGCACCTCCGCCTGGAAGCCGTGGGTCTCGCGCGCACGCGCGCTTTCGGGGGTCGCAAGGGTTTCTTCGGCCATGGCTCGCTTGTCCGCGGGGGTCAAAGGCCCCGCTGTGGACCAGCGATCTTGGGAATCTGCGCAGGATTTTCAAGCGCCGCGTGCAGGCGGCGCTTGTTCGGGGGTCCCTAGGCGAGCAGGAGCGCCGCCCGGTGGTGGGCGATCAGCACCGTGGCGGCTCCGCCCAGGAGGGCGGCGATGAACGGGGCGGCGGCGGCGAGCGTCTCGGCGGCGGCGCAGGTCGCCAGGTGGCGACAGGCACACAGCACATCGTCCAATTCGTCCCACAGGTGCAGAAAGGATTCTTCCATCGCGCCCGGGACTCTACGGCAGGCGCGCCGCGCGCTGGCGTGCGCGCGCTCACAGTCACGCCCCGGCTTGCAGGACATAAGTGTGGTGCGTAGGCTTGGCTGCGACCCGCGTCACGCGTACGCGCCATCGCAAGGGAAGCATGCAGCGCATCGTCGTCCTGAACCCCAAGGGTGGGTCCGGCAAGACGACCATCGCAATCAACCTGGCGAGCTATCTGGCCTCCCGCGGGCATGTTCCCCTGCTTCTGGACTACGACCCCCAGGGGTCGTCGCTGCGGTGGGTGAAGAAGCGCAAGCCCGCCCAGGCGCACATCCACGTCATCGCCGCGTTTGAGAAGGACGTGCGCACGACGCGGGCGTTCCACTTGCGACCGCCGGACGACACCACCCACGTCATCGTGGACACGCCGGCGGCGCTGACCCCGGCGCAGCTGCCGGACATGGTGCGCGATGCGGCGAAGATCATCGTGCCGGTGCTGCCGTCCGACATCGACATCCACACCTGCTCGCGCTGCATCCGCGACCTGCTGCTGGTGGCCAAGATCCGCCGCGAGGACGACCGCATCGGCGTCATCGCCAATCGCGTGCGCCGCAATACCCTCACCTACCAGTCCCTGATCCGCTTCCTGCACACGCTCGGGATCCCGATCGTGGCGACGCTGCGCGACTCGCAGAACTACGTGCGCGCCGCGGAGCTCGGCGTTGGGGTGCACGAGATGAAGAGCTACGTCGCCCACGACGACACCGAGCAGTGGGCGCCGCTGGTGGAGTGGCTCGCCCGGCCCCGCCCGGCAGCCGCCAAGCCCCCGGGCGCCGCCGGCGCGGGTGAGCCGGTGCCGACGCCCGCGGCGCAGCCGGCGGCCGACCCCACCATCACCGATACCCGGCCGGTGCTCGAGCAGGCGATGGCGGAGCTGCCACCGCTGCCGGCGGCCGTTTCCAACGCCTGAAGGCCCACGCTGGGGGCCGGCGCGGGCCAGAAAGTCGGGTCGGCTGGGGAAGGCGCCGCTGGCGCCGTCAAGGCTCGCGGGAAGGGACGCTTACGGGTGTTCCGTTACTTCTTCGGCTTGTTCGGCGCGGTGCCGTCGCTGGCGTCCCAGGAGGTGCGCACCTGCTCGGCCCAGCTCTTGTAGTTGGACCAGGTGTAGAGATTGCGCGTGATCGCGGCCTGGCGCGCCCGGGCGCGCTGCATGCGGTCCAGCCAGTTGGCGTACGCATCCGCCCCCGCAGGTCCGGTGGCGGTCGGTGCTGGTTCGCGCGGCGGAACGGGCGCGTCGCCTCGCCCCCTGTCACTCGAGCTCATTGAGAAGCTCCTGAAACTTGAGGCGAGCGTACGTCTTCGGAACGCGCATAGCAGGAACTGGTTCACAGGCATGTCGCCTGCCGCATACGCTGTGAGCGGCCTCTTGCCACGCGCGCATTATTTGTGCGGCGCGTGGCAGCGTTATGTCACCGAGCGCGCGTGCGCCTTTAGGCGACCAGGCGGTAGACGGGACGGTAAGTGCTGCCGGGCAGGCGCATGCGCTGCTGCGCGACGAAGGCGGCGAGCAGCTCATCGAGCGGGCGCATCAGCGCGGCGTCGCCGGCGAGCTCGTAGGGTCCGAGCGCCTCGATCGCCTGGATGCCGACTTCCTTGACGTTGCCGGTGACGATGCCGGAGAAGGCGCGCCGCAGGTTCGCGGCCAGCTCGTGCACCGGCTGCGCGCGCGCGAGGTGCAGGGCGCGCATGCTCGCGTGCGTCACCTCGAAGGGGCGCTGGAACTCCGGCCCGACCGAGAGCAACCAGTTGAAATTGTAGGAATCGCTCGCCTTGCGGCGGAACTCGCGCACTGCGTCCATGCCGCGCACCATGCGGCGCGCGACCTCGGCCGGGTCGCCGACGATCACGGTGAAACGCCGCACGGCGTCCTCGCCCAGGGTATCGCCGAGGAAGCGCAGCACGTGCTCGAAGTAGCCGGCGCTGTCCTTCGGTCCGGTGAGCACGATCGGGAAGGGCTGCGCGCGGTTGGCCGGGTCGAGGAGGATGCCGGCGAGGTAGAGGATCTCCTCGGCGGTGCCGGCGCCGCCGGGGAACACCACGATGCCGTGCGCCATGCGCACGAAGGCTTCGAGGCGCTTCTCGATGTCCGGCATGATCGCCAGCTGGGTCACGATCGGGTTGGGGGGCTCGGCGGCGATGATCCCCGGCTCGGTGATGCCGATGTAGCGGCCGTGCCCGATGCGCTGCTTGGCGTGGCCGATGGTCGCGCCCTTCATCGGGCCCTTCATGGCGCCCGGGCCGCAGCCGGTGCACACGTCCAGGGCGCGCAGCCCGAGCTCGTAGCCGACGTTCTTGGTGTACTGGTACTCGGCGGCGTTGATCGAGTGCCCGCCCCAGCACACCACGAGGTTGGGGCGGGCCTTGTAGTCGAGCAGGTGCGCGTTGCGCAGCACGTGGAACACCGCGTTGGTGATCGAGGCGGAGTCGGTGAGGTCGAAGCGCCCGCTGCCGATGACCTCGTTGGAGATGAACACCACGTCGCGCAGCACCGCGAACAGGTGCTCCTTGATGCCGCGGATCATCTGCCCGTCGACGAAGGCCGCCGCCGGGGCATTCTGCACCTCGAGCTTCACGCCCCAGGGATGGCGCAGGATGCGGATCTCGAAGTCGCGGTAGCGGTCGAAGACCTCCTTGGCGTTGTCGGTGGGCGCGCCGGAGTTCAGCACCGCCAGTGCGCAGCGGCGGAACAGCGGGTACAGGCCCCCCTGCCCGGCATCGAGGAGCTTGTCGATCTCGCCCTGCGAGAGGTTCTCGAGACTGCCGCGCGGCCCGACGCGCGCGTCGACGAACTCTGAGAAGTCGCTGCTCACGAAACCGCTACGGCAGGATGTCGATCGAGACGTCGTCCGGCACGAGCATCCAGATCTCGACCATGTCGGCGTTGGAGACCGCGATGCAGCCGTCGGTCCAGTCGTGGGATTCGTAGTAAGTCGGGTTCGTGCCGCAGCGCGTTCGGCAGCCCGTGGATCATGATCGAGCCGCCGGTGTCCCAGTGATGCGCGTGCGCGCGGCGCAGGTCCTCGGGATTCGGGTAGGACACCTTCATGGAGAGGAAGAAGTCGCTGCGCGGATTGCGCCGCTCGAGCCGGTAGGTGCCCTCGGGCGTGCGGAAGTCCCCCGCGCGCTCCTTCTGCCCGGTTGGGTTCAAGCCCAGCTGGATGTGGTAGGAGCGCACCAGGTTGCCGCCGTGCATGAGCACGAGCGTGCGCTGGGACTTGCGCACCACGACGCGGTCGACCGGGGGGAGCTTCTCGCTCGCCGGGGTGGTGAGCATGGCGGGCTGCGTGTCGCGGCAGACCGTCCGCGCAGGTGAGCCCCGCGGCGGTGAGCGCCAGCAGCGCCGCTAAGAGCCTGAACGGGTTCATGTTCCCCATGTTGTCATGATTATAGGCGGCCTGGCGCCCGCCTGACATGTGCGCCCGTCACAGCCGCCGGTCGGCCCCCGCCGACGCTCACGCTCAGCCATTGCCCTCCACCTCCTCCACGCGCGGCATCACGATCTGGGTGCCGGCGCGCAGGTCGGCAAAATCCACCGCCGGGTTGTACTGCTGCAGCAGCCACAGCGGCAGTTGCACCTTCGCGCCCTGCGTGAGCGTCCACAGCGAGTCACCCGGAGCGGGCGATGTACACCTGCGTGCCGACGATGCGGTGCGAGGCAAAGTAGCTCGCCTGCAGCGTGCGGTGATACTCGAGGCGCTGGCTCTCGAAGGCCTCGCGCGTCACCTTCTGGAAATCGAGGTGCACGCGCTCACCGATCCTCACCGGCCGCTTGGCGCTGAAGTGGTTGAGGTCGCGCAGGTGCTGCGAGTTCTGGTCCAGCCACTCGGCCAGGTGCCCGAGGGTCTCATCGGGGGCGACACGGATGCTGTCGTCCTTGGCCACGGTGTAGTCGGTGGGGTCGGCGCTCTGCTCGGCATCCGCGCCCGGGCCCACGGAGGGACTGAGCGCCTCGGCCTCGGCCCCCGAGAGCACCTCCACTGTGATGGTGTAATGCCGGTGGCGCGTGGCCTCTGTGGCCGCCCGGGCGGCTGCGGCATCCTCGGCGCTTTCGCGCGCGGCGAGGTCGGGCGTGACGGCCCCGCCCCGGGAGGGAGGCGCGACGACGGCGGCGACCTGGGCGGCGACCGGCGCCGCCGGCGCGCCCGGTGTGGAGACGGTGGCCCCCTGGGCGGCGGCGCCGAGGGTCTGCGCCGGCGGCTCGGGCAGCGTGAGCAGGTGCCCCGGGCTCAGGTGCGCGCTGGTGCGGATGTGGTTGCTGCGCGCGAGCACCTCCACCGGCACGTCGAACTGCGCGCGACGCTCACGAGGGTGTCACCTTTCTGGGTCTTGTAGCGCCGCGGTCCGCGCTGCCCGGGGAACATCTCCTCCGGGCTCAGGCGCTGTGCCAGGAGCGCACTGGTCCAGGTCTCGCCATCGAGCGGCAGGCGCAGGTGGTAATCGCGCGGCACGCGCTGCTGTCCGCTCCACACCGGCGGCAGGAGCGCCGGGTTCAGCCCATGCAGCAGGCCACTGTCGATCCTGAGCGTGCGGGCCAGCGCGCTCACCGAGACGTAGGCCGGCAGCGGTACTTCGCGGAAGCGCGCCTCGCTGTCCTTGTGCACGGAGCCGAAGTACTTCTCCGGGTGGTGGTCGATCTCCAGCGCCGCCAGGAAGGAGACGTAGTAGTTGCGCGAGGCGAAGCCGAAGGTGCGGCCGGTGTAGCCGCGCACGATGCGCACGATGTCATCGGTCCCCATCGCCTCCTTGGCGCGCAGCATGCCGGCGGTGCCGTGGTTGTAGGCGGTGAGCGCGAGTGGCCAGCTGCCGAGCAGGCGGTAGTTGTAGGCGAGCAGCTGCGCCGCGGCCTCGGTGGAGCGGAACGGATCGAGCCGGTCGTCGACCGCGCTGTCGATGCGCATGTAGCGCCGGCCGGTCGAGCGCATGAACTGCCACAGGCCCGCGGCGCCGACCTTGGAGTAGGCGGACGGATTGAAGGATGACTCCACGTGCGGCAGCACCGCGAGTTCGGGCGGCAGCCCCAGGTTCGCAAGCGTCTCGGCGATGTGCGTCTCCCAGGCGCCCGAGCGGATCAGGCCCGCACGGAAGCGGTCGGATTGCCCGAGCTGGAAGCGGATGTCCTCGATCGCCGCGCGCAGGCGCGCCGGCGTGGCTTCGGCCCCCCACAGGTCCTTGATCTGCTGGTCCTCGGGCGAGAGCGGCGCATCGGCGCTGTCGGCGATGCGCCTGAGCGCTGCGGTCAGGGCCTCGCGGGCGTTATCGACCTCGCGCTGGCGCTCGCGCGGGGGCGTGTCGGGCGCGAAATGCAGCGCCTTGTAGACCACGCCGAGGTTGTACTGGTCATGCAGCACGCCCGAATTGGTATCGAACTCGGTGTAGATGCGGATCCAGAACTGCACGTCGCGCTCGAGCTCCGCCGGGCGCGGCATGGGGCTGTCGGCGGCCCGGGCCGGCGTAAGGGCGCCGAGCGCGCTGAGCAGAGCGAGGGCTCCGAGGACGAAGGGTCGGGAATTAAACTTAAGACGTCCTGTCGGGTTCATTTACACCTGGGGAATGGATCAAGTTCCTGCAGTGGTTCAAAAGGTTGCGCCAGTATCGCGCCGGTAACGGCCAGCGCGGCGGGCGAATATTACGTCGGCTAATTTGACAGTGCGACCGGAAAGTCCTGGCCGAAGCGCCTTTCGGGCGCGGTCGCCGGGGCTGCCCGGCGGCGCTGAACGGGGGCGAAGTGCGCACTGCGTCACAGTTGCGGATGCTGCCGGGGCGAAGCAGCAGGCTGGCGGCAGGTGCGTGCAAGGCTGGCACGAGTGTTGCTCTATCTCCCAGTACCGACGACATTTTCGCCGGGAAGGAAGCCGAAGCCACGGGATACCTGAATATAAGAGCGCCAACGTCGCACGCGAGCCTGGATGGCTCATGGGACACAGCGCCAACCGTATAACAATAACGAAAAGACACTCCTCCACACACAAGCAAGCGACCGACACCCCGCCTCAAGCGGGGTTTTTTTTGCCCGTGCGGTGCGTGAAAACAAAAGAGGCAGCCCGCGAGCGGCTGCCTCCAAAGGATGTCGCACGGAATCTGTCAGTTCGAATGCATCAAATCGGACTTACCCACACTTCGAATCGCCGCAGTTCAGGCACGTCATGCAGCCGTCCATCATGACCACGGCAGCGGTGCTGCAACGGGCACACAGCTGCGCCCCATCCGGGAAATGCGACTTCGCAAAGGCATCGCTTTGCTTGCTGCGTGCCTCGAACTCCGCGCGCTTCTCGTCCACCAGCTTCTGCTGGTGCTCATCGAGCTGCGTCTTGCGGATGAGGCCGATGGTCTGCAGGTGCTTCTCGATCACGTGGCCAAGCTCGGCGATGATCGAGGGCATGAACTTGCCGCCGGGCTGCCAGTAGCCGCCGCGCGGGTCGAACACCGCCTTCAGCTCGTCCACCAGGAAGGTGACGTCGCCGCCCTTGCGGAAGACGGCCGAGATGATGCGCGTGAGTGCCACGATCCACTGGAAGTGGTCGAGGTTCTTCGAGTTGATGAACACCTCGAACGGGCGGCGCTGCTCGTACTCGGTGCCCTCGTTCAGCACGATGTCGTTGATGGTCACGTACATCGCGTGATCCGAGATCGGCGTCTTGATCTTGTAGGTCGAGCCGATCAGGACCTCCGGGCGCTCGAGCTTCTCGTGCATGCGGATGACCTTGGCCATGTGGCCGTTGCGGTCACGCACGGTCTCGCTCTCGACGGCCGGCTGCTTGGCCTCCAGGGCCTTGGCTGCCTGCCGCTCGTCGGCCTTCTGCTGCTTCTCCTCCGGCTTCTGCACGGAGTACTTAACGATCTTGCGGTCAATCTTGATAGTCATAGTCCCATTCCTGCGCTCGCGGCGAGGCCGTCAGTAGCGCCCGTAGTACCCATCCTTTATCGCGTCGAACAGATTCGCGGCGGTGTGGATCTCGCCGTCGTAGTCGATCTCCTCGTCGCCCCGCGCCTCGACCACCGTGCCGTCCTCGAGGGTGAACTTGTAGACCGTGTTCTTCAGGTCCTGTTCCTTCACCAGCACGCCCTGGAACGCCTCGGGGTTGAAGCGGAAGGTGGTGCAGCCCTTCAGTCCCTGCTCGTGTGCATACAGATAGATGTCTTTGAACTTCTGGTAGGGGAAATCCGTAGGCACGTTCGCCGTCTTAGAAATCGATGAATCGATCCACTTCTGGGATGCAGCCTGCACCTCGACATGCTCTTTGGGAGTGACGTCGTCCGCGGCGATGAAGTAGTCCGGCAGTCTCTCAGCATCGGTGGTCGCTCCAGGTTCGGCGTTCGCGTTGACGAGCTCGCGATACGCCAGTAGTTCGAAGGAATAAACGTCGATCTTTTCCTTGGACTTCTTGCCTTCCCGAATCACGTTGCGGAAGTAGTGATGTGCAAACGACGGTTCGATTCCATTCGAAGCATTATTCGCCAGAGACAGAGAGATCGTGCCCGTGGGCGCGATGGAGGTGTGGTGCGTGAAGCGCGCGCCGGTCTCGGCGAGCTCGTGCACGAGCTGCGGCGCCACTTCCGCGATGCGCTGCATGTAGCGGCTGTACTTGGCGTGCAGCAGGCGTCCGGCGATCTTCGAGCCCGCCCGCCAGCCATCCTTCGCCATCTCGGGCCGCTTGCGCAGCATCTCCTTCGTGACCGTGAACTCCTCGTTCATGATCGGCGCCGGACCCTTCTCGCGCGCCAGCTCGAGCGCGGCTTCCCAGCCGGCGACGGCCATCTCGCGCGAGACGTCCTCGGTGAAGTGCACCGCCTCCGGTGAGCCGTACTTCATCTTTGAGCAGCGTCATCGTGCTGCCGAGCCCCAGGAACCCCATGCCGTGACGGCGCTTGCGCAGGATCTCGTTGCGCTGGTTCTCGAGCGGCAAGTCCGTTCACCTCGACGACGTTGTCGAGCATGCGGGTGAATACCTTCACCACCTCCCGGTATTCGTTCCAGTCGAATTCCGCGAATTCTCCGAACGGATGCTTCACGAAGCGAGTGAGATTCACCGAACCTAACAGGCAGGAACCGTAGGGCGGAAGCGGTTGCTCACCACATTGTCCAGTTACCAGCCCGTTGAAGATGACGCTGTTGTGATCAGCTTGTGTCGTATCAAACACCGCTTCCTTACCGACATACGCGATCTCAGCGACGCGGCTCACGAAACGCTGCGTCTTTCGCAGCGCCTTGCCGGCGATCCAATTGCGATACTTTGCGTTCTTGCCTTCGGTGATGAAACCGATCTCGTCCATGAAGCGCTCGCGCGACTCACCATCCACGATCAACTCGTAATCGGCCTGGCAGTCGTAGAGCTTCTTGCCGCCCTTGCCGTCGGGCAGCAGGCGCTGCCCGGCAGCGCGCCGCTTGAGCACACGGGCAAAGATGCCGAAATTTGCCAGCAACACCTGCACGTCCTTCAGGAGCGACGGCTGGCTGGACGCAAGGCGCACTGAACAGCTGGTACTCGCGTTGCCAGAAACATTCACCGTGCCGTCGGACTGGAACAGCCCGCGCAGGTAGCCGCGCACGCAGGCCTCATTGCCGCGCCACACGATCTCCGGGACCTGGGTCTTGCATTTGGCGCCGAAACCGAAGAACTCGAGCAGCATGCGCGCCAGAATCACTGAGCGGATCATGCAACAGATTGCGCTCGCGGGACTGCGACGGCAGTGACCTCGTACCTGGCGCCTGTTATGCGACCAGCCGCGGATCATGGTGTTGATGTACCCGACAACTGCTGCGCGTAGTCGCGATCTTCGCCCCACAGATTCGATGATTGCAGCGGTCTTGCCCTTGCCGCGGTTAGTGAAGTGACCGTCGCCGGTGATGAGGCCGAGCAGGTACACCGAGCTCCTCGTTCGCCGCAACCGCCGAACTGGCCTTTACCGGACTGCACCAGCAGCTCGTCGCCCGGCTTCAGGTCCTTCAGCTTGATCTTGCCGCGCGTGGTGTAGAAGTCATGCCACTCAGTGGCCTTGATCTCGTAGCCATCCTTGGTCGCGACGCGGTAAACATCGGCGGACTGGTTGCAGTCATGAACGCCGGCACCGCCTCGCGCACGGTCGTGCCCATGCCCTCGTCCAGAGCGCGCTTGTCGACCGTCGCCTGGATGTCGACGCCCGCGTCGTACAGATCCCCGATACGTACCATGCCGTAGCGGGTGTGCAGGCGCGTGTCGGCCGTGACGCACGGATTGGTGGCGCGGATGTTCTCGCACCACCAGTTGTTGTTCATCTCGTTGACGCGGTCAATGAGGATGAAGCCCGGCTCGGCGAAATCGTAGGTGGACGTCATGATGACGTCCCACATGCGCCGCGCCGGCAGTGTCTTGTAGATCTTGCACGCCACCAGGCCTTCGTCGTTCACGACATAGCCCTCGTGCACGGGCCACTCGCGCCATACGAACTTGGCGGCGTCGCTGAGGTCGGGCTTCTCCGCCTCGAACTCCTTGAGCCCAGCGGGAAGGCAAGCTTCCACTCGCGATCCTCACGCACCGCCTGCATGAACTCGTCGGTGATCAGCAGCGATAGGTTGAACTGGCGCAGCCGCCCGTTCTCGCGCTTGGCGCGGATGAACTCCATGACATCCGGATGGCCGACGTCGAAGGTGCCCATCTGCGCACCGCGGCGTCCGCCGGCGGAGGAGACGGTGAAACACATCTTGTCGAAGATATCCATGAAGGACAGCGGGCCGGAGGTGTAGGCGCCGGCGCCCGAGACGTAGGCGCCGCGCGGCCGCAGCGTCGAGTGCTCATAACCGATGCCGCATCCCGCACTTGAGCGTAAGCCCCGCCTCGTGGACCTTCTTCAGGATGTCGTCCATCGAGTCACGGATCGTGCCCGACACCGTGCAGTTGATGGTCGACGTGGCGGGCTTGTGCTCCAGCGCACCGGCGTTGGAGGTCACGCGGCCGGCGGGAATGGCCCCGCGGCGCAGCGCCCACAGGAAACGCTCGTACCAATGCTCGCGCACTTCCTCACGCTCGACGTCCGCGAGCGCGCGGGCGACGCGCTGGTAGGTATCGTCCATCGTCTTGTCGACGGGCGTACCGTCCTTGGCGGTGAGGCGATACTTTTTATCCCAGATATCGAGCGAGGCTTCCTGGAAGGGAATCGCATCGACGTCTTTGGGTTCGATCTTCACGACTGTGTTCATTGAATCCGCGGCGCTCCGAACTGTTCTTACGCCTTATCCAACGGATTGCAGGGAATGCCGACGAAGTGCGTGCAGCTCAACAAGCCTCGCGCGCCCGTCCGGTACCTGCTGTCTTCTGGACTGACAGTCAGGCCCCTGAAATCTCCCCCCGACCGCGTGCCCGTGATCGCCTGCTGGCGAACACAAGATCTTGTGTCGGGGTCAGAAGCCTAATTACGGTGTCCGGGAGCGTCAAGCGTCACTACTGGATTTTGTCACGTCAATTTTATAATTATTTTTCAGTAGTTTACGCAATTATGCGCCGTAAAATCCCCGTCGATTTCTGTAAAAACGCGCAGCTTTCTCGGCAGCTCCTTAAACCCCATATCTTGTGCTCAGGTCGAGCACAGCTTTTGCACAGGCTGTGCACAGCCGCCCGCCCCTGCCGGGGTGCAGGCCTGGCTCAGCCACGCATTTGCCGACCACGGCGGGGCGCGATCCGCCCCCAACGGGCCCTGAAGTCCTATATGGGGCCAGGTGGCCTCCCCGGCAATCGCCGCCGGCCGCACCTGGATGACGCGACGGCTCTTGAAACGCGCGCAGCCGAACACACATCGGGTGCAACAGCGCACGAGCGCAACCGATTTTCCAACTTCACTCTTGAGAGGAGATTTCTCATGGCGATTCTTCGGTACGAGCCCTGGGCGCTCGTGAGCCGCTTTCACCAGCAGCTCGACAAGGCCCTGAACCAGGATGCTGACAGCTTCGAATCGAACGTCAGCTGGATCCCGCAGGTGGATGTGCGCGAAGAGGCCGAGCGCTTCGTCGTCACCGCCGATCTGCCGGGCGTCGAAGGCAAGGACATCGAAGTCACGGCCGAGAAGGGCGTGCTGACGGTGCGCGGCGAGCGCCGCTCCGAGAAGAAGACCGAGAACGACGGCTACACCCGCATCGAGCGGGCGAGCGGCACGTTCCTGCGTCGCTTCACGCTGCCCGAGACCGCCGATGCCGAGGCCATCAAGGCCACGCACGTGAATGGCGTGCTCGAGCTCTCCATTCCGAAGCGCCCGCAGGCGCAGCCGCGGCGCATCAGCGTCCAGGCCGCCTAAGGTCGATCGTAGGATCAGGTTCAGCCGGCAGCGCCTGAGGCGCTGCCGGCTGTGCCTGTTTCCAGCGCCCGCCGGTTGCGGGCCCCGGGGTAGAATTCCTCGGGCATGACACGCACCGCACTCCTGCTCGGGACCCTGCTCGCGCTGGCCGCGAACTCGCTGCCGGCGGGGCTCCCGCCCATCGTCGGCGACACGCCGCTGCCGACGCTCGCGCCGATGATCAAGCGGGTGTCCCCCGCGGTAGTGAACATCGCCACCCGCGGCACGGTGCACGAGCGCGGACAGCAGAACCCGCTGCTCGATGACCCCTTCTTCCGCCGCTTCTTCGACGTGCCCCCGGACACCGGTCCGCGCGAGCGGCCGTTCCAGAGTGCCGGCTCGGGCGTGATCTTCGATGCCAAGAGCGGCTACATCCTCACCAATGCGCACGTGGTCGAGAACGCCAACGAGATCACGGTGACGCTGCAGGACGGGCGCGACCTCAAGGCCGACGTGGTCGGAAGCGATGCGCCCTCGGACATCGCCGTGCTCAAGGTCAAACCCGACGGCCTGTCGCAGATTGCGCTCGGGGACTCCGCGCACCTGGAGGTGGGGGACTTCGTGGTCGCCATCGGCAACCCCTTCGGGCTGCAGCACACCGTCACCTCCGGGATCGTGAGCGGCCTGTCGCGCTCGGGGATCAACCCCGACGGCTACGAGGACTTCATCCAGACGGATGCCTCCATCAACCCGGGCAATTCCGGCGGCGCGCTCGTCAACCTGCGCGGCGAGCTGATCGGCATCAACACCGCGATCCTCTCGCGCAGCGGCGGCAACATCGGCATCGGCTTCGCCATTCCGGTGAACATGGCGCGCAGCGTCATGGAGCAGCTGATCAAGTACGGCACCGTCAAGCGCGGCCAGCTCGGCGTCAGCATGTACACGGTGACGCCCGACATCGCCCACTCGCTCGGCCTGAGCAGCGCCGTGGGCGCGCTGGTGTCGCAGGTGGTCGAGGGCTCCCCCGCCGACAAGGCCGGCATCCGCACCGGGGATGTCATCACCTCCGTGAACGGCCAGCCGGTGAAGTCCAACAGCGAGCTGCGCAACACCATCGGCCTGCGCCGTGTCGGCGACAAGGTCGAGATCGGCCTGGTGCGCGACGGCAAGCCGCTCAAGGTGACCGCCGTCATCGCCGATACCGCCGCCGAGCCCACCGGCGGCCCGGCCAGCATTCACAAGGGCCTCGAGGGCGCCGCCCTCGAGGACGCCCCGGATGCCTCCGGCGCGCTGGTGCGCAGCGTCGAGGCGGGCAGCGCCGCCGGGCAGGCCGGGCTGCGCGCCGGGGACGTGATCGTCGGCGCCAACCGCAGCCACGTCGGCAGCGTGCGCGACCTGCGCGAGCGAGCGCGCGGCGTGGCGGTGCTGGTGCTCGAGGTCCGCCGCAGCAACAGCGTGCTGCTCATTCCGCTGCGCTGAGGAGCGCCTGGGGTGCGCAGTCAGTCCGTCGCAGCATCCGCGGCGGCCGCCGCCGGCCCGCACAGCTGCGCGTCGCGCTGCGCGCGCGGCAAGCGGGCGAGCGCACGCGCGGCGGCGTAGAAGCGCTCCAGGTCGTTGTCCTCGCTCGCCAGCAGCCGCCTGAAGCCCGGCACGCAGTCGTAATAGGTCGCCACCGATGCGAGGCGGGCGTTGTTGAGTCCCTCCCCGATCCATTCGTCATAGAGCGTGCCGCTCACGTCCTCGCGTTTCTCCAGCGCGCGGATCTCCTGCGTCAGGGCAGCGAAGACCTCCTCCTTGCGCGCGCGCATCGCCTCGGGCGGCTCTTGCGAGGCGTACAGCTGCGCCAGCTGCTTGCGGGCATCGGCCAGCAGCTTCACGAACGCCGCCTCGCGCGCCTCGTCCGCGCGGAACGCCTGGATGCGTCCGGGCGTGCCCTCGTGCACCAGCCAGCGCTCGAGCCCGACATCCTCCACGGTCGTGGCGAAGGCCTCGTTGAACGCCGAGTCATCCTTCACGTACAGCAGCTGGTGCGCGAGCTCATGGAAGATCGTCGCCGCCACCTCATCGTCGTCGTAGCGCAGCACCGAGGACAGCACCGGGTCGGAGAACTTGCCGAGCGTCGAATAGGCCGGCACCCCGTCGATGGCGACGTCATAGCCCTGGCGGCGCAGCCGCGCGGCGAACTCGCGCGCCGCCTGTTCGTGGAAGTAGCCGCGGTAGGCCACGCAGCCGGCCACCGGGAAGCACCAGTGATGGGGGGTGACGGAGAACTCGGGCGCCGCCACCACGTTCCAGACCACGTAGGGACGCTCGATGTCGGCATAGCTGGTGTAGCTCTTGTTGTGCGGCAGGCCGAGGGAGTCGCTGGCGAAGGCGCGCGCCTCGCGCACGAGGATGAGCCGCGCGCGCAGCTCGGGGGAGGTGTGCGGATCCTCGATCACGCGCTCGATGGGCTCGCTCGCGTGCATCACGTGGTACTCACCGGAGGCGGCCTGCACCAGGTAGGACGTCGTACTGCAGCCCCCCAGCAGGGTGCACAGCATGAGCGTCAACAGCGGCCGTGCACGGCCGGGCGAGCGCCCCGCTGGCGCCGCGCTCCCCGGGAGGGTCTCGGTTAACATGCGCACATGCGAGTCTACTTGGTCGGTGGCGCGGTCCGGGACCGCCTGCTCAAGCGAGCGGTGAAGGAGCGCGACTGGGTCGTCGTCGGGGCAACGCCCGAGGAACTCGTGCGCCTGGGGTACGAGCCGGTCGGGCGCGAGTTCCCCGTGTTCCTGCATCCCACCACCCACGAAGAGCACGCGCTGGCGCGCCTGGAGCGCAAGGTCGCGCCCGGCTATCGCGGCTTCACCACGCAGTTCGCGCCGACCGTGACGCTGGAGGAGGACCTGAAGCGCCGCGACCTCACCATCAATGCCATGGCCGAGGACGAAAACGGCGCGCTGATCGACCCCTACGGCGGGCAGGCGGACCTCGCGGCACGGCTGCTGCGGCACGTATCGGAGGCGTTCGTCGAGGACCCGGTGCGCATCCTGCGCGTGGCGCGCTTCGCCGCCCGCTATGCGGAGCTCGGGTTTCGCATCGCGCCGGAGACCCTCGAGCTCATGCGCCGCATCACCGCGGACGGCGAAGTGCGCACGCTCGTGCCCGAGCGCGTCTGGCAGGAGACCGAGCGCGCCCTCGATGAGGAGCACCCGGAGGTCTACTTCCAGGTGCTGCGCGAGTGCGGCGCGCTGGCGGTCATCTTCCCCGAAGTCGATGCGCTCTTTGGCGTGCCGCAGCCGCCGCGCTGGCACCCGGAGATCGACACCGGCGTGCACGTGCTGCTGGCGCTGCGCTATGCCGCCGCGCACGCGGCCCCGAACCCGGTGCGCTTCGCGGTGCTCACGCACGATCTGGGCAAGGCGCTGACCCCGAAGGCCGACTGGCCGAGTCACCAGCGGCACGAGGAATTCGGGGTACCGCTGATCGAGGCGCTGTGCGAGCGGCTGCGCATTCCCAATGGCCATCGCGAGCTGGCGGTGCTGACCGCCCGCTACCACACCCTCGTGCACCGCGCGCTCGAGCTGAGGCCAGCGACGCTGCTGACGCTGCTCGAGAACTGCGACGCCTTCCGGCGCCCGGAGCGCTTCGGTGAGCTGCTGCTGGCCTGCGAGGCCGACGCGCGCGGGCGCACCGGGCGCGAGCACGAACCCTATCCGCAGGCGGACCACCTGCGCAGCGCGCTGGCGGCGAGCGCGGCCGTGGCCCTGAACGCCGCGGACCGGCAGGGTCTCTCGGGACCTGAGATCGGTGAGGAAGTGCGGCGCCGGCGGCTCGCGGCCGTCAGCGCGGTGCCCAGGGCGACGGCTTAGCGTCAGCCTGGAACGCGACCCGTTGCCGCGTTGGCCCGCCCGCTGCAGGTGATGCGGCCGCTCGCATCCGCCGGCAGCTGCGCGCGCAGGCGCGCCTTGAGAAGCGCGAGATCCCCGGACGACATCGCGGCGAGCTTTGGACCGGCGCTCGCCCCCCCGAGTACGGTGCTCCAGTAGTCATCGAAGCTCTGGAACGTGCGCTGCACGCTGATCTGCCGCGTTTCGATGGCCTCCAGACCTGCACCGGCCCACAACTCCCGCAGTGCGTCGATTCGGGACGCGCCCGGGCTCGGCGGCTCCGGAACCACGACCCCGAGCCCGCGCATCTCGACCTTGAGCGCCTCATAGGGGAAACCGCCCCCGAACATGTCCCACGCGTAGGCCGTCACGAGGCCCCCGGGGCGGACCACGCGCGCCATCTCGGCGACGCCCCGGGCCGGGTCGGGAACGAAGAAGATCACCAGCGGCATGACCGCCGCATCGAAGGTGTCCTCGGGGAAAGGCAGTGCCATGGCATCGCCCTGACAAAACTGCGCGAGTACGCAACGCGGCTCGTGCGCGCGCGTAAGCCAGCTGCCCCGCGGACGGATCGATCCCCTGGACTGCGACCGGCGCACACCGCGCGACGAGCATCGCGGAGAAGGCGCCGCTGCCGCAGCCCACGTCGAGCCAGCGCAGACCGGGCCCTGGGGCAAGCCAGTCGAGGAAAGCCTCGCCCACCAGCTCGCTCCACTTTCCCATGTAGCGATCGTAGGCGGCACCGTCCTCGAAGCGGATGGAGTCGGCCATGGGTGCTTGTCTGGAGCGGACTGGCTGGTAAGCCAGCAAGCGCCTCAGCGCAGCGCCCCGGTGAGCACGGCGGTGAGGAGCGCGGCACCGAGCACGATGCGGTACCACGCGAACAGCGTGAAGCGATGCGTCTGCACGTAGCGCAGCAGCCACTTCACCGCAATGAACGCCACCACGCCGGACACCACGAAGCCGATGAGGAGCGCCTGCCAGTCCTCGCCGTGGGTGTGGCCGCGGATCTTCCAGAACTCGTAGCCGGTGGCGGCGAACATGGTCGGGATGCCGACCAGGAAGGCGAACTCGGTGGCGGCCGGCCGGAAGGTGAGCCCCACGAGCATGGCGGCGAAGATCGTGGCCGCCGAGCGCGAGGTCCCGGGAAACACGGCCGCGAGGATCTGACAGGTGCCGACCCAGAACGCCACCTTCCAGGTGACGACCGAGGAGGCCGGCCGGCCCGCCACGTGATGCTCGATGAGCAGGATCAGCAGGCCGCCGATGAGGAGCGCCAGCGCCACCGGCAGCAGCGTCTCGGGCAGCTTCCACCCGTGGTGCGTGGCGAAGAAGCCGAGCGCGGAGGTGATGAGGAAGGCGAGCGTGAGCTTCGCGAGGTAGTCGCGGTTGGCCGGGTCATCGAGGCGCGTCACGAGGTTCAGCAGGCGCCGCCAGTAGATGAGCACGATCGCCAGGATCGCGCCGGCCTGGATGGCGACGTTGAAGAGCTCGGAGCGCTCGCCGAGCCAGCGCTCCGCGATCAGCAGGTGCCCGGTGCTGGAGATGGGCAGGAACTCGGTGATCCCCTCGATGATGCCAAGGAGTACGGTGTTGAGGGTGTCGGACACGGGCGCCGCGCTTTCAGCTGGGAGGTCCAGCCCGTCATCTTACCTGCAGCCGCGGCCCCTGGGACTCACAACAGGTGACGCAGGTCCTGCAGCGCGAAGCCGGCGAGCGGCGCGTTGAGCGCGCGGGTCAGTGCCAACACCTTGAACGCCTCGCCCATCTCCTCGGGCATGACGAGCCGGCGCGCCTCCCCGGCAAGCTGCACCCGCTGCCGATCGCCCGCCGCCTCGCCCACGAACGTCTCGAGCCCGGTGGCGAGCAGGAAGGCCGCCTGCGTGGCGAAGCCGGCCACCGTGAGCCCGGCCGCATCGCCCGCCTGCGCGAGGCGCGTGAAGTCGACCCAGGCGGTGATGTCCTGCAGGCCGATGTTGACGTAGGGATCATCGTGCACGCGGTGGCGGAAATGGCAGCGCAGCGTGCCCGTCAGGCGCTGCGCATGGTAGTAGTGCCGCCGCGGCAGGCCGTAGTCGAACAGCAGCAGCGCACCGGCCGCGAGCACGTCCGCGAGGCTTGCGACCCACGGGCCCGCGCGCAGGCAGATCTCGGAAGCGTAGCCCTCCGCCAGCGGCGCGGGGAGTTCAGGAGCCAGCCGCGCCCACTCCGCCAGGAGCTGCGGCGCCGGCGGCGCCGCCCCCTCGCGTAACGCGCCGGCGGCATCCGAGCGTGACGCCGAGCTCGCGCAGTGCGCCATCCTGCAGTGTGAAGCGCCGGCACGGCAGTGCGTCCGCCACCTCGTTCGCGAGCATCACGCCGCGAAAGCCCGCTTCCGGCAGTTGGGTGAGCCACGCCACGCGCTCACGCAGGTGCGCCGGCAGCTGCGCGAGGTGCGCGCGCTGGCGCTCGGCCAGGTCCGCGCTCACTTCGAGGATCGCGTAGCGCGCGGGCAGCACGCCGCCCGCCTCGAGCGCGGTCAGCAGCGTCGCCGCGAGCCGCCCGGTGCCCGCGCCGAGCTCGAGGATCTGCCCGCCGGTCTCGGCGAGCACCTCGGCGCACTGGCGCGCCACGCAGCGGCCGAACAGTTCCGACACCTCCGGGGCGGTCACGAAGTCCCCCTGCGCGCCGAGCTTGACGCTGCCGGCGCTGTAGTAACCCAGCCCCGGCGCATAGAGGGCGAGCTCCATGTAGCGCTCGAAGGACAGCCAGCCGCCCGCGGCGCGCACCTCGGCGCGCAATCAGCGCGCCCAGGGCCTCGCTGTGACGCACTTCCTCCTGCGACAGCGGCGGCAGCACGTGAAGCTGCGATGAAGTCATAATCGGCACCCATGACGCAGGAGACTCACCGCCCGGTTCCCGTGTGCCTCGAGGGCAAGACGGTCCTGATCACCGGCGCCGCCCGGCGCGTGGGCGCGGAGATCGCGCGCGTGCTGCACGCGGCGGGCGCGAACCTGGTGCTGCACTACCGCAGCTCGGCCGGCGAGGCCGAGGCGCTCGCGCAGGAGCTGAACGCCCTGCGGGCGGCCTCCGCGGTCACCGCCGAGTGCGACCTCCTGGACGTCGCGCAGTTCCCGGCGCTGATTGCGCACGCGGTACACAGCTTCGGCGGCCTCGACGTGCTCATCAACAATGCCTCGACCTTCTATCCCACGCCGGTGGGCGACATCACCGAGATCGACTGGGACGACCTGCTCGGCACCAACCTCAAGGCGCCGCTGTTCCTGGCGCAGGCGGCCAACGCGGCGCTGCGCGAGCGCGCCGGGCTGGTGCTGAACGTCGCCGACATCCATGGCCTGCGGCCGCTGCGCCGCTACCCGGTGTACAGCATCGCCAAGGCCGGGCTCATCATGCTCACCAAGTCCCTCGCCCGCGAGATGGGCCCGCACGTGCGCGTCAACGCGGTGGCGCCGGGCCCGGTGATGTGGCCGGCCGACGGGCTCGATGAGGCGCTGCAACAGAAGATCATCCGGCGCACCGCGCTCAAGCGCGCCGGCTCCGCGCAGGAAGTCGCGCGCGCCTGCCTGTACTTCGTCAGCGATGCCCCCTACGTCACCGGGCAGGTGCTCGCCGTCGACGGCGGCCGCAGCATCGGCTGGTGACACGGGCGGCCCGGTCAGCGCGGCAGCGCCTCGAGCGGGTGCGCGGCGCGGTCGAAGCGCTGCCACAGCTCCCCGATCGTGCGCTGCTCGGTCGGGTGCACGACCCCGGGCGCGAGCGCGGCGAGCGGCCCGAGCATGTAGGCGCGCTTCAGCAGGTCGGGCCGCGGCAGGCGGATCCCCGGCCGCTCGCACACCAGGTCCCCGTACAGGAGCACGTCCAGGTCCATCGAGCGCGGCGCCCAGCGCGGCGCGTCGCGCGCGCGCCCGCAGCGCGCCTCGATCGCCTGCAGCGTGGCGAGCACCGCCTCGAGCGGCAGTTCGGTGCTGAAGCCTGCGACCAGGTTGATGAAGTCATCGCCCTCGAAGCCCACGGCGCGGTTGCGGTACCAGGGCGAGAAGCGCACGCCGGGAAAGGCGCGCTGCAGCTCCGCGACCGCGCGGGCGAGGTTGTCCTCGGGCGCGACGTTGCTGCCGGCGGCGACGTAGACCTCGGGCACGGGCTCTAGCTCCGCGCCGCGCCCGCGAGGTCGGCGCGGGTGCGCTCGATCACGACCCCCACGTCACGGGAGTGGCGGATGGCGCCGGGCTTGTTGAGCGACACGCGCACCCACGGCAGCGCGAACTCCGCGAGGATCACGAGCGCCAGGCGGTGCGCGAGCGACTCGACCAGCTGGAACTCGGACTCTTCCACGAACGCCAGCACGCGCTTGGCGACCTTCTTGTAGTCGAGCGTGTCGGCGACGTCGTCGCTGCGCGCCGCGCGCTCGCAATCCACCGGCAGCTCGATGTCGAGCTCCACGGTCTGCTTGACGCGGCGCTCCCAGTCGATGAAGCCGATGATGCACTGGGTGGTGAGGCCGTGCAGGAAGATACGGTCCCCCTGCGCAGGTATGTCGCTCATCATGGTGGTTTACGGCCCTGCGGAAGGTGCTGCGGGAGAGGAGGCCACCGGCGCCAGCGACTCGAGCGGCCACTGGGCGCGCGCGCTGATCGCCAGCGAGTCGTGCTCGCCGGCCTTGAGGCGCGCCAGCCCCGCCACCGCGATCATGGCGGCATTGTCGGTGGAGAATTCGATGCGCGGATAGTACACGCGTGCGCCCTGCGCACCCGCCGCCGCGCTCAGCCGCGTGCGCAGCGCGCGGTTGGCGCTCACGCCGCCGGTGACCACCAGCGTCTGCAGCCCGGTCGCCTCCAGCGCCCGCAGCGACTTGCCGATCAGCGTGTCGACGATGGCATCCTCGACCGCCCGCGCCACGTCGTGGCGCAGCTGCGCGGTGAGCGCCTGGGCCTGCACCGCGTGCAGCACCGCGGTCTTCAGTCCCGAGAAGCTGAACTCCAGCCCCGGGCGATCGAGCATCGGGCGCGGGAACCTGAAGCGCCCGGCGCGCCCGTGCACGGCGAGCTCGGCGAGCTGCGGGCCGCCGGGGTACGGGAGCCCGAGCAGCTTCGCCGTCTTGTCGAACGCCTCCCCGGCCGCATCGTCGCGGCTCGCCCCCAGCACCCGGTAGGCGCCGATCCCGGACACCTCTATTAAGAGTGTGTGGCCGCCGGACACCAGCAGCGCCACGTGCGGGAAGGGTGGCGGCTCGGGCTCGAGCAGCGGTGCCAGCAGGTGCCCCTCCAGGTGATGCACGCCGAGCGCCGGCACCTGCCAGGCGAAGGCGAGGCTGCGGGCGAGCGCCGCCCCGGTGAGCAGCGCCCCGATGAGCCCGGGCCCGGCCGTATAGGCGATGCCGTCGATATCGTGCGCGCTGCTTGCGGCCTCCCCGAGCACGCGCTCGAGGAGCGGCAGGAGCTTCTTCACGTGGTCGCGCGAGGCGAGCTCGGGCACCACGCCGCCGTAGGCGCGGTGCAGCTCGATCTGGCTGAAGAGCCCATGCGCCAGGAGGCCGGCGTGCTCATCGAGCACCGCGGCGGCGCTTTCATCACAGGAGGATTCGATCGCGAGCACCCGCATGCGCTCGAACTCTACCGCAGTTGCCCGGCAGGCACAGGAGATCGCCCGCCGCCCCGCCGCGGGCGTGCGCGCGGCGCGATGTTATAGTCGCAGCCGAGGATGTCAGGGCAACGCCTCAGGTGGGCCGCAGCCACTTAGCCGCGAGATTCAGCGGGGCGCGCCTCGTGCTGCGCTTTTGCGCTGCTCTTCACGGCGGCAGCACTGAACGCGCCCTTCGACGCATGCCGCCAACTGCTCCCTCGGACGCCTCGCGGAGCTGCCGGTGACCATGGTCGGCACTGCGCCGACGGTGCACGCCAAGATCAACGGCACGGACGCGCTCTTCATCGCCTGACAGTGGCGCGTTCTACCAGCATACTGAGTCCGGCGGCCGCCGCCGCATTCAAATTGCACCTGGCGTCCACATACCCGCGAGTCTCGTACGTCGAAGGGGTCAGGCGGGCACGGCCCGCTGCTTCTGTGGTCCAGGTCGAGACCTTCACGATCTTCGATATCACAGTGCCCAGGGTGGCGTTCATCGTGGCCGGCAATGACCTGCCGGCGGGCGCGGCCGGGGTGATCGGCCAGAACATCTTCCGCATGGGCGGACGTCGAGTACGACCTGGCCAATGGCATGATCCGGCTCATGCGGCCGCAAGGACTGCGCTGAGTACGCGCGCTCGCGTACTGGGCGCGAGGCGCCGGCAAGCCCTTCTCGGTGATCGACATCGAGCTGCGCGACGGCGCGCAAGCCACACACCAAGGCGTCGCCTACCTGAATGGCCAGAAGATCCGCGTGCTGTTCGACACCGGGGCGGGGTATTCGCTGTTGACGCTCGGCGCGGCCGAACACGCCGGCATCACCCCGGCCAGCCCCGGGGTGATGACGGGCGGGCAGTCGACGGGTGCCTGGTCGCGGCACGAGTGAAGACCTGGATCGCGCCGATTCGCGAGCTTCAAGATCGGCGAAGAGGAGATCCAGAACACGCGCCTGCGCTTCGGCCGACTCGGATCTCGTCGGCGACGCCGACATGCTGATCGGCGCGGACTTCTTCCTCTCGCACCGGATCTACGTCGCGAGCAGCCAGACGCAAGCTCTACTTCACCTACAACGGCGGCCCGGTGTTCAACCTCCGGACCGCGCCGGCCGCAGCCGCACAGGCGGCGCCGCGCGGAAGAAGGCGCCGCCCTGGCGCCGGACGTGCCGCCCGCTGCTGCGACGCCGGCGGACGCGCGCCTCGATGAGCCCACCGATGCCGCGGACTACGCGCGCCGCGGGACCGCTTCCACGGCGCGCAAGGACTATGCGCACGCGATCGCCGATCTCGACGCGTGCCTGCGAGCTGGCTCCCGCCGAGGCCAGCTACTTCTACGAGCGCGGCGTGGCGCACTGCGTACAACGGCGAGCCCGATCTCGCGCAGGCGGACTTTGACCAGGCGCTGAAACTGAAGCCCGACGATCCGACGGCGCTCATGGCGCGCGCGAGCCTCGGTGTCAGCCGCCACGTGGCGCCGGAGTTGCTCGCCGCGGACCTGGATGCGGCCGAACCGTGCGCTGCCGAAGGACGCTGACGCGCGCATGCCAACTGGGGGAGTTGTACCTGAGCGCCGGCCAGTTTGCGGCCGCGGTGCTGCAGTACTCGAAATGGATCGACACCCACGCACACCGGGAAGTGCACGTGGCGATCGTCCTCAACGCGCGTTGCTGGGCGCGCGCGCTGTGGAACAGGAGCTGGACGAGGCGCTCGCAGACTGCAACGCCGCCGTGAAACTGCAGCCCGACAGCGCCAGCTTTCTCAACAGCCGCGGCCTCGTGTACCTGCGCAAAGGGGACTTCGGCAGAGCCCGTCGCCGACTATGACGCCTCACTGCGCCTGCAGCGTCTACCCTGGGCGCTGTACGGGCGCGGTGTCACACGGGTGCGCACGGGCGACACGCCCGGGGGGCAGGCGGACATTGCCGCAGCCACCGCGCTAGACAAGAACATCGGCGCCACCGCCGCCAAGTACGGCATCGCTCCATGAGATACCCGCACAGCTCGCGCCGCGGATCGGCCTGCTAGACTGCGCGCCGCAGCTCGATGACCGGCAAGCAAGGATTCATGAACGCGACCGAGACCTCCCGCGAGAAGCTCTACCGCGCTGCCGTCGGGCCACGGGCGGACTTCTACGTGCCGCTGTTCCTGAAGTTCGACCAGGCAGGCGCCTCCGGCCGCTCCTGGAACTGGTCGGCATTCTTCGTGAGCTTCTACTGGTTCCTGTACCGGCGCATGTTCGGGCAGTGGACGCTCTACTGCCTGCTGATCCCGATCGCGGTCGCCCTGGTCGCCGCGATCCTTGCGCAGCTGGGCGTCTCGCCCGTTGTGGGTGATGCGCTGTGCCTCGGCTACGCGTTCGGTCTGGTGCCGCTCACCGCCAACCATCTCTACTACCGCGCGATCCAGCAGCGCATCGCCGCGGTGCGGGAGAAGTCCCGGGACGTGGCCGCCCAGGTGAGCGCCCTTGAAGCCCTGCCGCACACCAGCGAGGTGGCCATCGCGGTCGCGTTCAGCGTCGTGGCCCTGCTCGGTCTTGCGGTCGGCCTGATCGGCGCGTCCCAGTAACGGGGACGGTTCGCGCGCGCGGCGGCCTCGCCGGCCGGCCACGCGCCGCTTTTGCCTTATCCCCGGCGCTCCTTTAGAATCCCCCGCCCCCGATCGGCCGCAGACGGCTGTGGCCGTGCGCGGGTCAAGCGAGATTTTTAACCCGATCAATGACTTGAGGTTTCGATGCCGAGCGTCCGTGTGCGTGAGAACGAGTACTTCGATGCCGCCCTGCGGCGTTTCAAGCGCGCCTGCGAGAAGGCCGGCATCCTCACGGAGCTGCGGCGCCGCGAGTTCTACGAAAAGCCCACCCAGGAGCGCAAGCGCAAGAAGGCCGCGGCCATCAAGCGGCACATGAAGCGCGTCTCCCGCGACGGCATGCGCAGCGCCCGCTAAAGGGACCGCCTGCACCCGAAGGCGCCATGGCGCTCAAGGACCGACTCACCGAGGACATGAAGACCGCCATGCGGGCCGCCGACAAGGAGCGGCTCGGCACGGTGCGGCTTGCGCTCGCGGCCATCAAGCAGCGCGAGGTCGACGAGCGCGTGAGCCTCGATGACGCCCAGGTCCTTGGCGTCCTCGAGAAGATGATCAAGCAGCGCCGCGAGGCCATCGTCCAGTTCCAGTCCGGCGGCCGTGCGGACCTGGTCGCCAAGGAGACCGCCGAGATCGCCGTGCTGCAGCAGTACCTGCCGGCGCAGATGGGCGAGGCGGAGATCGACGCCCTCATCGCCGAGGCCATCCAGTCCACCGGGGCGGCTTCCGTCAAGGACATGGGCAAGGTGATGGCGGTGGTGAAACCCAAGGCGCAGGGCCGCACCGACATGGGCGCCCTGAGCGCGCGCATTAAGCAGAAACTCGGCTGAATTTTTCCGGCTGCCACGGCGCGGCGCGCCGTGTCAGGCTTCCCGTTTCAGGTGAGTGGGCATACCCGCCAGGCGGTCGGTACTTGGGACGCATCCCGCAGCACTTCATCGACGAGCTCATCGCCCGCGCCGACATCGTGGAGGTGATCGGCACGCGCGTGCAGCTGAAGAAGGCCGGGCGCGAATTCAAGGCCTGCTGCCCGTTCCACAACGAGAAGACGCCCTCCTTCTGGGTGAGCCCCGACAAGCAGTTCTACCACTGCTTCGGCTGCGGCAAGCACGGCACGGTGCTCGGCTTCCTCATGGACCACGACCACCTGGCCTTTCCGGAAGCCGTGGAGGAGCTCGCCACGCGCCTCGGCCTCGAGGTGCCGCACGAGGGCGGCAGCGACAACGCCCCGCGCCGCGCCGACGAACCGCTCTACGAGCTGATGAAGTCGGTGGCGCGCTTCTACTGCGAGGCGCTCGAGCGCGAGCCGCGCGCCCGCGACTACGTGGCGCGCCGCGGGCTCACGAGCGAGACCCTCGAGCGCTTCCAGATCGGCTACGCGCCGAACGCCTGGAACGAGGTGCTCAAGCGCTTCGGCGGCAGCGACCCGGCGCGCAAGGCGCTGCTCGAGTGCGGCCTCGTCATCGAGCGCGAGCGCGGGCAGACGCAGTTCGGCGAGCGCTACTACGACCGCTTCCGCGATCGCCTCATGTTCCCGATCCGCGATGCCCGCGGACGCGTCATCGCCTTTGGCGGCCGCATCATCGAGCAGGGGGAGCCGAAGTACCTCAACTCCCCGGAGACCGTGCTCTTTCACAAGGGGCGCGAGCTGTATGGGCTCTACGAGACGCGCCGCGCCCGTACCAACCTGACGCGCCTGTTGATCGTCGAAGGCTACATGGACGCGGTGCGCCTGCATCAGTCGGGCATCGATTACGCGGTGGCGACGCTCGGCACGGCCACGACGCCCGAGCACCTGAAGCGGCTGTTCCGCCTGGTGAACGCGCTCGTGTTCGCCTTCGACGGCGACCGCGCGGGACGCGCGGCCGCCTGGCGCGCGCTGCAGCAGGCGCTGCCGGAAGCGCGCGAGGGGCGCGAGCTGCGCTTCCTGTTCCTGCCGGAAGGGCAGGATCCGGACAGCCTGGTCGGAGCGGAGGGCCGCGAGGCCTTCGAGGCGCGCCTGTCCGGGGCGCTGCCGCTCTCGGAGTACCTGGTGCGCGAGCTGGCGCGCGAGGGTGACCTCACCCACGCCGACGGGCGCGCGCGCTTTGCCGAAGCTGCGCGGCCGCTGTTCCTGAAGGTGCCCGACGGGGTCTACCGGGAACTGCTGCTCGAGCGGCTCGCCGAGGTCGTGGGACTGTCGGCGGCGCGGCTGCGCGAGCTGTGGGTGCCGGGCGCGACGGCCGACGAGGCGGGCGCGCCACCGGTGCCGCTGCGCCGCGCGGCTGCGCGCACCGCCCTCGGCGCGGGCCGCGGGAGCCTGGTGCGCCAGGCGATCGTGCGCCTGCTGCACCACCCGCAGATCGCCGCCGAAGTGAGCGAGGCCGAGCGCGCCGGGCTTGAGGGGAGCGAGGAGCCGGGCGTGCCGCTGCTGCGCGCGCTGATCGATGACCTGCGCGAGCACCCGGCGCAGATCCCCGCCCAGGTGGTGCAGCGCTGGGCGGAGCGCGAAGGCGGGGAGGCCCTGCAGAAACTCCTGGAGCGCGAGGAGGTCTTTACCGATGCGCCCGCGGCGACCGGGGAACTGCGGGGCGCGCTCGTAAAGCTCGCCGAGCAGGCCGCCGGACGACGCCTCGAGGCCCTGGAGGCCAAAAGTCGCTCCGCCACGCTTTCAGCCCATGAATTTGAGGAATTTCAAGAGCTTATCGTTAAACTGCGCACCCGGGATGCCCGCGGTGCCTAAGATCGAGTTGGCGATTTGTGCACCGTCCAATATTATTACGCGCTTTGCCTTCGACCCCCTTGAGCCGCCCGCCCCTGGGCAGCACATAGGGTGGAATCACCCGCTCTACGCCGCCGCTACTCCATGACACGCAAGCAAAAGCCACAGACCACCCACAAGAAGCGCCCCGCCGAGAAGCCCGCCGCCAAGCCCGCCAAGGCCGCCGCCACCGACAAGGCGGCCGCCGCGGTCGCGAGCCTGCGCGACAAGGAGCGCGGCAAGGTCGTGGCCCTGCCCAGGAAGGGCGCGCCCACCGTGCGCGCCGCGGCAGCGCACGCCAAGACCGCCCCGATCGACGGGCGCGTGCCGGCCGGCAAGGCGGCCGCCGACAAGCGCCCGCTCGGCATCGAGCGGCGCGTGCCGGCGATGCCCGAGGACCGGCAGTCGCAGCTGAAGCTGCTGATCGCGCGCGGCAAGGAGCAGGGCTACCTCACGTACGCGCAGGTGAACGACCACCTGCCCTCCGAGATCGTCGATCCGGAGCAGATCGAAGACATCGTCAACACGATCAACGACATGGGCATCCCGGTGTACGAGAAGGCACCGGATACCGAGTCGCTGCTGGCCAACGAGCCCTCGGCGCCGGCCGACGAAGAGGCGATCGAGGAAGCCGCCGCGGCGCTCGCGGCGCTCGACGCCGAGCTCGGCCGCACCACCGACCCGGTGCGCATGTACATGCGCGAGATGGGCACGGTGGAGCTGCTGACGCGCGAGGGCGAGATCCGCATCGCCAAGCGCATCGAGGAAGGCCTCGATGCGGTGCGCCGCGCGCTGGCGATGTACCCGCCGACCTATGATTTCCTGCTGCGTGCCTATGAGCCGATCAAGGCCGGCCAGGGGCGCCTGGTCGACGTGATCGTCGGCTTCATCGATCCCAACGCACCGGACGTCATCGCGCAGCCGCAGAACCCGACCAAGCTGGAACCGGTGGCCGCCGCGCCCGAGAAGGCCGACGAGGAAGAGGAAAGCGAAGAGGCGGACGATGGCGAGGAAGAAGCCGTCGATACCGGCCCGGACCCGCTCGAGGCGGCCGCGCGCTTCGCGTCCATCGCCAAGATCCACGCCCAGGTGCTCGGCTCGATCGCCAAGCTCGGCGCCAAGGACGTGAAGACCCTGCGCCAGCGCAAGAAGCTGTCGGATGAGTTCATGGAGCTGCGGCTGTCGCCGCGCATGTTCGATGCGCTGATCCTGAACCTGCGCACGCACGTCTCCGAGGTGCGCCACCTCGAGAAGGAGATCATGGTGATCGCCGTGCGCGATGCCGGCATGCCGCGCAAGGAGTTCATCGGCTCGTTCCCGAAGAACGAGACCAACCCGCGCTGGCTCACCAAGCACGTCAAGGGCGGCAAGAAGTGGTCCGCGCCGCTGGCGAAGTTCAAGGACGAGATCGAGCGCCGGCAGAAGAAGCTCGAGCTGCTCGAGGCCATCTATCACCTGACGATCAACGACATCAAGGATGTCAACCGCGAGGTCTCGATCGGCGAGGCCAAGGCGCGCCGGGCGAAGAAGGAGATGGTCGAGGCGAACCTGCGCCTGGTGATCTCGATCGCCAAGAAGTACACCAACCGCGGCCTGCAGTTCCTCGACCTGATCCAGGAAGGCAACATCGGCCTGATGAAGGCGGTCGACAAGTTCGAATACCGCCGCGGCTACAAGTTCTCGACCTACGCGACCTGGTGGATCCGCCAGGCGATCACCCGCTCGATCGCCGACCAGGCGCGCACCATCCGCATCCCGGTGCACATGATCGAGACCATCAACAAGCTGAACCGCATCTCGCGGCAGATGCTGCAGGAGATGGGCCGCGAGCCGACGCCGGAGGAGCTGGCGGTGCGCATGGAGATGCCCGAGGACAAGGTGCGCAAGGTGCTGAAGATCGCCAAGGAGCCGATCTCCATGGAGACCCCGATCGGCGACGACGAGGACTCGCACCTGGGGGATTTCATCGAGGACACCTCGGTCGCCTCCCCGATCGATCAGGCGACCATGGAGTCGCTGCGCGAGACCACCCACTCGGTGCTGGCGCAGCTCACGCCGCGCGAGGCCAAGGTGCTGCGCATGCGCTTCGGGATCGACATGAACACCGACCACACGCTCGAAGAGGTCGGCAAGCAGTTCGACGTCACGCGCGAGCGCATCCGCCAGATCGAGGCCAAGGCGCTGCGCAAGCTCCGCCATCCGAGCCGCAGCGAGCAGCTGCGCAGCTTCCTGATGGATGACTGAGCGCGCGCGCCAAGGCGCCAAGCAAAAAGGCCCGGTGTTGGCAGCAACACCGGGCCTTTCTACATCAGGTCCCGTGGGCGCTGCCGGCTAGAGGCCGCCCTTGCCGAGGGTATCGATCACTTCGCGCAGCGTCTCGGCGAGCGCCGGGTGGCTCGCTTCGAAGCGCACCGCGAGGCTCTCCAGGCGCGGCGCCGCGGCCGGAGCCGCCGCCGGTCCCGCCGCGAGCGTGCGCTCGATGTCGCGCATCAGCGTGGCGAGCTGCGCGCGCACGTCCGCCTCGAGCGGCCCGCCGGCGCTCAGGTGCTCGTGCACCCGCGCCAGCAGTTCGCGCAGGCCCTCCCCGGCCATCGCGGCTGCGCCTACTCTGCGCCGCCGGGGGCGAGCGAGGCGCTGAGCGCGTTCGAGAGCGCCGCATCCCCGCTCACGAGTTCCTTCCAGGTGACTTCCTTGCCGAGCCGCTTGCCCTTCTCGGTCAGCTTCACGCCCTCGGGCGAGAGCGTGACCATGTACGGCTTGCCGTCGATCTCGATCTCGCGCTTGAGCTGTTTGTTGAGTTTGGTAGCCATTCAGGTCCTCTCACGTGCAAACCGATGCACGCAGTTGATGGTAACAGCAAACCGCCGCGGCACACCGCGGCCGGCCCTGCCGGGGGATTTCCGTCCTACTTGATGAGTCCTTCCGCCTTGAGCGCCTCGACCACCCGGGGGCGGGCGTGGAAGGCGTGCACGTAGCGCTTAAGCTCGGGCCATTTGCCCAGATCGAGCTTCACGTGGCCGCTCCAGCTGAGCACCACCCCGAGGTAGCAGTCGGCGATCGTGAACTGCGCGCCGGTGAGGTAATCGCGGCCGGCGAGGCACTGCTGCAGGTAATCCAGGCGCTTGGGGATGTTGCCGAGCGCGAACTGCCGCGTCTCCTCCGCGGCGTCGGCGCGGAACAGCGGCGAGAAGTTCTTGTGCACCTCGGAGCTGATGAAGGCGAGCCACTCGATCAGCCGGTAGCGCTCCATCGTGCCGTAGGCGGGCGCGAGCTTCGCCGCCGGGTTGCGGTCGGCGATGTACTGCAGCACGCAGATGTTCTCCGTCAGCGTCTCACCACTGTCGAGCGTGAGCGCGGGAACGTAGCCCTTGGGGTTCACCTCGTTGAAATCGAGGCCGTCGGCGGCCTTCTTGGTGTGCCGGTCGACCTTGACCAGCTCAAACGTCAGTCCCGCCTCGCGCAGGGCAATGTTGGAGGCCTGGGAACAGGCCCCCGGAAGATAGTACAGCTTCATACGGGACTCCTTTGCGCCGCCGGACCGACGTATCCGCCGCGGGAGGGCCATGCTAACGTTGCCGACAGCGATGGCAAGAGGGGACTGCCATGAGATCGCTCTGGTTCACGGCGACGGTCGCGGCTGCAGCATTGCTGCTCGGCGGCTGCCCCTACCACAAGCAGCAGCCGGTTCCCGGGCCGCAGTCGGAGGCCGGCGGCAGCGCACTCGGCCGGCTCACGCACGGCGTGCATCGCGAGCACGCGCCCGATCCCATCAACTGGTTCCAGGGCACGCTGGATGAGGCGTTCTCGGGCCGCGCCTGCGCCGCGGAGCCGCGGCAGCCGCGCCACTAGCGCTCCTGACACGCTGCTACAATCCCCGCCGTTGGGCCTGTAGCACAGCGGTTAGTGCAGGGGACTCATCGATACGGTGCCTTCGCGCGGAAACGCGCGAAGTGGACGGGATGAATTCAGGGAAACCTTCGGGAGAGACACTCCCATGGCAATCCTGAGCCAAGCCGCCGGTACACCGGCGGAAGGTGCAGAGACTACCTGAGGGCTTCAGTGCCCTTGATGACAGGCTAGAGCGTCCCGCACCCACACGCGCATGGCATGTGCACGGGTGAAGAGATAGTCCACTCCCGCCGGAAACGGCGGGGCCAGTGAATCCCTTGGTCGTAGGTTCGAATCCTACCGGGCCCATGTCAGACCGCGGTCCTTACCGGACACATGGGTAACGATTTATTCCGGAGACATGGGTAACACTTTAGCAGTGAAGGGGTTCGGGGCACACTCGACCCGGTTGCACTGATCGTCAAAGAACCCCAGGTCGTAGTGCATGAAGCTGATGAGCCAGATGTGGTCAGCCACTTCACGCACGCCGACGTTCTGCCCAGCAAAGACCTGACTCAAGTTGACCTTGCGGCGGCCGAAGCACAGGCGACCGCACTGCGTCACGGTGACGGTCATGTCGTGGAACGGGTAATGCAGCTCCGACAACCCTCTGTAAGGGCGCGGCGAAGGCTCGTAGAGCTCGCACGGGTACTGCATGCCGATGGCCTGGTGCGGTCGCTCTTCGTTGTAGATGCGGATGAACTGATCGAAGAGTGGCTTGCTGCTGCAGGAAGTTCTTTCCGGGCGGCTTGGTGGCTTCTTTCTTGAGCGTGAGGTGCATGCGCTCATGACGGCCGTTCTGCTCTGGATGAGCCGGCTTGATGCGCTCGATGCCGATACCCAGGCGCAGCCACCAGACCGAGAGCTTGGACAGCCCGAAGAAGGCACCGCGACTGGCAAATGGCACACCGTTGTCGCTGCGGATCGCGCTCGGCAGGCCATAATCCTTGAAAACCCGCTCAAAGATGGCAAAAGCGTACTGTTCCTTCGTGCTTTGCAGCGCCTCGCAACACAGCAGGTAGCGACTGGCAAAGTCGGTCAGCGTCAACGGGTAGCAGTAGCGCCGATCTGCGAGCATGAACTCGCCCTTGTAGTCAGCACACCAGAGCACATTGGGTCGAGTCGGCCGGCTCAGCGGTGTACCTTCGGCCTTGTAGCGCGCGCGACGGCGGCCCCGGCTGACAAGACCCGTGGCTTCAAGGACCGCATGCACGGTACTGATGGCCGGCAGAGAGATTCCCAGGCTCTGGCGCTTGAGCTTCTCGCGGATCTTCGGCGCGCCCCAGGAGGGGTGCTCCCGGCGAAGCTGGACGATGCGCGATCGAAAGTCGCACGGTCCTGCGCGAACCTCGCGACCGGGTGCGCAGCATCGCGCTGCGCACCCGGCGCCGAATCCATTACAAACTCAAGGCCCGCGTTTTCAGCTGATCTCTTTGACCGGCGGAACCTTCCAGCTGCCGTCGAGGAGCGACGGCGGCTGCTCCTTGGGCCAGTAGAGCCGCATCATCAGGATGAACTGGTCCTTCGGCGCGGGCAGCCAGTTCTGTTCCTTGTCCTTGCCGGGCGACTCGTTCTGGATATACAGATCGACCGAGCCGTCGGCGTTGGCCTTGAGCTTGTTGCGCTGGCTCACCGTGTAGCGGTTGAGCGGATTGGGCACGAAGAAGTAGCTGCGCGTCGTACATGGTGAGCGACCAGAACCCATCGACCGGCGGCAACTCACCCTTATTGAAATGCATGACGTACTTGTTCGCACCGCTGTACTTCTTGAGGATGTCCGGACCTTCCGAGGTGGGGTAGACCGCATCCTGCGGCCGGTTCGCGCCAAGGCCGATGGCGGTGATCAACGCGCGCTGGCGATAGGCGGTGCCATAGAGCCGGTCTTGGTCGTGAACAACCAGCCGTCCGTCGAGCTTCAGGTCGCCGGCGACGATGCCCTCCTTCAGCCAGTCCATGATCTTGCCCTGGGCGGCCTTCGGCACATCCGCCAGGCCCTTCGCATGCCGGATCGAGCTGGGACGCATCGAAGTCCTGGCCGGGCACGATGCCGATCTTGGCGAGCGTCGCCACCATCGGCGCATCCTCGGCCGTCGGCGGATTGGTCTTCAGCAGCTGCGCGAACAGCTTGAAGTAGGTCGCCGCATCCATCGCGTTGACCTGGTCGCGGATCGCCGTCTTCATGTCGATGCTCGGATCGACCGTTCCCGGCGCCGGCGTGTAGGGCTTGCCATAGGCGCACAGCGGCACGGCCGACATCTGGTCCTGCAGCGCGTGGACGGCCTTGTAGTCATCCGGCGTGCCAGTGCAATAGATGCGGCCCAGGAGCCACACGATGCCGGTCGGCGACTTGTACTCGGTAACACCGGCCGGCAGCGTCCCCGTCCAGCCCGGACCCGTGATCGCAAACTTCTGCGCCTTGGTGCCCGTGGTGCGCTTGCCCGGATCCTGGAACACCGTGGTCCAGCCATCGAGCATCGGCAGCAGGAAGAAGCGGCCCTTCATGTCGGGCGCGCTGACGATCCACGGCTCCTTCGAGACATCGAGCCACACGATCGTGTAGAGCGTATCGGCGTTGGGCGCGGTGACCGTGTGGTCATCGACGGCCGGATACCCGCGCAGCCGGGCAAACTGGCCCATCGGCGCCTTGTGCCTTCCGGCGCCGCGACGTTGGTCGAGCATCCGCCGCGTCAGCTCCATGGTGACCAGCGGATAGGCGTAGATATAGGCGTCAATGCCGGCCTCGCGAGCGGCTTTCTCCTTCACGAGATCCTGCGCCGCAGCAACCGTCTTCTCGGCCGCGTTCTCGACCTTCTGGTCGCACCCGCTCAGTGCAGCTGCGATGACCACCAGGCTGGCGGCCCACCTCATTGATGTTTTCTGCATAGACTCTCCCGGTAATTTCTCGAAGTTGACGGTCCCGGCCGTCAGACATGATGAGTTGGGTCGCTCATCGACCGCCGAGTCCGGGTAACCGACACAGATTAGAGAACCGCGCGAAGGCGCGCCTATTGGCACAAGGTCCAATTGGCACAGCCGACACCTAACGTCCCGGCAACCGGCAGAAATCGAGGTATCCCCATGTCGCACTTGGCGCGCAGGACTTGCGCACGACCGGTTCAACAGGGGTGCCGGGCAGCCGGTTACTACTAGGTACTTATCCGTACCCAGCCACGAGGTTGCCCGCGGTACCCTAAGCGGCGGGCGCCTCGTGACGTGTAGACTCGCCGCACTTTCCAGGCCGTCCGGTCCGTAAATGGGGAAACACATGACGAAAACAACTGTGAAAAATCTCGGCCTGATCGTCGTCGCCTCGCTCGCGGTCACCGCCTGCGGGCAACCGCAGTCGCCGGAGTCCGCTTCGACACAGCCGCAGCCATCGTCGAGCGCAGCCGCACCGTCGTCGAGGATCGCACCCAACCTAATCCCGATCGCAACGCCTACTTCGGCGATGAGCACCTCCACACGAGCTGGTCGGTGGACGCCTGGGTCATCGGCAACCGCCTCACCGGCCCGGGAGACGCCCTGAAATACGCGCAGGGCGAGACCATCAAGCACCCGATGGGCTATGACATCAAGATCGATACGCCCCTGGACTTCATGGGCGTGACCGATCATGCGGAGTACGTGGGCGTCTCCAAGGAAGCCAACACGCCCGGATCGGCCATCAGCAAACTGCCGGAAGCGCAGCCGCTGATCCTCAAGGATCCCAATAACAAGGAGGAGGTGAACAAGGTCTTCCTGTACCTGCTCTCACTCACCAGCAAGCCCCCGATCAAGGCGTTCATGAGCCCGCAGGTGGCGGGCACGATCTGGAAGGAAAACGTCAGGCTCGCCGACGAGAACAACCATCCCGGCAAGTTCACCGCGTTCTGCTCGTTCGAATACACCTCCCAGGTCAACAACCGCAACCTGCACCGCAATGTCTTCTTCCGCGATTGCGCCAAGGTGCCGGAGCTGCCCTACAGCATGCTCGATTCCTGGCATCCGGAGGACCTGTGGAAGTGGATGGACACGCAGCGCAAGGCGGGCAACGAGCTGCTGGCGATCTCGCACAATGCCAACCTGAGCGACGGTTGGATGTATCCCGACGGATGTGGACAGCTACGGCCGGCCGATCGATGCGACCTGGGCGGCCTCGCGCGACCGCAACGAGCGACTGGTCGAGATCACCCAGATCAAGGGTCAGTCGGAGACTCACCCGCTGCTCTCGCCGACGGACGAGTTCGCCAACTACGAAATCTTCGTTGGCCTCCTCGGTCTGCCGCCCGACAATGGTCGCGTGGCTCACATCACCGGCAGTTTTGCCCGGCAGGCGCTCAAGGACGGCATCACCATGCAGGACGTGCGCGGCTACAACCCGTACAAGTTCGGCATGGCCGCGGGATCGGACTCGCACAACAGCGCCAGCGCTTATCGCCAGGACAATTTCTTCGGCGGCCATGCGGAGATCGACGGCACGGTTCAAAGGCGTCTGGTCGGGGTGATGCTCGGGAACACCATCGACTTCACGCCTGGAAAACAACGGCGGACTGACCGGCGTGTGGGCCGAGGAGAACACCCGCGCCTCGATCTGGGACGCGATGTACCGCAAGGAAACCTTCGGCGTCAGCGGCCCGCACATCAAGGTGCGCCTGTTCGGCGGCTGGGGCTATAACAAGGACCTCCTGAACGCCAGGGACTGGGTGCACCAGTCCTATGCCAACGGCGTGCCCATGGGCGCGGATCTGCCGGCGATGCCTGCGACGACGGGCGCGGCGCCGACGTTCGTCGTCTGGGCGGTGAAGGACCCGACCTCGGGCAACCTCGATCGCATCCAGGTGATCAAGGGCTGGTCGCAGAACGGCCAGAGCTTCGAGAAGATCTACGACGTCGTGTGGGCGGGTGATCGCAAGCCCGACCCCGTCACCGGGCGGGTGCCCGCGATCCAGAGCACCGTGGACCTCGAGAAGGCCACTTACACCAACAGCGTCGGTGCGACCGAGCTGAAGACGGTGTGGACGGATCCGGAGTTCGACGCGAGCCTGCATGCGTTCTACTACGTGCGCGTGCTGGAGATCCCGACGCCGCGCTGGACGCTCATCCAGTCCGTCAAGGCCGGGGTGCCCCCGCCGGACGTGGTGCCGCTCACCGGGCAGGAGCGTGCCTGGACCTCACCGATCTGGTACACCCCGAGCGCCGAGGCACGCAAGGCCGCGCCCGCGGGCATGACGGTCGCGGACCTGCAGAAGAAGGGCGCCACCGCGCTGGGCGATGCGCAGCTGAAGGCGCTCATCGTCGGCAAGGCGTTCTGGTTCCGCAACAACGTGACCGGTGAGACAGTTCAGCGAGAACTTCACCACCGAAGGTCAGACGGTGATTTTCCACGCGGGCCGGAATGCGACGCTGCCCAGCGGCACGGGCAACCTCATCCGGGACGGGTACCAGGGCGTCACCAGTCCCTACAAGATCGAGGGTGGCAAGCTCATCACGTGGGTCTCGCAGGAACCGAACTCGGTCGCGGTCTACAAGCTCGGCGACAAGTACTACGGCGCGCGCAGCAACGAGTTCGGCTTCGCCAACTACCAGATCATCCCGACTCCGCAGTACGTGGTGCAGCCCGCCGCGGAACTCACCGACGACTTCGCGGATCAAGCTCGGCCTGACGGAACAGCAGAAGCAGCAGATCATCCCGATCCTCAAGGAAGAGGTGCCGAAGCTGCAGGCGCTGAAGAACGACGCCTCGTTCAGCGGCGCGGACAAGGTGCGGCAGTTGCGCGAGATCGGCGCCGCGGTGGACGCGAAGATCACCCCGCTTCTGAATCCCGAACAGCAAAAGAAGTTCCAGGAGATGCGCGAGCATCTGCGGCGTCGGATCCTCGAGAAGGCAGGCGGCGAGCTGACCGAGAAAGCCGAGACCGAGGCCATGAAGGTGTTCTGAACGGCTCACCCCGCGCAGGCGCCGCATGTGCGGCGCCTGCGCAGCTAAGATAGGCGCCCTCAGAGCGGGCCACGGATACCCATCGCCTTTGGATTCCGATTCTTCGACCGTAACCCCAGCCGCGCGGCAGCGTCTCGCTGCGCGCACGACTGCCGTCCGCGCTGAGGCGCGTTTTCGGGGATTCCCTGGTCCAGTTCCTGCTGATCGGGCTGGCGCTCTTCCTCGGCTACACCCTCCTGCACCGCGGCCAAAGCGAGGTCGCCCCCTCCCACCAGATCGCGCTCACCCTCGATGACCTGCGCGCCATGGAACTCACCTTCCAGTCCCAGTGGCAGCGCCAGCCCACGGTCGAGGAGTTCAACGGCATGGTGGAAAACAAGATCCAGGAGGAAATCCTCTACCGCGAGGGCCTGCAGATGGGGCTCGACAAGGACGACACCATCGTCAAGCGCCGCATGGCGCAGAAGGTGCAGTTCCTCGCCGAGGACGTCGCCGCTGCGCACGAGCCCTCCACCCAGGAGCTGAAGGCCTGGTTTGCCCGGAACGCGGAGAAATTCGCGCTCCCGGGCCGCGTCACCTTCCGCCACGTGTTCTTCGGCTTCGACAAGCGCGGGCCGAACGCCCAGAAGGACGCCGCGGCCGCGCTGCCCAGGCTCGCGGGCCAGCCGCAGAATTCCCCGCTCGCCGCCGCGACGGCGGATGCCTTCATGTTCGAGGACTACTACGCCGACCGCACGGCGGAGCAGCTTGCCAAGGAGTTCGGCCCGACCTTCGCGGTCGGGATATTCGGCCTCAAGCCAGGCGCGTGGACCGGGCCCCTCGAATCGGGCTACGGCTGGCACCTGGTGTTCATCGACTCGATCATCCCGGGGCGCATCCCGGAGTTCGAGGAGGTCGAGCCGGACGTGCAGCACCGCGTGGCTGGCCGCGCAAAAGCAGCAGGCCTGGCAGGAGGCCTACGCGCGCATGCGCGCCCGGTACACCGTGCTGCTGCCCGCAGCCCCAGCCGCCGCGAGCGCTCCCCCGGGCGAGCCGCCGCGCAAAGAGCTGCTGCCCCCGGAGGCCTCGCCCCAGTGATGCGGCAGCGCCGGCGTCTCGGGCCCGGGTGCGCACTGTGGCTGCTGCTCGCAGCGCTGTGCTTCAGTGCCGCTCATGCGCACGAGGCGCGACCCTGTTACCTGGAGATCACCGAAGACGCGCCCGTGCAGTACGCGCTCCTGTGGCGCACCCCGGTGCTCGCCGGCATGCGCCTGCCGATCGCACTGCGGCTGCCGCCCGGGGTCAAAAACCTCCGGGACCCCGAGGTGCAGGAACTCAGCGACTCACTCCTCGAGCGGCGCTGGATTTCCGCGGGTCCGCAGGGCCTGGCGGGGCAGCGCATCGAGTTCGTCGGGCTGCAGGCGACCATCACCGACGTGCTGGTGCGCGTGAAGCTGCTGGATGGCCGGGCGTGGTCGGTCATCGTGCATCCCTCCAGTCCGTACGTCGAGATCGCAGCGCCCGAGAGTCACTGGGGCGTCATGGCCTCGTACATCGCGCACGGCATCCGCCACATCTCCTTGGGCGCGGACCATCTCTTGTTCCTGCTCGGGCTGCTGCTGATCGTCAAGGACCGCTGGATGCTGGTGAAGACCGTGAGCGCCTTCACGCTTGCCCACAGCATCACGCTCGCGCTCGCCACCCTGGGCTACGCGAGCGTCCCGGTGGTGCCGCTGAATGCTGCGATCGCGCTCAGCATCCTGTTCCTCGGTCCGGAGGTCGTGCGCGTATGGCGCGGGCAGACGAGCTTCACCATCCGCCATCCCTGGGTGGTGGCCTTTGCGTTCGGGCTGCTGCACGGGTTCGGGTTCGCCAGCGCCCTGACCAGCGCGGGGCTGCCGCGTAGCGAACTGCCGCTCGCGCTCCTGAGCTTCAATATCGGCGTGGAGATCGGCCAGCTCGGGTTCGTGCTCCTGGTGCTGCTCATCGAGCGCGCCTTTCGCATCCTTGAGATCCACTGGCCGCGCTGGGTGCAGGCGCTGCCGGGGTTCGCCGTGGGCTCGCTGGGCGCGTTCTGGACCATCCAGCGCGTGGCGATTCTCCTGAGCGGTGCGCAGTGAGGCGCGCAGCTGGATTTCGCCGGCGTCACGGATCATTCCGAGTATGCCGGCGCGGTGCGGCTATCGAATGATCCGAGCTTCCCGATCAGCAAGATGCCGATTTGCGAAGAAACTGGTCGTGCACGATGCGGCGGACATCCAGAGGATCTATCTGTGGCTCGGCACCAGCATGATCGAAGGTGAAACCGCGTAGCGGAGCAATTGGTGGTGCCCGGAAATGGCGGGAACGGTCTGGAAGGAGAACAACAAGGTTGCCGACGAGTACAACAAGCCGGGAAAGTTCACGGCATTCTGCGCCTACGAGTGGACCGCGAACGCCGGACTATCGGAACTATGCATCGCAACATCTTCTTCAAGGATTGCTGGCAAGGTGCCCGAAGATGCCTTTCAGCTCGCTCAACTCGGCACACCCGGAGGATCTGTGGAAGTGGATGGACGGCGCAGCGCAAGGCGGGCAATGAACTGCTGGCGATCTCGCATAACGCCAATCTGAGCGACGGCCACATGTATCCGATCGATGTCGACAGCTACGGCCGCCCGATCGATGCCGCCTGGGCGGAATCACGCGACCGCAACGAGCGGCTTGATCGAGATCAAGCAGATCAAGGGACGCCTCGGAAACCCACCCGGCGCTCTCGCCCACCGATGAATTCGCCAACTACGAGATCCTCTCCTACCTGCTTGGCGACCCGCAGGGTCGATTTCGATCACATCGTCGGCAGCTATGCGCGCCAGGCTCTCAAAGATGGCATCACCATGCAGGACACCAAGGGCTACAACCCCTACAAGTTCGGCGTCGTCGGCGCCTCGGACTCCCACAACACGGGCACCCCCTACCGGCAGGACAACTTCTACGGCGGCCACGCTGCCCTGGACGGAACGATCGAGGGGCGCATGGCGGGGCACGTGTTTCGCAGGCCTGGATACGCGCTTAGAGAATCCTGCCGGTCTTGCAGGAGTGTGGGCCGAAGAGAATACCCGCGCCTCGATCTTCGATGCCATGCAGCGCCGCGAGACCTTCGCGGTGAGCGGCCCGCACATCAAGCTGCGCTTCTTTGGCGGCTGGGAACTACGCGGCCGGCGACCTGAAGCACGCAGCGACTGGGTGAAGATCGGGCTACAGCAAGGGCGTGCCCATGGGCGGCGACCTGAAGAGCCGAGGACGGCTAAGGCTCCCACCTTCATCGTGTGGGCGGTGAAGGATCCCACCTCCGGCAACCTGGATCGCATTCAGATCATCAAGGGCTGGACGAAGGATGGTCAGAGCTTCGAGAAGGTCTATCGACGTGGCGTGGTCCGGCGACCGCAAGCCCGACAGGTGCACGGGCCGGGTCGGCCCTCGGTCGGCAGCACGGTGGACATCGATGAGTGCGACGTACACGAATTCCATCGGCGCAACGGAACTGAAGGCGCTCTGGACCGACCCGCAGTTCGATCCCAGGCCTGCATGCGTTTTACTACGCGCGCGCGTTGGAGATTCCCACGCCGCGCTGGACTACCATCCAGGCGCATCAGCTCGGCATCGCGCCACCGGATGTCGTCGCAGCGACCGTGCAGGAGCGCGCCTGGAGCTCACCGATCTGGTACACCCCGAGCGCGGCGGACCGCAAGAGGTCAGCCCCGGCAGGCACCACCGTGGCGGACCTGAGGAAGCAGGGCGGCCACGGCGCTCGACCGATGAGCAGTTGAAGGACGCTCCTAGTGGGCCATTTCATCTGGGTACGCAACAACGTCACCGGCGTGCGCTTCAAGAACCAGTACACGATCGAGGGACAGACGCATCACCTATAACGTGGGGCGCACTGCGCTGCTGCCGAGCGAGGTCGGTAACGTGGCGCAGGCCGGATACCTCGGGACCTCATCGGCGTACTCGATCCACGACGGAAAACTGACGACCTGGCTGCAGCAAACACCCTTCGACGTCACCGTCTACAAACTCGGCGACCGGTACCTCGGCGCGCGCAGCAACGAGTTCGGCTACGCCAACTACGAAATCATCCCGCCGGTGATCAATCTGGTGAACCACGGCAAGGGCAGGCCGTTGCCCGAAGCGGGTGATGTAAAAGACTGACCCCGAGACCGTCGCGCGCAAACCCGGGGAGCTCGATGACGGTCGGCCCGGCGGCAGGGATGCCGGGCCGCGCGGTGCTACTCTGTGCGGACCCGTCATGATCGAACCGACATCGCGTTCCGGCCCTGCAGTGCCCGGCCTATCGTCTGAGCGTCACGGCATGAAGACTGCCGGACGTCCGGCACGGCGCGCCTGCTGGCGCTGCTCTTCGTGCTGCTGTGCTTCGCGCCGGCCGCGCAGGCGCACGTGCACAGGGGCGAGGAGCTGAGCTTCCTCAGCGGCTTCCGGCACCCGATCTCCGGGCTCGACCATGTGGTCGCCATGATCGCGGTGGGCCTGTGGGGGGCGCAGCTTGGGGCGCCGGCGATCTGGGTGCTGCCGGTGGCGTTTCCCATGGTCATGGCGCTCGGCGGGATGCTCGGCCTCATCGGCGTGCCGCTGCCCGGCACGGAGATTGGCATCGCGCTCTCGGCCGTCGCCCTCGGTGCGGCCGTGGCGACCGCGTGGCGCCCGCCGCTCGCGCTCGCCGCCGTGCTGGTCGGCGTCTTCGCCATCTTCCACGGCTACGCGCACGGCCACGAGCTCCCGCCCGGTGAGAACGGCCTGCTCTACAGCCTGGGGTTCGTCATGGCCACCGGCTGCCTGCACGCGGTGGGCATCGCCATCGGCCTGATCAACCGCGGCGGGCGCTGGGGTCAGCGCGGGCTGCGTGCCGGCGGCGCCGCCATCGCCGCGACCGGCGCGTTCTTCCTGTGGAGGGCGCTGACATGAGCCGCACTCGCAACCCGCTGCGGCGCGCGCTGGCGCTGGCGGCGGCGTGCGCGCCGTTGCCGGCCGCGGCGCACCTGCCCACCAGCGGGCTCGGTCCCGCTTACGATGGCATCCTGCACCTGCTGCTCAGCCCCGAGGACCTGATCCCGCTCATCGCGCTCGCATTGTTGTGCGGGCAGCGCGGCGCACCCTTCGCGCGGCGCGTACTGTGGGTCGTGCCGCTCGCCTGGTTCGCCGGCGGCGTGACGGGGATGTTCGCCGCTACCTCCCACGGGGCGGCATTGAGCGGCGTGTCGTTCCTCTTGCTCGGCGGGCTCGTGGCGCTGAACGCGCCGGTGCCGCTCGCGGTGCTGACCACGCTGGCCGCAGTGTTCGGATTCTTCCACGGCTACCTGAACGGCACCGGCATCAACCGCTTCGATGACGGCGCCTATGTGCTCGCGGGACTCGCCGCGACGGTGTTCGTCGTCGTCGCCGTGTGCGCCTCGCTCGTCATCCCGCTGCGCCGGCCGTGGGCGCGCATCGCGGTGCGCGTCGCCGGCAGCTGGATCGCGGCGAGCGGGCTGCTGCTGTTGGGCTGGGCGCTGCGCGGCGCACTCTAGCCGTGCGGCGGCGGCACGGGCGGCGGCGGCGGCACCGGGGCGGGCTGGGTCGGCGGGTGCTGCATCGCCTCGGGCTGGATGGCATCGGGCGGCACGTAGATCGCCAGGCCCGACGTCGCCTTGTTGGTGAGCCCGAAGGAACCCCCGACCCCGACGCCCGTCGCGCTGCTCGGCCCGTAGCTGGAGCTGCCGACCCCGGTGCCGATCGAACCGGTCTGCTGATCGGACACGCCCTGCAGCAGCACGCCGTTCGCGCCCAGATTGCCGGCCTCCACCTTCATGCGCTCGATGGCCTTGTCCATGTTCTGCTGGCTGGTGAGAGCAAGGGAACCCTGGCTGGTCGCGTTGATGGTGGCGATCGTCTCGTACTTCGACGGCGGCTGCATGTACACCCGGACGTTCTCGGGCGGGACCGGCGGACGCACCGTGCCGACCACCACGTGCGAGGACGTGGAGCAGGCCGCGAGCCCCAGTGCCCCGAGGATGAGCACGCTGCACCGTGTGAGGCGTCCCATGGGTGTTCTCCTTTGCTCTGATGACGGTTACGCAGGTTATAAGTGTCGCGTCCCGCGAGCAAACCGGAAAGCGGCACGCCGCCCGCGCGTTGATTTAAGATTGCGCCGCCGGTCGGCGGCGCCGCGGGAACGGCTGGCGCGCCGACTCAGCCGAAGAAGGGAGCCAGGAGCTTGAGAATCATGGCCGCGGCGCTGCTCGCCCTCGCACTGTCGTGCGGTGCGCGTGCCGCCGACGTCGGACCCGGGTACGACATCCTCATGAGCCGCATGATCCCGGTGCGCGATGGCGTCGAACTCGAGGCCTGGATCACGCGGCCCTCGCACCTCGCAGCGCCCGCGCCGGCGATCCTCACGCTGACCCAGTACGACATCGACGGCAGCCGCCGCGGCGAGCCGCCCTACTTCGCGCAGCGCGGCTACGTGTGGGTGCAGGCGTACGTGCGCGGCCGCGGCCGCTCCGGCGGGCTGAAGAGTGACAACCTGGGGCTCACCGTCGGGCGCGACGGCTACGACCTCATCGAGTGGATCGCGCGCCAGCCCTGGAGCAACGGCCAGGTCGTCATGTACGGCGGCTCCTTCGTCGGCATGACCCAGTGGCACACGGCAGCACAGCGGCCGCCGCACCTGGCCGCGATCGCCCCCTACGTGCCGATCTACCCGGGCTGGGACATTCCCAACACCAACGGCATCCCGCAGGCCTGGACGACGGTGATCCTCGGCTACACCTCCGGGCGGGCGCTCAACCCGGGCTTCATCGAAAACGAGCCGTATTGGTCCGGCAAGATGCTGGAGCAGTACGCCGCGCAGCGGCCCTTCGGGGAGCTGGACGCCGCCATCGGGATCGCCGCGGATGACTGGTGGATGAGCGATGCCAGCGGTGCGCACGCGCCGATGCTGCGCGTGTGGCTCGACCACGTCGGCGATGAGGCCTTCAACCTCGCCGCCGAACCGCAGGACGCGGACTACGCCGCCATGCAGTTCCCGGTGCTGACGGGCACCGGCTTCTTCGACGACGACCAGCCCGGCGCGCTGCGCTACTACGCGCGCCACGGCGCGCACGCCCCGCCGGAAGCGCTCGCGCGCAGCTACCTCGTCATCGGCCCCTGGGATCACGGCGGCACGCAGACGCCCGCGGCGGAGATCGACGGGCTCAGGATCCCCGCGAACGCGGTACTCGACATGAAGAAGCTGCACGCGGACTGGTATGACTGGGCGCTCGGGCGCGCGCCGCTGCCGGAGTTCTTCCACGACCGCGTGGCCTACTACATGATGGGGGCGAACGAGTGGCGCTACGCGCACACGCTGGCCGCGGCCGGCTCGGGCAAGGCGCTGGTGCTGCACCTCAGTGCCCCCGGCGGTGCCGCGGACCTTCGCGCATCCGGGCACGCTCGCCGCGACGGCGCCGCAGCGCGAGCCCGCGACGCTGCTGGTGAGCGATCCGCGCGAGCTCCCCGAGCTCGAGGTGGCGAAGGAAGCGGACGAGGAGAACCTGCTCAGCCAGTTCCGCGCCGGGCAGAAGCGGGCCGTCGTGTTCGAGAGCGCCCCGCTGGCCACGGACACCGAGATGGCCGGTGCGCTGCGGCTCCTGCTCGCGTGCCGCGCCGACACGCCCGACTACGACCTGTGGGCGCAGGTGCTGCTGGTGCAGGCGGACGGCTCGGCCGTGCGCCTCGGGGAGGACATCCGCCGCGCCCGCTTCCGCAACAGTCCCTTTCACGCGGAACTCCTCAGGCCCGGGGAGCTGGCGCAGATCCCCTTCGAGTTCAACTGGGCGGCGTGGCGGCTGCCGGCCGGTGCGCGCCTGCGCGTCGTGATCGCGCCGCTGAACTCGCCGAAGTACCAGAAGAACTACAACACCGGCGGTCGCATCGGCTACGAGCGACCCGAGGATGCGCGGATCGCGCACATCCGCCTGCTGCACGATGCGCAGCACGCCAGCCGCCTCATCGTGCCGCTCGCCGCGGCGAGCCGGGAGACCCTAGGCCGTGCCGGGCCGCGGTGCTTCGGGCGCCGCCGCCGCACCGCGGCTGACCTCGATCGATCTCATGCGCGGCCTGGTGATCGCGTTCATGGTGCTCGACCACGTGCGCGACTTCGTGCACGTCGACGCGCTGCGCTTCGATCCGCTCGACCCGGCACGCACGACCGCGCTGCTGTATGCCACCCGCTGGATCACGCACCTGTGCGCGCCCACGTTCGTGTTCCTCGCCGGCGCGTCCGCGTGGCTGCAGCGGGCGCGCGGCAAGACGGCAGCCGAGCTGGCGTGGTTGCTGCTCACGCGCGGATTGTGGCTGGTGTTTCTCGAGCTGACGGTGATCGGGTTTGCCTGGTCGTTCTCCTTACCGTTTATCATTTTCCTGCAGGTGATCTGGGCGATCGGCTGCTCCATGGTGCTGCTCGCGGCGCTGGTGCGATTACCGCGCGAGCTGGTGCTTGCGATCGGGGCGGTGATCATCGTCGGCCACAACCTGCTCGATCCGCTCACGCCCGCGCAATTCGGCGCCTGGGCGGATGCCTGGATGGCGCTGCACGTTTCGGGGCTGTGGATGCATAACGGCACGCCGGTGGTGCTCGATTTCTATCCGGTCGTACCGTGGCTGGGCGTGATGCTGTTCGGCTACGGGCTCGCCCCCTGGTTCCTCATGGCCCCCGCCGCGCGTGACCGCCGCTTCATGGCGCTGGGAGCGGCGATGCTGGCGCTGTTCCTGCTGCTGCGGTACTTCAACCTCTACGGCGACCCGCATCCCTGGACGGTGCAGGCGAGCATCGGGCGCTCGCTGATGAGCTTCCTGCGCGTGGAGAAATACCCGCCCTCGCTCTTCTACGTCTGCGCCACACTCGGGCTCATGTTCGTGCTCGTGCCGCTGTTCTCACGCTGGCGCGGCCCGACGGCGCGCTTCATCCTGGTGTTCGGCTCGGTACCGCTGTTTGCCTACATCCTGCACCTGTTCGTGGCGCACACACTCGCGATCCTCATGCGGTTCGCCGCCGGGCAAAGCATCGCCATGGAGTTCGACCAGATGCGCACCGTGGTGCTGCACCCGGAGCTGTTCGAGGGCACCGGCTTCTCGCTGCCGGTGGTCTACGCCGCCTGGCTCACCGTGCTCGCGTTGCTGTACCCGGCCTGCCGCTGGTACTCGCGCCTGCGGCAGCGGCACCGCGACTGGTGGTGGCTCAGCTACCTTTGAGGGCGGCGGCGGGCGGCTGATACGCCGGCACGCCCGTGCGCCACAGCAGGAACGCGTAGGTATCGGCCGCCTCGCTATCCTGCTGCGCGCGGGTCGAGCCGATGCCGTGCCCGGCAGCGAATTCCACCCGCAGCAGGATGGGCTTGCCGGAGCTGGTGCACGCCTGCAGCCGGGCGGCCATCTTGCCCACGTGAAACGGCGCGACGCGCGGGTCGGTGACCCCGGTGGTCAGCAGCACCGCCGGGTAGGCCGTGCCGGGCTTGACCGCCTGGTAGCTGTCGATCGACTTCAGCGCCCGGTAGCCGGACTCCTCGCGGATCGCGCCCCACTCGGGCTCCTCGCCGTAACCGTTCTGCTCGGCCACGTAGCGCAGGGGGTTGGACCAGCCGACGCCGTCCACCACCGCGGCGAACAGCTCCGGGCGCTCGGTGAGCGCGCGCCCCACGGTGATGCCGCCCGCCGAGCGGCCGCCGATCGCCAGGTGCGCCGGCGCGCGTGTACTTGCGCTGGCACAGGTCGAGGCACACGTCGATGAGGTCGCGCCAGGTGTTGGGCTTGTTGGCGAGCTGCCCGGCCTTGTGCCAGTCACGCCCGTACTCCCCGCCGCCGCGCACGTTGGCGTAGCCGACGATGCAGCCGGCATCCATGAGCGCGAACGCGCGCCCGGCGAACGCCGGCGTGAAGGGGATGCTGCCGTAGGAGCCGTAGGCGCAGATGAAGGCCGGGTTGCGGCCATCGAGCGGCAGGCCCTTGCGGTAGATGATCGTGTAAGGCACGCGCGTGCCGTCGCGCGCGGTGGCGAACAGGCGCTGGGTCTCGTAGGGGCTGACGTCGATGGCGGGCTTGGGCGTGAGCCCCGTGGCCGCGACGTGTCCGGCGGCATCCACGGACCAGATGTCCGCGGGGGTGAGCCAGCCGGTGAGCGAGAACAGCCCGCCGTCCTGCTGCACGCTGGTGTGCATCGCGCTCAGCGTGCCATCGAAGGGCAGCGTGATCTCGGCCAGCTGCCCGCCGCGCGCGAGGCGCTTCAGGCGCGACAGCCCGCCGTCGAGCATGCGCAGGTACACCCCGTCGTGCGCGAGGTGCAGCTCCTCGATCACCCACTCCCCCTGCGGCACGAGCTCCGTGGCGTGCGCGATCGCCGGCTGCTGCACGCTCGCTTGGAGCACGCGCCCGCGGGGCGCGCCGCGGTTGGCGAGCAGGTAGAGCGTCTCGGCGTCGATGGCGACGTCGGTGACCTCGTCGTCGAACTCCGCGACGGGTGTCCAGCGCGCCTGTCCCGCGAGCACCGCGGCGAGCGGCGCGAGGAGCATGCGCATCTCGCTGCGCACGTCGACGAGCGCCAGCAGCGCGTAGCGCGAGCCCTCGAAGGTGAGGATGTGCGGCATCTGGATGCGCTCGAAGGCCACCCGGGGATCGAGGCCACGCTTCATGAGGATCGGGTCCGCCGCCGGGTCGGTGCCGAGGCGGTGGAAGCGTGCCTGGCTGTCGAGGTAGCGCTCCGGCGTGTCGTTCTTGCCGGTGAGCTGGTTGTAGAAGAAGCCCGAGCCGTCATCGAGCCAGTGCGGCTCGGCGTTCTCGGTGTCGGCAATGCTCTCGGGCAGGTCGCGCCCGTCGGCGACGTTCAGCACGTGCAGGACCGAGTCCTCACTGCCGTCCCGGGAGAGCCCGTACACCACGCGCGTGCCGTCCGGGGATGCCTGCCACCAGTCGAGCGAGAAGTGGCTGCTGGGGCCGGACTTGAGCGTCGGGTCGATGAGCACGTGCTGCACGCCGCCTTCCTGGACGAACAGCTTGAAGTTGTCGGCGCCGACCGGGCGCTGCTCGAAGAAGAGGCGCTTGCCGGCGCGCTGCACGCGGCGCGTGAGGGCGGTGTCGCCGGAGAGCTGCTGGATGCGCTTCAGCAAGCGCCTCGCGTCCCGGGATCCGCGCGAGCACCGCGCGCGCGTGCGCGTTCTGGCCCCTGAGGAACGGCAGCCACTCGGGGTCCTGGTCGTTCTCCATCCAGCGGTACGGGTCGCTCAGGGTCTCGCCGAAGTAGGTGTCCTTCACCACCGCGACGCGCGCCACCGGCGCGGGCGGGATGGTGTCAGCGGCCGCCATGGAATGGCGCGCGAGCCAGGTCGTCGCCGCCAGCGTGCCCGTGCCAACCAACAGATCGCGGCGCTTGATCGTCATGCTGCAGCTTCCTCGGGATGCGAAACGAAGGGGTGCCGGCCGGGCGGCCGGGCACGGCGCGCAGGCCGGCGGCACGCGCGCGACGGGTCCGCCGGCGGGGCCTCACGCCGCGGTACCGTCAACGCGGCTCGGGCAGCCAGCGCACGTCCTGCTGCATCTGCTGCGCGAGGAGCTGCACGTTGGCGCCGTGGGCGAGCACGGCGACGCTGCCCCGGTCCGCCGGCACGATGATCCCGTTCATGCCGCCCTCGCGGAAGGTGCGCGGACCGGGCACCTGCTCATGGCGCAGCAGCAGCACCGTGGCCGGGCCCTGCGCGGTCTGCACCACCAGGTGTGGCACGTAGTGACCGCGGAACCAGCAGCTTTCCGCGTAGGTGACGCGGTCGGAGGTCAGGTCGATCGCAACCCCGCTGCGGTGCAGCGCATCGCCGATGCCCTGGGCGCTCACCTGCTGGGTCGCGAACCAGCTGTCGGGCTCGTGCTGCACGTGCGCCACGAGGTCGCGCGCCAGGGTATCGCTCGGGCGCAGCAGCCACACGCCGACCACGAGCACGCTGGCGAGCAGCACGCTGGCGGCCAGCGCCCACTGCCGCCACGGCGCGGAGCGCTGCGGGCGCTGCGCCGGCGCGAGGTCCGGCGGCCGCTCGAGCGCGCGCGCGATGCGTGCGTCGAGCGTGCGCATCTCGTCGCGGAACGTGGCGCATGCCGGACAGCCGGCGAGGTGTGCGCTGAGCTCCGGGTCGCCGCTGTGCGGCTCGGCGCCGAGCAGCAGCCGGGCGTGGGCGCAGTTCATCGCGCCCCTCCGTTGCCGTCGAGCACGTCCGGGGCGGCGGCCATGCCGCACAGGACGCGCAGCTTGTTGCGCGCGCGGAACAGGCGCGTCAGCACCGCGGTCGAGGACAACGACAGCTCGCGCGCAATCTCCTCGGTGGAGAACCCACCCAGGACCTGCAGCACGAGCGGCTCGCGGTATTCGAGCGGCAACCGCATGATGGCATGTCGCAAAGTCAGCAAATCGTCCTCATCCTCCGCACCCACCTCGGCGCGGGTCTCGGCAACCTCATCCAGGGGAACCAGCTCCAGGCGCTTGCGCTCGTACAGCCGGGCGTGCTCGCGCCGCACGATCGTCAGCAGCCACGGCCGCGCCGCGCCCGGGTCTTTGAGCGCCTCGCGCGAGCGCCAGGCGCGCAGCAGGGACTCCTGCACGATGTCCTCCGCGATCGAGCGGTCGCGCGCCAGCCAGTGGGCGAAGCGCAGCAGGTCCGGCCGCAGTGACTGGAACAGCTCCGTCAACGGGGAGCCCGGCTCGCCAGGCAGCCGCGCACCTATGGATAAGACCGGCGATTCGGGCTGGGGATTGCGCATGGCGTTGGGGGGGTCGAAGCGCGCGATTATACGCATGGCACCGCCCGGTTCCGGCAATATCGCGGCGGAGCGAGCGGTCTTATCGCCCGACCGTGCCCATGCCAAGCGACAGGAGGGGTCCGTGAAGGTTCTCGTACAGTGGCTGATCGACTGGCCCCGGCGCGTCGCCGGACACCTCACCTGGCTGGCCCCGCTGGTGGCGCGCATCGTGGTGGGGTGGGTGTTCCTGTGGAGCGGCTGGGGCAAGCTCAATAACCTGCCCACGGTGACGGACAACTTCGTCGGCTGGGGGATCCCCGCGCCGCACCTGCTCGCCCCGTTCGTGTCGGGCGTGGAGTTCTTCGGCGGCCTGTTCCTGCTTTTGGGACTGCTGACCCGCATCTCCGCCGGCGCGCTCGGCGTCACCATGATCGTCGCCATTCGCTCCGCCAAGTGGGCGGACGTGGACTCGCTCGAGACGCTGCTCGGCTTCGATGAGACCGAGTACCTGGCGCTGTTCCTGTGGCTCGCCATCGCCGGCGCCGGCGCGGTCTCGCTCGATCACTATCTCGAGGGCTGGTACCGGCGGCGCGCGGGAACGCCGGCGCGCGCCTGAAGCCCCCGGGGTAACAAATTCCCGCGCGGCCCGGTCTACTGGCTGCCCGGGGCTCGCCCGGAAACAACTGAACGAGGGAACCATCATGCGACTGAAAAACTCCGGCGTGGCCGTGGCGACCGCCGCCGCCATGCTCTTCGGTACGGGCTTCGCTACCACCGCGCTGGCGGACGGCTCGGACGCCAAGATCCACTGCAGCGGCGTGAACGCCTGCAAGGGCCAGTCGGCCTGCAAGAGCGCCAACAACGCCTGCAAGGGCCAGAACTCCTGCAAGGGCAAGGGCTTCATGGAGATGACCAAGGCCGAGTGCGACGCCGCCAAGGCCAAGGCTGGCAAGTAAGGCTCGCGAGTGTCCCGGTGCGCCGGCGGCACCGCCGGCGCACCGGGCGCTGACCCCGCCGCCGGCGCCCTTTAGGCCACCGGCACCCCGTCGAAGAAATCCACCACCCCGCTGTCGACCGAGTACTCCGCGCCCACCACCAGGAGGCCATCCGTGCGGATGAGCTCCTCCAGCACGCCCGAGCCGTGCCGCAGGTGGTTGGCCGACATGCGGATGTTGGCGCGCACGGCGCGATGCTCGAGTTCGGCGGCATCGGGCGCGGCGCTGCCGATGAGGTCCTCGAGCGCCGGGCGGATGCGGTCGACGATCGAGCTGAGGTTGCGCGACTGCTCGCGCCACGGCCGCGCGAGCTGCTGCAGCGTCGCATGGATCGCGCCACAGTTGGTATGGCCGAGCACCACCACCAGGCGCGTGCCGAAGGCCTCGGCGGCGAACTCGACGCTGCCGACCTGGGAGGGCGCGACGATGTTGCCGGCGACGCGGATGACGAACAGGTCCCCGAGTCCCTGATCGAACACGAGCTCGGCGGGCACGCGCGCATCGGAGCAGCCGAGGATGATGGCGAAGGGCTCCTGGCGCGCGGCGATGGCGCGGCGCCGCGCGGTGCTGTCGCCATCGTCGCGCCGCTGCTCAGTGACGAAGCGGTGATTGCCCTCGCGCAGCGCGCTGAGCGCCTCACGTGCCGAAATCATGGGCAAGATGCGTCTTCCGCGGTGGTCATCGTGGGGCGGCAATATAACCCATCCGCCCGCGGCCGCTGACGGGGCGGCGCCGGCGCGCTTCAGCGCTTGCGGCGCACGCCGCGGGTGGGCGCGGCGGTGAGCGGATCCTCCGGCCAGTAGTGGCGCGGATAGCGCCCGCGCATGTCCTTGCGCACCTCGACGTAGGCGCCGCGCCAGAAGCTCGCCAGGTCGCGCGTCACCTGCAGCGGCCGCTGCGCCGGCGAGAGCAGCTGCAGCGTCACCGGCACCTGCGCGCGCCCCAGGCGCGGGGTGGCGGCGAGCCCGAACACCTCCTGCAGGCGCACCGCCGCGAGCGGTGCGCCGGCGCTCTGGTAGTCGACGCGCACGCGCGTACCGGTGGGCAGCGTCAGGTGCGCCGGCGCCGCGGCGTCGAGCTCGCGCTGCTGCGCGTAGCTGAGCCGGGCGAGGAGCGCCTGCGCGAGCGGCACGCGCGCGAGCTGCGTGCGCCGCGTCACCCCCTCGAGCCAGGGCGCGAGCCACTCCTCGAGGCTCGCCTCCAGTGCCGCGCTGCTCGCCGCGGGCCAGTCCCCCGCCCCCTGCGCGCGCACGAACTCCAGCCGCGCGCACAGCTCGCGCGCCTCGCGATCCCAGGGCAGGGCCTCAAGCCCCAGCGCGCGCACGCCGGCGAGCATCGCCGCCCGCGCCGCCTCGGCCGGCACCTGCGGCAGCGGCCCCTCTTCCAGCACCAGGGCGTCGAGCTTCACGCTGCGCCGCGCACTCACCGCCTCCTCGCGCGCGTTCCACTCCACCGTCTGCGTGCGGCTGATCGCGGCGGCAAAGTGCGCCTCGAGGTCCGCGCGCGTGAGCGGCGCGGCGAGCAGGATGCGCGCCTCGCGCTCGGCGTCATCGAGGTCGGCCGCGACGATGAACTCGGCGCGCGCGAGCGACTGCGGCGCCGCGAACGCCGCGCCGCGCCCGCTGGTGAGCGTGTAGCGACCCTCCCCGCCGGGGCGCCGGCGCCCGATGCGGTCGGGATAGGCGAAGGCGAGCAGCAGGCCCGCAGCCTCGGCATCGGCGGCCCGCGCCGGATGCGGCCGCGCCGCGCCCGCCTGGCGCTGCAGGTCGCGCGCGGCGCGGCGGGCGCGCTCGAGCGCGAAGCGATCGACCCCGGCGGCGCCCTCACCCTGAAGCAGCTCGAGTCGCGAGCGGATGTCGGCATCGCGCGCGCCGGCCCCCCCGGCCAGGAGGTCGCGCTCGGACAGGAGCGCGGCCAGCTGCGCCGCGAGCGGCACGAGCCCGAGCGAGCGGGCCTTGAGCAGCAGGTGCGCCAGGCGCGGGTGCAGCGGCAGGCGCGCCATCTCGCGCCCGTGCGCGCTGATGCGCCCCTGCCCATCGAGCGCCCCCAGGCGTGCGAGCAGGTCGCGCGCGCTCGCCAGCTGCGCCGCCGGCGGCGGGTCGAGCCAGCGCAGCGTCGCCGCGTCCCGCGCGCCCCAGCCGGCGAGCTCCAGCGCGAGCGGCGCCAGGTCCGCATCGAGGATCTCCGGCGGCGTGTGGGCGGCGAGCGCGGCGTGCGCACCCTCGCCCCAGGCGCGGTAGCACACCCCGGGCTGCGTGCGGCCGGCGCGCCCCTGGCGCTGCTCGGCGGACGCGCGCGAGATGCGCTGGGTCTCCAGGCGCCCCATGCCGGTGGCCGGATCGAAGCGCGCGCGCCGCGCCAGGCCCGAGTCGACCACGACGGTCACGCCCTCGATGGTGAGGCTGGTCTCGGCGATGTTGGTCGCAAGCACGACCTTGCGCACGCCGGGGGCGGCGGGTGCGAGCGCGGCGCGCTGCGCCTCGGCCCCCAGGTCCCCGAAGAGCGGCAGCACGGCGACGTGCGGCGCGGCGCCTTCTGCTGCGAGCGCCGCCGCCACGCGCCGGATCTCGCGTGCACCGGGGAGGAAGGCCAGCACGTCGCCGGGGGACTCGCGCAGCGCGCGCCGGATGAGCTGCGTGACGCGCCGCTCGGGCGTGTCGGCGCCGCGCCCGGCGTCCGGCAGCAGCGGCGGACCGGCGGGCAGGTAGTGCGTGGTCACCGGGAAACTGCGCCCCGGGGCGCTGATGAGCGCCGCGTCCGCGATGAGGCGCGCCACCGCCGCGCCGTCCAGGGTCGCGGACATCACCAGCAGGCGCAGCGCGGGATTGAGGTTGGCGCGCGCATCGAGCGTCAGCGCCAGGCCCAGGTCCGCCTGCAGGCTGCGCTCGTGGAACTCGTCGAAGATCACCGCGGCGACGCCCTCGAGCGCCGCGTCGGCCTGCAGCATGCGGGTGAGCACGCCCTCGGTCACCACCTCGATGCGCGTCGCGCGCGAGACGCGCGTGTCCAGGCGCATGCGGTAGCCGACCGTCTCGCCGACGTCCTCCCCGAGGGTCTGTGCCATGCGCGTCGCGACCGCGCGCGCGGCGAGCCGCCGCGGCTCGAGCATCACGATCCGCCCGCCCGCCGCCCACGCTTCCCCGAGCAGCGCCAGCGGCACGACCGTGCTCTTGCCGGCCCCGGGTGGGGCCTGCAGCACCGCCGCACCCTGCGCGCGCAGCGCCGCCTGCAGTGGCGCGAGCACCGCATCGATGGGCAGGCCCGAGCGCATCAGCTCACCAGATGTGCACGCGCTCGGCCGGCGCGAGGTACAGCTGATCTCCCGGCTTGACGCCGAAGGCGTCGTACCAGGCATCCACGTTACGCACCACGCCGTTGACGCGAAAGCGCGCCGGACTGTGCGGATCGGAGAGCACCTGCCGGCGGATGTTTTCGTCGGTGTCGAGCACACGCCAGACCTGCGCATAGGCGAGGAAGAAGCGCTGATCGCCGCTCACCCCGTCGCGCACCGGCGCCGGGCGACCCTTGAGCGAGCGCTGGTAGGCGTCGTAGGCCACCGACACCCCGCCGAGATCGCCGATGTTCTCCCCGAGCGTGAGGTGGCCGTTGACGTTCAGGCCCGGCAGCACGGTGTAGCCCTCGTACTGCGTCGCGAGCGCGCCGGTGCGCTGGGCGAAGGCGGCGGTGTCGGCCGGGTCCCACCAGGTGTGCAGGACCCCGCGCGCATCGGACTTGGAGCCCTGGTCATCGAAGCCGTGCCCCATCTCGTGGCCGATGACCGCGCCGATGCCGCCGTAGTTCACCGCCGGGTCGGCGTGCGGATCGAAGAACGGCGGCTGCAGGATCGCCGCGGGAAACACCACCTCGTTGAAGGTCGGGTTGTAGTAGGCGTTGATGGTCTGGGGCGTCATGCCCCACTCGCTGCGGTCGGTCGGTTCAGCCAGCCGCTTCACCTGCCGCTGCCACTCGAACATCCCGGCGCGCACGCTGTTGCCGAAGGCGTCCCCGCGCACGATCGAGAGTGCCGCGTAGTCGCGCCACTGGTCCGGATAGCCGAGCTTGGGGTGGAACGCCGCGAGCTTCTCCAGCGCCACCTTGCGCGTCGCCGGCGTCATCCACGGCAGCGTCTGGATGCGCGCCGCGTAGCAGGCGCGCAGGTTCTCGACCAGCTCGCGCACCTGCTCCCGGGAGGACGCCGGGAAGAAGCGCTCGACGTAGAGCGCGCCGACCGCCTCGCCCAGGTCGGCATTGAGCGCGCGCACCGCGCGCTTGTCGCGCGAGCGCTGCACCTGCTGGCCGCTGAGGGTACGGCCGTAGAAGTCGAAGGCCTCGGCGTCCACTGCCTGCGGCAGCACCGCGGCGTTGCTGACCACGTAGTGATACTTGAAGTACGGCCGCCAGGTATCCACCGGCACGTCGAGGAAGAGCTTGCCGAGTGCCTGCACCGCGTCGAGCTCGCGCACGATGAACTGCGGCTGCGCATCGACGCCGGCGGTGGCCAGCAGGGTCTCCCAGTAGAACCCGGGCACCAGCTGCTCGAGCTCCGCACGCGTGCGCGGGTTGTAGGTGAGGTCGCGCTCGCGCGCCTTGGCGCGCGGCCACTGCACCCGTGCGATGCGCGTCTCGACCTCCAGGATCCCCTGCGCCTCATCGGCGGGGTTCGGCTCGCCGATCAGGGTGAGCATGCGCGCGATGTGGGCGCGGTACTTCTCGCGCATCTGCGCGTACACCGCATCGGGCTTGAGGTAGTAGTCGCGGTCGGGGAGCCCGAGCCCGCTCTGGCCGATGATGACGGCGTAGCGGTCCGGATCCTTCTGATCGAGGCCGATGGAGACGCGCAGTGGCGCGAGCAGCTGCAGGTCGGCGCGCCCCATGAGGCGGGTCAGGTCATGATGGTTCCTGGCCGCTGAGATCGCATCGATCCCGGCGCGCGCGGGCACGATGCCCTTGGTATCGATGGCGGCGGTATCGATGAAGGCGCGGTAGTAGTCGCCCACCTTCTGCGCGTTGCTGCCCTCGGGCGCATCCGCGGGCAGCCCCTGCACGACTTGCAGCACCTGCGCGAGCGCGCGCTCGTCGAGCTCATCGAAGGAACCCCAGCGGGCGCGGTCCGCCGGGATGCTGTGCGTGGCGAGCCAGCGCCCGTCGGCGTAGCGATAGAAGTCATCCCCGGGGCGCACCGCGGGGTCGCGTGCGCTCAGGTCGAGCCCCCACGGCGGGATCTGCGCCCGGGTGGACGGGCCCGCCGGCGGCGCGGGAGCACAGGCGCTGAGGGCCAGCGCCACCGGCGCGAGCAGGATCAGGCGGGTGAGCATCGGACGGTGACTCCCTTCAGGTGCGGCGCCAGGCGCCCCAGGCAAACAGCAGCCAGCCGGCGATCCACGCCAGCCCGCCCAGCGGGGTGAGCGCCCCGAGCAGGCGCGGCGCGCCGAACGCGAGCGCGTAGAGACTGCCGCAAAAGAGCAGCACACCCGCGACGATGAGGCGTCGCGGCGGTGCGCAGCGCGCCGGCGGCTGATGTCGCGCATCGCCAGCGCCACGCCGATGAGGCCCAGGGCCTGGAAGAACTGGTAGCGCACCGCCGTCTCCCACAGCGCCAGGCGCTCGGGCGCGAGCACGCCCTTCAGGGCGTGGGCGCCGAAGGCGCCGCAGGCGGTCGCGAGCGCAAGCAGCAGCCCCGCGGCAATGAGCGCACGCTCGCTAGTCACCGCGGGGGCGAGGAACGGCTTGATCAGGTCCAGCGGCAGCGGGAAGACGATGATCTGGGTCTTCTCGTGCGAGATGTCGGCGAGGGTCTGCAGGTAGCGCAGCTGCAGCGCGCTCGGGGCATGCGCGAGCGCGGCGGCCGCCACGACCAGCTGCTCGGCCGCCTGGGCCTCGCCCTCGGCGTGGATGATCTTGGCGCGCCGCGTGCGCTCGGCCTCGGCCTGCTTGGCCATGGCGCGGATCATGCTCTCATCGAGGTCGACGTCCTTGATCTCCACCGTGGACACCTTGATGCCCCAGGACTCGGTGTTCTGGTCGAGGATGCGCTGCAGGTCGACGTTGAGCTTGTCGCGCTGCGACAAGCAGGTCGTCCATCTCGTGCTGGCCCACCACCGAGCGCAGCGTGGTCTGCGCGACCTGGCTGGTGGCGTCGAAGGCGTTCGCCACCTGGATGATGGCCTTGCCGGGATCGACGATGCGGAAGTAGACGACGGCGTTCACCTTCACCGACACGTTGTCGCGCGTGATCACGTCCTGCTTGGGGACGTTGAGCACGATGACGCGCAGGTCCACCTTGCGCATCTGCTGCACGAAGGGAAACACCACCACCATGCCCGGGCCCTTGATGCCGGTGAAGCGCCCGAGCGTGAACATCACGCCGCGCTCGTATTCGTTCAGCACCTTGAGGGTGCTGAACAACAGCAGCACCACCATCACCAGCAGCGCAATTCCAAACGGCATGCAATTCTCCTGAAGACGGCGCGGCCGCGCTTACTGCGGCTCGACCCACAATGTTAGTCCTTCCACCTTCACGATGCGCGCCTGCTCGCCGGCACGCAGCGCGGCCGCGCTGCGCGCGTTCCACAGCTCCCCGCCGAAGCGCACGCGCCCGCGGCCGCTGAAATCCGCGACCACCTCGGCGCTGGCGCCGATCATGGCCTGCGCGCCGGTGGCGACCGGGCGGCGCATGGCGCGCGTCGCCAGGTAGACGATGCCGGCGATGATGAGGCCGCCGGCGGTGGCGATGGCGGCGATCACCGAGCGCCCGACCTGCAGGCCGGGCGTGTCGGAGTCGAACAGGATGAGCGAGCCGACCACGAAGGCGATCAGGCCGCCGATGCCGAGCGAGCCGTAGGTCGGAAAGAAGAACTCGGCGATGATCATGCCGACGCCCACCGCCACCAGCGCGAGCCCCGCGTAGTTGACCGACAGCACCTGGAAGGCAAACAGCGCGATCAGCAGGCAGATCGAGCCGGCCACGCCCGGCAGCACCGCGCCCGGGTTGTAGCCCTCGAGCAAGAGCCCCCAGATGCCGATCAGCATCAGCCCGTAGGCCACCGTCGGGTGGGTGATCACCGCGAGCAGCTGCGTGCGCCAGTCGGGCCGGACCTGCACGAGTGCGAGCGTGCGCGTGGCGAGCTTCACCGTGCGGTCCGCCACGCGCACTTCGCGCCCGTCGATGCGCGCCAGCAGGTCCGGCACGTCCTGCGCGATCAGATCGATGACCTTCTCGTGCAGCGCCTGGGTGGCCGAGAGGCTCGCCGCGCCGCGCACCGCGCTCTCGGCCCACTCGGCGTTGCGGCCGCGCAGTTCCGCGAGGCTGCGGATGTAGGCGACCGCATCGTTCACGACCTTGCGCTCCATGGCGCCGCCGGAGGGCGGCTCGCCGGCGGGCTTGGGCGGCCCGGTGGCACTGCCCGGCTTGGGCGCATCCGCGCCCCCGGGAAGCGGGGCCGGAGCGGCGGGGGACTCCCCGCCGATCGGCACCGGGGTGGCGGCCCCGAGGTTGGTGGCCGGGGCCATGGCGGCGATGTGGCTCGCGTAGAGAATGTAGGTGCCGGCGCTCGCCGCGCGCGCGCCCTGGGGCGTGACGTAGCTCGCCACCGGCACGTCCGAGGCGAGGATCGCCTGGATGATGTCGCGCATCGCGCTGTCGAGCCCGCCGGGCGTGTCGAGCTCGAGCACCACCAGGCGGCTGCCGCTCGCGTGGGCGGCGGCGATGCCGTGCACCACGTAACGCGCGGTCGCAGGACCGATCGCGCCCTGGATGGCGAGCACGGTGGCGGTGCCGGCGGCGCTGGCAGCCGGGGGCGTTACGGGCGCCTCGGCCGCCGAGGCGGCCAGGGCGGGGAGCGCCAGGAGCGCGGTTACCCAGGTGCGCCAGACGATGTGATGCGGCGATCCCATGACGAACACCCTACTCTCGCGCGAGCGCCGTCCGCAATCGCCTGCCGGGCAGCCGGTGTTACGTCAAGAACGGCTTCAGGGGCGCCGCGTGCGCGGCCGCGCCGGCGCCGCGCGCGGGGTCTTGGGCAGGCCCGTGTGCTGGGTGCGGAAGGGGCGCGCGCCGCTGCGGCGGCCCTCGCCCTCGGCGCCGGTGCCGCCGGGCTGGTAGGCGGGAACGAGCTGCTGGCGGCCGTTGCCGATCAGGTCCGCGCGCCCCATGCGGCGCAGCGCCTCGCGCAGCAGCGGCCAGTTGTGCGGATCGTGGTAGCGCAGGAACGCCTTGTGGAGCCGGCGCACCCTGAGGCCCTTGGGGATGCGGACCTCCTCGCTCGAGCGCGTCACGCGCTTCAGCGGGTTCTTGCCCGAGTGGTACATGGCGGTGGCGGTGGCCATCGGGCCGGGCAGGAAGGCCTGCACCTGGTCGGCGCGGAAGCCGTTCTTCTTCAGCCACAGCGCCAGCTGCAGCATGTCCTCATCGCTCGTGCCGGGGTGCGCGGCGATGAAGTAGGGAATCAGGTACTGCTCCTTGCCGGCTTCCTTCGAGTAGCGCTCGAAGAGCGACTTGAAGCGATCGTAGGCCGCCACGCCCGGCTTCATCATCTTCGACAGCGGCCCTTCGGCGAGTGCCTCGGGCGCGATCTTCAGGTAGCCGCCGGTGTGGTGCTGCGCGAGTTCCTTCACGTACTCGGGTGACTCGATCGCGAGGTCGTAGCGCACACCGGAGGCGATCAGCACCTTCTTGATGCCCGGCAGCGCGCGCGCGCGGCGGTAGAGGCGGATCAGCGGCGTATGGTCGGTGTTGAGGTTCGGGCACACCCCCGGGTACACGCACGAGGGCCGGCGGCAGGCGCTCTCGATCTCGCGGCTCTTGCAGGCGAGGCGGTACATGTTGGCGGTCGGGCCGCCCAGATCCGAGATCACGCCGGTGAAGCCTGGCACCGAATCGCGCACCGCCTCGATCTCGCGCACCACCGAGTCCTCCGAGCGGCTCTGGATGATGCGGCCCTCGTGCTCGGTGATGGAGCAGAAGGTGCAGCCGCCGAAGCAGCCGCGCTGGATGGAGACGGAGAAGCGGATCATCTTGTAGGCGGGGATCGGCGCGTCCCCGTAGCACGGGTGTGGCGCACGCGCGTAGGCGCGCTCGTACACCCAGTCCATCTCGCGCGTGGAAAGCGGCAGCGGCGGCGGGTTGAGCCACACGTCGGTATCGCCGTGGCGCTGCACCAGCGCGCGCGCATTTCCGGGGTTGGACTCCAGGTGCAGGATGCGCGAGGCGTGCGCATACAGCACCGGATCGGCGGCCACCGCCTCGTGCGCGGGCATGCGGATGACGCTGCGCTCGCGGTCGGCGTTCTTCACCCGCCGCACGAAGCGCACCACTTTCTCATCCGCGGCGGCGCCCGCACCGGCCGGGGCCGCGGCCGCCGCCGGCGTACGTTCCATGGCGTAGGGGTCGATGGGCGGGTTCAGCGGTCCGGGCGCATCGAGGTGGGTGGAATCGATCTCGATCCAGTCTGCCGGCGTGGCGCGCCGCGCAAACGCGGTGCCGCGCAGGTCGGTGATCGCGCCGATCGGCTCGCCGGCGGCGAGCCGGTGCGCGATCTCGCAGATCTGCCGCTCGCCGTTGCCGTACACCAACAGGTCAGCCTTGGCGTCCAGCAGCACCGAGCGGCGCACCTTCTCCGACCAGTAGTCGAAGTGCGCGATGCGGCGCAGTGAGGCCTCGATGCCGCCGATGACGATCGGCACGTCGCGGAACGCCTCGCGCGCCCGCTGCGCGTACACGATCACCGAGCGGTCGGGGCGGCGGCCGCCGAGGCCGCCGGGGGTGTAGGCATCATCGCTGCGCACGCGCCGCTCGGAGGTGTAGCGGTTGACCATCGAGTCCATGTTGCCGGCGGTGATGCCGAAGAACAGGTTGGGGCGCCCGAGGGCGCCGAAGTCAGCGGCACTGTGCCAGTCCGGCTGCGCGATGATGCCGACGCGAAAGCCCTGCGCCTCGAGCACCCGGCCGATGATGGCCATGCCGAAGCTCGGGTGGTCGACGTACGCATCGCCGCTGACGATGATGACGTCGCAGCTGTCCCAGCCGAGTGCGTCCATCTCGGCGCGCGACATGGGCAGAAACGGCGCGGTGCCCAGGCGCGCCGCCCAGTGCTTGCGATAGCCGTCGATTTCGCGTGCGCTCTGCATGGAACCGCAAATTAGACCAGAAGCACCCCGCCCGGGTCACATCGGTCCGACCGGCGGGGGCCGCCCCGCGCCCGGGGCCCCGTCGGGGCGGCACCCCGGCGGCCGCCGCAGGGGCGCCCGGTGGACTTGCGTTACCGTGGTAACTTGGTAACATCGAGCCATGAAGGTCATCACGCGAACCCAGACCGGGGTGCGGCTCGAGAGCCGCCTGCTCAAGGTGCTCAAGGCACTCGCCACCGAGCTGGACCTCTCACTCGGGGACCTGCTCGAGGGCATCGTGCTGCACAGCTTCGAGGGCAAGGCGCCCTTCTCCGCCGGCACGCTGAAGAAGATCCGCACGCTGCGCACGGTCTATGGGCTCGAGCTCACGGCGCGCGACTCACACCAGCTGCGCGAGGCGGACGAGGATGGACGCTGAGACCGCAGACCTCGCGCGCTTCCTCGACGGTGCGGTCGCCGCGTGCGACTTCCCGCACCGCGAGCACGTGCGCATGGCGTACGCGGTGCTGCGGCGACACGAGTTCACCGACGCCGCGCTGCGCTATGCGAACGCGCTGCGCGGCATCACCCGGCGCGCCGGCAAGCCGGAAGCCTTCAACCTCACCGTGACCATCGCCTTCCTTGCGCTGATCGCCGAGCGCATGGCGGCGGGCACGGCCGATGACTTCGCGGCCTTCGCGCGCGCGCATCCGGACCTCTTCGCGAAGGACGTACTCGCGCGCTGGTACCGTCCCGAGCAGCTGGCCTCCCCGCTGGCGCGGCGCGTGTTCCTCATGCCGGACCCGCCCGCATGAGCGCCCGGCGACTCCTGGGCAGCTATCGCCTGTTTTTCGCCGGGCTCATTCTGGTTGCGAGCGTGCAGACGCTCGTGAGCGAGCATGCGGTGCCGCACGTGGCGCCGCTGGCCGCGACCGAGATCCTGGGCGCGCTGCTGCTGTGCGCGCGGCGCACGCAGTGGGTGGGGCTCGCGCTGCTGCTCCTGGTATTCGCGGGCGCGCAGCTCTTGGCGGCGCTCGCGGGCGACTGGCCGACGCGCTTCCTGCAGTACGCCGCCAGTGCGCTCCTCATCGTCCTCATGGATCGCGCCCTCGGTGCACGGCCCGCCGCGGGGAGCAGTGCCGCGGCCTAATAAATGAGATGCGGCTGGCGCTCGCGCTGCCAGTGCGCCTCGTCGGCCTGGGCGAGCTGCTCCAGATCCTGCGGGGTCGCGGCCGGGTCATCGACCCACTCGCGCAGCTGCGGTCCGCCGTTGATGACGTCGATGGCGAGGCGGTCGCGCTCGTATTCGTAGGGGAAGTCGCGCCACAGCGGGTAGTCGGGTCGCAGGCTGCGCAGCGCCTTGCAGGCGAGCGCGAACAGCCGCCAGGGACGGAAGCGCTCGTGGTCGTAGTACGCCGGGGCTTCCACGTGCACCTGGAAGCCCGCGCAGAGCTCACCGGCATGCTTGTGGAAGGTTGGCTCGAAGTAGCAGGGGCGCAGGCGGCAGCCCTCGAGCCACTGCGGTGCGAGCGCGTGCATCTTGCGCAGCAGCGCCGCCGCGTCCAGGTCGGGCGCACCGAGCACTTCCAGCGGGCGCGTGGTGCCGCGTCCTTCCGAGAGCGTCGTGCCCTCGAGCATGACCGAGCCGGCGTAGCAGCGCGCCATCCACAGATTCGGCGCGTTGGGACTGGGGTTGACCCAGGTGCGCTCGCTGAGCGGCCAGCCGTAGCCGGGCGCGGCCAGCGGATGCCAGCCCTGCAGCGTCACAACCTGGCAGTCGACGTTGAGCCGCAGCCCGCTCACGAACCAGCGCGCCAGCTCCCCGAGTGTGAGGCCGTGGCGCATGGGCATGGGTCCGGCGCCGACGAAGCTCTCCCAGCCCGGGCGCAGCGTCAGCCCCTCGACCACGCGTCCCGACCGGGTTGGGTCGATCGAGCACCCAGACGCTCTTGCCCGTGCGCGCCGCGTCCTCGAGCACGTAGCGCAGCGTCGTGATGAACGTGTAGATGCGGCAGCCGAGATCCTGCAGGTCCACCAGCAGCACGTCGAAGGTGTCGAGCATCGCATCGCTCGGGCGACGCTGCGTGCCGTAGAGGCTGAATACCGGGATGCCGTGCACGGGATCCACGTAGTCGCCCGACTCGACCATGTTGTCCTGCTTGTCGCCGCGCAGTCCGTGCTGCGGACCGAACGCCGCCGTCAGGCGCACTTCCCGCAGCGCCGCGAGCGCATCGAGCGAGTGCGTGAGCCCGTCCGTGACGGAGGCCGGATGCGCGAGCAGCGCGACGCGGCGCCCGACCAGGGCCTGCCGCAGGGTGGCATCGGCGATGAGACGGTCGAGTCCGGCCTTCATGGTGCGTGCAGCTCCAGGGCAAAGCCCGTGCGGTGATGGAAATCGGGCTTGCCCGGTGCGTGCCTGAGCGCCCAGTAGGACAGCGCCCCGTGCTGGTCCTCGAGGACGGCCGCGAGCGCAAGTCGCAGTGGCACGGCGCGCTCGAGCGTCGTCAGCCCGCCGAGCTCGAGGGTTGCGGACAGCGCGAGTCGGCCGGGGCGCACGTCCACCTGCACCGAGGGCGCGCAGCCCAGCGGCGCGGGCATCATTCCCCGGCGGTGGTCCTCGAACTGATACGCCGCCCAGTCCCCGGAAGGGGAGAAATTGAATTCGTAGTAGCCGGATCCTTCCGGGGCGCTCACGAAGGCCTCAAAGCAGGTGTGCCGCCACAGCTCATCCCGGCGCTCACCCGTACGCCGCACCGGCAGCGCGAGGCGCGTGAGGTCTGCCTGCAATACAAAGTCGCAGCGCAGCACGAGCGCCGAGACCCGGCGCGCATCCGCGACCAGGGTCGCGGGCAGCGCCGCGGGAGTCTGCGGATGCGCCACCAGAGCGGCCTGCGACGCGCCTGTCACGACCATGCGCGTGTCCCCTCAACGCCCCAGCCAGCCGCGCAGCGCGTGCGTCACGAGCTCGGGACGCTCGAGCGTCGACAGATGACCGCACTCGGGGACGACCACGAGCTCGGCGCCGGGTATCGCCGCGGCCATCTCCTGCGCCCGGTCCGGCGGCGTCAGTTGATCGGCATCGCCGACCAGCACCAGCGTCGGGCAGCGGATGTCCTGGAGCAGCGGCCGCGAGTCGGGGCGGGCGATGTTGGCGGCCTGCTGCCGCAGGTACCCCGCCACACCGACCTGCTCACCCATGCGGCGGATCAGCTCGATCAGCGGGGCCTCGTGCACCCGGCTGGCGTGCACCAGGCGCGGGATGAGGCCGTCGACGACCTCGCCCAGGCGGCCGCTCTGCGCCAGCTGCATGCTCGTGCGCCGCCCGGCGCTGACCTCGGGCGTGTCAGGGCGAGCCGCGGTGTCGAGCAGCGCCACCCGCGCGACGCGCCCGGGCGCCTGGCGCAGGATCTCGAAGGCGATGTAGCCGCCCATGGAGAGTCCCACGAGCGCAAAGCGCGGCGGCGCCTGCGCGAGGATCCCGCGCGCCAGCTCGGCCATGCTGTCGGCACGCGTGTGGTTGGCGAGCACCACGGAGGCGTCCGCCCAGAGTGCCTCGAGCTGCGGCGCGTACAGCTGCGGCGTCAGCAGCAGCCCGGGAATCAGCACGACAGGCAGGGACTCGCTCACGGGGGTGAGGGTAACATGTGGCCATGAGCCATCGCATCGCGCCACGCTTGCTCGCCTGCGCGTTCGCCTGGGCCGGCCCGGCCGCGAGTGCCGCCGCGCCGCAGGAGCTCAGTGCGCATACCACGCTCGATGCGGCCGCCGCGGCGCGCTTTGCGGGACTGGCGCTCAAGTGCCTGCATCAGGAATATCCCAATCACATCTCGCACACGCTCGCGAGCGACGCCGACGTGCGCGCGCCGCGCGCGCTGACGCCGGCGTTCTACGGCTGCTATGACTGGCACTCGGACGTACACGGCCACTGGCTGCTGGTGCGCCTGGTGCGGCTGTTTCCGGATGCGGCATTCGCCGCGCCGGCGCGGGCGGCGCTCGAGCGCACGTTCACCGCGCAGAACATCGCCACCGAGGTCGCCTACCTGCAAGGCGCGGGTCGCGCCTCGTTCGAGCGCCCCTACGGCCTGGCGTGGCTGCTGCGGCTGGCCGCGGAACTGCGTGCCTGGGATGACCCGGACGCACGCCGCTGGCGTGCGACGCTCGCGCCGCTGGAGACCGAGGCGGCGACACGCATGGCGAACTGGCTCCCGAAACTGCATTACCCGATCCGGATCGGCGAACACGATCAGACCGCCTTCTCGTTCGGCCTCGTCTGGGACTGGGCGGCCGTTGCGCAGGATCCGCGCATGCGCGCGCTGCTGCAGGATGCGGCGCAGCGCTTCTATTTCCAGGACCGCAACTGTCCCCTCGCCTACGAGCCCTCGGGCGAAGACTTCCTTTCTCCCTGCATCGCGGAGGCGGACTTCATGCGCCGCGCCCTGGCGCCGCAGAAGTTCGCCGCGTGGCTGTCGCAATTCCTGCCGCAGATCCCGAGAAGGGAAGCGGCGTGGCTCACGCCCGCGGTGGTGACCGATCGCTCCGACCCCAAGCTCGCCCATATCGACGGCCTCAATCTCAGTCGCGCCTGGATGCTCGCAGGCATCGCGCACGGACTGCCGGCAACCGATCCACGCCGGCCCGCGCTCCTGAGTGCGTCCCGACAGCACGCCGAGGCCGCGCTGCCGTTCGTGACCGGCGAGCACTACGAAGGCGGTCACTGGCTCGGCACGTTTGCGGTCTATCTGACGAGTGACGCAGGACTTCAGTCCACGCATTGAAGGACAACTCGGGATGCTGCAAATGAAGGTGAGTGCTCGTGCGACAGAATCGTCCCGATGCATCACGTCACTTCCATCGTCTAAAATATAGTTAGACGTCATGGAAGCGACGGCGCCTTCACTTGAATCGCAACTGCCCGGGGCTCCGCGGCCTCGACATTCCTCCATACAGTGCCAATGAGCAACCTGGCTTACTCTTCGCTGACCTTGTTCTTTGCTGCGCTCCTCGTATGGCAGCTCGTTTCTGGACAGGCGTTAGGTTCATCGTGGTTTAGAAGTCCCACCCGACAAGACAGCCCGGTGGCCTATTGGTTTGTGGTGGCGACGCAGGCCGCCATCCTCATCGCCTTTGTCGTGACCGGAAAAGGCTGGCACCTTCGATAGTTCGCATCCTGCGAGGTTCGTGGTCAGACGTTCCGGATGCGGGTTGAACGTCTCAGATCGGCCGATTCTGTTGAAAAACTCAGTTCCCAGGCAAACGGTATTTTCCAGGCGAATGCAGAAGTGGCTGAAAAGCCGCATGAAACACGCGGTATGGCGCACTGTGCGCAATTGTGGTCTGAGATCGTCGGAAACCGCTCTCCCCTCGGCTCGCTCGAATTTCAGCCGTTTTAAAGCCCTAGAATTTTTTCACCGAAACCACTCGGGGAGTTTTTCAACAGAATAGACGAATTGCTGTCAGTCGGCTTGGTGGGCAGAAATCCGCTTAGCGGTCGATTGTCGCTGAAGTCTAGATTGGTGATGAGGGGCAGAATAGTGAGCGCCCAGGAGACCCCGGCGCGGGCGTGAGCCGACGCGCCGGGGCAGGCAGCAGCTCAATCTGGCCGGCGAGTGTATGTACGGATCACGAAGAGTCCTCCGGGACGAGCGCACTCGGCGTTGCCTGCGCGTCTTCGAGCGCCGTGGCAGAAGCCGCCAGTCGCGCTCAGCCTTGGTGATGACGAAGTCATCCGTCTGAGTCGTGACGACACCAGTGGATGACGTAAGGGTGCGGGTGAAAACGCCAGTGCCATTGCAATTCACCGAGTAGGTTCCCACCTGCGTACCTGTGATTATCGTCCTGGCGCCGGTTGTCGATCCCACGACGGGTGCGTTAAGAGTAAATGTTCCAGTCAGATTGCCTTCGCCATCGAAATGCCTGGTCGCAAGCGCAAGCGCGACGTTTGCGCCGTAGGTTGCAACGACCGCATACGTGCCCTTGAGGCTGGCAAGGGTGTAACACTGAGTGTCGCCGTCAGCCTTCGCGGCAGACGTGCCGATTAGGCCAAAGGAAATCAGCGCTGCCGGAACGAACAGACTTCTCTTGTTGAACATGGTTTCCCCTTCCTTCTTGGAGTTACACGGAGGATCGGGACAGGTTGAGCTTTATTTTCTGCCCTGGGAGAAGGACTTTTACTCCTGCCTGATGTCAGCGGCCACCATGCAACGCACCAACCGTGAGTCCACGGCAATGAGCTGTCGCATGCGCGCGAGTCGGCGAGGTGTGCGGATAAAAGTTCGCGCAGGCATGTTTGGCCGCGAGAATGCACTTTGGAGGCCCCTGGCAGACAATTCAGGCTATTCGACTGTCCGCTCTTCCTCGCCGCACCCCCCCTCTTGGGCAGTCCACTGGGCCGCTTCGGGTCAACACCAGCCTATCGCCTAGATTGGTCCGCTGATCGAAGGCGACCGGCTGAGTTCGGCCAGAAGCGGAAGTTCACCTCCCCAGATTGCCCGCCAGATAGCGGTCGTTCCGCCACGCTGGCATCCTACCCACCTACGTTGCCACTGAGTGAATCCAGCACGGCCAAAGACTTCAACCGAAACCTGATCGGCTCGTTCACTGCGTCTGAGCAGCATAGACCTGCCGACCGTCCAGGTAGGTCGCCAACACCCTGGTGTCGTGTATATCGAACGGATCGATCGCGAAGATGTCGCGGTCGATGCACGATGAAATCGGCGCGCTTGCCGCGCTCTAGACTGCCGGTCGTGCGCTCCTGCTTGAGGGCGAAGGCGGCGTTGATCGTGTAGGCGTCGACCAGGGTCGCAAGCGGAATGCTTTGCTCGGGGAAGAGCGGCTCGTGGCCGCGCGCCTCGCAGCGCGTGATGCCGTGCTCCATCGCTTCGAACGCATTGAAACTGCTGACGCCCCAGTCGCTGCCCCCGCAATCAAGGCGCCTGCATCGAGGAGCGAGCGCGCCGGATATAGGTACTCGAGCGCTCGGGCCCAAGATAGGGCAGCGTCCCGGCGACGATGTAAGGATCGCGTTCGGCCCAGAGCAATTGGAAATTCGCGATCACGCCGAGCTCCTTGAAGCGCGGGAAGTCCTGCGGGTTGATAAGTTCCAGATGGGCGATCTGATCGCGCGTTATCAAGCACGCCGTTGCGGCGCCGCGATTCCGCGAACGCATTCAGCGCAGAGCGAACCGCACGGTCGCCAATAGCGTGAATATGCACCGTGAAGCTGGCGGCGTTCGCGGCGCTCACGACATCGTTCAAGTGCGCCTGAGAATAGTACGTCGGGCCGCGATTCTGCGTCGGCCGGCCCTGGGCATCCAGATAGGGCTCGAGCAACGCCGCGGTCTGTGAGGGATATTCGATGACGCCGTCGGCGAAGATCTTGACCGCATCGGCACGCAGAAAGTCAGGGTCGATCGACCAGCGCGCGCGGAACTCGATCGCTTCGCGAATCAATTTTTCGGCCGGCCGGTCCGTATGCTTCAGGCCGAAGGTCGCGCGCACGCGCATGTTCAGCCGGTGCTGATCGTAGAGCCGCTTGTAGAGGCTCATGGTCGTGCTCGTCGGTGTCCGCGTCCTGCACCGAGGTGATGCCGGTGGCACGCATCGCCTCCAACGCCTTCGCGAGCTGCGCTACCTCGAAGTCGAGACCCGGCGAAGGCTTAGCGGCCGACACGATCTCCGCCGCCACGTCGAGTAGCGTGCCGGTCGGATTGCCCGCGGCATCGCGCTCGATGCGCCCGCCGGCGGGATTCTTGGTGCTGGCGTCGATGCCCGGCGGCCGCAAGCGCGGCCGTGTTGGCCCATATCGTATGGCCGCTCGTGTCCTCGAGAACCATTGGGCGCTCGGACAGCATCGAGTCCAGATCCTGGCGCGTGAGCGTCAGATTCGAGGAGTTGACCTGCACGACCTCGAACCAGGGCGGGTGCTCCGCGGGTTCCTCTTTGAGACACTCTGCCAACTTGCTCCTGATCTGCGCGGGGGTGAGCGTCTGGTCCTTGAGGTTGCACTTGCCGAGATCCTGGGAGCTCTCGGCGGGATGGGTGTGCGCGTCGACGATGCCCGGGAGCACCAGCTTGCCATGCAGGTCGATCGTGCGGGTCTTCGGCCCGATCAGTGCGCTGACGGCCTGATCGGTGCCGACAGCGACGTATCGCATTGCCTCGAAGCGCGAGTGCCTGCGCGACGCGTGCGCTGCGAATCCTCGGTGTGAATGCGGCCGTGAAGCAAAGCGACGTCTGCGGGCAGGTCCGCAGCCACGGCGACGAGACGAAATCCAAGCAGTAAGCCAGCCAAGATGACGGCGAAGTGACGGTTCATAATCTCCCCTGTTCGATCCGTAGCCGCGTATCTTCGATTGCCTGAATTGCCCCGCAGCAGGCGGGTGGGCTTCGTGCCCAGGTGCTCATACGGTCAGGCACGACGCGTTCAGAGCTGAAATTTGGACGACGATGCGCCTAGAAGTGGTCACCGTAAAGCGGACGGTCGGGAAGGGCCGGACTGGGTCGAGGAAGATCCGGATCGTCGGATACCGACAGGCAGCTCCCGGCCAACTGCAGTCCTTCGAACTCTCGAACTCGCGTCGCTGAAGCGGTCGTTCAAATGTTCACTGCAGATTTCCCGGCCAGATTCAGGATCTGGGCATGATATCGCCTGTCCCTAGCCTTCCACGGGCGAGCCAGAGTGAAGTGATCCAGGGGCACAACACTTAAAGGATTTCGGCCGCCGCGTCCGCGGCATACGTCGCGCCACGCGGCCTTCTGCAGCGCGGCGAATAATCGGGCCGAGGGGTCTGTTACGCGGAAACGAAGTCGAGCTGATGGCAGGCAGGGCACCTAACGAACCTCGGAAGCTCAAGCTCGAACCATGAGCGACCACACTCGCAGCGCATCTTGTACACGTGCTGTACGGTGACCGTACCCCACTTCTCTTCGTGGACTTCTATCCCGTTTGCGGTTGCCCTTCGCGGTGGCGCGACCTTTAGACCTGCTCGTTGGCCGAGCGGCGGGAACTTCCCAAGATGAACGGTCCGCTCCTTCACGACCAATCCCTCACTGTTTGGGTACCTGCTCGCTGGGGCGAGCCGTCCGTGGCGAATAGCGCCTGCTCATCCCGTGACGGCCCGGAGCGACTTAAGTCGCGTCGGCCGGCGCTGCCGGGAGAAGCTGCAGATCAGACTACTCGGCGACCATAGGTTGCGCGGGAGCGCGCTCTCTGTACGATAACGAACATAAGTCGTGCGGGCGGCGTTACCCATAGTGCGAACTGTGACGGGTGTCTCATAAGCCCCAATTCTGATCGCATGCGATGGGGCATTACCGTCAGCAGGCGGCCAAGGGTAGGCATCGCTACTTCTGAAAGCCCCGCCCAAAGCCACCGTTCAAACTGCAGGAAAGCGCTATACGCTGATAGCCGCTGCGACATTCGTTGCAGAAATATTAGAGACCGGGTGAGATCATTTTATCGTCTCATCAATGGGATGGTCGTCTTCGGGCCCGGGGCTGAAGATCCGGGTGTCGGATGAAGTAAACCGGAACCGTTTCACTCCCAGTTCGATCACGTCGCCGTCAGTAACGCGCGCGTGCCGGATGCGCTGACCGTTCACGGTCACACCGTTTACGCTATGGAGGTCCTCGATAAATGCCCCGTTTGGCTCGATCGTCACGACGGCGTGGCGCCTGCTGACCGACGAGTCCTTTAGGCATAAATCACTCTCCCGCGCCCGGCCAATCGTTGTGTGCCGGCCTAGCGGCACCGCCGGCGCGTCGCTGTCGTCGAGCGGGACGAGCGTTGCGCCATCGTCCGGAAACTCGAGCGTCTCAGAGAGCGGGTTGCTGTTTCCGCGCTCAATACCGACCTTGATCCGACTCAACACCCGGGCGCTGGTGTTCGCATCGCGCTCGAGACGTCGCAGCTGCAATTCCCGTTCGTCAGGGCACCGCGCGTCCGCTCGAGTTCCAGCGCGAGTTCCCGCTGCGTGGCGTCCAGGGCATTCGCTCGCTCGGTCTCACGCTGCAGTTCAGTGCGGACGCGTTCGAGTTTCAGCGCGAGTTCCTGCTGCGTGGCGTCCAGGGCATTCGCTCGCTCGGTCTCACGCTGCAGTTCAGTGCGGACGCGCCCGAGTTCCAGCGCGAGTTCCTGCTGCGTGGCGTCCAGGGCATTCGCTCGCTCGGTCTCGCGCTGCAGTTCAGTGCGGACGCGCCCGAGTTCGTTCTCGACCGGGCGTCGCGACGCCTCGGCCTGTTCTGCCAGCACTTCGGCATGGGCGAGCTCCACCTGCAGATTCGCAAGCCACTCGGATTGGTATGTCGCTTCGCGCTCAAAATTGGCCAGCCGGTCCTGACTTGCCGCGAGCTGCTCGAGATGCATCTTGAGCTCCGTCTCGGTCGACTGGGCCGCCGCTGATAGGTCCGTCACATGGCGCATCGCCGCCTGCAGCTGTGCTTCCAGGGCACTGGCGCGGCTGCGCTCGTCCGCCAGCTCGCGTTCGCGAGTTTCCGTCGACGCGTTCGCGCGTTTTGTGGCCTCAGTCTGCGCTTGCAGCGCGTGGCCCAAGTCAGTCGCGAGCGCCTCGAGTTCCTCCACGCGCGCCGCATGGGCCGAATTATTTGTCCGCACTGTACGCAGTGTCTCCTCCAGAGCGGTGCGTGCGGCACGCGACTCGGCAAGTTCCGCTTCGCGGGCAGCGACGGACTCGGTGCTGCGCCGGTAGCGCTCCTCCAGCGCCTGGATCTCGGTGGCCAGCGTCTCTGCGGCAGCGCGTACTTCCTCCTCCCTGACTGCGGAGCTTTGCTGCTCGCGCGAGCGGGTCGCGGCGAGTTCCTCGAACGCGGTGGACTGAGCCGTGCGCTCTGCCTTGAGGTGCGCGATGGCCGCGTCGCGTTCGGCAAGCTCGGCGTGCAATTTGTCGATAGTCGCGGCGAAGTCCGCGCGCTCGGATTCGATCCGCCGTAGCGGCGTACGTTGCCCCACTGGGTGCTTAGCTTGCTGCACCATGATGACTTCCTGTTCGTTCTTATGAGGCCAGTCCCCGCCGGTCCATACTGCCGCTTCGGCGGCGCCGGGTGCGGTGCTGCGTTCTTTGATCCCGATGATCTAAGCGTGCTCCCGGCAGGACGGGCCGTCAACTGGATGCGCCAGGCGCTAAGTGGTGCCATCGGACGGGCAGCAAATGATGGTAGGCATGCTTACGTGCCGGTGTGCGAACGTCATCCAGCATCGCTCCGCATCGGCGGACTGAGTCACGAGTTCGCGCGACTGGTGGGCCCGCGTACCCCACGGCGCGTGGAAAACAGGGTGCGCCCGTGGCGCCTGTCAGACGCGGTGCGGCTGGGGCTCGAGCTCGTCCGTATGCAGCAGATCCGGGGCTGGTGCCATGATCAAGATTCGAGAGATCGATCATCTAGTACTTCGCGTTGCGTACTTGGAAGAGATGGTCGACTTTTATTGTCGAGTGATCGGGTGCGCGATTGAGCGGCGCTAAGATAAGCTTGGACTGGTGCAACTACGTGCTGGTCGCTCCCTCATAGATCTCGTCTCGATTCGGGCCCGCTGGTGCCGCCGGTGGCGCTGCTCCTGGCAGCGAGGGCCGGAACATGGATCACTTTTGCCTTCGCGTGGAGCCTTTCGACTTGACGGAGATTCGTGCATTTCTAGGAGAGCATGGGGTCAGGGCAGGGGACGTTGAGTCTCGATATGGCGCTGAGGGAGAAGGGCCGTCCATCTATTTGTTGGACCCTGAGGGCAACGTCATCGAACTAAAGGGACCGCCGTCTCTGCAAGAGCAAATGACTACGTTGGGGCGGGCCGCGGGACGTGATTGTCGGTGCGCCCCGAGGGCGCTCGCGATTCTGCGATCATCGTGCTTGGGTCACCTGTAACTACCGCGTAGACGACGTCCTGCAAGCGGTGCGAAGCGAGCGACGAAATTGAACTTCTGGAAGCGGACGGTCGCAGAGAGCGGGCAGCAGAGGGGTGATTCGTGTTGAAAAACTCATTTCCAGGCACACGGTATTTCCAGGCGAATGCAGAAGTGGCCGAAAAGCCGCATGAAACACGCGGTATGGCGCACTGTGCGCAATTGTGTCTGAGATTGTCGGAAACCGCTCTCCCCTCGGCTCGCTCGAATTTCAGCCGTTTTAAAGCCCTAGAATTTTTTCACCGAAACCACTCGGGGAGTTTTTCAACAGAATGGGTCAAGGCCAGTCGTAGATCCTAAGTCCGCGGCTATTCCCCGCCGACCGGCACTCCCAGCCCAGGAGCGGACAGTCACAGGACTGGGACAAGTCTCCGGAAAGCGGATCTTCAACACGGCAGCGGCCAAGAGTGCTCAATGTGCAAGCGCCTTGGTTACCGTTCAATGGACGTTGGATTCGCACCCACGCGGCCACGATTCGCTCAGTACCAAAGCTACTCCAGACCTGCTCGACGGAAGGCCTCCAGGTAGTGCTCCCGTTCGGCATCGTGCTTGGTTGGTATCTGGCTGGCGATCCACGCCAGCGAGATGTTGGGTTGGACGCGGCGTAGTTCGCGGAGCGCAGCTTCGGCAGTGTCGCTCTGTCCGGCCATGGCGGCGGCTGCCGTTAAGACCCGGTGTGCGCCAACAAAAAAATCGGCGCGCTGGATCCCCAGGCGTGCAAGCCGCATCGCCTCTTCGTAGTTACGACCCACGAACTGCGCATAGCCGCCGATGCCATAATAAGTTGCTGAAAACGGATCGCGCGGGCTCAGGCGCAGTGCGCGTTCCGCCGCCAAGGCGCCCTCTCTCCACCGCCCGCAATAGCACAGCACAAGCCCGTAATAGCCTTGGGCCAGCGAGAAACTAGGATTGAGCCGCAGTGCCGTCTCAAATGCGGCAAGGGACTCATCGAAGCGCCGCGCATACAGATGAACGCTGCCGAGGGCAAGATGGGCCCAGGGGTCTTCGCTGTCGGCCACGATGGCAGCGCGCGCTGCCCGTTCGGCGATCGGCGCAATGGTTGCGATGTCCTCCCATCCCATGTGGCCGCCGAAGGCATGGCTGGTCGCGAGAACGCCCAGCGCGCGGCCGTAGTCAGGATCAATAGCGACCGCTTTTTCCAGCAGGGCCTGGGCGACGACATTGTCCTGGCGCGTTAAGCGCCAGAAGTGCGACAGCGCTCGCATCAGCAGGTCCCAGGCATCCAAACTGTCGGGCAGCTTGCGGCTGGCACGGAAATTCTCGGCTGCGTAGAGCTGTGGTTCGATCGCCGCGACGATGGCCTCGGTGATCTCATCCTGCACGGCGAACATGTCGGCAAGCTTGCGGTCGTAGCGTTCCGCCCAGAGATGGCTCCCGGTGGCCACGTCGTTGAGCTGAGCTGTGATCCGCACGCTATCGCCGCTCCTGCGCACGCTGCCCTCTACCGCATAGCCGACGCCGAGTTCCTCGGCGATCTGTTTCATGTGGACGGATTTGCCCTTGTAGATGAAGGAAGAATTGCGGGCGATCACGAAAAACCAGCGAAGCTTGGAGAGGGCGGTGATGATGTCCTCACTGATGCCGTCGGAGAAATATTCCTGCCCCGGATCGCCTGTCATGTTGGTGAAGGGCAGCACCGCGATCGCGGGGCGGTCCGGCAGCGGCAGTGCGAGGCGCGCGCGCTCTCGCGCCTCCTCATCGGACCGGCCGGGCGCACGCGTACCCTCGCCTTCCTGCAGGGTCTGAACGCCGGCGACGAAGCGCAGACCCTTGCGCGCAATCGTGCGGATGAGTTTCTGCTCGCCGCCGCTGTCGCCCACCGCCCGGCGCACGGCGTTGATACGGGTCGTCAAGGTCGAATCGGACACAATGCGCCCGGCCCAAACCGAGGCGATGAGATCGTCCTTGCTCACCACTCGGTCGCGGTTCTCCACAAGGTAGACCAAAAGATCGAACACCTGCGGCTCGACGGCGACCGGTTCCGACCCGTGCCGTAGCTCGCGCCGATCGGTGTCAAGTACATGATTGGCAAAGAGATATTTCACGTCTGCACCTGGCAGGACGGGCCGTGAAGCCTCTCGGTAAATAATCAAGGCGATCTCGGGGAAAAATCAAGTTCGGGTGAAAGCCTTTCGCCAGCGCTTGCGCCAACCTGCGCGTAACCCGATGGCACCGCGCGCGCTGGCGATGCAGGGCGAACCAAACGAAGGAGAGCGCCTCATGTTCATCTTCAATCGACCGCTCCTGGGCGTACTCGCGGCGCTGGCAGTTCCCGTACTGCTTGTTTGCTCGACGGAGTATTCGGGTTCAGCACGATTTAGAAAGGCTTCCGCAAGCCACTGTCGTGGAGTGTGACAGCGCGCCCGGACACAGACTATGAATGTCAACTGCTGCGACACGAAGGAGATCTGCATGCCACTCATTAACGTCAAGGTCATCGAAGGGGTTATTTCCACTGAGCAAAAGACCCAGATCATCCGCAACCTTACCAACGCAATGGTCGAAATCGAGGGCGAAGCGATGCGGTCCGTGACCTGGACGGTGGTGGAGGAGGTTAAGAGCGGCGACTGGGGAATCGCCGGCAAGCCACTGGCCACCGCCGACGTCCGCGCGCTGGCGGCGTCACGTGCGGCCAAGACAGCCTAAGGGAAGTAGCTAAACTTTGAGAGTAGCCCGCAGATATCCTATGCGGGCCTCTTACTGCGCAAGTGGCTTCGGGTCCGGTCGAGCGTGACAGTGTCTCAGGGGACGTCCGCAACCACGTCGAGGATCGTTTGCACGTGTGCACCGGCACACTCAGCCGCGCATTGGCGTCAGCGCCACGGGTGCCGCGCTCAAAGAAAAAGGGCAAGTGTTAGTCCCTGCCCTCGGGTCGACAGCCGTCATCACTTCGCCGCCAGCTGCGCGGGCGCCTCGATCCCGTACGCCGCGGCTTGCCGAAGCGTATGCGTTTCAAGATAGACCTGCGTGAGCAGCGGCAAATTGGCAGAACGGATCGCCTCTCCCAGCGCCTTCTCATAGCAAGCCACTGGATCGCTGGGGCGTTTCAGGTCGACCCGGTTGCCATGCGTGCAGGCCACGTCTGCCGCATGCTTAAGGCGCCCATAGAACTCCTGCGCGCCGGCCGGAGTGTGCAGATCGAGCCCCTGTGTGCTCACCTGAATGGCGACAGTGACGTCGTGGCCCTGGGCCGCAACATTGCCCGCGAAAAGCGTGCCAGCAATTGCGACGGCGCCCAGCGTGGAGCGGGCACTGGTAACAGCTGTTTTGATGGACATGTGAATCTCCTCGTGAATCCGCGTTGATCGCTCGGTTCATGGATAACGAGTCCGCGGGCAACGAATTGGACACCTCTAACTTGGCTTAATCGCGGTCGGGGGCGGACGGCACGGAGGCGCTGCAAGTTTTGGTTGCCAATTTCGAGCCGGGGGACTCATATACAAAGAAGGGGGACTTTTCATGCGTTGCGGTGGCCGTGGCTGACCCGAAGCCATCCCTGGTCGAGCGGCTGTTTACCGAGCACCGAGCGGGCCTACAGTCGTTCTTCCGGCGGCGCATCCGCAGCAAGGCGGATGCAGCGGACTTGGCCCAGGAGGTGTACATACGGATGCTGCGCATCAGCGACCAGGAGGCGATTCGCAATCCCGTCCACTACCTCTACACGGTCGCCAACAATCTCGTGAAGGAGCATGCGGTGCTCGAGCGTCGGCAAGCGAGCGGCATCGACATCGACGAGGCTCAGGCACAGGAGCAGCTCCAGATGCTGCCCGCGTTTGACGGTGAGCTCGATGCGGGGCAGCGGGTCGCGCGGCTCAACGTCGTGCTGAAGCAGCTGCGTCCGAAATGCCGCACCGCTGTGGTCCTGCGCTTCACGCATGAACTGTCCTACCGGGAGATCGCGATCCACCTCGGGGTGTCCCCACAGATGGCCAAGAAGTACGTGGCGCAGGGACTGAGTCACTGTCAACGCCGCATGGCGCGGCTGGGTTGAGTCCATGATTTCCAATGAAGAGCAGGTGCGTGCCGCGATCGCCGAACAGGCTGCCGACTGGCTCGTCGCGAATGACGAGGGGCTGGATGCGCGCGAAGCCGCCGCCCTCGCCGCGTGGCTGAAGGCCTCGCCGGTGCACGTCGAGGAATTCCTCCGTGTTTCGGTGATCGCGCGCGATCTGCGCGAAGCCCGCACCGATCCTGAGTATTCCCTCGAGGCGGTTCTCGCGCGCGCACGGGCCGAGGACGACAATCCGGTCCGCCCGTCTCTCTGGACGCGCGTTTTCGCCCCTGTTAGGGGCGTCTCCCCACGCCCCTGGTTGACGGCCGCGGTGGCCCTGGCTGCGGTCGTTGGGTTGAGCCTGGGCTTGCCCTCGTTATGGAGAGTCCGCCCCGTCGTACCCGTACCGGTGCCCGTCGCGACGACGGCACTGCACTTTGAGACAGGGCACGGCGAACAGCTGAGTCGTCGCCTAGAGGATAACTCAGTACTGCACCTGAATACGGACAGTGCCGTCACCGTCCGCTTCAGCAAGACGGAACGGCTCGTCACGCTCACCGCCGGCCAGGCAGAATTCGAAGTCGCCCATGACCCCGCTCGCGCATTTCGGGTGCTCACCGGATCGGCTGAGGTCGTTGCGATCGGGACTCAATTCGATGTGCGCCTGCCGGAAGACTCGACCCTGGTAACCGTGATCGAGGGGCGGGTCGCTGTCGGGCTGTCCCCGATGCTGGAACAACGCGGTACGAAGCCGAACGACGCACCACGGTATGTCCAGGTGGGTGCCAACCAGCAGATCCGGGTGACCGAGGCAGAGTGGCCGGCCACGCCCATAGCGGTGGACGCGCAGCACACCACGGCCTGGCTGCAGCGCGAGATTGTGTTTGACCACGAACCGCTGGAGCGCGTCGCGGCCGAATTCAACCGTTACGCCCCCAAGCCGATCGAGATCGCCACACCTGCGCTACAGAACCTGCAAATCAGTGGGGCTTTTGCCACTGACGACACCGACGCGTTCATTGCCTTTCTGCGTACCCTCAAAGGAGTACGGGTTGAAGTGACCGCGACGCGGATTCGGGTGTCCCAGTAGTAGGCGTTGCTGCACCGCACCTTACGGTCCACGGGCCCATTACGCTACGCTGCAGCTGAGGGCACGCCTAGATGCCTGAATGGGAAGTGCATGGGGGGTTCGCATCACCGCACGGCGGAGATCGCAACGGTAGTGTCTCGGGTGCTCCGCGCCGCCTCGATCTGCGCACCCGTTACGCTCCTGGGGGCTCCGGCGAGCCTGACCCAGGCCTCTGAATTCAAGGCGCTCGCCGCCGACATCCCCGCGCAGCCTCTCCCCCAAGCGCTGGCAGCGTTCCGCCGCCAGACCGGCCTGCAGCTCATTTACGTCTCTAGTGTGATCAGCAACCAGAAATCCCAGGCGGTCGCTGCGGGATTGAACGCCGATGAGGCGCTCGCTCGCTTGCTCCAAGGCACCGGACTGCGCTTCGAGCACCTCACCCCGCGCAGCATCCGCATCTTTGCCGGCGTGGTTGCGCCGCGGGAGACAACACCGCGAGTGCTCACAGGACCGGTGCGCGACGAAGTGATTATCACCGCCAGCCGGGCCACGGAGAATCCCCAGGACGTGCCGATGACGATTCAGTCCATTTCCGGCGATCAGCTCAACCAGCTCAACGTGAGCACCACATATGACCTGCTGAAATACACGACGAACGTGACCTTCAGTGGCAGCGGCCCGGGCACCGGCAACATCTTCATGCGCGGTCTGGGTGGCAACGGCACGGGCAACCAGTCGCAGTCGACCGTCGCGCCGTTCCCGAACGTCGCGCTGTACCTTGACGATCAGTCGATGCAGTTCCCCACCCGCAATAACGATGTCTACCTGGTGGACATGGAGCGCGTCGAGGTCCTGGAGGGTCCGCAGGGCACGCTCTTCGGTGGCAACGCTCAGGCGGGCGCCATCCGTTACATCACCAACAAGCCGCGGCTGGAGGCGACTTCGGGCGAGGTCAACGCGGACTACGGCGTCACCGCCGGCGGCGACCCGAATACCAGTCTGAACGCGGTGCTCAACGTGCCGCTGATCGACGACGTGTTCGGGCTGCGCGGCGTGATCTTTAGCGACACGCGCGGCGGCTACATTGACAACGTCCCCGGCACCATCGGTTATCACCCCGGTACATCACCCTACGAGTTGGGCGGAAATCCGACCGCCAACAACGGTCCGCTGCAGGGAGATAACCTCAACAAGGTGACCTACACCGGCGCACGCCTGTCAGCGCTGTGGCAGATCAATGGCAACTGGGATGCGCTGCTGCAGCAGAACTACCAGAATATGGAAGCCGACGGTTACTTCTCCGCCTATCCGACGAGCACGGACGGGAGGGCTCTGGGACGCTACCAGATCACCGCCTTCGCGCCCGCTTACAGCAAGGACAACTACGAAAGCACGGCCTGGACGCTAAACGGTAACGTCGCGGACCTGCTGAGCATGGTGTACACCGGCAGCTATATGGTCCGCCACATCGATGGGCAGCAGGACTATTCCAACTACCTGCGCAATTCCGTCGGCTTTTACTACTCTTGCATAGGCACCGGAGCCGCCTACTTCAACCAGTACAATTTTCCTACTCAGCTGACCGGGCACAAGCTGCAGTGCTCCCCGTCGGTCGCCAACTGGCGCGATCAGGTGCGCAATACCCACCAGAGTCACGAGTTGCGCTTCGCTCCAATGCCGAAAAACGCATCCGTGGGCTTGCGGGCTTCTATTGGGAGAAGTTCGTCATCGATGACAATATGAACTTCAACTACTTAGGGATCCCGCAGTGCGACCAGGCCAATCTCAACAAAGCGCTCAATTCCCCTGACGGCAGCGCGGATTGTCTGTCGGCGGTCGGCCCGGTTCCCGGTGCCTTCGCGACGGCCCCGGGCCTGCGCACCGATGCGAACACAGCCTTCGGCGAGGACGTGCAGCGCGGCTATAAGCAGAAGGCCTTCTTCACCTCCATCGACGTGGACCTCATACCCAAGGTGCTCACCGCGACCGGTGGCATACGCTTCTACCACTACGATGAGTTCGAAGAGGGCTCGGAGTACTACAGCGAGAGCACCAGCGGCGGCCTGGTAGTCAATCACCTCAACGGTACGTGTACGGCTGCGGGCCTGTGCGGCTTCCCCATCAATCTTGACAAGAGCGAGAGCGGTCACAGCTGGCGCGGTAACCTGACGTGGCACGTCACCCCCGACATGATGGCGTACTACACGTATTCGGAAGGCGTACGTCCGGGCGGCTTCAACCGTGTGCAATCGCTTCCGGGTCAACCGCCCTTGCTGCGGGGGATAGCTCCGTACTCGGGTCCCAACACCGACCAATCCGCAATCTCCGCGGGCTATAACTCCGACAGCCTGATCAACAACGAGGTCGGCTTCAAGAGTGAATTCCTAGACCACCACGCACTGTTCAATCTGTCCATGTACTACATGAAATGGGAGAACATCCAGCAGTTGTTGTTCGACCCGGTGCATTTGGGTAACAATTCCTTCAACGTGAACGGTTCAAGCTATACGATCAAAGGCTTCGAGGTGCAGTTTGTCGCGCGGATCACCGATGGGCTTAGCGTGCAGGGATCGAGTTCTGTCAACAGCCCTGAGCCAGTCGAACACGCCCTGCCTCATCTCAGTCGGCGCCAACTCAGAAAACCCCACAAGAACTGCGAACAACCCGACTCCCAAAGGTCATTGCATCACGCAGGTCAACGGTGCGCCCTACACGAATCCGTTCGGCCAGCTCGGCACTCGGCCGCCGTTCGCACCGCCGTGGATGTTCAACCTGCTTGCGCGATATGACTGGACGGCCGGCGCATTTAGGCGGTTCGCCTGGGTCGGTGCGAGTCACATCGCCCCGATGAGCAACGAGCCGGCGAATTTCCCGGACGGCAACGCTCCGAGCGCGAATCCCCCGACCGGGTGGCCGACCACCTCGCTGCTGCGTTACCAGATCCCGGGGTACACCACGTATGACAGCGGCTTGGGCGTTGCGAAGGATAATTGGACGGCACAGGTCCAGTGCCACAACCTGACTAACGCTTACGGGCCGACAAGCGTCTCATCCGATCAGTTGATCAAGGCGGAAGTGCCGCTGCGTCCCCGCGTGATTACCTTCCTCTTCGGCTATAGGTTCTGACCGCGAGGGCAGGCGCCGCAGGCGCTCGAAGGCTTGCCTCACGGCGGTGACTATCAATCACGCGCTGCCGGGCAGCTCAACGCAAAATCGCCAATGCCCCGTCGGTGCAGAAGGTCGGAGTCCGAATTCGGACCAAGCTATTGCGAATTTTTCAGTAACCGGAAAGCAGTCGTGTCAGACCGCTTGGGGTCAAGGCCGTCCGATAGCCGTTAGCGCTGAGGTTTGCGCGATGAACGACCGGTAACGGGCGCCCGATCGGGCAGCAGGCGGCCAACTCCAGCCAATCGACCCTGCCGAAATGACTGCCGCGAAGCGGTCGTTCCCTCCTCCAGATCTGCGGTGCGGAACCTTCCGATCCACGCCACAGGACGTTTTCGTGAACACAACCTGTTTTCCGGCCACATGAGCGCGTTGAGGTTGCGACACCGGTGGCACTGACCGATTGTGGTTGCCAAATCGTCCGCTGAGGACTCTTACTCTCTTAGAGTGAAAAATTTCAGAACCAGCGGCGCGCGGTTACGCCTCATGTTTGAAGAATCCGCTGGTATGAATTGCCGGAAGTTGCATTGACGCAGTGCAACATGAAGAACCAATTGGGGGCCCATGCCACGCTTAATCGTCATGCGGATGTTCGCAGGTGCGGTAGCTCTTGGGCTGTTGACCAGTTGCGGAGGCGGCGGTAGCGGGACCGCGCCACTCACCATTACCGCGGCATCTCCTCCGGCGGGAACGACGGGTGCGGCTTTTCCGGGCTACTCGTTCCAGGCGTCGGGAGGCACACCGCCATTCATCTGGAACGAATCGGGTCCCATGCCTCCCGGCCTGATGCTGAGTGCATCGGGACAGTTGTCGGGTATGCCCGCGACTGCGGGGACATATCCGGTCTCGGTAACAGTAACCGATTCGTCCTATCCGCCCGTCACCGCCACCGCGGCAGTCACTCTGACCGTAAACGATCCACCGACGATCAACGCGGCGGAGCCACTGACCGGGACAGTGGGTTTGATGTATATGCCATTTCAGTTCACAGTCAGCGGCGGCCTCGCGCCGCCGCTCGCTTGGCTGGAGACTCCACTGCTGAGTGGTGGTCTTAGTCTGAGCTCCGACGGCATCCTTTCCGGTACACCGACCGCCGCCGGACAGTTTCCGATCACACTCAACGTGACGGACGCGCGGAGTCAATCTGCTTCCCCCTGTTCCGGTCGTCGTGCGGGTCTCGCTCCCTCACTCCGGCTCATTCACTGTTCTGAGCGCGTCCATGACAGCGCCTCGCTCCGGCCACACGGCGACCTTGCTCACCAGCGGCAAAGTGCTGATCGCCGGTGGCGCCAACGGGGCCGCGGACGCATCCGCCGAGTTGTACGACCCCGCGACGGGCGCCTTCACCGCGACGGGCTCCATGACCGAAGCGCGAATCGGGCACACGGCGACATTGCTCAACGATTCGGCCCGCTCGGTTCTCATCGTGGGCTCGGTCGATATGACCGCCGAACTCTACAATCCGGCGACTGGGGACGTTTACGGCAACGGGCAGCATGCACCACGCACGTACTTCGCCCACCGCGACGCTCCTGAGCAGCACCGGCCCGAATGCAGGCAAGGTGCTCATCGTGGGAGGTAACACCGACTCCGGTGATCTTGTCGCCGAGCTATATGACCCCGGAACCGGCACCTTCACCGACACCGGAAGCACGACCATCGTACGATCCGGACATACGGCCACACTGCTGACAGCTGGTCCGCTCGCCGGTCAGGTTCTCATCGCCGGGGGAAGTGATTCGGCCAGCGCGGAGCTCTACAACCCCGCGACGGGTATGTTCACAAAGACCGGAGACATGACGGTCAGCGCGCAGCGGGCACACCGCAACGGCACTTGGCACGCAGGACGGTGCCCAGAATGGTGACGTACTGATCGTCGGTACCGACGGCTCGGCAGACCTATACGATCCGAGCAAGGGGACATTCGCGCGCATCGGCAGCCTGTTGCCGTCCATGCAGCCGAGTGACGCGCACACGGCGAATTTGCGTAACGACGGTACCGTGCTGGCAGCGGGCGGCTATGGCTTCGGTCGCTGTGCACCGTGGTAGTCATCTGCGCCGTATCTCTGGGACCGCGGCTGCATTGTTCGCTCCCGAGAGTGATGGCTTCACGGCGACCGGGAGTCTCACACGAGCCGGGATACGCACACGGCGACCGTGCTCGCGGACGGGACGGTACTCATCGTCGGCGGCACAGAGCACTCGTGCGGCTTGTTTCACCGGCGCTGTCGTCCTATCGTCGGCCGAGCTGTTCAAGTGATCGCGATCCAGCCGTCTGCCCGACCCCAGGTTCGAATTGCCCGACTCGTGATCCCAGTGCGCATGGGCGGAGTGATCAGGGGTCTGCACTGGCTGTCCACGTGGTGGTGGCGAGTCGATGATTCTCCCGCCGCCCGAATCCTCATACAACGCCTCACAGCCCTTGCCCGCGGTCGTCGGCGCGGCCATCGCGCTGACGCATGCGGTGTCGAGGTCGATCGACGGGTACGCGGGCTGTCCTGAACGCCCTCTGGTCTAGGATGCGACTGGGCGAGACGCGGAAGCCTAAGCCGACCAGCAAAAGAAGAGTCCGCAGTTGGACTTCCGAAAAGAGTCATTCGCCACGGGCAGAATCGGGTCACGAAGCGACCATCCGGCGGGACGATCGCTGATCGGCCAACTACGGTCATACGCTCGGTCGAAATGCCTGCCCGAAAGGTGCCGTTCAACGGGCTCACAAAAATTGTGGTTGTTAAATCGCCCGCCGCGGACTCTTAACCTATTAGATGGCGCTTTAACACGGCCGGCGGCTGGACGGACAAGGCCGTTCGGTCGTTACGAACAACGATAGGCGGGCTCATGCCTAATACTTTAGGACTTCAACACCGGCATTGCCTGCATCGCGCGCATCTCCTGACATGTTGGGCATTGTTCGCCGCGCTATCGCTCGGCGCCTGTGGCGGTGGCGGCACGCCGCCGACGTACAGCATCGGCGGCACGGTCTCTGGTATTGACGCCGGGCAGTCGGCCATCCTTCGTGACAATGGCGGCGACGATTTGACGATCAGCGCGAACGGGGCGTTCGCCTTTGTCACCAGGATTGCGAGCGGCGGCGCCTACGCCGTAACGGTAACTGCCCCGGAGGGCAAGACTTGTACCGTCACGGGCGGCTCGGGCACGGTCTCCGCCACCGTAACCAATGTGGCTGTAGCTTGTGTCAGCAATGCTACTTTCTCGATCGGCGGCTCGGCCTTTGTTGGAGATTTCTTCTTTGTGGCGAATTCAGGGGTCGATAGCATTTCGGAATTTTCCACACACGCAACCAGCGGAGCATTGCGTTCGGTTGGCCCACTAGTGGCCGTTGATCGGGGGCCGACCGCTATAGCCAGTACGATCGATGACATGTACTTCGCTAACAGGTACTTGTACGTCAGCAATAGTCGCAGCAATGACGTATCGGCGTTTGCCGTCGACGCCGGTAGCGGCGCACTGACCGCAATTCCCGGCTCACCGTTTGCCGCGGGCACGAGCCCCGGAGCCGTCGCGGTCTTTGCATCCACGGCGTGTACTACACGGGGAGGGCATTGCCATACACTCGAAAATCTGTACGTCGCAAACTCCGGATCCGACACCGTCTCCGCCTACCAGATCGATCAAAGCACCGGTTCGCTTACACCAATTGCGTCTTATGCCACCGGTACCGGCCCGTCGGCGATGGCTGTTGGTCCCGGCGCCCCATTCAGCCCATTCCTCTACATCGCAAACACTGGTGGCTCCAACGATATCTCCGCGTTTCGGATAGACGGATATTCAGGCGGTCTGAACCCGGTTGCGGGCTCACCTTTTCCCTCAAACGGCAACGTAAGCTCTTTGGCGTTCGGCCTTGGCGATGCCTTCCAATACCCTCCGGGTGAGAGTAACGGTAGCCCGGGTTTAAAGAGCCTCCTATACGCTGCGATTGCGAGTGGCGGTACCGCGAGCATCATGGGCTTCAGCATTCACCCTTACATGGGGGATGCGAACGATGGCGCGTTGACCGCTCTCCCCGGTTTTCCCTATGACTTGCCCTCATGCAGCTACATCGCCGCCGACCAGACAGGCGCTTACCTGTACGCAACAGCTGGGACGAACGTGTTCGGTTTTAGCATTGATAAGCAAACCGGAGCGTTGAGCCCGCTTCCCGGATCGCCGGTCGCCGTTGGCGCCACCGCGGATACCGTGAGCATCGATCCAACAAATCAGTTCCTCTACGTGACAAATCGCAGCGCCGGAAAAGTAACCGGTTTCAAGCTGGACGCTGCAACGGGCGAGCTGACAAGCATGCCGGGCTCACCCTTCGCCGTGAGTCAGTAGTCAGTGGGCGGACTTCATCGCGGCGCTCTGATCCTTACGCCTCCTCACCGGCGGCCCTAACCGATTGTGGTGGCCGAATCGCCCGCCTTGAGACTCTTAGTCTAGGAGGCCACACATTTCACAGCCGGCGACGCTGCGCCGTGGCAGCCCACGCCATCGGCGCGTGATCCATTGGTCGACAACACTGCGCGCCGCCGGTCAGACGACATCTCATAGAACCGGCGACAAGGGGGTTTCCATGGACCGAAACGTCTTCCTGTAATCGGAGCGATCGGGTTGCTGTTGTTGACCGCGCGTGCTGGGGGCCGTGACGGCCATAGCCCACCACCGCCTAGCCCACCACCCTGCGAATCTTTCGTCGCTCCAGGTGACACGGCATCAGCCCAATACCAGCGGATGGGCCACGTGTACAGGCTTACTGCCTTCGGCCGCGGGGCCGATGCCCTTCCCGGAAACTTCCCGAAAACAGGAGCCCATCTTCATGCACGCCCAAGTGCTTTTGAGTGACAACTGATTCGCATCCGCAAACTGCCACAAGGGGATCATCATGTTGCGCTCAATCCGATCCGTGACGTTCCTGGCTCTGCTCATGGTCGGATGCGGGGGTGGGGGTGGGGGTACAGGCAACCCGAATCCGCCGCCCGTGGCTGACTTCAGCCTCGCAATCTCGGCGCCCGCCGTTGCCGCAGACGTTGGATCCCAAAGCGGCCCGGTGACCGTGAGCGTGAGACCGCTGAACGGGTTTTCGGACCCGGTCTCGGTGGAGTTTCAGGGTCTGCCCTCCGGGGTGCAGGCGCAGCCCGCGTCCTTCTCGATCACGCCCGGTGGCACACAGAGCCTCAGTTTTTCGCTTGGAGCATCCACACCCGTGGGGACGAGCGCAATCCAGCTTGTAGGCCGCAGCGGTAGTCTGTCACATAGTGCACAACTGGCGCTGACCGCGAATTCGCTCGTCAGGACCTACACCAGCGCGGACGGCAGGCTGCTGTACCTGGAATCCGGCAACGCGGTTGATACGGCGCGTATCGCCTTGTACTTGGATTGGGGAGGCACAATCGTCGAGGTCAGCGCCAACGGAACGAACTACGTCAATTGGCACGACACAGGTCGCGAGGTGCAGGTGTCGTTCCGCTCGCACAGTGATCCCAACTGGAATCCGACCCAGGGCGGTGACGAGTACGACCGCGGTTCTCCGGTGACGGCAGAGAATGTTACCGCTGATGCACTATACGTCAGGACTCAGCCCATCCAGTGGACGCCGGATTTCTACAACGGCGGCTCCGGCCAGACTGTCGCCGGCGACATGCTGATTGAGCAGACGGTGACCGCCGTCCGATCCAGCCCGCATACTTTCCAGGTGCACTACAAGTTCACGCACCTGGGGGATGATTGGCACGAAACCGGCCCCGTGGAGTTCCCGGCCGTATACACCAATCAGGAGTACATCCGCTTCGTGCATTACGATGGCCAAGCGCCATGGACCCACGGCGACGTGAAGATCAGCCAATTCGAGAACCTCGACGTTGGGCAGACAGTCGCGGAAGTTCCCGAGCACTGGGCGGCGCTGGTCAACGCGCAGGATGCCGGACTCACCGTGTACTCGCCCTCATCGGGTCCGCAGTGGATTGGTTTCGTGTTTCCCGACCCTGGAGTTGGCAGCCCCACCGATAACGCGACCAATCATTTCTCAGCACTTTGGAACTGGACGATCACCCCGCACATCGTCGCCGAGGGTGACATCTACCTGATTGCCGGCGACTATCATGTCGCCCGTGACGTCGTGTACGCCTTGCACGACAAGTAGCCGCCGCGCAACGTGCAAGCGCCGATGGTGGCCATTGACGTGCCCACGCCGGAATGTGCCAATGCCTCGCGCGCAGATCGCACAAAGGGTGTCGAAGAAAATGCGTAATCTGCCTCCGCCCTACGGCATGAGCCTGCCGAGTTCGGCGAACGTGAGCGCACCTTCAGCCGTCGTAAGATGAACGCCGGTTCTGTGCCCACAGCGATCAGCGGGGAGCTGCGGTCAATACTTTATGATCAAAGCGACAATCGGCGTCATCGTGGGATTCGTGACCTGGTTTGCTGCGGCTACGCTGGGGAACCTGCTGGTGCGGGTTCTCATGCCTGGCTACATCGCAGCCGAAGCCACCATGGCCTTCACGTTGCCGATGCTTCTGGCTCGCCTGGCCGTGGGTGCCCTTTCATCGATCGTCGCAGGATTTGTCTGCGCTCGTATTGCCGGACGATCGCGCAAACCCACTTACGTTCTGGCCTCGATCATGCTGGTCTTCTTCCTTCCGGTGCATTACGCGCTCCTGGCCAGATTTCCCCTCTGGTATCACGTTGCATTTCTCGGCACGCTGGCCCCGCTGGTCATTGCCGGAGGCGCACTGCGGGCGCGCCGCCAGGCGTTGTCGCCGTGACTCGGGCCCTGCGCCAGGGTCTTGCCGCTCTCGGCATCAGCGCCTTTTGCCTCGGTGCACCGGCCTGCCACCCGGTTGCCGGCGGCAAGGTCGAACCGCTACCCATTGTCGGGGCGTGGCTGGTGACGATCCCCGAGGCACCGTTTCAGTACCATATGTTCATCTTCAACTCCGACGGGACGCTGCTGCAATCCAACCCTGACGCCGGAGATCCCGGCACCAGCGACAGCAACGGCGTTGGCGCGTGGGTACCGGATGGCGACCGGATCAAGGGCAAGTTCGTCGAGATCACGGCCGACCGCACGACACGCCAGTTCGTCAGCCGGGGCGAAATATCGTTTCGGATCAAGGTCGCCGGCAACGCATTCGCCGGTGACGCCAGTGCGGCGTTTTACGACGCGGCGGGACGACGCATCAGAGGGCCACTGGCGGCAACACTGGAAGGGCAACGCGTGGTGCCCTAGCGGTGCGCCTTCATCTTGTGCATAGATGCAGTCAGGATGATCGTGCCGCTGAACTGGCTGGCTTGCGGACCTCGGTGCAAGCCTGTGCACAACGGCGGAATAGCGTGAGAGTCATATGGGTTCACGTCCTTCTTTTATAGTTTCGAGTCGCGAGCTGCCCGAGCGAAGCCACGTCTACCCGCAGAGCGCGGAGCGGATGGGCCCGGCGCGTAGCGCCGGCGAGGCGGCCGGGCTGGTTCGCATCGGTGTCAACCTTCAGCGTCTGCCGCCTGGCACCCGTTCGTCATGGCCTCACGCTGAGGAGCACGAGGAAGAGTTCGTTTATGTCATCGAAGGTGAGGTCGACGCGTGGATCGATGGCGACCTGCACCGAATGGTGGCCGGCGACCTGGCTGCGTTCCCGGCCGGTACGGGAATCTGTCATTGCTTCATCAACAACACCGATCGCGAGGCGCTGCTCCTGGTCGGCGGCGAGGCAGAAAAGCCCGCCAATCGCATCATCTATCCACTCAACCCGTCACGGCGCGCAGACCTGCCGCCGAGCCGGTGGTGGGGCGATGCGCCCGCGCGTCCACTTGGACCGCATGATGGCCTGCCGGACGCGCTGCGCGAGAGGGGCGGGTGATGCGGCCAGGCTGTGGCCGCTGCCGTTCACACATGAGTATCACTCTTCTATGAACTATCCCGATGATCCCCACGGCGACTCGCTGCGCAGGGTGGCCGAGGCCGGCGCGGACATGTCGCTCCCCATGACGATCGATTTCGCGGTCGAGGCGCCCGACGAACGCGCCGCGCGCGCCATCGCCGAGCTCGTCTCGACCCATGGATTCGATCCATCGCTATCCGACAATGGCGGCAGCGGCTCCTGGAGCGTGTACTGCTCCAAGACGATGCTGGCCACCTACGAAGGAGTGGTCGCCGTACAGGCGCAGCTGAACGAATTGTCGCAGCCCCACGCCGGCCATTGCGACGGCTGGCAGACCTTCGGCAACTGAACAACGGCCCCCGTGTCAGCGCTCCGCATCCTTTTATGTCTCGTCCTGGCGGCATCGTTTGCCTGGAACACCGTCACCGCGGTGCAGCGGGGCACGTTTCGGCGGCGCGCCGGCACGCCGGTTGACCGGGTCAGGCGACCCTTGCTGTTCTGGGCCGGCATCGCGATCAGCACACTGTTCTCGGCGTTCTTTTTCTACTTGGTCGTGCTCTTTGCCGGTGCCTGGCGCCTGCGCTGAACACCTCCGGGCGCGCCGGTCACCGGAAGCGGGCACGCGTTGCGCGTCGCGGGCGCCAATTGGGTGCCGCGGAAGGCCCGGCGGAATTCGTGAGGCGGCCATCAACCATGCGCGAATACCTTAAGTCCCGGTGGGTCAGAGCCGGTCTCGCTCTGCTGGTGCTGGGCACCGGTCCGCTGCTGTTCATCATCGGGGCCGCGGCGGTGGGCCTGTGGCCCGATCCGAACCCGAACCCGATCGGTCCCGGCATGCTGTGCGGGCTGACGCTGTGGCCCGCACTCATCTGCATCGTGGTCGGCGTGGTGCGCGTGCGCCGCCGGCGTGCGCCCTACTGACCCCTTCGGCGGCTCGGGGCAGGCGTCAAGGCTGCGCCTGCGTCTGGACGCATGAATGCCGCTTGTAGTCCCGCGGCACGGGCGCGCTACACTCGGCTACATCTATGACATGCCGTGATCCGACCCGGCTTGTGCGCCGGCTTACCGAGGAGCTCACCGCGTGGCTCCGTGCACTGGGTGTCGCGTCGCTCGGCGTTCTGGTCCTGACGACGCTCGCGCAGGCGCAGGCGCCCGCTCCGACGCAGGCACAGCGGATCGACTATCTGATCAGCTCTGTGGAGTCCATGGGCACCGCGCAGTTCATCCGCAATGGCACCACGTATGATTCGAAGGCGGCGGCGGCTCACCTGCGGCTCAAGCGGCGCATGGCGGGCTCCAGCTGCGCGACGGCTGAAGAGTTCATCCGCTACTGCGCCACGCAATCCTCGACCAGCGGCAAGCCCTATGAGATTCGGCTGCCCGACGGCACCGTGGTGACCTCGGCGGCGTTCCTGCAGGGCAAGCTGGAGGAATTCGACCGTAGCCACGCGCCCGGCGGGTAACTGAGGTTTCACGGCCCGGAGATGACTTTGGTCATCCTGGTGGCGAACATCACAAGGGTCATGTCAGAGTTCATGCTGATCGGAAAGAATCCCGGCAATTCCAACTGATGCGCCCTGCCCTGACGAGTTCCATGACCCCCACGGACCCGCCGCTGCTGCCGGCCGAGCTCGAGCAGTACCTGCACCGGCACATCCCGCTGTCGCGCGCGATGGCCGTGACGGTTGAATCCGTGAGCCCGCTGTCGGTGGTGCTGCAGGCGCCGCTGCAGCCCAACATCAACCATCACGAGACGGTCTTCGGCGGCAGCGCCGCCTCCGTCGCCCTGCTCGCCGGGTGGTCGCTCCTGCACGTGCGGCTGCGCATGCAGGGGCTCGCGAACCGCCTGGTGATCCAGCGCCACAGCATGGAGCATGAACGGCCGATCCAGGGGCCGTTCACGGCGCGCGCGCAGCTGGATGGATCAGACCGCTGGGAGCCCTTCCTGGAGATGTTCGCCCGCAGGGGCAAGGCGCGCCTCACCGTGAGCGCGCTCCTCGAGCAGTCGGGCGAGCGCGCCGGGCGCCTGGTGGGGGAGTTCGTGGCGCTGCGCGTCACGGACCGCTGACAGCGCGCTATCCGGCCCGCAAGGAGGTCTCATGTCCGCATACCACCTCGCCCAGCTGAACGTCGGCATCATCAAAGGACCGATGGACTCGCCCGTCATGGCCGAGTTCGCGGCCAGCCTCGCACGCATCAATGCGCTCGCCGACCGCGCGCCCGGCTTCGTGTGGCGGCTGCAGACCGAGGCGGGCGATGCCACCGCCATCCGCCCGTTCGCCGATCCCAACCTGCTCCTGAACATGTCCGTGTGGCGCGACCTCGACTCACTCACACAGTACGTGTATCACTCGGCGCACCTGGAGCTGATGCGCCGCCGGCGCGAGTGGTTCGAGCGCATGACACAGGCCTACCTGGTGCTGTGGTGGATACCGGCCGGTCACCGCCCGGGGATCGAGGAGGCGAGCGGGCGGCTGGAGCTGCTGCGCAGTCGCGGCCCCGGGCCCGAGGCCTTCACCTTCCGCGCGGCCTTTCCCGCGCCTGGTGCGGACGGCGCGCCCGTGGTGGACGCGGGCGAGGCGTGTCCGGCCACGTGAGGCCGCACGGCGCGCGGGCCTAGCGCAGCGCCTCGCGCAGTTCGCCCTTCAGGTCCTCCACGTCCTCCACCCCCACGGAGAGCCGGATCAGGCCGGCGCTGATGCCGAGGGAGTCGCGCATCGCCTGGGGGAGCGACGCGTGCGTCATGATGGCCGGGTGCTCGATCAGGCTTTCGACACCGCCCAGGCTCTCGGCGAGCGAGAACAGGTGGCAGCGCTCGAGCGCGCGGCGCGCGGCGGGCAGACCCCCGCGCAGCACCGCCGTGACGATGCCCCCGTAACCACCGCGCATCTGCCGCACCGCGAGCGCGTGCTGCGGATGACTCGCCAGTCCCGGGTAGTGCACGCGCTCCACCCCCGGGTGCGCCTCCAGGAACTGCGCGATCGCGAGCGCATTGGCGCAGTGACGCTCCATGCGCAGCGCGAGCGTCTTGATGCCGCGCAGGGTGAGGAACGAGTCGAAGGGCCCCGGCACCGCGCCGAGCGCGTTCTGCAGGTACCCGAGGCGCTCGGCGAGCTCAGGGGCCCCCTGGCGCACCACCGCCGCGCCGCCGATCGAGTCGGAGTGGCCATTCAGGAACTTGGTGGTCGAGTGCAGCACGAGGTCGAAGCCGTGCTCGAGCGGGCGCTGCAGGTAGGGGGTGGCGAAGGTGTTGTCGCACACGCTGAGGATGCCGCGGCGGCGCGCCACGGCGGCGACCGCGGACAGGTCGACGAGCTTCAGGAGCGGGTTGGTCGGGGTCTCGACCCAGATCAGGCGCGTGTCGGGGCGCAGCGCGCCTTCGAGCGCGGCCGGATCCGACAGGTCCACGAACGACACGTCGAGATTGGCGGAGCGCTTGCGCACGTTCTCGAACAGCCGGTAGCTGCCACCGTACAGGTCGTGCATCGCGACGATGTGTGCACCGGCATCGAGCAGCTCGAGGATCGTGGCGCTGCCGGCCATGCCGGAGGCGAAGGCGAAAGCCGCCGCCCCGCCCTCGAGGTTCAGCAGCGATGCCTGCAGGGCATCGCGCGTCGGGTTGTGGGTGCGCGAGTACTCGTAGCCCTTGTGCACGCCCGGGCTCGACTGCACGTAGGTCGAGGTCGCGTAGATCGGCGGCATCACCGCCCCGGTGAGCGGATCGGGACGCTGCCCGCCGTGGATCACGCGCGTGGCAAACCTGGGTTCCTTGTGATCGTCACTCATGCACGTCTAGCACCTTTGGGTGGTCACTGCTTGCGGCGCAGCCAGTTGAGCAGGTCGATGCGCGTGATGAGTCCCTGGAACTCGTTGCCGTGCATCACGATCGCCACCAGGCCGCGCTTGAAGATTTCCATCAGCTGCGCAACCGGGGCGTCGGCGGGCACGGTAACCAGGTGGCTCGTCATGGCGCGCGTCACCGGCTCGTTGAAATGCTCGGGGTTGGCGATGACCTCGAGCAGGATGTCTTCCTCGTCGACGATGCCGACGATGCGGCCGTCCTGCATCACCGGCACCTGGGAGACGTCGTAGAGCTTCATGCGCCGGTATGCCGCCATGACCGTCTCGGTGGCGTTGACCGTGATCGCGGCGCGCTCGGTGTGGCGGCGCGCGATCAGGTCGCGCAGGTCCCCGAGTTGGTCACGCTCGCTGAAGCCCTGGTCGAGCATCCAGTAGTCGTTGTAGACCTTGGAGAGGTACTTGTTGCCGCTGTCGCACACGAAGGTGACGACGCGCTGCGGCCGCGGCTGCGCGCGGCAGTAGCGCAGCGCCGCCGCGAGCAGCGTGCCGGTGGAGGTGCCGGCGATGATGCCTTCCTTGCGCAGCAGTTCGCGGCAGGTGCGGAACGCCTCCGCGTCGGGGATGGAAAAGGCCTGCGCCACGCGCGAGAAGTCCCCAACCGGTGGCACCGAGTCCCCGCCGATCCCCTCGACCAGCCAGGGGCTCATCTTTTCCGGCAGCTTCCCGCTCGTGGCGTAGCTCGCAAGTCCGGAGCCGACCGGATCGGCCAGCACCAGGCGCACCTCAGGGGCGGTGCGCGCGAAGAAATGCGTGAGCCCGGCGAGCGTGCCGCCGGTGCCGGCACCGCACACCACCGCATCCAGGCGCTGCCCGGTCTGCTGCCAGATCTCCGGGGCGGTCGTCTCCTCGTGCGCCTGGGCGTTGGCGGGATTGCCGAACTGGTTGACGAAGTAGGCCCCGGGGGTCTCGCGCGCCAGGCGCTCGGCCAGGTCGCGGTAGTACTCCGGGTGACCCTTGCTCACGTCCGAGCGCGTCATCCGCACTTCCGCGCCCATGGCCTTGAGGTGGAAGATCTTCTCCTGGCTCATCTTGTCCGGGATCACGAGCAGCAGACGATAGCCCTTCTGCGCCGCCACCAGCGCAAGTCCCAGCCCGGTGTTGCCGGCGGTCGCCTCGATCAGCATCGCGCCCGGCCGGATGAGTCCGGCGCGCTCGGCCGCCTCGATCAGGTACAGCCCGACGCGGTCCTTGATGGAGCCGCCGGGGTTCTGGTTCTCGAGCTTGAGGAAGAGCTCGCACGGACCGGTGTCGATGCGCCGCACCGCCATGAGCGGCGTGTTGCCGATCATCTCCAGTACGTTGCTGTAGCTCGGTGCGGGCATGGGAGGGCGCGATTGTACGCCGAAAGTGCCGCGCGGCCCTGCGGCATCGCGCGCGCAAACACGACGCCGCCCGCAGGGCTGCGTCAGGCCGCGCCGACGATCAGCCCGGCCGCAATCCAGCTGCGCAGGAACCCCGCCGCCTCGAGCGGCGCCTGCGCGTCGCCGACCTGCGCGCACAGCAGCTCGCACAGCTCGCCGAACGGCCAGCCGCTGCGCGCGGCATCGAGCGCGGCGGCCTCGGTGTTGGCGAGCGAGCGATAGTAGGTCGTGAGCTCCTGGCGCCACAGCAGCCACTGCTGCGGCTCGGCGGCGTACGCGGCCGCGGGCCGCGCGGCGTCCGCGGTGAGCGCCTGCCAGATCTGCGGCGCGTTCCAGTGCAGCGTCAGGCGCGCCACGCTCGGATGCCACTGAAAGCGCAGCTGCCCCCAGCGCTCGGGCGGGACGCGCGCGAGCGCCTCGGGGGTGAGCGCAGTGGCGTCGGCCGCATCGAACGCCCCCGTCATGGCCCACTCCCAGCGGGCGAGTTCGGCCAGCAGCGGTGCCGCGGCGTAGGGCTCGTGGCTGGCGAGAAAGTCAGCGAGCTCTGCACCGTAGTTGCGGATGGAGAAGAACGGGGAATCGTGCGTGCGTACGTACGCGTCCGCGAGCGCCGCGAAGTCGGCATCGAGCAGCTTGGCGAGCGCGCTGTAGTTGCCCGCCAGCGCCTCCTCCAGGCGGCTCACGTAGGCGTGCCCGTAGATGCCGAGCCGCGTGGCCACCGGTACCTTCGTGCTGCCGTGCACGTGCGCCTCGACCGCGCGGCTGCCGCGCAGCAGGTAGTCCTGGAAATGCGCCTGCACCAGGCTGAGCGCGCTCATGAGCCGACCGCGCGCCGTGCCGGGAGCGTGCCGAGCGTGCGCGCGGCGAGCGCGCGCGCCTGGTCGAGCTCGGCGCACAGCTCCGCCAGCGGCGGGATGCGGTCGTCGCGCTCGATCATGGTCGACACCGCGCCGCAGTGCTGCAGCGCCGCCGCGTACAGCTCCCACACCGGGTCGGGCACCGGGTGGTCGTGGGTGTCGACCAGGTAGTCGCCGTGGTTCTGGTGCCCGGCGAGGTGGATCTGCTGCACGCGCTCGGCCGGCACCGCGGCGAGGTAGGCGAGCGCATCGAACTCGTGGTTCACCGAACTCACGTAGATGTTGTTGACGTCCAGCAGCAGCAGGCAGTCGGCGCCGAGCGCCACCTCGCGCAGGAACTCCCACTCGGTGAGGCGCGAGTCGCGGAAGGCGACGTAGCTCGAGACGTTCTCGAGCAGGATGCGGCGCCCGAGGATGTCCTGCACCGTGCGCACGCGCTCGATGACGTGCCTGAGGGCCTCGTCCGTGTAGGGCAGCGGCAGCAGGTCGTGCGTGTTGCGCCCGGCGACCCCGGTCCAGCACAGGTGATCGGACACCCACGCCGGCTCCACGCGCGCGGCGAGCGCACGCAGCTGCTCAAGGTAGGCGCGATCCAGCGGCGCCGTGCTGCCGATCGACAGCGACACCCCGTGCAGGGCGAGCGGATAGCGCTCGCGGAAGCGCATGAGGTAATGCAGCGGCTTGCCGCCGGGGACCAGGTAGTTCTCGGTCAGCACCTCGAGCCAGTCGATGTGCGGGCGTTCCGCGAGGATCGCCTCGTAGTGATCGACCCGGAGGCCTAAGCCGAATCCGAGCGAGGGGCGCGTGAGCACGGCTGCTTAGGAAAGCCGGGCCGGGCGCCCGGAGGGCGCCCGGCCCGCAAGCGCTTACTTGGCTTTGGCCTTGGCGGCGTCGCATTCCGCCTTGGTCATCTCCATGAACCCCTTGCCCTTGCAGGAGTTCTGGCCCTTGCAGGCGTTGTTCGCGCTCTTGCAGGCGGAGTGTCCCTTGCAGGAGTTGACGCCTTCGCACTTCACCTTGGCTTCATCGGCAGTGGCGGTGCTCACCGCCGCCGTCGAGAACAGCACCGCGGCGGCCGCGGCCAGGGCGACACTGGACAGCATTCTGGAACTCATTCGCACTCTCCTCAGAAGGACATGAGACGCGCCGGATTGTACGCCGAGCGGGCGGGCGCCGGCGCGATGTCGTGCCCGCCCGACGCGCGGTGCCTGCCGCGCACGGCAACAGGGCGCCTGCCGGGGGCGAGCGCGGCGCGCGCGGGTCCATACAGTAGACCGGGGATCGCGCTACTGGATTGCATCCCGCCCGGCGCGCGCACGCCCCCGGGCTGCGGCAACCGGCACGCGGGGAATCGAGTAGACTTTCACGACCTGCGCCTGCCTCCCCTTTAAGCGCACTACCACTGCCCTCAGGATGAGTGACGTAATGACCGACGCCTCACGTGACCACATCTGCCTGCGAGGCGCGCGCCAGAACAACCTCAAGAACCTCGATCTCGACATCCCGCTGAACGAGCTGATCGTCGTCACCGGGGTGTCCGGCTCGGGCAAGTCCTCGCTGGTGTTCGACACGCTCTACGCGGAAGGCCAGCGCCGCTACGTCGAGACCTTCTCGCCCTACGCGCGGCAGTTCCTCGATCGCATGGACAAGCCGCAGATCGACTCCATCGCCGGCATCCCCCCGGCGATCGCCATCGACCAGACCAACCCGGTGCGCACCTCGCGCTCCACCGTCGGCACGATGACCGAGCTCAACGATCACCTGAAGCTGCTGTTCGCGCGCATCGGCACGCTCTACTGCCAGCGCTGCGGCCAGGCGGTGCGCCAGGACAGCCCCGAGAGCATCTACGCGGACCTGAGCGCGCGCGCGCGCGCGGCCGCAGACCCGCGCCTGCTCATCACCTTTCCCGTGCCGGTGCCGGCGAACTTCACCACCGAGGAGGTGCGCGGGCTGCTCGAGCGCCAGGGCTACACGCGCTACTTCGGCGAGCCGCTCGAGAGCGCGCCCGCACCGCCACCCGCGGTGCGCGGCAAGAAGCGCGGCCGCGCTGCGGCGGCCGCGCCGACGGTCACGCTGGAAGTGGTGCAGGATCGCCTGCGCGCGGGATCCGCCGAGCGCGGCCGCGTGCTCGAGTCGCTGGAGGCGGCGCTGCGCGTCGGCCGCGGGCGCGTCAACGTGCAGCTGGTGGATGCGGCCGACCCGCCGCAGCGCCTGGACACCTGGCGTTACTCGAGCGAGCTGCACTGCGCGGAGTGCGACCTCGCCTACAAGGCCCCGGCGCCGAGCCAGTTCTCCTTCAACTCCCCGCTCGGGGCCTGCGAGACCTGCCGCGGCTTCGGCCGCACCATCGGCATCGACTACGGGCTCGTCATCCCGGATGAGACACGCACGCTGCGCGCCGGCGCCATCAAGCCCTGGCAGACCAAGTCGTACCTGGAGTGTCAGGAGGACCTGGAGAAGTTCGCGAAACTGCGCGGCATCCCGCTCGATACGCCCTGGCGGGAGCTGCCGGCCCAGGCGCGCGAGTGGGTGATCGAGGGCGAGGGCGCCTGGTCGAAGAAAGTCTGGTACGGCGCCCGGCGCTTCTTCGCCTGGCTCGAGACGCGCGCCTACAAGATGCATGTGCGGGTGCTGCTGTCGCGCTACCGCGCCTACACGCCCTGCACGGCCTGCGACGGCGCGCGCCTGAAGAACGAGGCGCTGCTGTGGCGCATCGGCGATGCGGCGCTCGCCAGCGCCACGCTCGGCGGCACGCCGCGCTTCCGCCCCCGCGGGGTCGAGTGGAGCGCAGCGACGCTCGAGGCGCTCCCGGGACTCTCGCTGCACGACCTCGTGCTGCTGCCGGTGGAGCGCAGCTACGAGTTCTTCCAGAAGCTGAAACTCCCCGCGCCGCTCGATGAGGCGAGCGAGCTGCTGCTGGGGGAGATCCGCGGACGCTTCCGCTACCTGGTCGACGTCGGGCTCGGCTATCTCACGCTCGATCGCCAGTCGCGCACGCTCTCGGGCGGGGAAGTGCAGCGCATCAACCTGACCACCGCGCTCGGCACCTCGCTCGTCAACACGCTCTTCGTGCTCGATGAACCCTCGATCGGGCTGCACCCGCGCGACATGCTGCGCGTCATCGGCGTGATGAAGCGCCTGCGCGATGCCGGCAACTCCCTGGTCGTGGTCGAGCATGACCCGCAGATCATGCTGGAGGCGGACCGGATCCTGGACCTGGGCCCCGGGGCCGGTGAGCGCGGCGGCGAGGTGGTGTTCTTCGGCAGCCCCGCCGCCATCCGCGCCCACGCGGCCTCCCTCACCGGGCAGTACCTGAGCGGGGCGAAGTCGGTCACCGCGGCGCGCGCGAGCGCCCCGCGCGCCCGCGCCCTGCCCGCCGGTGGCGGGGTCGTGGCCGAGGCGCGCTCGAACCGCTGGCTCGAGCTGAAGGGGGCGTGCGAGCACAACCTGAAGAACCTCGACGTGCGCATCCCGCTCAAGCGCCTGGTGTGCGTCACCGGGGTCTCGGGCTCGGGCAAGTCGACGCTGGTCGAGGACGTGCTGTACCCGGCGCTGCTCAAGTACCGCGGCAAGCCGACCGAGGCGCCCGGGCAGTTCACCGGCCTTGCGGGCGCGGAGCTCATCGACGATGTGGTCATGGTCGACCAGAACCCGATCGGCCGCACCACGCGCTCGAACCCGGCAAGCTACGTCGGCGCCTTCGATGCGATCCGTGCGCTGTTCGCCGCGGAGCCCGCGGCGCAGGAGCGCAAGTACACTCCCGGCACCTTCAGCTTCAACTCCGGCAACGGGCGCTGTCCGACCTGCAGCGGCAACGGCTTCGAGCACGTGGAGATGCAGTTCCTCTCCGACGTGTACCTGCGCTGCCCGGACTGCGACGGCCGGCGCTATCGCGAGGAGGTGCTCGACATCCGCCGCGAGGGCGCGAGCGGGCAGCGCCTGAACATCGCCGAGGTGCTGAACCTGACCGTCACCGAGGCACGCGCCTTCTTCGCCGACGCCCCCGAGGTCGCACAGCGCCTCGGCCCGCTTGCGGACGTGGGGCTCGAGTACCTGAAGCTCGGGCAGCCGGTGCCGACACTCTCGGGCGGGGAGGCGCAGCGGCTGAAGCTCGCCGGGCACCTGGCCGAGGCCGGCTCGGTGCTCTCGAGCATCACCCACCGCGGCAAGCTGTTCCTGTTCGACGAGCCGACCACGGGACTGCACTTCGAGGACGTGGCGAAGCTCTTGAGGGCCTTCCGCAAGCTCCTGGTGGCGGGCCATTCGCTCTTGGTCATCGAGCACAACCTCGACGTCATCGGTGCCGCCGACTGGATCATCGACTTAGGTCCCGAGGGCGGGGAGCGCGGCGGGGAGATCGTGTGCGCGGGGACGCCGGCGCAGGTGCGCGCGGTGGCGCGCTCCTTCACCGGCCAGGCGCTCGCCGCCTACGAGCGCGCCCTCGCCCCGCCGCCGGCCGCCGCGCTGGCCGCGGTGGCCGAGCCGGCCGCGCGCTACGGCGCACGCACCGGCCGCAACTCGATCGTCATCCACAACGCGCGCGAGCACAACCTCAAGAACATTGACGTGGAGATCCCGCGCGATCGCTTCACCGTGATCACCGGGGTGTCGGGCTCGGGCAAGTCGACGCTCGCCTTCGACATCCTCTTCAACGAGGGCCAGCGCCGCTACCTCGAGTCACTCAACGCCTACGCCCGGCAGTTCGTGCAGCCGGCCGCCCGTCCCGACGTGGACGCGATCTTCGGCATCCCGCCCACGGTGGCGATCGAGCAGCGCACCAGCCGCGGCGGGCGCAAGAGTACCGTGGCGACCCTCACCGAGATCTATCACTTCCTGCGCCTGCTGTACGTGAAGCTCGGCACGCAGTACTGCCCCGACTGCGACGTCGCCATCGAGCCGCAGAGTCCCGCCTCGATCGCCGCGCGGCTGCTGCGCGACTACCGCGGCAGGCGCATCACGCTGCTCGCCCCGCTCATCCTCGCGCGCAAGGGCTACTACACGGACCTGGCGAAGTGGGCGGCCAAGAAGGGCTTCCGGCACCTGCGCGTCGACGGGGAGCTCCTGCCCACCTCGCCCTGGCCGCGCCTGTCGCGCTTCCGCGAGCACACGCTCGAGCTGCCGGTGGCAGACGTCGACGTCAGCGTGAGGAACGAGGCGGCACTGCGCAGCAGCCTCGCGCGCGCCCTCGACTTCGGCAAGGGAGTCGTGCATGTGCTCGGCCCGAAGGGCAGCCGCGTCACGGTGTTCTCGACCAAGCGCGCCTGTCCGGACTGCGGCCGCAGCTTCGGCGAGCTCGACCCGCGCCTGTTCTCCTTCAACTCCAAGCACGGCTGGTGCGAGGACTGCTTCGGCACCGGGGTGCAGATGGCCGGCTTTGATGCCGAGCAGAGCGGCGAGGAGCGCTGGTGGAACGAGTGGTACGCGCGTGAGACCGCACCCTGCGGCAGCTGCCACGGCGAGCGCCTCAATCCCACCGCCCTCGCCGTGCGCTTCCGCGAGCGCTCGATCGCCGCGCTCGCCGCCGACCCGGTGAGCGCGGCGCTGGAGTTCTTGGGCAAGCTGCGCCTCGGGACGCGCGAGCGCGAGATCGCCCGCGACCTGCTGGCCGAGATCCGCGCGCGGCTGAAGTTCCTCGAGCGCGTGGGACTCGGCTACCTGCAGCTCGATCGCGCCGCCCCGACGCTCTCGGGGGGCGAGGCGCAGCGCATCCGCCTCGCCGCCCAGCTGGGCTCGAACCTGCAGGGCGTGTGTTACGTGCTCGATGAGCCGACCATCGGGCTGCACCCGCGCGACAACGCGATCCTGCTCGAGTCCCTGGGCGAGCTCGCCGGTCACCGCAACACCCTGGTGGTGGTCGAGCACGACGAGGACACCATCCGCCGCGCCGATCACGTGCTCGACCTGGGTCCCGCGGCGGGCGTGCGCGGCGGGGAGCTGGTCGGCGCCGGCACGGTGAAGGACCTGATCCGCAATCCGCGCTCGATCACCGGGCGCTTCCTGCGCACACCGCTGCTGCACCCGGCGCAGCCGCTGCGCGCCGTCAACGCCGCCACCTCCATGCTGACGCTCGAGCGCGTCACGCTGCACAACGTGCGCGGCATCGACGTGCGCATCCCGCTCGCCCGCCTCGTGGTGATCACCGGCGTGTCCGGTTCCGGCAAGTCCACCGTGGCCCGTGACGTGCTGTACGCGAACCTGAAGCGCCTGCTGGGCGAGAACGGCCCGCAGGGCGCGCGCCGGCGCCGCGCGAGCGCCGCCGGCCTGCGCGGCTGCGCGGCGGTGCGCGGGCTGGAGCACCTCGACCGGGTGCTCGAGGTCGACCAGACGCCGATCGGCAAGACGCCGCGCTCGTGCCCGGCGACTTACATCGGCTTCTGGGACGAGATCCGCCGCATCTACGCCGGCACCACCGAGGCGCGCATCCGCGGCTATACCACCAGCCGCTTCTCCTTCAACACCGCGGGCGGGCGCTGCGCGGCCTGCGAGGGCCAGGGGGTAAAGACCATCGAGATGAGCTTCCTGCCGGACGTGAAGGTGCTGTGCGACGTGTGCGCGGGGGCACGCTTCAACTCCGAGACCCTCGCGGTGCGCTGGCGCGAGAAGAGCATCGGCGAGGTGCTGGCGATGAACGTGGACGAGGCGCTCGGCTTCTTCGCCGCGCACCCGCGCGTGCATCACGCCCTGAAGCTCCTGCAGGACGTGGGCCTCGGCTACCTGACGCTCGGCCAGCCGAGCCCGACGCTCTCGGGCGGGGAGGCGCAGCGCATCAAGCTGGTCACCGAGCTGGCGAAGGTGCGCGAGGACGTGGCGCCGCATCCGCGCCAGAGGAGCCGCCGCACGCTCTACGTGCTCGATGAGCCGACCGTGGGCCTGCACATGGCCGACGTCGAGAAGCTCACCCACGTGCTGCACCGCCTGGTGGCCGCCGGCAACAGCGCGGTGGTGATCGAGCACAACCTCGACGTCATGGCGGAAGCCGACTGGATCATCGACCTCGGCCCCGAGGCGAGCAGCGCGGGCGGGCGCATCGTGGCGCAGGGGACGCCGGCGCAGGTGGCCGCGCGCCGCCGCCACTCGCACACCGGGCGCGTGCTCGAGGTGTTCCTGCGCGAGCGCACCCTGCCGGTGGCGGCCGCCGGCTGAGGGCGACCTGGCGGCCGCGGGCCCCGCGCCCGGCGGCGCCGGCAGTAGTACCCTAGGCACCATGAGCCATGATCTGAGCTGCTGGAAGTGCGGCGCGTCGCTCGCCGAGCTGACCCTGCCGCTGCGCCGCCTGGAGGAGTGCCCGAAGTGCCACGCGGAGCTGCACGTGTGCCGCATGTGCGTCGACTACGACACCCGGGTCGCCAAGCACTGCCGGGAGCCGACTGCGGAGGAGGTGAACGACAAGACGCACGCCAACTTCTGCGACCACTTCAAGCCGCGTCCCGGGGCCTACACGCCCCCCAACACCGCGGAGGTCGAGGCGGCGAAAAGCGCACTCGACCAGCTCTTCGGCAAGCGCTGACCCGTTCCGCTCGTCTCACCGCGCGCAGCGCCCGGCATGGCGCATCGGCGCAGCTTTCGCCTTAAACTCGCGCGAATAATAACCGCTGGCGTACGCCCGATTGCGGCGCCCTGACCAACTGGGAGCTCCCTCATGATGCGGATACCGAGCCGTCTTTGCGTGCGCTGGCTGGCGCTGTTCACCCTCGGCGCGCCAGCCTGCGCCGGCCTCGCCCTCGCGGCGCCCCCGGCGCCGGGGGCGGCGGCGGCCAGCGGCGAACATGCCTGGGAGGCAGGCGACACGCCGGCGGCGCTGGAGAGCTGGGTGAACGCCCACCTGCAGCGCGCCGATGCCGCCGTGGCGCGGCTGCTGGCGGTGAAGGGGCCGCGCACGGTCGACAACACGGTCGCGACCTACGATGAGGCCCTGAGTGACCTGATCGACACGCAGGCACAGTCGCAGGTGCTGTACGGCGTCGGCGCCACCAAGGAATTGCGCGACAAGGCGCAGGCGCTGACGCAGAAGGCGAGCGCCGCCGCGACCGCACTCAATCTCAACCCGGCGGTCTACAAGGCGCTCAGCGCCGTGCCGCAGCCCGCCGACCCGGGCGTGCGCCACTATCTCGAGCGCACGCTCCTCGAGTACCGCCTCGCCGGCGTCGACAAGCGACGAGGCGACGCGCGCCCGGATCAAGGCGCTGCAGGACCAGATCACCGAGCGCGGGCTCGCCTTCGAGCGCACGGTGCACGATGACGTGCGCAGCATCATGGTCGAGCCGTCCCAGCTTGCGGGCCTGCCGCCGGACTTCCTCGCCACCCACAAGCCCGACGCCAGCGGCAAGGTGAAGATCACCACCGATCCGCCGGATGCCTTCCCGGCGCTGAAGTTCGCCGACAACGAGGACCTGCGCCACCGCCTGTGGCTCGTCGCCCACCAGGTCGGCTACCCGGCCAACACCGAGCTGCTGCGCAGCCTGCTCGCGGCGCGCCAGGAGCTCGCGCACCTGCTCGGTTATGCGACCTGGGCGGACTTCGCGATGGCGGACCAGATGATCGGCTCGCCGGCGAAGCTCGCGCAGTTCCTGAAGCAGGTGGATGACGCCGCGCGCGAGCCGGCGGCACGCGCGGACGCGGCGCTGCTTGCGTTCGTGCAGCAGAAGGACCCGGCGGTGAAGAAGATCAACGCCGCGGACGTGCGTTACTGGCAGGAGCAGTACCGGCGCGCCAAGTTCAACTTCGACTCGCAGAGCGTGCGTCCCTACTTCCCCTACGCGGCGGTCGAGCGCGGCGTGATCGACACCGCCGGCCGGCTGTTCCACGTACAGATCAAGCCGGTGACGGGGCTGAAGACCTGGCACCCCTCCGTCACCACCTACGTGGTGTACGACGGCGCGACCAAGCTCGGCACCATCTACCTCGACATGCACCCGCGCGAGGGCAAGGACAAGTGGTTCTCCACCTCGCCGCTCAACCTCGGCGTGCACGGGCGGCAGCTGCCCGACGGCGCCCTGGTGTGCAACTTCCCCGGCGGCACGCCCGGGGACCCGGGCCTCATGCAATACGGCGACGTGGTGGTGTTCCTGCACGAGTTCGGCCACCTCATGCACCACGTCATCGGCGGCCAGAACCGCTTCGCCGGCGAGGGCGCCTTCAACATCGAGGGCGACTTCATCGAGGCGCCCTCACAGATGCTCGAGGAGTTCTTCCACGACTACGGCGTGCTCACCACCTTCGCGCACCAGTACCAGAGCGGCGCCGTGCTGCCGCAGGAGCTGTACGCGCGCATGACGCGCGCCGACACCTACGCGCGCGCCAGCGATCAGCTGCGCCAGCTGATGTACACCGCGGCCTCACTCGATTACCACACCATGACCCCCGCGACGCTGGACTTCGATGCGGTGTGGCAGCACGACTTCGAGCGCTACAACACCAGCGCCTACGTGAGCGGGGATCATTTCTGGGCGTCGTTCACCCACCTGAACGGCTACAGCTCCAACTACTACACCTACGTGCTCGACAAGGTGATCGCGCTGGATTTCTTTGCGCAGTTCGACCCGAAGAACCTGATCGGCGGCCCGACCGGCATGCGCTACCGCACCAGCGTGCTGGCGCCGGGCGGCTCACGGCCGGCGGCGACCCTGGTGCACGACTTCCTCGGGCGCGAGATGAACCTGGAAGCCTACAAGCGCTGGATGCTCGAGGAGTTCCAGCCGGCGGCTACGACTTCTTCATCCGCTCACTGAGGCGCTCGAGGAGCTTCGAGAACGGCGAGTTCTTCTGCACCTCGACGCGCAGGTGGCGCACGCCGCTCTCGTTGAGCGTCTCGCCCTTGCCGTTATCGATCGACAGCTGGCTCGCGCCCAGGATCTCGAGCGTTTCCTCGAGGGACTGCGGGCCGCGCTTGTCACGCGCCCCGACCTTGCCGGCGGCGCGCTGCGGCGGGCGCTGCTTGGCAGCCGCCGGCGCGGGCGCGGGCGCCGCCGGCTGCGGCTGCACCAGGGCGCGGCCGACCGCCACCTTCGGTATCGGGCGGCCGGGGATCTTGCGCGCCGCGCCCTCGGCGCCCGGCTTCGCGGGCGGCTGCGGTGCCGCTGCGGTCCGCGTGGCGAGCTTCGCCATCTCCTCGCGCGCGGGCTCGTCGTCGATCAGCTTGAACTCGTCCACAGGACCTGCGGGCACTGAGGCCGGCGCGCCGACCGTGGCCGCCTGGCGGTCCTGGTCGGTGGCACGCGCCTTCTCCTGGGAGCTGACCGGCACCACCGCCACGGCGGTGAACTCCGAGCGCACGTAGTGGGCCACCTGCTTGGCGGAGATGGCGTCGCTGAAGAAGCCCAGGCGCAGTCCGAACCACTTGCGGCCGTCGCGGCTGCCCTCGACGGTGTAGAGCGTGTAGGCGCTGAAGATCGCCAGCGGCGGGACCTTGTCGAGTTCGACCTGCTGCACCGACCACTGCAGCTGCACGGCGAACAGCACCGGCGCATTGCTGGTCACGGCGCTCTTGAGCGCCTCGCGCGTACCGGTGTCATCGGGCTTGAGCAGCGGGATGGCGCCGTGCGCGGGATCCTGCGCCGGGGCACTCTCGGCGCCCGCCGCGTCCGCGCTCACGTCGCGGCGCGTCTCGAGGAGCCGCAGCACCTGCGTGTCGCTGATGTCATTCGCCGCGGCGCTGGGTGCCACCTTCGGCGCGGGCGGCGGCGGCGGCGCGCGCATCAGGCGCGTCTGTCCGGTGGCGCTCGCATCGCCGAGCGCCTGCAGCACCTCGCGCACGTTCGAGTCGGCGAACACGCCGCGCGGGTTCTGCGTGGCCGTGGCCGCAGGCGCAGCCGCTGCGGGCTTCGGCAGCGGCACGCTCGGGCCGCGCACCGGCGCGGGCGCGGCGGCCAGGAGATTCTGCGCCGCCGCTGCGGCGCTGCTGCCCGCGGGCGCGCGCGGCGCCAGCGCTGCACCCGGGGGCGGCGCGGCGGGGCGGGTGGGCGCACGGCTCATCACGTTTGGCGCAGGAGCGGCTGCCTGCGCGGCCGGCTTCGCGGCTGCGGGTTTCGCCGCGGCCGGCTTTGCGGCCTCGGTTCTGGGCGCGGCGGGCCGCGCCACGCGGCGCCGCCGGCGCGGCTTTCAGCACCGGTACGCGCAGGGCGAGCGATTCGGGCGGTGCGGGCGGGGAGACGGCGGGCGCGGCGCGCACCGGCGCTGCAGGGGCCGCGGGCGCTCACCTGCTGCTGCGGGCCTGCGGCCTGTGCGGCCTGCGCGGCCTGCTCGGCCGCGGCGCGCTCGCGCAGCTTGCGGCCCGGGGCCTCACCGGCCCAGGCGCCCGGATAGATCTCGCGCACCACGTTCAGCCATTCCTCGGCCTCGGCGAGCGTGGCGAAGTAACCCATGTGCAGACGGAAGCGCTCGCGGCCTTCCTCGAAGCGGCGGCTGACAAAGAAGTTGAAGCGCTTGAGCTCGGGCAGGTCGGTCTGCGCGAGCGCCATCGGCGTGGTCGATGAGCACAGGTTGAGCACGAACGGCCCCGCGTTGCCTGCGGGTGCCGCCGCGTCCGCTGCTCCGAGGCTGCGCGCATCGGAAGCGAAGTTGGGCGTTGCTGTCATAACTTCCCCGAACCGAAAACATCAACGGCCACCACGGTGGTGGATCCGACGGGGATGGGATTGCATCGTTCGCGCCTGGCGCGATCGTGGCAGCCCCGCCGTCATAGGAACCTGTCCTTTAGACCGGTGGCTTTGCGTCCCCGTCTTTCGACGGGTTTGCCCTTATCACTGCAACACAGAGTGTCAAAGCGTCGCGGATCGGAGTCAAGTGCCGAAATGTGTTCAGTCTCTCAAGTGCCGTGATGCGCAGCGCGCAGGCGCGTCTTATGTCTCACGGCGACGACAGTGCCCCGCTCCAGAAGCGGCCGGCATTTACCAGATGGCGCGCGTAGTACGCCTCGCTCAGATCGGCCGAGGTCACCGCGACGCCGCGATGCGGCGCGTGCACGAAGCGGCCCGCGCCGACGTAGACGCCGACGTGATCGATGCCGTGCCTGCCCATGCGGAAGAACACCAGGTCCCCGGGCAGCAGCTGCGCGAGCGCCACCGGCTGCGCGGCGCGCTGCTGGGCCGCCGCGGTGCGCGGGATGCTCAGGCCCACGCGCTCGTGCGCATAGAGGGCAAGCCCGCTGCAGTCAAAGCCGCCCAGGTCCGCGCCGCCGAACGCGTACGGCGTGCCGATGAGCGCCGCGGCCGCGCTGGCGATGGCCGCACCGGTTGCGGCCTGGGGCGGCGCGTGGCGCTCGGGGTGCGTGCGGCAGGCGCTCACCAGCAGCAACAGCGCGAGGATGAGCGCGGCGCGCATGACGCATGTTTGAGGCCCGCATCCTGCGAACCGCGCGGCTTAGCGGGCGCGGGCCTGCGCCTTCTGCGGCGGCGGCAGCGTGCGCGCTGCGTTCAGGCGCGCGAGCGCCTGGATGCCGAGCCAGGTGTAGCGCTGCACGCCGCGGCGCCCCGAGCGCGTCGCCCCGAGCATGGCCTGTGCCAGCGTGCGCGCCGGCACGGCGCGGTAGACCTGGTACTTGCCGCCCAGCAGTGGGTTGATGAGCGGCATCGTGAGCATCGCGAGGAGCTCCAGCGGCCGCATCTCCGCGCGCGCTCCCAGCAGCAGCGAGGGCTGCAGGATGTCGAGGGACTCGAAGCCGACGCCCTCGAGCGCCTGCTCCATCTCGCCCTTGGTACGCAGGTAGAAGTTGCGCGAGTCGGGGTTGGCGCCGACGCTCGAGACGACCACGAAGCGGCGCGCGTTCGCGGCCTTTGCGGCGCGCGCGAACGCCAGGACCACCCCGAGGTCGACGGCGCGGAAGTTCTCCGGCGAGCCGGCCTGCCGCCGGGTCGTGCCCAGGCAGCACAGCGCGGCGTCGCAGCTCGCGCCCTTCAGCTGCGTCTCGAGCGCCTCGAACTTCACGATGCGGTTGGCGAGCTTGGAATGCTCGCGGCCGAGCGGGCGGCGCGACACCGCGAGCACGCGGGCGATGTCGCTCGCCTCCAGCAGCACCTCGAGCGCCTGCTGGCCGGTGAGGCCGCTTGCGCCGGCCAGCATTACGATCCTGGAATCCCCATCGGCCATCGAGCACCGCCCGTCGGTCAACGGTGTTGGTCTGGCCTAAGCTTAGGAGTGCGCCGGTCCTGCGGCAAGTCGCCGCGCGCCCTCACAGCGGGTCGTAGCAGCTGACGTTGATGGTCTGCGCCTGCCCGGGGCTGACGCTCACGTCGCGACGCACGTCGCGGTAGCCCTCGCGGGTGCCGACCAGCGTGTAGCGGCCGGGCTTGAGGTCGACCTCGCGATGCGTGAACCCGCCGAAGGCGCCCACGCCCTGCACCGAGACCTGCGTGAGGCCATCCGAGACCAGGGTCAGCCGCACGGGCCTCTCGAACTCCGGCAGCAGCGCGGACAGGCGCGCCATCTGCAGCCGCAGCACGGGCCCCGGGGAGCCGATCTGCTGCGCGTTCTGCAGCAGGGTCGCGGCCTGCGCGCGCGCCTCGGGCGCGGCGAGCAGGTCCGGGCGGTCGATGAGCGCCTGCAGGTCCTCGTGCAGCTGCAGGCGCGCCCGGGCGCGATCGCGCCCCTGCTGCGCGAACTCCTGGGACGGATCCGCGCGCAGGATCGCGGCGTAGACGCTGAGCGCATCGTCCCAGCGCTCATCCGCCTCGGCATCCTCGGCCCGCGTGCGCTGCGTCCCGAACCCGCGCGCGTGCATCGCGGCATCGACGCGCTTGAGCCCGTCGACGGCCTCCGAGCCGTTCGGGCGCAGGGTGCGGGCACGCTCGAAGGCGGCGCGCGCCTCCTCGAGGCGCCCCGCGCCGAGCGCCGCAAAACCCTCGCCGGCGGCCTTGGCATAGCGGTCCTCGCCGAAGGGGGCCTCGGGTCCGGCGGGTACGGCCGCGGTCGCGGTCGCCGGTACGGGCCCCTGCTTCACCACCGGCGGGGCGGCCGCCTGCGCGGGCGCCGCCATCGGCTGCTCGGCCAGCTCGCGCGCCCGCGCCTGGCCGGCCCGTGCGCGCTCGTCCTTCGGTGCGATGCGCAGCGCGAGCTCGTAGGCCTGCAGCGCCGCGCTGCGCTGGCCGTCGGCGAGCGCGCGATCGCCCGCCGCCAGCTCGGACGCGAGCGCGGCGGGGGCCGCCTGCTCCACGTTATCGAGGAGCTGCCCGGCCTGCACGACGTGCTGCTCGGCGCTGGCGACGCTGGCGGTATCCTGCGCCCCGGCCGCCTCTGCGGCGGCGGCCTTCGCGGCCGCAAAGTCTGCCCCGCCCCAGGTGGCCGCGCCGCGCGCGTCCAGGCTCGTGAGGCGCTGCTCGAGCAGGATGCGATCCGCCTGCAGCCTGGCGCGCGCGCTGGCCTCGACGGTGCCGGCCAGGTTGCTCGGTGCGGCGGTGGCCGGTGCCTGCCGGGCCGAGGTCAGCCACGGGAGCCACTGCGGCAGGTAGTGATAGGCGCCCCAGACGGCCCCGGCGAGCAGCACGATCGCGAGCAGCGCGCGCGGTACGCCGCTGCGGATCTTCTCGAGCTGCGCGGGGCGCGGCAACGGCGCGCCCCGGACCTCTTCCCACAGGGCGGCCGCATCCAGCTCCCCTGCTCGCGGCGCGGCCATGATCGGTTCGGCGGCGGGCTCGGGCACCAGGGGCGCAGGCGCGCCGGGTCCGCTCTGCAGCGCGGATGCCGGGGGCACCGGCGGCGGCGCGTTGGCCGTGACCGGCGGCAGGGTCATGCGCTCGTGCGGGGGCACCGTCTCGTTCGCCGCGCCCTCGCCCACGTCGGTGTCGAAGTCGAAGGTGAGCGTGTCGTTGAGCGAGGCATCGAGCTCGTCGATCACGTCGCGCATGTTCGCGGGGCGCTTATTCGGGTTCTTTGCCAGCATGGCGGCCACGAGGTTCGCGAGCTGCGGCGGAATCTGCTGCACCGGCACGAGCGGCGGTACGGGCTCTTCCTGCACCCGCTGCGCATCAAAATTCGGGTGGTGCGGCGGGTAGCGCGACAAGAGCTCGTAGGCGAGCGCGCCCAGGCCGTAGATGTCATCGGAGGTCCGCGGCGGCTCGCCGCGCAGTTGTTCGGGACTCGCGGTAAAGGGTGACAGTCCGCGCACCATCGAGTCCGTGCCCGGGTCGAGCGTGCTGCCCGAGATGCCGAAGTCGGCGAGCTTCACGCGGCCGCGCTCATCGAACAGCACATTGCCGGGCTTAAGGTCGCGGTGGATGACGCCGCGCTCGTGCGCGTGCTGCAGGGCACGCGCGACCTCGATCAGCACCGGCACGATGGTCAGGTAACCGGCGCCGCGCAGGCGCTTGAGGTCCCCGCCCTTCGCCAGCTCCATGGGCAGCAGGAAGGTCGTACCTTCGCGCTCGGGCGCAAACACCTTCAGGATCCCGGGGTGGTCGAGGCGGCTCGCACTCTCGTACTCGTGCACGAGCGCGACCCAGGCGGCAGCGCTGCGCCCGGCCGCCGGGTGCAGGATCTTCAGCGCCACGTCCGCGTTCGCCTCCGGGTCGAACGCGCGCCACACCTCGCCCTGCCCGCCGACGCCGAGTCGCTCGCGCAGAAGGAAGCGGGTCTTCAGTGGCTGCCCGTTGGCGGTCGCCGCGTCGTTCATGGCCTCATCTTCACCGGTCGTGCCGGTCGCTCTGCAAGGAAGTGTCGAGCCCGCGAACCGGAAGCGGTGCCGTGGGATTACAGCTTTCTAGTATGCCACCGCCCGGCAGGGGGTGGCCGCAGTGTTGGGGCGCCCCGGGTGCCCTCAGAGGAGGCGCAGCTGTGCCCCCGGCAGAACCGGGGGTGTGAACCGCGTTGTGTTCAATACGAGGCGCGGCCCGGCGTTCATCCCGAGCCGCCGGCACGCCAGGTGAAAGCGATTGCGCAGCAGGTCCGCGTAGGGCCCGGTGCCGCGCATGCGCGTGCCGAAGGCCGGGTCGTTGTCGCGCCCGCCGCGCATGTCCCGGATGAGCGACATCACGTGCGCGGCGCGCTGCGGGTAGTGCTCGGCGAGCCACTCACGGAAGAGGTCCTTGATCTCGTACGGCAGCCGCAAGAGCACGTACGCCGCCCGGCGCACCCCGGCCTGCGCGCACGCCTCGAGGATCGCCTCGATCTCGTGATCGTTGAGCGCCGGGATTACCGGGGCCACCATCGCCATGGTCGGAACGCCGGCCGCGTTGAGTTCCCGCAGCGCGCGCAGGCGCGCCAGCGGTGCTGCGGCGCGCGGCTCGAGCGTGCGCTTGAGATCGGCGTCGAGCGTGGTGACGCTGAGGGCGACGCTGGTCAATCCCTGCCGCGCCAGTTCCGACAGGAGGTCCAGGTCCCGCAGCACGAGCGCGCTCTTGGTGATCACGCTCACCGGGTGGCGCGCCTGCACCAACACTTCCAGGATCGAGCGCGTGACCTTCATGCGGCGCTCGGCCGGCTGATAGGGATCGGTATTGGCGCCGAGCATGATCGGCTTGCAGACATAGCCGGGGCGCGCGAGCTGCTTCTGCAGCACTGCCGCCGCGTCGGCCTTGTAGAAAAGCCGGGTCTCGAAGTCGAGACCCGGTGAGAGCCCCATGTAGGCATGGCTGGGGCGGGCGTAACAGTTATGGCTCACGACGCCGTTGGAGATGAAATCGCCGGTCCCGGTCGTGATATCGATCAGAGCGTGCCGCTTTGCCCAGGGGCTCGATGCCGACCACCGAAGTTTGGCTGCGCTCTTGAGTGCCTGGCCGCTGATGTCACGTTTTCGCGTAATGGCCGGATCGACCGTGTGGAAGAACCGCAGGTGCTCGCGCAGGCCGCCCACGATCCGCACGTAGTCGACGGGTTTACTCGCTCAGTCTTGGTAGTGCTCAACCACGAACCGGAAACCGAATGCCCGAGCGCATCGCACAGCCGCCGGATGATCTCGGCAGTCTGTGTTGGAGATGCGCAGCACTCCGCCGCTGTAGCTGCCCTCGGCATCGAAAATCCCCGCGAGAAATCCCGCCTGCCAGGCGCGGGGCGGCGCGTCCGGCCATGCGATCAGCGCGCGGATGCGGTTGACTTTGTCGCGGGACTGGCGTTCGGATCGCCTGCATGGGCCGCACCGAACCCGACGCGAAGGCGAACTGCCGTGGTCTCGATGTAGCCGTACGACAACCAGGTCTTGCGCCCGCTCGAGCGCCTCGAGATCGCACAGCGCTAGCCGAAAATGGTTGCGTCTCGCAGCGACTCTCGTCCGGACGTGCGACGGTACGGTATCTGCTGATCGTGCCGTCGCCGCGAATCAGCCCGCACAGGTAACCCGATCGATAGTCAGCGTCCTGGTACACCGGCGCTGCAAATGCTCCGGTGCCCATGAGCTTGTTGTTAACGGTGAGATGCGGACGCCGCGAGCGTCCGCATTCGGTGCCGGTGATGAATTTCCAGCCCCGCTCGGTGAGAAAGCGATGATCACGGCCCGACGGTCGAGTTCAGTCCCGTCCTCGAGCGTGATGCGGTATGCGGGCTTGATGACGCCCCAGCGCGCCAGCACCTGCGTCTTCACGTACCTGCGGTACCTGCCCTCTCGCACGGTGCCGTAGATGACGTCGCCCGCCGCAGTTTGGCCATCTCCCGGGCGACCCGTCCGCCATGAGGACGGGTGTCTCGCGGCGATGCACAGTAGACACACGCATGTTCGCATCCTCGGTACGGATTGATGGATTGCTCGAACGGAATGTCGGGTGAATCGTTGGTCGTGATGACCGCGCGGGCGCTGTCGGGCTCGAGCGTGGTCGCGATGCTGTCGGGTGACTCCTCGACGAACCAACCGTCGTCGACCGCCTCCAGCTGCGTGAGGTCGAAGCGTCCCGCGGGGTTCGAGAGGGCGCCCCGTCCCTTGAACTGCTGCTTTCCGGTGATCGTGCGGCGCATGGCGGTACTGTGAATATATACAGTACGAAAGGCAAGCGCCATTTCTGGCGGAAAAGCCTAGAAATTCAGCTATCTAACGAGCCGCAGCGAGATCGGGTAGTGGTAGCGCTCGCCCTCGCTCGCCCGGATGGCGGCGATGAGGGTGAACACGAGCCAGGCGATGAACAGCAGCGAGCCCAGGATGAAGCCGATGAACACCAGCATCAGCACACCGCACACGATCGCAGCCAGCGCCACGGTGATGTTGAAGTTCAGCGCCTCGCGGGCGTGCTCCTCGACGAAGGCCGACTGATCGCGCCGCGCCAGCCACACCGCGAGCGGCCCGAGCACCGCACCGAAGAGCCACACCACGATGCCGGCGAGCGCGGACAGGTGCGCAAGCATGGCCCACGTGCGCTCGTCCTCGGTCGGCCGGCTGCCGGGCGCCGGCGGTTGCGTTGCATCGCTCATGGCGACGCCAAGCGTACCACCCCGGTCCCCGCTTGAGCTCGGCGCGTGCCCGGGGCGGGCCGCCGTCATAGCGTCGCCTTGATGCCCCCGTAGATACTGAAGCCCGGCTGCTGAAATCCGACCGGGTTCTGGAAGTGGCGGTCGAGGAGGTTGTCGATGCGGGCGATGAGCGCCAGGCGCTTCGTCAGATCGTAGGTCGTCGCGACATCGACCGTCGTATAGGCGGGCGCATCCAGCCGCGGCACCGAGAAGTCGCGGTTGCCATCGACCCACGTGCCCACCGTGAGCACGTCGAGCGTGGTCAGCCACGCGGGCGTGATCTGCCAGGCGGCATCGAACGAACCCTTGTTCTTGGGCCGGCGCAGCAGCTCCTCCTGCGTCGCATCGTCGGTCGCCTCGGTGTAGGTGTAGTCGATGCGCAGCGTGAGGGTCCTCCACGGCTGGTAGGCGATGAAGCTCTCGACACCCTGGGTGGTGGCATGCCCGACATTGGCGTAGGTCGTGCCGGTGATGGGGTCGGTCGTGATCAGATTGCTGATGCTGATGTGGAAGTACGTCGCGCCTGCGCGCCAGGCGCCCTGCCCGAATCCCTGCTCGAGGCCGGCGTCCCAGCCGGTGCTGGTCTCGGGCTGCAGGTCGGGGTTGCCGAAGAAGAACGGCGGAAAGTCCTGGTAGAGCTCGCTCAGCGTCGGGGCCTTGAAGCCCGTGCCGACCGAGGCCTTCAGCTTGGTGTCGGTGGCCGCATTCACCCAGGTGGGCGCGAAGCGGTAGGTCACCTTGCTGCCGAAGCGGCTGTTGTCGTCGTAGCGCACGTTCGCCGCCGAGTACCAGTGCTCCCCGAACTGCGACTGCAGTTCCGCGTAACCGGAGCTGACGTGGACATCGGCGCTGATCGGCTCGTTGATGTCGTCGCGCTCGTACACCGCGCCGAGCACCAGCGTCTCGGTGGGATCCAGGTGCACGTTGCCCTGCCAGTCGGCCTGGCGCCGCTCGCCGCTGTTCAGCGCCGGCCCGAACTGCGGATCCTGGGTGGAGGTGCGGTCGTGCGAGAAGTTGAGCCCGAGCGTCTGGTCCAGCAGCCCGCCGAAGGAATTCGCGTGCGCGTACAGGCGCGTGTAGTACTGATCGGTGGCGGCGGTCGTCTGCGTGGGCGCCGGATACCCCTGGAAGTCTGCGTTGAAAGCCTCGCCCGTGGTGTGCAGGTGGATGTCGCTGTAGCGCGCCACCAGGCCCAGATCGAAATCCGGCGTGACGTCGTAGCCGAGGCGCGTCGAGAGCGTCAGGTTGTCGTCGTAGTCGTTGTTGCGCGGCACACCCGGCGGTGGCGCCGGGGGCGACTGCAGCAGATCGAGCGGCGTCACCGGCACGGAGCCGGCGTGGAAGTGCGCCACGCTCGCGCTGTAATGGAAGCCATCCTGCGAGCCGCTGAGCGTGCCGGCCTGGTTGAAGGTGTCGAAGCTGCCGCCTTCGATCAGGCCCTTGAACTGCGCCGGGCCATTGCCCGCCTTGGTGATGATGTTGATCACCCCGCCGATGGCATCCGAGCCGTACAGGCCGCTCTGCGGCCCGCGCAGCACCTCGACGCGCTCGATGTCCTGCGTGAGCAGCTGCCCGAAGTCGAACGCGCCGGTGGAATTGCTCGGGTCCGACAGATCGATCCCATCGAGCAGCACCTTCGTGTGGTTGGAGTTCGTGCCGCGCATGAACACCGAGGTGACCCCGCCCGGGCCGCCGGTCTGCACCACGTTCAGCCCCGGCACATCCTTCAGCACGTCGGCAAAGGTGCGCTCCTGGCGCGCCTCGATGTCCGCAGCGGTCACCACGGTCATGCTGCTCGCCACCTCCAGCACCGGCGTCGGAATGCGCGTCGCGCTGATGACGATCGTCTGCAGCTCCGGGTTATCGGCGGCCGTGCGCCGTTCGCGCGAGCGCCGCGAGCAGCAGGAAAACCGGAACGCAGCGGCGCGTGCCACGCGCCGCCGGCGCGCACGCGGCGCGCGATGAGACTGGTTGTCATGGATCAAGCTCCCTAAAAGCACACACCCGTGCCCGAGGGGCGCGTGGCTTGCGGAAGCTGGAGCGTGCGGTGCCGGAAGAATCGCGTACCGCCCACCCGCATCGCCCGCCGCGACGCCCATCGGTGATACGCGAGGCCGGTCTCCGGGCTCCCGAGCTGGAGGGATTTCCTCCGGGCGGACCGCCTTCCCGCGCCCCCAAGGGGCGCAGTGGCTCATGTGATCCGCTTGATCTCGGTTACCGTTGCGGGGGCAGCGCCGGGCTTGGACGAATCCTCACCGGACTTCCCGTTTTTCCGTTCTGCGGTGCGCGGCCAAGGCCCTTGGCTGCCACACGCTGGAACAGACACCTCACGAGGCGTGCAGCCTGCCTGCGCTGCCGCGCTCGCGTCAAGCGCCGCGCCGGTGCGACCGTGGCATGATCCGCGCCAGCATGGACACCGAAGACCCCCGTTCCCGCACGCTCTGGCCGCCGCTCAGCGGCGCGGCCGAGCGGGCCGCGTACCTGTGCGTCGTCCCGCTGGCGCTCGGGCTCACCGGCGTGGCGGCGCTCGGGGGCTACCCGGCGCGCGAGCTGGCGCAGCGCGCCACGATCGCCTGGGGCGCGGCGCTCCTGGCCTTCAGCGGCGCCGTGCACTGGGGGCTCGCGCTCGGCGGGCGGCTGCCGTGGCGCCCGGCCGCGCTCGGGGGCGCGCTCGCGCCGCTGCCGGTCGCGGTGCTGGCCGTGCTCGGCGGCGGCCAGCGCGGCCTGGCGCTGCTGGTGGTCGGCTTCGGCGGCCTGTGGCTGTACGAGCATCGGGTGCTCGGTGCGGCGCTGCCGCCGGCATACCTTGCGCTGCGGCGCGCGCTGACGATCGCGACCTGCGTGCTGCTCGCGCTGACGATGTTCGTGTCCGATGCCGCCGGGCTCACCTGAAGGGAAAGGCTGCCGATGGAAGACTTCGTATCCGCACCCTGGCTGCGCCGCCTGCTGACGGTCGCCCTGCTCGGTGGCCTCGTGGTGCTGGGCTTCCAGATCATCGCGCCCTTCGTCGTGCCGCTGCTGTGGGCGGCGATCCTGGCCTACGTGAGCTGGCCCGCCTACGCGTGGCTGCTGCGCTGGCGGGACGGCCGCCCGACGCTGGCCGCACTCAGCATGACGGTGCTGGTCTCGGCGGCGGTGATCGTGCCGCTCGCCTGGCTCGCGGTGGTGCTGCGCATCGAGCTGCTGCGCACCTACCACGAGATCCAGGTGCTGTTCGCTGACAACGGCCTGCTGCTGTCGCCCGCGGTGCTGAAGCTCCCCTGGATCGGGGACCAGCTGAAGGAGCTCAGCGACCGCATCGCGCAGGACCCGCAGCATGCGCTCGGTTTCGAGCTGCGCAAGCTCTTCGACCACTTCGTCGGACAGATCACGCGCATCCTCGGGGACCTTGGCCGCAACGCGCTGAAGCTCGCCATCACGGTGCTCAGCCTCTTCTTCGTGTTTCGCGGCGGCGCGCGCTTCGCCGTCCAGGTGCAGCGCGCGCTCGAGCAGGTGCTCGGGCCGCGCGTGGACAACTACCTCACCGCCATCGGGCAGACCGTCAAGGCGGTGATCTACGGGCTGGGGCTGTCCGCGCTGGTGCTGGGCGTGCTGATGGGACTGGGCTACTGGCTCGCCGGCGTCGGCGCGCCGATCTTCCTCGCCGCCCTCACCACCATCGGGGGCATCATCCCCTTTGCCGCGCCGCTCCTGTGGGGCGGCGTCAGCGTGTGGCTCATCGTCACCGGGCACACCGTGGCGGGGGTGAGCCTGCTCATCTGGGGCTCGCTCGTGACCGGCGGGATCGACCACTTCGTGCGCCCGCTGCTCATCAGCCGCGGCGCGCAGATCCCCTTCCTCATCGTGCTGTTCGGCGTGCTCGGGGGGCTCGCGGCCTTCGGCTTCGTCGGCCTGTTCGTCGGGCCGGTGATCCTCGCGGTGCTGCTCGCGGTGTGGCGCGAGTGGCTGGCCGAGAGCAGCCAGCCACGGGCCTAGCGGCGCGCCTCAGGTGCCAAGGAACATGCGGTAGGCCGGGTTGGCGGTCTCCTCCACGTACACGTAGTGCAGCTCGTTGAGGTGCAGGACGAAGTCGGCGCGCTCGGCCGGCGGCACCTGGATGCCCGCGAGCACGCGCCCGTAGTCGGAGCCGTGGTTGCGGTAGTGGAACAGCGTGATGTTCCAGCGTGCGCCGATCGACTTCAGGAACCGGTGCAGCGCCCCGGGCCGCTCCGGGAACTCGAAGCGGTAGAGCACCTCGTGCGCGATGCCGCGCGCGTGCCCGCCCACCATGTAGCGCACGTGCAGCTTCGCCATCTCGTCTTCGGTCATGTCGGTGACCGCGAAGTCCGCGGCGCGCAGGCTCGCGAGCACGGCGTCCTTCTCCGCGCGCCCCTGGGTGAGGGCGAGGCCGACGAAGATCTGCGCACTGTCGGCGCCGGCGTAACGGTAGTTGAACTCGGTGACGCTGCGCCCGCCGATCACCTCGCAGAAGCGCAGGAAGCTGCCCGGCTTCTCGGGGATCACCACCGCCAGGAGCGCCTCGCGCTCCCCGCCGAGGTCGGCACGCTCCGCCACGTGGCGCAGGCGGTCAAAGTTCATGTTGGCGCCGCTGTTGATGGCGACCAGGCGCTTCTCGCGCCAGCCCTCGCGCGCCAGGTATTTCTTCGCTCCCGCCACTGCCAGGGCGCCGGCCGGCTCGACGATCGAGCGCGTATCCTCGAACACGTCCTGGATCGCCGCACAGATCTCATCCGTGCTCACCAGCACGATCTCATCGACCGTCCCGCGGCACAGCGCAAAGGTCTCCTCGCCGACGCGCTTCACCGCCACGCCGTCGGCGAAAATGCCGACGCGCTCGAGCGTCACGCGCTGCCCGGCGCGCAGCGAGTCATGCATGCTGGCCGCATCCGTCGGCTCGACCCCGATCACCTTCACCTGCGGGTACAGGTACTTCACGTACACCGCGATGCCGGCGAGCAGCCCGCCGCCGCCGACCGGCACAAACACCGCGTCCAGCTTGCCGCCGCACTGGCGCAACAGCTCCACCGCGACGGTGCCCTGGCCGGCGATCACGTCCGGATCGTCGAACGGGTGCACGAACACCAGGTTGCGCTCGCGCGCCAGCATCAGCGCGTGCTCGCAGGCGCTGTCGTAGTCGTCCCCGTGCAGCACCAGCTCTGCCCCCAGGTCGAGCACGGCCTGCACCTTGATGTGCGGCGTCGTCTGCGGCATGACGATGACCGCGCTGATGCCGCGCCGGCGGGCGGCGAGCGCCACGCCCTGCGCGTGGTTGCCGGCCGAGGCGCATACCACGCCGCGGCGCGCGGCGGCCTCCGACAGGTGGGCGATGCGGTTATAGGCGCCGCGCACCTTGAACGAGAACACCGGCTGCAGGTCCTCGCGCTTGAGCAGCACCTCGTTGCCGAGGCGGCGCGACAGCCGCGGTGCCGGCTCGAGCGGGGACTCGATGGCGACGTCATAGACGCGCGCCCTGAGGATCTTCTCGATGTAGGGACTGGCCACGGATCGCTCGCCCGGTACGCTCATGCAGCGGTTGGCAATGCCGCAGCTTAGCGGCCCGGGGCCGCGGCTGTCAGCGCTTGTCGCTGTTCTTGCGCACCACGAAGCGGTACTGCTGCCGCCCGATCGCGACCACGTCCCCGTCCTCGAGCGCCTGGCGGGTGATGCGCCGGCCGTTGACCTGTACCCCGTTGGTGCTGTTCAGGTCCTCGATGATGGTCTGCGCAGGCCCCGCCAGGATCACCGCGTGGTGGCGGCTGATGAACTTGGCGTCGATCTGCAGATCGTTGTCGGGCGTGCGCCCGACGCTGGTCTTGCGGCCGAGCACGTGCACGACCTCACGGCCCTCGACGCTGTAGATAAGGAGCCGTATCGCCCCGTCGGGCAGGGACGTAGCGGGCGCGTCCGGCGCCTCGCCGCCGCGCACCGCCTCGCGCAGCAGCGCGTTGAGGTTCGTGTCGGTGACGCTGTGGCGGGCCTCCTCGATGGTGACGCGCCACTGCTGGTTGGCCTTCTCGAGTTCCTCGACCCGCGCGCCGCTCTTGCGCGCCTCGGCCTCGAGCCGGTGCAGCGATTCCTCGGCGGCGGCCAGATCGGCCTCGAGCTCGCGCACGCGCGCGGCGCTGTCACGCGCCGCGGTCTGCACGGCGCTGAGCTCATCGTGCTCCTCGGCCAGGCGACGCTCGGCATCCCCGGCGCGCGCCTCGGCGGCGGCGATGCTCGACTGGTAGCTGTCGCGCTCGCGGTGCACGCTCTTCAGGGCGTCGCCCCAGTCCTCCATCTCGCGGCGCAGCGTGCCGAGCTCCTCCTCGAGTTCGGCGGCGCGCTTCTGCTCGCCGGCGAGCGCGCCCTCGAGTTCGGCGGCGCGGCTGCGCAGCTGGCTGGAAGCCCCCTCGAGCTCCGCGGCGCGCGCGCTCGCGGCGCTGGCGCTGTCGCGGGCGGCTTCCAGGGCGGCCGTGAGCTCCACGCGCTCGGTGAGCAGGCGGCTCAGTTCCGTCTTGCGCTGTGACTCGGTGGTGTTGTGCTGCTCGGCGACGGCGCTCAGGGCACGCACCCGCTCGGCGCTCGACTCCAGCTGCGCCTGCACGCGTTGCAGGTTGACCTGCAGCGCCTGGGTGTCGCGCCGGCCATCGCGCAGTTGTGTGTCGCGCTCGGTGAGTGAGCCGTTGAGCGTGACGGCCTGCTGCTCGAGCAGGGTGATGCGTGCGGCGCGCTGCGCCAGCTCCGCGTCCTGCTCGCGCAGCCGCGCTTCGCGCGTCGCCAGTTCCTGTGCCAGCTTCGCCAGGTCGCTCTCGCGCACCTGCGCCTCGGCATGCAGGTCCGTCACCAGCTCCTCGAACACGCTGCGGCGCGTGCCGAGCGTCGTCAGCGACTCGAAGTAGGCCGCCGCGCGCGCGCGTTCGGCGTGCAGGTCGTGCATGACGCCGGCGACGTGGGCGGCGTGCGCCTGCTCGCGCTGCGCGCTCGCCGCCTCGCTCGCCTGCATGCGCTGCAGCTCGGCGGCGGCGGCCTGCTCGTGCGCCTGCACGCGCTGCTCAAGCTCGGTGGCGCGGGCGCTCGCCACGGCCAGCTCGCCGGACAGCGCGCTCAGCTGCGCGTCCCGCTCGCTGACGCGGCGTTCCGCGGTGGCGCGCGCCTGAGTGAGTTCGCTGAATTGCGCCGCGTGCTGCGTGGCGGCGGCCTGCAGCCGCGTGAGTTCCGCGTCGAGCTGCGCCGCGCGCTGCTCGGCGGCGGCGCGCAGCTGGGAAAGCGTCTCGGCCGTGCCGTCCCCGCCGCCGCGCAGGTGCGCGAGTTCCGCCTCGAGTCCGGCGGCCCGCTGCTCGGCGGCGAGTCGCGCCTGGGTGAGTTCGGCGAGCTGCGTCGCCTGGCGCGCCGCGGCCTCCTCGTGGCGCGCTGCGGCCGCCGCGCCGTCCGCGGCACGCTGCTCCGCGGCGGCCAGGCTGGCGCGGGCCTCCTCACGCTCGCGCTCCAGTTCCCGCAGCCGATCGCCCTTGGTATGCAGCAGCTGCTGCGCGCTGCGCAGCTCACCCGACAGCGCCTCGACCTTGCTCTCGAGCTGCCGCTCGTCCTCGGGCCGCAGCTGCGGCAGCGCCGCCCAGGTGTCGGTGGCGCCGTGCGCCTCCTCGGCAGCCGCGGCCGCAGCCGGCGGATCCAGCACCGGCAGCTCGGCTGTCGTTTCCAGATCGGACTCGGTGGAGGCCGGCGGCGGCGTAAGCGAACGCGAACTCATCGGTATCCCGGAAAATTCCCCTGAAACAGCGGCGAAAAAGTGTAGCGCCGAGACGTCTGCCGCCCGTGTACGCCCCTATAAATGTGTGAGAAGAATCCCGAAAATCTCTCTCAACCGCGAAGGAAGTCGCGAACCGCCTCGAACAACCGCTCGGGCGCGCCCGCCGGCAGCTCCGCGCCGGGCGCCCCGAGATCGTGTACCCGGGCGAGCGGCAGGGCCTCGCGGGCGCGGGCCGCGGTCTCCGCCGGTTCATCCGCGGGGCGCAGCACCAGAACCTTCGCCGTCAGGGCCGTCAGTCGCTCCCGGGGCGGATAATCGGCGAGCCCGCGCGACAGTGCACGCTGCCATTCGGGGGCTTCCCCGCCCGGCGGCCGCTCGCCGGCGCCGCGCGCGGGTGCCGGCGCGATCACGACGCGCGCGATCTGTGCGGGGCGGATCAGGGCGAGCGCCAGAGCGAGTTGCGCGCCGTTGCGTACCGCCAGCAGGTCCAGCCGCCGCAGGCGCATGTGCTCGATGAAATCCCCGAGGGCCGCGGCGTAGTCGGCCGCGGCGACGGGCGTGCCCGGCGGGTCCGACTCACCGAACCCGGGCAGGTCGGGCGCATAGACCGAGCGGTCACGCCCGGCGAGGGCCATGAAGGGTATGAAGGCGCGGGCCGAGCCCGGGCATTCGTGCAGGCACAGGAGGGGCGTCCCCTCCTCGAATCCACCGCCCGGGGGCATCGCGTGGTGCACGTGCAGCTGGCCGTAGCGGCACTCGAAGTAGCCGCGCCGCACGCGCACCGGAACGCTGGCGGGGGCCGGGTTGAGGGGTTGTCGCGCCATGGCGGCAGTGTGCCATGTTCGGCGCCGGTGTTGCGCCGCGGCCGCCACCGCTACAGTAGGCGTCGCTGCCGCGCTTCACCCGAAAGGCCACTGCCATGACCCGCATCGCGCTGACCGTGCTCACCGTGCTCCTCCTGTCGGGCTGCGGCGCGGGCGTGGGTGGCGCCGCGGGCGCGCAAGCCGAGGCGCAGCAGGCCGCGCAGGCGCAGGCGACCGAGGCGCGGGTGCGCTCGCAGGTGGAAGCGGCCGAGGCCGCGGCGGCGCAGCAACGCCGCGACGCGGAGGCGCAGAACCAGTGAGAGGGGCCGGGGGCGCGCGGCTGTCAGGCCGCACGCCCCCGAGTCCCTAGCGTCGACGCCGGCGCACGCTGCGCTTGCGCGCGGCGGGGCGCCGCGTACTGCGGCGCGCCGCCTTCTTCTTTGCGGGCCGGCCGGCCGGCTTGCGCGCGGCCTTCCTGCGGGCGACTTTCTTGCGCGCGGTCTTCTTCTTGGGTGCCGCCTTTCTGGCCGCCTTCTTCGCCGCCTTCTTGCGGACTGCTTTCTTCGGACTCGCGGCCTTCGCCGCCGTCTTCCTGGCGGCCGCCGCCGGCGCCGCGCCGGGCTTGGGCGTCGCCGCCTTCACTGCGGGCGCCGCAGGCTTCGCCGCCGTAGCCACGCGCGGCAGCTCGTGGACCGCGAAGGCGCCGCCCTGCGGATCCAGGAACAGGGCGATCCAGCTGCCGCCCGGCACCTCGACCGGCCCGTGCAGGAGCCGGCCGCCGGCGGCCTTGACCGTCGCGACCGCCCGGTTCGAGTCGGCCACGTGCACGTAGCTCAGCCACGAGGGGGGCGTCGAGGGACCCTGGGTGTTGCACATGCCTCCCACGGCCGCGCCACCGTGCTCGAACAGCTGGTAGACGCCCATCGCGCCCATGTCGTGACTGACGCCCTTGGTCCAGCCGAACAGCCCGCCGTAGAAACGCAGCGCCGCCGCCACGTCGGTCGTGGCCAGCTCGTGCCAGGAGAAGCCGCCCTGCGGGAGTGGGCCCGGCGGCGGCGGCCCACCGCTCGGGGTGAACACGGCGAAGGTTGCGCCCTGCGGATCGGCGAGCACGGCAAAGCGCCCGACGTTGGGGATGTCGCTCGCGGCCTTGCACACCCGGGCACCGAGCCCCTGCGCCTGCGTCACCGTCGCATCCACGTTTGGCGTGCCCACGTACATCAGCCAGTGCGCCGCGCCGGCGTCCGCCGGCAGCGCCATGAGGCCGGCGACCTGCAGCCCGCTGGCCATGAAGATGGTGTAGCCGGGCATGTTGGAGGGCTGGGTGCGCCATGGCACGACCTTGGGATAGAAGGCGGCAGCGGCGGCAGTATCGGTCGTCAGCAGCTCGTGCCACACGAATCGTCCACGGACCTCGGCGTTGCTCATGGTGCGTCTTCCTTTGTTGGCGAGCGACTTCTTCAGCCGGCGAAGATCGGGGCGACATTCTGCCTCGCCCGCCGCGCCACTTCCATGACTGTTAGGCGAGCACCGGCCTCACCTGGCGCCGCTCGCGCCAGATCAGATACAGACCGCTGGCGATCACGACGGCGCCGCCACAGCACACGCGCACGCTCGGCAGCACGTGCCACACCAGCCGGTCGATCAGGATCCCCCACAGCAGCGCGGTGTACTCCAGCGGCGACACCACCGCGGCCGGCGCGGAGCGGAACGCCTCCGTCAGGCCGTAGGAGCCCACGGCCGCCAGCGCCCCGAGCAGCAGGAGCCAGCGGTAATGCCGTGGCTCGAGCGTCACCCAGTCCGGCAGGGCCAGCATGAGCGCGAACGCGGTCATCAGGCTGATGGTCCACACCACGACACTCGCGGTGGAGTCGGTGCGGGTCAGCACCCGCACCGTGATGCCGCTCACGGCGTAGGCCAGGGCTGCGATCAGCGCCGCGAGCGCGCCCAGAGACCCGAAACCCGAGGCGCTCGGGCGCACCATGATGATGACGCCGATGAGTCCCACGATGATCACCAGCCAGCCGCGCGCGTCGGTGCGCTCCTTGAGGATCGGCACCGAGAGCGCCGTCATCAGCAGCGGGGCCGACAGGAACACCGCATACACGTTGGCGAGCGAGAGCGTGCGCACCGCGTAGATGAAGCAGCCGAGCACCAGCACCTGCAGCGCGCCGCGCAGCACGTGCATCGGAAAACGCCGCGGCCGCAGCAGCTGCCAGCGGCCGCTGAGTGCAATCGGCGCGAGCAGGAACGGGAGCGAGGCCATGCCGCGCAGCACCGCGACCTGCATCGGCGGGTAACTGCCGGCGAGCACCTTCAGCAGCGCGTCCATCCCCGAGAACGCCGCCACCGCCACGATCATGGAGACGATGGCGCGAAGTCTCCCCGTGACCAAGGGATCAGCCCGCGGGATCGGCTTCCGGGGGCTTCGCGACCCCGGGAGCCGCCGCCGGTGCGCTCATGGTGCGGTAGCGCGTGCCGAGCAGGCGCGCCGGCAGCGGGAAGGCACTGGCGAGCGAGACGATCAGTGCCGAGGCGTACGGGACCGACTGGATGATGAGCACGATCACCCAGGCCATGCGGTCCGGGCCGGCATTCTGCGGCGTGCTGGTGCGCGATACCGCCCACGCCGACAGCAGCAGGCCCGACATCATCAGGGTCTCCTCGCGCGCCGCCGCGAGCGCGTGCCACAGGCCCGCCGTCGCACCGCCCTTGGGCGTGCGGAAGAACGGCTCGCTCTTGGTGAGCAGCCCCTTGATCGAGGCGAGCCCGATGGTGTGCGTGAGCGCCAGCCCCGCCACCGCCGCCGCGATGGTCTGGCGCAGGTTCGCGCCGACGCGCACGCGGTACAGGTGCATGAGCTTGGCGAGCTTGAAGGTGAAGAGCGACAGCGGCAGCACCGAGTACAGCACCAGCGGCGGGTCGATGGAGTGCGGTGCCCACACCATGGCCGCCGACCAGCCGAGCGCGGCGAGGTTGAACAGCACGTTGACGCCGTCGGCCATCCACGGCAGCCAGCCGGCGACGAAGTGATAGCGCTGGCCCGGGGACAGCGGGCCGCCCTCGAGGAACAGCGAGCGCGCGTGCGCCTTGAGAATCTGCATCGCCCCGTAGGCCCAGCGGAAGCGCTGCTTCTTGAAGTCGATGAAGGTGTCGGGCATCAGGCCACGGCCGTAGCTGTGGGGCACGTAGCTCGCGTCGAAGCCGTGCTCGAAGATGCGCAGGCCGAGCTCGGCGTCCTCGGTGATGCACCACTCGGCCCAGCGGCACTCCTGCAGCTGCGGGCGGCGTACCATGGTCATGGTGCCGTGCTGGATGATGGCGTTGCGCTCGTTGCGCGTGATCATGCCGATGTGGAAGAAGCCGCGGTACTCCGCGTAGCACATCGCCTTGAAGGCGCTCACGGCCGCGTCACGGTAGTCCTGCGGCGCCTGCACGATCGCCACGCGCAGGTCGGAGAATCCCGGCGTCAGCTCGCGCAGCCAGCCCGGCTCGACCACGTAGTCGCTGTCGATGACGGCGATGATCTGTGCATCGGGCGCGGTGTGCTCGAGCGCGAAGTTGAGCGCGCCCGCCTTGAAGCCCGCCAGCGGGGCGACGTGGAAGAAGCGAAAGCGCGCCCCGAGTCGCGCGCAGTGCGCCTCCACCGGGCGCCACACCGCCTCGTCCCGGGTGTTGTTGTCGATGACCAGCACCTCGAAGTCCGGGTACTCGAGGCGCGCGAGCGCATCGAGCGTCTCGATGAGCATCTCGGCCGGCTCGTTGTAGGCCGGCACGTGCACCGACACCTTCGGCGGCGTGGCGCTCGGCTGGTAAAGCGGCGTCCCGAGGCGGCGCCGGTAGTTGACCCAGTGGGCCTCGGCCCACTCGTGCGCCTCGGCGAGCAGCACCAGCATCACCCCGAGCATGCCGAGCAGCAGCAGCACCCCCGAGATCACCCCCGGCACCGTCATGTACTGCTGCGTGAAGTCGTAGATCACCCACACCGCCAGCGTGCCGGCGGCGAACACCACCAGCGCGAGGAAGCTGCGGCCGCGATGGCGCAGCGCGTCGCTGTTGAGGTAGAGCACGAACAACAGCAGCAGCGACACCGCCACCGAGATCGCCGCGAGCACGTGCCACTCCGGCACGCGCACGATCGGCGCGGTGAACTCGAACTTCGGCTGGCGGTTGACGTCGTACACGCCCCAGTACGAGCCGACCGCGCCCTCCATGTAGGCCTTCCACGGCTGGTCGAAGGCCTCCATCACGTAGTAGGTCAGCTTGTCCTGCTGCGCACGCGCGAGGAAGCGCCGCAGGAACAGCGCCTCGTTCGAATCGGAGGCGACCGCGGACTCGTGCGTGCGGCCGCGGCTCGGCCAGCCGATCTCGGCGATCACGATGGGCTTGTGCGGGTAGGCCTTCTGCAGGCGCTTGAACTGCGCCAGCGAATACTCGACCGCCTCATCGACCGGCACGCCCTCCCAGTAGGGCAGCAGGTGCACGCCGATGAAGTCCACGTGCTGCACCAGTTCCGGGTAGCGTGAGCCAGGTGTTCCAGGTCTCGGCGGTGCCGACCGGCTGCTCGATGGCGTCGCGCGCGCGATCGAGCAGCCGCTCGAGCTCCGCGAGCGGCAGGTCCCCGCGCAGCAGCACCTCGTTGCCGACGAACACGCGCACCACGTTGACGTGGTTGTCGGCGAGGCCGATCGCGGTCTGCAGCTCCTGTTCGTTCTTGGCGCGGTGGTCATCGAGCCACACGCCGACGGCGACGTTCATGTCGCGCCGCTCGGCGAGCTCGGGGATCTGCGCCAGCGTCCCCTGCACGCTGTAGGTGCGCACCGCGCGCACCTTGCCCTCGAGCAGCTTCAGGTCCGAGTCGATCTCGTCCACGGTGGGCAGCACCAGGTGGGTGGGATCCTCGTTGGCGCGGAAGGGCGAGAACGCGAAGCCCTGGATGAGCGACGGCCAGGGCGGCTCGCGTGCGGGGCGGTTCAGGTACGCCCACAGCGCGAACGTCAGCAAGGCGAACGCCGCCGCGATCAGCAGGCTGGGGAGCGATTTCATGGCGGCACGCGCGGTGCGGGACCGGCGCCTACCAGCTGCCGGTGTTGGGCATCGAGTGCCACGGTTCGGCCGGCGCGAGCGCCTCGCCCTTCTGCAGCAGCTCGATGGAGACGTTGTCGGGTGAGCGCACGAACGCCATGTGGCCGTCGCGCGGTGGCCGCAGGATGGTCACGCCGTGCTGCTGCAGGCGCCGGCAGCTGGCGTAGATGTCCTCGACCTCATAGGCGAGGTGGCCGAAGTTGCGGCCCACGCCGTAGGGTTCCGGATCCCAGTTGTGGGTGAGCTCCACCTGCGCGCTCTCATCGCCCGGGGCGGCGAGGAACACCAGCGTGAAGCGGCCCTTGGGGTAGTCGGTGCGCGCGAGCTCCCTGAGCCCGAGCGCCTCGCAGTAGAAACGCAGGGAGGCGTCGAGGTCGGTGACGCGCACCATGGTATGCAGGTATTTCATCGCTTGCGCCTCGGGTGCCGTTCTTCCTCAGAACATCTCCGACGCGCCCGGGGTCTTGATGTCGACCTTGTGGCGCGAGGGGATGAAGTCGCCGGTGATCATCTCGTCGTAGCTCTGTCCGGGACCGACCATCGGGTACACGCCCGCGTCCGGGTCGATCATGACCTCAAGGAACGCCGGCCCCTTGAAGGCGAGGAACTCGGCGATGACGCGCGGCACGTCGGCCTTGCGCTCAAGACGCACCGCGTAGCGAAAGCCATCCGCCTGCGCCGCCTTGACGAAGTCCTTCTTGTGCAGCGAGCGGTCACTCGCCGACAGCCGTCCCTTGAAGAACAGCTTCTGCCACTGCTTCACCATGCCGTCGCCGAAGTTGTTGAGCACCACCACCTTCACCGGCAGGTCGTAGGTGGCCGCGGTCTCGAGCTCGCCGATGTTCATGCGGATGCTCGAGTCGCCGTCGATGTCGATCACCAGGCGCTGCGGGCAGCGCGAACTGCGCGCCGATCGCCGCCGGCAGGCCGAAGCCCATGGTCCCCATGCTGCCGGAGGTGAGCCACAGGCGCGGCGCGACGAAGTCGCAGTACTGCGCCGCCCACATCTGGTGCTGGCCGACCCCGGTGCTGATGATCGCCTGCCCGCGCGCGTGACGGTTGATCTCCTCGATCACGTAGTACGGCTGGATGAGCGGGCTCTCGCGGTCGTAGTTCATGGCATAGCGGCGCTTGAGCTCGGCGAGCTCCGCCGCCCAGGGCGCGAAGTCGCGCCGGAAGCCGCCCGCGCGGCCGTGGGCGGTGAGGGCCCGCAGCGCCGGGGCCATGAGCCCGATGTGGCTCCACTGCACGCGCTTGACCTTGTTCACCTCGGCCCGGTCGACGTCCAGGTGCGCGATGCGCCGCGCGTTGCGGGCGAACTTCTCCGGCACCCCGGCGACGCGGTCATCGAAGCGCGCCCCGACGGCGATGAGGAAATCGCAGTCATCGACGGCATAGTTGGCGAACGCCGCCCCGTGCATGCCGAGCATGCGCAGCGCCCCCGGCTGCGTGGTGTCGTAGGCGCCGATCCCCATGAGCGTCGTGACGACCGGGATGCTGAAGGCGTTCGCGAACTCGGTGAGGGCCGCGGCGGCGTTGCCGTTGATGACGCCGCCGCCGGCGTAGATCAGGGGCCGCTCGGCCTCCCCGAGCATGCCGAACAAGCGCGCCGCGTCCGCCGGCTCGAGCTCCGCCTGGGTGAGCTCGCGCATGCGCCGCCGGTAGCCGGGGATCGGCAGCAGCCCCTCGCCCGGCGAAGGTGCCTTCCCAGTTCTGCACGTCCTTCGGGATGTCGAGCACCACCGGGCCCGGGCGCCCGGTGCGGGCAATCTCGAAGGCCGTGCGCACGGTGGCCTCGAGCTTCTCCGGGTCGGTGACCAGAAAGATGTGCTTGGCAACCGCGCCCATGAGGGAAGGCACCGGGGCCTCCTGGAAGGCATCGGTGCCGATGGCGGCCCGGGCAACCTGGCCACAAATCACGACAATAGGGATCGAATCCGCCATGCAGTCGCGCACTGGTGTAACAGTGTTGGTCGCGCCGGGCCCGGACGTCACCACGCACACCCCGACCTCCCCGCTCGCGCGGGCGTAGCCGGCGGCCATGAAGGCGGCCCCCTGCTCGTTGGCGGGGACGATGAGCGGGATCTGGGTCGAGGCCGGCCCGCTTGGCGGCCTCGTTGTAGAGGAAGACCGCGTCGAAGGTCGGCAGGATCGCCCCGCCGCTGTAGCCGAAGATGGTGCGCAGGCCCTCGTCCGCGATCACCTGCATGATCATGCGGGCCCCGGACATGCGCTCCCCGGCGAGCGGGTGGGCGATGGGGCGGGGCTGGATCTGGGTGTCGCTCATGGACGCACTTCTTGGCCTCAAACGCAAAGCCGTTCGAAAAAAGTCGAAGGGATCGGCGAGCCTAGCAGCTTGGCTTCAAGGGGCCAAACTTGCCGCGATCCTTTATTCTGCGCAGCGTCCCTTAGCCTTTCCTTAACGAACTTCTTCGCATGCGCCACATCATCGCCATCCTCCTGCAGAACGAGGCCGGAGCGCTCGCCCGGGTCGCCGGGCTCTTCTCCACGCGCGGCTACAACATCGAGTCCCTCTCGGTCGCTCCCACTGACGATCCCACGGTCTCGCGCCTCACCCTGGTGACGAGCGGCTCGGATGCCGTCATCCAGCAGATCGCCAACCAGCTGAACAAGCTCGTGGATGTCGTGAACGTGCTCGACATGACCCGCGGCGAGCACCTGGAGCGCGAGCTCGTACTGCTGAAGCTCCGGGTCGCCGCCGGGGAGTCGGACGCGGTGCGCGGCCAGGTGGTGCGCAGCGGCGGCCGGGTCCTGGACCCGGCCATGGACGGCTTCATCGTCGAACTGACGGCAAGTGAGGCCGAAGTGAGCGGCTTCGTCGAGGAACTGGCCAAACGGGCGGAGCTGCTGGAGGTCGTGCGCAGCGGGGCGCTCGGCATCAGCCGCAGCGCCCGGGCGCTGCGGACGCGCCCGGCGCCCATCGCCGGCTGAAGGCGGCTCGCGTCCAGCGGCTTGATTTCTGAAAGAATTCCCCCCGCACACCGCCGTAGCAACCGCGAAGGGGAGCCCGATGATCCGATGGCCTGGGCTTTTGGCACTGCTGAGCCTGAGCGCCTTGGCGCGCGCCGAGGATCCCGCACCGCTCGGGCAACTGCCCGATACCGTCGTTCCGACGCATTACCGCTTGAGTCTGAGCATCGATCCGCGCCAGGAGGGCTTCTCCGGCGAGGCGGTCATCGAGGTCGAGATCCGCGTCCCGCTCAGCACGATCTGGCTGCACGGCCTGGGCCTCAAGGTGCAAAGCGCGACGATCAGCTCGGGCGGCCACACCGCCCCGGCTCGCTACGCGGAGATCGATCACGAGACCGGCGTCGCGCGGCTCGTGAGCGCCGCCGCGCTCGCGCCGGGCCACGCGGTCCTGCGCTTGCGCTACGCCGGGGCATTTCAGAGCTCTCCGCAGGGCCTGTACCGCACGAGTGCCGACAAGCGCTGGTACGTGTTCTCGCAGATGGAGGCGATCGATGCGCGGCGCGTGTTCCCCGGCTTCGATGAGCCGCGGTTCAAGACCCCCTACGACATCACGATCGAGACTCACGGCGCCGACCTCGCCGTCAGTAATGCCCCGGAGCTTTCGGTCGCAAGGACCGCGCACGGCGCCACCTACCAGTACCAGACCACGAGGCCCCTGCCGACCTACCTCATCGCCTTCGCGGTGGGTCCGCTGCAGATCGTGCCGGCCGCGCCCGTGCCCGCCAATGCGGTGCGCCACGAGCCGCTGCCGCTGCGGATCATCGGCACCCAGGGCGACGCGGCGCGCTTCAGCTTCGCGGCCGCGCAGGCGCCCGAGCTCATCAGCCGCCTCGAGGCCTACTTTGGCAGCGCCTTTCCGTATCCGAAGATCGACCTGATCGCCTCGCCGATCCACCTCGGTGCCATGGAAAACGCGGGCGCGATCATTTTTGAGGAGGCGCTGCTCGCCTTGCCGCAGCAGCCCACGCCGCGCCAGCAGGGCGCCTTCGGCACGGTCGCCGCGCACGAGCTCGCGCACCAGTGGTTCGGCGACCTGGTGACGCCGGCGTGGTGGGACGATATCTGGCTGAACGAGTCCTTTGCCGAGTGGATGGGCAGCAAGATCGCCGACCAGTGGCGGCCCAAGCTCGGCCTGGAACAGGAACAGCTCGATTCGACGCTGGCGGCCATGGATACCGACGCCTTGCGCGCGGGACGTCCGATTCATCAGCCGATCACGACCAACGTACAGATCGCCTCCACCTTCGACGGCATCACCTATGACAAGGGCGCGGGCGTCATCGGCATGGTCGAGTCCTACCTCGGCGAGGAGCGCTTCCGGCGCGGCGTGCGACTGCACCTGACGCGCCATGCCTATGGCACCGCGACCGCGGCGCAGTTCTTCCGCTCGATGGCGGATGGCAGTGGCGAGCCCGCCGTGATCGACGCCTTCGAGTCCTTCGTCAATCAGCCGGGCGTGCCGCTCGTGAGCGTCACGGCCGGAGCGGATGGGTCGCTGCAGCTCGCCCAGTCGCGCTACCGGCCGCTCGGCTCCACGGTGGCCGGCCCGGAGGTGCAGTGGAAGCTTCCGTTCTGCGCAGATTTCTACACCGCCGCGGCGGCGAGCAAGCAGTGCACCCTGCTCAGCGCGGCCACCGGCACGCTCGCGGTGCCGCCGGCGCTGCACGGGGCGATCGTCCATCCGAACGCCAACGGCGCCGGTTACTACCGCTTCACGGTCGACGCGGCGCAATGGGCCTCGCTTCTGTCGGTCACGCAGCGCCTGCCGCCGCGGGAAGCGGCGACGCTGGCTGACAGCGCCGGTGCGGCATTCGATGCCGGCCGGCTGCCGTTCCCGGGGCTCTTCCAGGCGGCACAGGTACTGGCACGTCACCCGGACCGCACGGCCTCCCTCAGTCTCGGCTATCGCCTGGCGGCGATGCACGACCGCCTGGCGACGCCGGCCGAACGGCCGCTGCTCGAGCAGGCGCTCGTCAGCCTGTACGGCGAGCCGCTGCGCAAGCTCGGCTATGACGCCACTCCCGGCCGTTATGCGGCCGAGGCGCCCGAACAGCAGCTGCTGCGCCGCGAACTCATCGGTCTCGTGGGCCTAACCGGCCGCGATCCTGTGGTGCGCAACGCGCTCACGCCCCTGGCCGAGCGCTCAGTCGCCGACCCTGCGGCCGTTGAACCGCTGCTGCGCTGGCGTGTGTGGGCCATCGGGCTACAGGTGCGCGGCGCACCGGTCTTCGAGCAACTGAAGACGCTCGCGCTCAGCAGCAAGGACGCGCAGATACGCCAGGACGCGGGCAGCGCGCTCGGTTACGCCGAGGCGCCCGCGCTGGTGAGTCAGGGGCTCGATCTCACCCTCAATCCGAACCTCGAGGTGCTGTCCGCTTACCGGATCACGGCGGAGCAGATGAACAACCCGCTCAGCCGGGAAGCGGCCTGGCAATGGCTCGGCGCGCACGGCGATGCCGCACTCGCGCGCCTGCCGGCGATGTTCCAGGCCGGCTATGCATCCCTCGGCGATCACTTCTGCAGCGCCGCGCAGCGGCAGTCATTCAACAGCGTGCTGGGCGTGAAGCTGCGCGCACTGCAGGGCGGGGATCTCGCCGTCGACCGCGTGCTCGAGAGCATCGATAACTGCCGTGCGCTGCGTACCTCGCTCGGTGACTCCGTGACCGTGACGCTGCGGCAGGCGGTGCACTGAAACGGCAGCGGCGCACTAGGGCAGGAGCACCGTGGAGCCGGTCGTCTGGCGGCTCTCCAGATCGCGGTGTGCGTCCGCGGCGCGCGCGAGCGGATAGCGCTGCCCGATCACCACCCGCACCTTCTTGGATTTGACGGCCGCGAACAGCTCGCGCGCCCCGGCGGCGAGCTCCTCGCGGGTCGCGATGTAGTTGAAGAGCGAAGGCCGGGTGAGGAACAGCGAGCCGCGCTTGGTGAGTTCCAGCGGGCTGATCGCCGGCGGCGGCCCGGAAGCATTGCCATAGCTCACCATCATGCCGAGGCGCCGCACGCAGTCGAGCGATTCCATGAACGTGTCCTGGCCCACCGCGTCGTAGACCGCGGCCACCCCGGCACCCTTGGTCAGGGCCTTCACGCCGGCCACCAGCTCGTCCTGACCGGCGATGAGCACGCGCCAGCAGCCGTGCTTGCGGGCGAGCTGTGCTTTCGCTTCGCTCCCCACGACACCGATCACGCGCGCCCCGAGTGCCTTGGCCCACTGGCACAGGATCAGTCCCACCCCGCCGGCGGCCGCGTGCACCAGGAGCGTGTCGCCGCGGGACACGCGGTAGGTGCGGCGCAGGAGGAACTGCGCCGTCAGGCCCTTGAGCATCAGTGCCGCGGCCTGCTCGTCGGAGACGCCCGCGGGCACCTTGACGAGCCGCCCGGCGCTCACGTTGCGCAGCTCGCAATACGCGCCCGGCAGGTTGTGCACGTAGGCCACGCGTTCACCGACGCGCAGACCGCGCACGCCGCGGCCGAGCGCGGTGATGACGCCGGCGGCCTCGCGCCCGAGCCCCGAGGGCAGCGTCACCGGGTACAGGCCGGTGCGATCGTAGACGTCGATGTAGTTGACGCCGATGGCGCTCTGGCGCACCTGCGCTTCGCCGGGCGCGGGCCGCCCCGGGTCGAACTCCTCGGTGCGCAGCACCTCCGGACCGCCGTGCTGAAAGAAGCGGATCGCTAGCGGCATGGCTCCTGCCTCCTGACGGGCCCGCGCGCCCCGGCGACGCTACAGGGCGGCGTCGTCGGTCTCGCCGGTGCGGATGCGGATCACGCGGTCGATGTCGGTGACGAAGATCTTGCCGTCCCCCACCTTACCGGTCTTGGCGGACTTGATGACCGCCTCGATCACCTGGTCGACGAGATCCCCGCGCACGGCCACCTCGATGCGCGTCTTGGGCACGAAGTCGACTACGTACTCGGCGCCGCGGTAGAGCTCGGTGTGGCCGCGCTGGCGCCCGAAGCCCTTCACCTCCGTCACCGTCATGCCCGAGACGCCAATGTCCGAAAGCGCGGCGCGCACGTCGTCGAGCTTGAAGGGCTTGATGATCGCAGTGACCAGTTTCATGGGACTTCTCCGCAACGTGAGCAGGGCATCGGGCGCGAGGGATTTTGCAGTTTTCATGCCACGGCGTCGAATCGGCAAAAACCGCCGGCCGGCCAGCCGGGGCGCGGGCGGGACAGAGACCGGGCTGCACCACGCCGGAGCGCCGTGCGCCGGCGGGCGCCCGAAACTGGTGCGCTCAGGCCCGCGCCCGCTGGGCTATTCTTCGCGCCGATGTACGAGCACATTGTGATCGTGGGCGCGGGCCAGGGCGCGGTCCAGGCCATCGACGCGCTGCGCCGCGGGGGCTTTGCCGGCCGGCTCACGCTCATCGGCGAGGAGCCCTGGCTTCCCTACCAGCGCCCGCCCCTGTCCAAGAAGTACCTCGCCGGGAGCCTCGAGCGCGAGCGGCTGCTGATCCGCCCGGCCACGTTCTTCGCCGATCATCACGTGACCACGCACCTCGGCCGGCGCGTGGACGGCATCGCGCGCCGCGAGCGCCACGTGCATCTCGACGACGGGCTGGTGATCCCCTACGACGCACTGCTGCTGGCCACCGGCAGCCGGCCGCGGCGCCTGCCCATCCCGGGGGCGGACCTGCCGGGCGTGCATACGCTGCGCACCATCGCCGACGTCGACCGCATCCGCGCCGAGTGCGTGGCGGGCGCGCGCCTGGTGGTGATCGGCGGCGGCTACATCGGGCTGGAGGTCGCGGCCACCGCACGCGAACTCGGACTTGAGGTGACGGTGCTGGAGATGGCCGAGCGGGTCATGAACCGCGTCACCTGCCCGCAGGTGTCCGCCTTCTACGCCGCCGAGCATGCGCGCCAGGGCGTGCGCGTCCACTGTGACGCGCGCGTGCGCGTCCTGCACGCCGACGCACGCTCCGGGCGCATCAGCACGGTGCTCACCGAGGACGGCACGGCGTTTGCCGCCGACCTCGTGATCGTCGGGGTGGGCGTCGTGCCGACGGACGAGCTGGCCCGGGCCTGCGGCCTCGACTGCGAAAACGGCGTGGTCACCGACGCACACTGCCGTACCTCGGATGAGGCGATCTGGGCGGTGGGCGACTGCGCCAGCCACCTCAACCGCCAGTACGGCCGGCACCTGCGCCTGGAGTCGGTCGACAACGCCTTCGAGCAGGGCACGACCGTGGCGCTCAACCTCCTTGGGACGCCGACCCCGCACGACAAGGTGCCGTGGTTCTGGTCGGACCAGTACGACCTGAAGCTCGTCATCGTGGGCGTGGGCCTGGGCTACGACACGGTGGTCATGCGGGGCACGCCCGCAACGCGCAGCTTCAGCGCCTGCTACCTGCGCGCCGGCGAACTCGTCGCCATCGACAGCATCAACGCCCCCCGCGACCAGATGGCCGCACGCAAGCTGATCGCCGCGCATGCGCGGCCGGACCCCGACAAGCTCGCCGATCCCGCCGTCGCACTGAAGGACTGCTGCTAGCGGCCGGCGCGCGCGGCGGTCATTCGATCGTCAATCCGGCTGCAAATCGGCCCGCCCTCGAACGCGTGGATTATTCAGGCGCGCCTGCACCTGCTTGCGATACCGGCGGCTCAACGGTAGACGCGTACCGCTCTTGAGAACCACACTGGCGTCGCTGTCGCCGAGTTCAAGCGATCGAACACACAATACGTTGACGATAGCCGAACGATGTACGCGACAGAAAAGTCCGTTATCAAGTTCGCGTTCGAGTTCAGCCATCGTGCGCCTGAGCAGGTGCGATTTCTCCGCCGCATGGACGCAGACATAATAATCGGCGGCCTCTATCCACTCGATGTCGCGGCGGCCCGCATGCCGAAAACAGTTTGCGTCGCCTGCACGAGTCCAACACAAACCCAGATGCCGCCAATATAGAGCCACGGATTGCGCGGTGCGCTGCGGCCGCCCAGAACCGATCGTACGTGTTGCCGAGGTCGTCCTGGGTGATCATGGTCTTGCCGTTGTCGGTCGTGAAGATCAGCTCCTGCTCGAGAACGGGGAGCGGAACTTCCAGCCCGCGGGAAGCTTCAGGCGTGAGCCGAGATCCTTCAGGTCTTCGAACTTCTGGTTCGGATCTTTGATCAGACTGGCCTTTCAATTCGACGGCAAGACGAACGGGAAGCTCGTGCCGCACACCGAGGATGCTACAGCTGCCATGCAAGCCATGCGGCCGTAGATACTACTTTCGTGCAGTTCTATCCCACACTGTTGCCGCTGGCGAAATCCAAGGGGACACTCTCGAAGAGCTATCAGCCTTAGGGGACTGGGTGATGGGCGGGCCAGTAGGGGTACCGGTCGCAGCGTACGTGAATAACGTCCCTGCGACGCCGCTTCGCCGATGGTCTGACCAGGTCCATGCCCATAGCTGCCGTTCGAAAGTAACGGAGCGGACATGGACTGCACCGCCGGTCGATCCGGACCCGATTGTCCATCAGCCGTCAACCCAGCTCGGCCAGACTTAACCACTTACGCTAAGCTGCTGCCCACGGAGGTGATGAGAAGACCTCCCCCGAGGGTGATCCTGAGCCCTCCAGGGTGCTGCGCGCGGAGTCGGACCGTGAAACTGCGTTTGGCGAGTTCGAGAATCCCTTCTTATGGGCTTGCTTGCAGCGGCAGCCGTTGCCGGGGAACCGCAGCCCGGCGCGGCACCTCCGACGCTGTTTGAATACGATGCAACGAAGCCTTTGCAGCTTCAGGATCGCGTGGTCGAAATTCGCGAGTACGCGACCGTCCACGATATTAGCTACCTGAGCACGGACGGAAACACGATTTCCGCCTACCTGGTCTCTCCGAGACGAAGGGGGTCTTTCGCCGGTGTGCTGTTCGGACACTGGGGAAACGGCACTCGTGCGGAGTTTCTCCCGGAAGCGGAGCTCTATGCCCGAGCAGGCGCGGTCTCGCTTCTTCCGGATTACGCATGGGATCGGCTGGGAGCAGATCGAAAGTCGGTCGACCACTTCACCGACCCGCAAGTCGATCGAAGCATCTTTGCGCAGGCGGTGATTGACCTGCGCCGCGGACTCGACGTTCAGCTGCGGCAACCCGGCGTCGATCCGAAGCGCATTGCTTACGTAGGGCACAGTTACGGCGCCCAATGGGGCGTGATTCTCGCAGCCGTCGATCGCCGCGTTGCGACCGTGGTTCTCATGGGAGGTGTGCCACAAGCGGCGGATCTGTTCTTACACACCAGCGATCCCGACCTTATCGGGCTGCGCAATAGTCTGCCGCCCGGACAGCTGGAAAAGGACGTCGAGACGATCGGTGAGCTCGATGCCATGCGCTTCATTTCCCGCGTGACGCCTATACTGTGTTTCTGCAGTTTGCAAAGTACGAGCAATACTTTGACCGCGAGGCTGCAGATCGCTACATCGCGGTCGCTCGCGAGCCGAAACGGATCAAGTGGTACGACACAGATCACGAGCTGAACGACCCGCAAAGCCTGCGCGACCGCGTCGCTTGGCTCACCGAACGCGTGGGTTTGTCGCATGCAGTCGAGCCATGACTGCCCTGGGGATCGTGCCCACGTTCAGGAACCTGGCAGAGACCCCGACTACAAGTCTTGCGCAAGTTGAAGCTGCCGGAGTGACCGCTTTTACGGCAACCTAACGTGACTCGCACCCGAAGACCATCCGCTCAAGTACTTAGTCCACTGCGGCGCGCACGCAGAGGTGACCCCGGCTAACGAGGCATGCTGCCTACTTGAAGATCACGAGCAGATCGCGCGCCTCGACCGCCTGCCCGGCGCGCACCAGCACCTCGGCGACTTCCCCCGCGGCGCTCGCGCGCACGGCGGTCTCCATCTTCATCGCCTCCAGTGTCAGCAGCAGCTGCCCGCGTTCGACGCGCGCGCCCACCGCGGCGGCGACGCTCGCCACCACCCCTGGCATCGGCGCGCCGACGTGGCTCGCGTTGCCGCTCTCGGCCTTGCGCGGCGGCGCGTGCTCCAGTACCTGGGTGCGGTCGGCGACGCGCACCGAGCGCGGCTGGCCGTTGAGCTCGAAGAACACCGTGCGCGTGCCGTCCTCGTGCGGTTCGCTGCTCGCGAGGTAGCGCACGATGAGGGTCTTGCCGCGTTCGAGATCGACGCTGATCTCCTGGCCCGGCTCCATGCCATAAAAGAACACCGGCGTCGGCAGGTCGGTCGGGTCGCCGTACAGCGCCCGCGCGCGCGCGTACTCGAGCCACACCCGCGGGTACATGAGATGGGAGGCGAGATCCTCATCGCTCACCGGTCGCGGCAGCTGCTGCTGGATGCGGGCGCGCTCGGCCGCGAGGTCCACCGGCGCCAGGTGCGCCCCGGGGCGCCCCGTGTGCGGCGCCGCCCCCTTCAGTACCTTGTGCTGCAGCGCGGGCGGGAAGCCCCCATGGGGCTGGCCCAGGTCGCCGCGCAAGAGCTGCACGATCGACTCGGGGAAGGCGATCTCGCGCGCGGGGTCGAGCAGCTGCGCGGGGCTCAGGTCCGAGCTCACCATGAGCAGCGCCAGGTCCCCGACCGCCTTGGAGGTCGGCGTGACTTTCACGATGTCGCCGAGCAGCGCATTGACCTGCGCATAGGCGGCGGCCACCTCGGGCCAGCGCGCATCCGCGATCCCCAGGCCGCGCGCCTGCTCGCGCAGGTTGGTGTACTGCCCGCCGGGCATGCCGTGCACGTAGACCTCGGAAGCCCCGGCGCGCATATCGCTCTCGAAGGCGCCGTAGTAGCGGCGTACCTGCTCCCAGTAGGCCGAGATGGTGCGCAGCTGCTGCGGCTCGATGCCGGCGTCGCGCGGCCCGAAGCGCAGCGCCTCGACGATTGAGCCCAGGTTCGGCTGCGAGGTGAGGCCGCTGAAGGCATCGATGGCGCCGTCCACGACGTCCGCGCCCGCGGCCACGGCCGCGAGCACGCTCGCCGCGCCGATGCCGCTCGTGTCATGCGTATGAAAATGCACCGGCAGGCCGATCTCCTCCTTGAGCGCCTTCACCAGCGCGTACGCGGCGCGCGGACGGCACAGTCCCGCCATGTCCTTGATGCCGATGAGATGCGTGCCGGCAGCCTTGAGCTCGCGCGCCAGGGCGAGGTAGTAGTCGAGCGTGTACTTGCGCTCCTGCGGGTCGCTCAGGTTGCCCGTGTAGCACAGCGCCGCCTCGCACAGCTTGCCGCTTTCGAGCACCGCGTCGATCGCGACGCGCATGTTCTCGACCCAGTTGAGCGCGTCGAAGATGCGGAACACGTCGATGCCGCAGGCCGCGGCGCGCTGCACGAAGAAGTGCACCACGTTGTCGGGGTAGTTGGCGTAGCCGACGGCGTTGGCCGAGCGCAGCAACATCTGCAGCAGCAGGTTCGGCATGCCCTCGCGCAACCTCGCCAGGCGCTGCCAGGGGTCCTCGCGCAAAAAGCGCAGCGCGACATCGAAGGTCGCCCCGCCCCAGCACTCCACCGAGAACAGCTGCGGCAGCAGCGCCGCGTAGTACGGCGCGATCGCCGTCATGTCGCGCGTGCGCAGGCGCGTGGCGATGAGTGACTGGTGGGCATCGCGCATGCTGGTGTCGGTCAAGAGCACCCGCTCCTGCTCGAGCAGCCAGCGCGCGAAGCGCGCCGGCCCGAGCTCGTCCAGCCTCTGCTTGGTGCCGGGAGCCGGCGGCGGCAGCGCCACGGCCGGCAGGCGCACCGGGGCAAAGGCGGCCGGGCGCGGGCGGCCCTTGGTCTCGGCGTTGCCGTTGACGATGATGTCGCCGATGAAGGTGAGCATCCGGCTCGCACGGTCGCGCTTGCGCGGCCAGTGCAGGAGCGCCGGCGTCTCCTCGATGAAGCGCGTGGTGTAGTCGCCGCGCGCAAAGCGCGGGTGCGTGATCAGCTGATCGAGGAAGCGCAGGTTGGTGACCACGCCGCGGATGCGGAACTCCGCGAGCGCGCGGTGCATGCGCGCAATGGTCTCCTCCGGGGTCGGCGACCACGCGGTCACCTTCACCAGCAGCGAGTCGTAGGAGCGCGTGATGATGGCGCCGGTGTAGGCGGTGCCGGCGTCCAGGCGCACGCCGAAGCCCGCAGGACTGCGGTAGGCGGAGATCTTGCCGTAGTCGGGGATGAAATCGTTCTCCGGATCCTCGGTAGTGATGCGGCACTGCAGCGCGTGCGCTGCGATGCGGATCTCCTCCTGCGGCGGCACGCCGCTCTCGGGCGTGCCGATGCGCGCGCCGCCGGCGATGCGGATCTGCGCCTTGACGAGGTCGATGCCGGTGGCGCACTCGGTGACCGTGTGCTCGACCTGGATGCGCGGGTTGACCTCGATGAAGTAGAAGCTGCCGCTGTCGGCATCCTGCAGGAACTCCACCGTGCCGGCGTTCTGGTAGGCGGCGGCGCGCGCGATGGCGAGCGCCATCGCGCACAGGCGGGCGCGCTCCTCGGCCTGCAGAAACACTGCCGGGCAGCGCTCGACCACCTTCTGGTTGCGCCGCTGCGCGGTGCAGTCGCGCTCGAACAGGTGCACCAGCGTCCCGTGCGCATCGCCGAGCACCTGCACCTCGACGTGGCGCGCACGGCGCACCAGCTTCTCCGCGTACACCTCGTCGTTGCCGAACGCCGCGAGCGCCTCGCGGCGCGAGGCCGCGAGCAGCTCCGCGAGCTCGGGCGCGCCCTCCACGGCGCGCGTCCCGCGCCCGCCCCCGCCCCAGCTGGCCTTGAGCATCACCGGGTAGCCGATCTGCGCCACCGCGCGCGCACACTCGGCCGCATCCTCGGGCAGCGCGGCGGTCGCGGGCATCACCGGCACCCCGGCCGCCACGGCCAGCTCGCGCGCGGACACCTTGTTGCCGAGCAGCCGCATGGTCTGCGGCGTCGGGCCGATAAAGACCATGCCGGCGGCCGCGCAGCGTTCCGCGAACTCGGGGTTCTCGGCGAGAAAGCCGTAGCCCGGATGGATCGCCTCCACCTGCGCCTCGCGCGCGATCCGCAGGATGTCGCCGATGTCCAGGTAGGCCTGGACGGCCCCCTTGCCGGCGCCGACGAGGTAGGCTTCGTCCGCCTTGGTCCGGTGCAGCGAGAAGCGGTCCTCCTGGGAGTAGATCGCGACCGTGCGCAGGCCGAGTTCGTTGGCCGCCCGCATGACGCGAATGGCGATCTCGCCGCGGTTGGCGACCAGAAGGCTGCGGATCCGCTGCGGGCTGGCGGGTTTCACTTTAAGATTCACCATGTGAGCCCGGCGCGGCACGCGCGCGTGCTGCCGGGGTGCGGCACGATCATAGCCGTGGAGATAAAAGAATGTCGCGCCCGAGTGTGCTTCTGGTCCCGACGCTGTGGCTGCTGTGCGCCCCGGCGCTCAACGCCGCGCCGCCGCCCGCAACGCCCGCGGGCCCGCCGCCGATCGCGCTCGCGATCCACGGCGGTGCGGGCGTGATCGAGCGCGCCAAGATGACGCCCGAAAAGGAGGCCGCGTACCGCGCCGGCCTCGCCGCGGCGCTCGATGCCGCCTATGCGATCCTCGAGCGCGGCGGCACGAGCCTCGATGCGGTCACCACCGCGGTGCGCATGCTGGAGGATGACCCGCAGTTCAACGCCGGCCGCGGCGCGGTGCTGAACCAGGACGGCGACGCCGAGCTCGACGCGGCGCTCATGGACGGGCGCGGACCGCGCGCCGGCGCAGTCGCCTCGGTGCGCCACGTCAAGAACCCGATCGACCTGGCGCGCCTGGTGATGGAGCGCAGCCCGCACGTGCTGCTGGTCGGCGAGGGAGCGGAGGAATTCGCGCTCGAGCAGGGCGTGGTGCTGGTGCCGCGTGGCTACTTCCGCACGCGCGCACGCATGAGCCAGCTGGAGGAGGCGCGCCAGGCCGAGAAAGATCGCGGCACCGCCGAGAGCGGCCACGGTACGGTGGGCGCCGTGGCGCTCGACCGCGCCGGCAACCTCGCGGCAGCCACCTCCACCGGGGGCCTCACCAACAAGCACCGCGGCCGCGTGGGCGACACGCCCCTCATCGGCGCGGGCACCTACGCGCGCAACGACAGCTGCGCGGTGTCCGGGACCGGCGACGGGGAATACTTCATCCGCCAGGTGCTGGCGTACGACGTCTGCGCGCTCATGGCGTACAAACACCTGACGCTGGCGCAGGCGGTCACCGAGGAGATCCACACCAAGCTCACCGCCGCCGGCGGCGAGGGCGGCGTGATCGCGCTCGATGCGGCCGGCAACATCGCCATGGATTTCAACAGCACCGGCATGTTTCGCGGGGCCCGTGACGGGCACGGCCGCCGTGAGATCGCCATCTACCGCGATACCCCCTAACAGCGCAGGACACCCGCCTCATGCATGCCATCGCCATCCACGGGGGCGCCGGCGCCGTACCGCGCGCCGCCCTCTCCGCCGAGCGCGAGCAGCGCTACCGCGCCGGCCTCGCCACCGCGCTCGATGAGGGCTATGCCGTGCTCGAGCGCGGCGGCAGCAGCCTCGATGCGGTGACGACGGCGGTGCGCATCCTCGAGGACGACCCGCAGTTCAATGCCGGACACGGCGCGGCCCTGACGCGCGAGGGCGCCGCCGAGCTCGACGCGGCCATCATGGACGGCCGGCAGATGCGCGCGGGCGCGGTCGCTTCCGTGCGCCACGTCCGCAACCCCGTGGACCTGGCGCGCCACGTCATGGAGAAGTCGCGCCACGTGCTGCTGGTGGGGGCGGGGGCGGAGGAATTCGCGCTCGAGGAGGGCCTGGCGCTCGTGCCCAACCTCTACTTCCGCACCGCCGAGCGCCTCGAGCAGCTGCTGTTCGAGCAGCGGGGCGAGCACGTCTCCGACATCGTGCCGCCGACCACCCAGGGCACGGTCGGCGCGGTGGCGCGCGATGGCGCAGGGAACCTGGCGGCGGCGACCTCGACCGGCGGCATGACCAACAAGCGTCCCGGACGCGTGGGCGACTCGCCCATCATCGGTGCCGGCACCTATGCCAAGAACGGCGTGTGCGCGGTGTCCGCCACCGGCCACGGCGAGTACTTCATCCGCACGGTCGCCGCGCACCACGTGTGCGCCGCGGTCGAGCACCGCGGCGTGACGCTCGAGGAAGCAGTGCGCGAGCTGCTGCACGAGATCCTAAGCGGCCTGGGGGGCGATGGCGGGCTCATCGCCATCGATCATGCCGGGCGCATCGTCATGGACTTCAGCACCGAAGGCATGTTCCGCGGCGCGCGCGACTCGAACGGCCGGCGCGACCTCGCCATCTACTGAAAGGGCGCGGCGCCCGCGCCCCTCAGGCGAAGGCGCCGGCGGTCTGCACCACGCGTGCGAAACGTCCCTCGAGCACCATCTCGGTGCGCTCGCGGATCTCGGCCGCCGACACTTCGCGCCCCGCGAGCGTGTGCATGGGGAAGGTGAGCGTGGCGTCGGTGACGTAACGCACCTTGAAGCCCACATCGGAGGCGTGGCGCGCCGTAGTCTCGCAGCACTGCTCGGTGCGGATGCCGGTGATCAGCAGCTCCCCGATCCCCTGCCCGTGGAGCCAGCGCTCGAGCGTCACCCCGTCCGCGCTGCGGCCGAGCAGCGCCGAGTGCACCTCCTTATAGATGACGACGTCGGGCCGGATCGACAGCTCGGCCATGGTGCGCACCTGCCCCGAGGCCGCGGTGAAAGGATTGGCCGGATCGTCGCCCGGTTCGCGGTGAAACACCTGCACGACCGCGATGCCGCGCGCGGCGCAGCCGTCGATGAGCGACTGGACGTTGTGCAGAAATGCCGGCAGCTCCGCGTCGCGGAAATACGGCCGGGTGCGGAACGATTCCTGTACGTCCACGACGATAAGCGCCTGCTTCATGAGGTTCACCCCTGGGTGCCGAAGACCGCGACTATATCTTCCCTGAGTCGGTCGGCGCGGTTCCAGCCCCCGGGGGACGCAGATCGCGCAGAAACGGACAGGTTCAGCCGAGCTCGATCAGCAGCCGGCCGGCCCCGCGGGCCTGGGAGTACCCAGCGGCGGGTACCCGCAGGCTCACGCAACTGCCCGCCGCCGCGCGCGCTTCGGCCGCCAGCAGGCGCTGCCCGCGCAGCCGCGCCCGCCCGAGCTGTGCGGCATCCTCGCTGGCCGCCGCCGCCAGGAATTCGCGCCACATCCCCGGGCGCTGCGCCCAGCGCGGCCTCAGCCAATGCGGGTTGCGCAGCGCCAGCGCGCGCACCTCCCCGAGTGTGTGGCGCGCGAGCTCGGAAACGCATCCGGCCGGCATGGCGAGCAGCAGGCGGGCGGCGGCGCCCTGGCAGCGCGCCAGGTGCCAGGCAAAAGTGAGCACCGCCTGCGCCACGGCGGCGCTCGCCGCGATGCTGAAGAACGGCGCGTAGTCCTGGCCGGCGTCGTCGACCTGGCGCACCGCACGGCGCCGCCAGCGCTCGGGCTCGGCGAAACCGGCATCCACCAGCAGGTACAGGCAGCCGGCCGCGCGGGCGCGCGCGGCCACATCGAGCGAGTGCCACTGGCGCGCGATCTCGGCGAGCGTCGCATTCCCGGGCTGCGCGCGTGCCTGCGCGGCGCACAGCTCGAGGCACTCCTCATTCAGCTCGCGCAGCGAGGCGAGCGTGTCCTCCGGCAACCAGCCCTCGTCCGCGAGTTCGGTTTCGCACTGCAGCAACATGGCGCGCACTCCTCGCCGGCCAACGGGGCAGCCATGTTAGCCGCGGTACGGCTAAAATGGCACCCGCAGATTTGGTGATTTTTTCCCAATTTTGAAAGTAGGCAAACGCCACCATTGCTCCCACAATGGTGCCCTCGCGTCAGGACCTCGGCAGCATGCGCATCTCCGACAATCGCTATCACCGTGAGCGGCTGCAGATGGCACTGGCGCTGCGCCTGCTGCGCCACGAAGCGCGCACGCAGACGATCCGCGCCTGGACCGGGCTCACCGACGACCGCATCCGCAAGCTGTACCGTTCCTACCTCGACGACGCGCAGCGCGAGATGCCGCGGCATCGGGGCAAGTCACCGCACCAGATCGCCTACTTCACCCGCTCGCTGCGGCTGCAGGAGGAGACCGTGGCGCTCGCGACCACCCTGTGGCTGCTCGGGGTGGTGCCGTGCGCCCCCGAGCCACAGGTCCCGGGCTCGCTCGCCGTACTCACGCGCGGCGGACTCCTGTGCCAGGCCTTCGAGGCCTATCGCCTGGCGCGGCCCGCCGCGCTCATCTCCTTCGAACACGCGGTGTTCCTCGCCGGTGCACTGAGCCGCGGCGAGCAGCTGCGGCTGGGCTGGTGCACGGAATGCGGCGGCCTGATGGTGAGCGAGCCGTTCGCCCTGCGCGCGCGGCGCTGCCACCAGTGTGCGGGTGCGGGCGTGGCGCACTGCTAGAATCCGCCGTCATGGCCTGCCAAGGCGGACGGCGTTCATGGATCAGCTTCGCCCGAACTTTCTTTCCGGTCCCTATATCGACCGGCGCGCGGAGGCGCGCGAGGACGGGCACTGGATCGCGCAGGCGCGCGCCGATCGCACGACCCGCTATCTGCTGGGCCAGGGCAGCGCGCAGCTGCTGACCACGGGGAGCGAACCGCGCATCGCCTTCCTCGACAACGACTCGCCGCTGGTGCGCGCCGCGCCCGAGCGGGTGCTGTTGCTGCTGGGCTGGCTGCACGACACGCGTCTCGTGCTCATCGACATGCCGGTGTCGGAGAGCCTCGAGCTGCCCGCCAACACCGCCTTCCAGGAGCTGCGGCCGCTCGCCCCGGTGCTCGGCGCGCAGGAGGCCGCATTGCTCGCCTACGCGCGCGCGCTCGGCACCTGGCGCGCGCGGCAGCTGCACTGCGGGGTTTGCGGCAGTCCCACCGAGCCCACGCATGCCGGGCACTGTCTGCGCTGCAGCAACCCCGCCTGCGCGCAGGAGTTCTTTCCGCGCATCGACCCGGCGATCATCGTACTGGTGAGCGACGGCGAGCGCGCGCTGCTCGGGCGCTCGCCCAGCTGGCCACCGCGCCGCTACTCGACCATCGCCGGCTTCGTCGAACCGGGTGAGAGCCTCGAGGACACGGTGCTGCGGGAGGTGCTGGAGGAGACCGGCGTGGCGGTGCATAACGTGCGCTACCACTCCTCGCAGCCGTGGCCGTTCCCCTCCTCGCTGATGCTCGGCTTCTTCGCAAGCGCCGCGCCGGGCAGCGCGGTGCGCGTCGGCGGGGAGCTCGAGGATGCGCGCTGGTTCACGCGCGCGCAGGTCAGCTCCGGGGAGGCGCTGGCGCCGCCCTCGCAGTCGATCTCCTGGCGCCTCATCGAGTCCTGGCTGAACGGCGCGGCGTAGCTCACGATGTGCCTGCTGGTCCTCGCCTGGCGGGTGCACCCGCGCTATCCGCTGGTGGTGGCCGCCAACCGCGACGAGTTCCACGAGCGCCCGGCGGCCGCGCTGGCGCGCTGGCCCGCGCCGCCGGAGATCCTCGCCGGCCGTGACCTGCGTGCGGGGGGCACCTGGCTCGGCCTCGACCGTGCACGCCGCTTTGGCGTCGTGACCAACTTTCGCGAGCTGCAGACGCCCAGCCCCGGAGCCCCGTCGCGCGGCGCGCTCATCCCGCAGTACCTCGAGAGCGCCCTGACGCCGCCGCAGTTCCTGGCCGCGCTCGCGCCGCGCGCCGGCGCCTACTCCGGTTTCAACCTGCTGCTCGCGGACGGGCAGTCGCTGTGGTACGGCTGTAATCGCGCACAACCCTTCGCGCGGCCCCTGGCCGCGGGCGTGTACGGCCTGTCGAACGAGTTCCTGGACACGCCGTGGCCGAAACTCGAGCGCGTACGCCGCGGCTTCGAGGCCTGGCTGGGTAAACGGCCGGACGCCTCGCCCGTTGAGCTGTTTGAGCTGCTCGAGGACCGCACGCGCGTCACGGACGACGCGCACCTGCCCGCGAGCGGCGTGTCGCGCGAGTGGGAGCGGGTGCTGTCGGCGCCTTTTGTCGAGCATCCCGACTACGGCACGCGTTCCTCCACCGTGCTGCTGCTCGAGGCCGATGGCACCGTCTACCTCGGCGAGCGACGCTTTGATGCGCGCGGGCGGCGCGCGGGCGAGAGCGAATTTCACCTCGATCCGGGTGAATGGCCGTAGGGGCGCGCGGAACCCGCACGCCCGCGGCCGACTCTCAATGCACAGCAGCGAGCGGCTGGCCGGCCGAGGCTCTAGAATTCCCGGGTTTCTCCAGGCAACAGGTTTGATGGCGCAGCGCAATCACCCGCCGCGGGTTCGTCGATGGCACGTGCGGACCCCGGCGGTGCTGCTGTGCCTGCTCGCGGCGCGCCTGGCGCAGGCCGCGAGCGGCGTCAACGTGGAGATCCATGGCGTCAGCGACGAGGTGCGCGACAACGTGCTCGCGTACCTGAGCTTCGAGCGCTACGTGAAGAGCGGCGCGGAACTCAACGCCGACACCGTCGAGCGGCTGCACAACCGCGTCGAGCGCGAGGTGGACTCCGCGCTCAAGCCCTTTGGTTACTACGACCCCCAGGTGGAGTCCACCGTTAGCCAGGGGGAGCGGGGGGTATGGCACGTCGTGATCAACATCACCCCGGGGCAGCCGGTACTGGTGGATCACATCGACGTGCGGGTCGAGGGGCCCGGCGCGAACGACCCGCTGTTCCGGCGCATCCTGCGGCGCCTGCCGCTCAAGAGCGGCGAGCGGCTGAACCACAAGGCCTACGAGGACATCAAGTCCGACCTGCAGCGCACCGCCGCCACCTATGGGTACCTGGATGCGCGCCTGGTGCGCAACGAGCTGGTCGTGGACCCCCCCAACCACACCGCGAACGTCGCGCTCGAGCTCGACACCGGCACGCGCTATCGCTTTGGCAAGACGACCATCACCCAGAGCGTGGTGCGCGACAGCCTGGTGCGCCGCTACCTGCGCTACCAGGAAGGGGACTACTTCGATCTGACGCAGGTGCTGCGCACGCAGTTCGCGCTGGATGACTCGCAGTACTTCGCCAACCTGGAAGTGCTGCCGGGCGAGCCGGACCGCGACGCGCACACCGTGCCGGTCAGCATCCATGCCGATGCCAGCCGTCGCCATCGCTACAGCATCGGCGCCGGTTACGCCACCGACACCGGGGTGCGCGGCACGCTCGGCTTCGAGGACCGGCGCGTCAACGACCGCGGCCACAGCTTCAGTGTCGAGGTGCAGGCGGCGCAGGTCACTAAGTACAGCGTGCAGAGCCGCTACACCATCCCCTTCGGCGACCCGGCGACGGAGAGCTTCAGCCTGCGCGGCTCGATCGAGCAGCGCAACTGGGGCGACGTCACCACCAACACGCTGTCCGCCGGACCGAGCATCACCGCCGTCACCGGCCCCTGGCAGCACGTGTGGGCGGTCAACGCGGTGCGTACCACGAGCGAGTCCATCTACGCGCCGATCAACACCACCGACCGGCTGCTCGTGCCGGAGCTGGACATCGCCTCGGTCCCCAAGGGCTACCTCGGCGAGCCCCTGTTCGAGCATCCGCTGTTCCTGGAGATCAAGGGTTCCAATTCCTCCCTCGGCTCGAACTCGACCTGGGTGCAGGCCCACCTGCAGGCCGAGCGGGTCTTTCGCTTAGCGCCCAAGTGGCACCTGCTGCTGCGCGGGGAAGTGGGCACGACGCTGGCGCAGGAGTTCGACCAGCTGCCGGTGGTGTTCCGCTTCTTCGCCGGCGGCGACAACAGCGTGCGCGGTTTCGGCTACAACACGCTCTCGCCCACGGTCGAGACCAACGTGTGCGTCGGGCAGAGCACGGCCAATGCCCCGTGTCCGACTGGCAACTACACCTATATCAAGGTCGGTGGCAAGGACGTGGCCACGGGCACGTTCGAGGTGATCCGCGACCTGCCGCGCAACCTGGGCATCGCGGCCTTCTTCGACTACGGCAACGCCTTCGACAAATGGGGCACGAAGCTCGCCTATTCCGCCGGCATCGGCCTGCGGGTGCGGCTGCCGGTGCTCACGCTCGGCATCGATATCGCCGAGCCGCTCTATGAACCGTGCCAGCCGCCCTTCACTGGCTCAAACTGCGCACCCAGCAGTCCGCGACTGCACATCAACTTCTCCCCCAAGCTGTGATACCGAAGACCCTCCTGCGCCGCCTGCTGCTCGCCCTCGCGAGCGTGCTGATCGTGGGCCTGATCGTGGCGCCGCTCACGCTCCTGTGGGCGGCGCTCTACACCGAGAGCGGCGCGCAGTTCGTGGTGCGCCACCTGCCGCATCACCTGGGGCCCGTGGACCTCGAGATCACCGGCCTCACCGGCACCGTCGCCCACGGACTGCACGTCGAGCGCGTCGAGATCGACCACGAACTGGTGCACCTGACGTTCACGAACCTCAACGGGCGCGTGCGCCTGGCACCGCTGCTGGTGCAGACGATCCGCGTGACCTACGCGAGCGTCGAGGGTGCCGAGGTGCAGGTCAAGCGCCGCGTGCACCCACCCACGCCCTCGCCGCCCTCGTTCCTGCCACGCTGGCTGAAGATCAGCGCCGATGAGGCGCACGTGAAGCGCGCCGACCTCAGCGTCTACAACGGCTTCAAGATGCAGGTCACCGACATCACCGCCGACGCGCTGCTGCGCCACCTGGATATGCGCTTCTTCCAGGCCGAAGGCCTGCTCGAGGGCGCGCACTTCATCCTGATGGGCGACCTTCTGGCCACCGATCCGCTCGGCTTCCGGGTGAAGGGGCACCTCGACTGGCACCCGCCGGGGCAGCCGGCCTACGTGGTGGGCGGCAGCGCGCGCGGGGACCTGAACATCCTCAACGTGGTCGCGCGCACGCAGAGCCCGTTCCGCACCGACGTCACCGGCCAGCTGCGCGACCTCGCGAATCACTTCCACTGGGTGGCGAGCGCGCAGGTGCTGCAGTTCGAGCTCGGCGCCTGGGGCGTCTCCGGACCCCTCGGCACGATCACCGGCCACCTGACGGGCGCCGGGGATGCCGATACGTTCAGCGCCCGGGGCACGGTCGACCCGGCGGGCCTGCGCGCCGGGACGTTCGCGGTGCAGTTCGAGGGTGGTTTCGCCCACCGCGTGCTCACCGCCAAGAGCATGGAGGCGCGGCACGTCGCCTCGGGCGCGCTCGCGCGGGCGGCCGGCACGATCGCGGTCGTGGACAACGGTCCGCGCCTGGACCTCAAGGGCAGCTGGGAGCAGTTCCGCTGGCCGCTGACCGGGCGCGACCCCGTGGTGCGCGGCGCCGCCGGTACCTTCACGCTCGCGGGGATACTGCCCTACCGCGTGCACGTCAGCGGGGACCTGCGCGCGCTCGATCTGCCGTCCATGCCGGTCGACGTCGACGGCACGCTCGACAAGGACAACTTCGCCTTCACGCGCGCGGATGTGGACCTCTACGGGGGTCACACGAGCGCGAGCGGCAGGGTCACCTGGGGTCGCGAGGAAACCTACGAGGTGAGCGGCCACGCGAGCGGCATCGACCCGGCGCAGCTGCGCGCCGACCTGCCCGGGAGCCTGAGCTTCGATTACAAGGTGGCCGGGCGCGGCTTCGACCCGCGCGGCACGCTGAGCGCCGCCTTCAGCGGCCTCACCGGCAAGCTGCGCGGGGCGCCTGCGAGCGGCAGCGGCGCGTTCACGCACGCCGGCACGACCTGGGGCTTCAACGATCTGCGCGTGGCGCTCGGCAGCACCAACCTGGCGCTCGACGGGCAGATCGATGAGCGCCTGAACCTGCGCTTCACGCTGAGCGCACAGGACCTGAGTCTCGTCAGCCCGGGCAGCCGCGGGCGCATCAGGGCCTCCGGCACCCTCGGGGGCACGCCGAGCGATCCGGCCGTCATCGGCGTGGCGCACGCGGTCGGGGTGGATTACGGCGGGATCAAGCTCGAGGCCGCCGACGCCGACGTCGACTTCGAGCCCAACGCCACCAGCAAGGAATCGAAGATCGACGCGCGGCTGCGCGGGCTGAGCTACGGCGAGCACGCGCTGCAGGCGGCGACCCTCACGCTCACCGGGCCGCCGAGCGCCTACGTGGTGCATCTGACGGCCACGGCTCCGGGAATCGCCGCGAGCGCGCAGGCGCGCGGCGCGTACGCGCATGAGACCTTCCAGGGGCAGCTCACCGCCCTCTCCCTGAGCGGCAACGAGTCGCTGCGCCTGGCGCTCGAGCGTCCGGTCGACCTGCTGGCCGCACTCGATCACGTGCGCATCCAATGGCTGTGCCTGGTCGGCACCCCGGGGAGCGTGTGTGCCGACGGCGAGTGGCGCCCGGCCGAGTGGGCGACCACGATCATGAGCAACGAGCTGCCGCTGGCGACCCTCACCGCCGGCACGACGCCCGACGTGCAGTACCTCGGCACGCTGAGCGCGCTCGCCCGGCTCTCCGGCGGCGCCACGACGCCGGTGCAGGGGACCCTGCGCGCGCAGCTGGCGGAGGCGCAGATCGCCCATCGCCTCGCCAGCCGCAAGATCGAGCACACCCGCATAGGCTCGGGCAGCGTCAACGTGGCGCTCGAGCCGCAGCTTGTGCGGCTCGAGGCCAACCTCGGCGACGGCGAGGTCGGCACGATGCACATGACCCTGAGCGCGCAGCGCACCACGGCCGCGCTGGCCGACATGCCGCTCGCCGGCGAGATCCACGCGCAGAGCGCGCAGATGGGGCTCCTGTCGCTGTACGTGCCCGAGATCGACCGCGCCTCGGGACACTTCAGCACCGATTTGCGCGTCGGCGGCACGCTCGGGGCCCCGACGCTCGGCGGCGTGGTCAGGGTCAGCGGCGGCGAGATCGATGTCTACCAGGTGAACCTCGCGCTGCGGCAGATCGAGGCCGAGGCGCACCTCGATGAGGGCGGCCTCAACTTCAAGGGCGGCGCGCACGTGGGGAACGGCAGCGTGAACGCCGACGGGCACGTCGAATGGCGCGGCCTGCTGCCCTACGGCAAGTTCCACCTGGCGGGCACGAACCTGCGCGTGGCGGATATTCCCGAGGCGCAGGTCGACGCCTCGCCCGACCTCGATTTCGTCGTCAGCGGCCGCAAGATCGAGGTCACCGGCAAGGTGCTGGTGCCCTACGCCAAGATCCAGCCCAAGGACATCACCAATGCGGTGCGGGTCTCGGAGGACGAGGTGATCGTCGGCGCCGAACCGGACGACCCGAGCAAGCGCTTCGAGGTGATGAGCACGATCACCATCACCCTCGGGGACAAGATCACGATCGACGCCATGGGCCTGAAGGCGAGGCTCGGCGGCAGCCTGGTCGTCAAGAGCGGCTACGACGCCATCACGCGCGCGACCGGCGCACTCACCGTTCCGGACGGCAAGTACATGGCGTACGGGCGGCTGCTCGACATCGACAGCGGACAGCTGAGCTTCAACGGCGGCCCGATCGACAACCCGGCGATCTCGCTGCGCGCCAAGAAGGTGTTCCCGGACGTCACCGCCTACGTGAACGTGCGCGGCACGCTGCTGCAGCCGCGCATGTCCTTCAGCTCCGACCCGCCGCTGCCGCAGTCGCAGATCGTCTCGCTGATCCTCGCGGGCGGCTCGTTCGAGTCGGCCCAGACACGCGGCGGCAACGTCGCCCTCGGCCAGGGCGTGGCGATGCTCGCGCAGCAGTACGGCGGCGCGGTGGGCATCCAGGACGCTGGCCTCGAGTCCGACATCAACAACGAGACCTCGGTGGTGCTCGGGCGCTACCTCAACCCGCGCCTGTACGTGAGCTACGGCATCAGCCTCACCGAGCAGCTGAACACCTTCAAGGCGCGCTACACCCTGGGTGATCACTGGACGCTGCGGGCCGAGGTCGGCCAGGCGGAGGGCGCCGACCTGGTCTATACCATCGCCAAGTAGCCGCGACCGCGACGACCCGCGGACACTCCAACTGCAAGCCGCGACGTGGCTGCGGCCCCGCAGCCATCTCGGACGCACCGCCAGACCCCGCTGTAACAGCGATTTTGACCCGAGGCGGTCGCTGCTCACTATGGAACCGAAGCGGTCCGCGTAACTGCTGACGTTACTGTTTGCACGCGAAAGCGATGTCGCGGCTGGCATTCACCAAACCACCACCATCGATAACGCTGCCGGAGGCGTCATCGATGCTGTCGAAAATCAGGTAACCACTGGGGCAGGCTTCTGGCGCCCGTCGGTAACAACCGACGCCATCAAAGCACTGCATCAGATAAGCCGATCGGCCATTTGGCCCAACGAAGCTTTTTGCTTGATCAAGGTGCTTGGGATCCAAGGGCGCCGTGGGTAGTGCGGTCGCGCAAGCGGACAATAAGACCACGACGAACGAGCCAGCAACGCGCATGCGAACACCTTCATGCCGATTAGCGCAGCAAGGATAGCTTCCCCGATCAGGCGGCGCGCACAATCGCCGGTACAAGATGGAGTGTCTTGGGCCGCAGGTCCGCTGCTGACCCGTGGCAGCCGGCAGCGAATGTCCACTTTCGGACGCGAGCGAGACGCTCGGTGGCCGCGCTGCCCCACCAAGGGCAGCGCGGCCTGTTCCGGGGCCTTATGCTCGGCTGCGGATGAGTTGCCGGCTCTGCATCAGTGCCGCGGTATGCAGCATGAGGAAAAACGGCACGAGGAATGCCGGGATCAGCAGCAGCGGCAGTGTGGCCATCGGTGCGGTGCTGATCTCTCCGGGGGCCCCGGTCGTGAGCAGGGCACTCACGGCGCCGATGCTGACCGCGACGAGCAGGTCCAAGATCCCGAGGACATTCCAACGGATGAATGTGCCACGGGCGGCGAAGCCAGGCTGACGCACCAGGGCAAGAACCATCCACGGAGCCGTGACCCCGATGGCCATGTCTCCGAGGCCAGCGGGCAGGGCGAACACAGCCGGGAGTACCTTGTGCGCATAGAGGGAGAGGAAGCCCAGACCGGCCCATCGCCAGGCCTGCATTCCCGCGATGAGCCGAAGATCCAGCGAGAGCACGAACTCGCGGAAGGATCGCGAGAGTCGCAGCCACGCGAAAAAGAGCACCAGGGGCGCTGCAACTCCAGTCGCAATGGCCAGTGGAGGCGTCCCGGGAGCGCCGACGAATGCGCCGGCGGCACCGAGCGCCACGACGAGCAGGAACCAGACGGTCAGTGCCATCGCGACGGCGAGGCGTATACCGCCTCGCCCGCTGGGCTGAGTCTCGGCAGACTGGGGCAGGACTATCGCCGTCATGACGCTCTCCTTTAGTAACTTGCATTTTGCAAGTCTGTAGCCACCGTAGCACAATGACTTGCAGTCTGCAAGTCACTAGCACGGCGTGGAGAGCCGGACACATGAATACCGCAAAGCCCTTCGCGCGTTCCGCCTGTGCGGTCGCCAACTCGCTCGACATCCTGGGTGACAAGTGGTCGCTGCTCGTGGTGCGCGACATGCTGCACGGCAAGCGCACCTACGGCGAGCTCGCGCTGTCGCCGGAGCGCATTCCGACCAACATCCTTGCGGATCGCCTCAAGCGCCTGGAAAGCGCCGGCATCATCACGAGCACCCCCTACCAGGAGCATCCGGTACGGTACGCCTACACGCTTACCCCAAAGGGCAGCGCACTGGGCGAGGTGTTGCTCGCGTTTGTGCGTTGGGGCAAACAGCACATACCGGGCACGGTCACATTGAATCAGGGGCCAGCGGGCGGCGCGGCTGCGGCCTCGGCGCCGAACTCACGCCGCAGGCGCACAAAGCGCGCGGGATGAGGCGGCCTGATCCGTGGCCCAGGACCGGTCTTGACCCTCTGCTGCCGCTCGCGAGTGTCGGCTTTCGGGTGTAACGAGAAAACCTGGTTCGTGGCGAGGCAACGTTCAGGCGTTCGGACTCGGCCCTGTCGCGAATGTCTTGCCGTGCAACGCTGCGCAGCGGGACGCCAACGCCGGGTGTGTTGCGTAAAGCCTACCAGGCGAGGTTGATCTGCGGTCAACGGACGGCTGTGCCTATAATTCCGGCGATGAAAATGCTGCCCACGCTCTTCGCTGGCCTCATTCTGCTGCACGCCCACCCGGGTCTCGCAGCACCCGGCAAAGCGCCTCCAAAGCACACCTCGACCTTGGGCACCGCTAAGCTGGCGGCGCCCACCGAGCTGAAACCTGGCGAATACCTCTGGGTGCCCGAGGTGTCCCCAAATGGACCGGTCGTGATGGTCGTATCGCTGCCGGAGCAGCGGGCCTACGTGTACCGCAACGGCGTGATCATCGGCGCCTCGACCGTATCCACCGGCAAGAAGGGACACGAGACGCCGACTGGCGTCTACACGATCCTGCAGAAGAACGAGGATCACTACTCCAACCTATACAACAACGCGCCGATGCCCTACATGCAACGGCTCACGTGGTCTGGCATCGCGCTCCACGCGGGCCGGCTCCCCGGCTACCCGGCTTCCCACGGCTGCGTGCGCTTGCCGTACGACTTTGCCCAGAAACTGTACGGCGTGACGAAGACGGGACTTACGGTCGTCGTCTCGGACACGCAGCAATTTCCCGAGACCGTGGCTCACCCCGGACTGGTGGCGCCAGTGACAGCGACCGGCACAGCGGTCAGCGAACCGTCGCTTGTCAACGAGGTCGTCTGGCGGCCAGAAGTGGCGCCGGAGGGTCCCGTCACGATCCTGATCACGGTCGAGGACCGGCGCATCAGTGTGTTCCGCGGCGGACTCGAGATCGGCCGCGCGCCGTTCACGCTCGGCACCCTGAATCGGACGATCACGCTGCACGTGCTGACCATGCTCGAGTCGTCGGGCGACGAACCGCTGGACCCGGCCACCGGAAAGCCGGCCACCCGCTGGCTCATGGTCTCCGGCGAGCAGGAGGACGACGTTTCCACCGACCAGCTGCTCGCCGTCTTCAAGATTCCCCCGGAATTTCTGCGCCAGGCCGCCACGGTGGTCGGGCCCGGTACGACGCTGGTGATCGCGAAGCCCGCCGCGAGCGCCGCCGCTCGCACAACGCTGACCAGCGACGTTGTCGCCGTAGCCGCGGAAGAGCCTACCCGCGATTAGCAATGTCGAAGGCTTACGACCGTTCGGTCGCGCCGCCAGAGCGCCGCAACGCGCCCGAACACCCCAAATCGCCCGGCTTGCACCGATCGCCGCAACGCCTGGTCG
>CAVSFM010000019.1:0-269933 GCA_963727305.1 uncultured Pseudomonadota bacterium
CTGTTTTGCGAAAGCGCTTGGCCGCGGCCCGGTTGGTCTTCAACTTGGGCATCGACGTGGACTCCTAATTGTGTAGCCCCGTTCGCAAGGTGCACGCTGCACCCGCTGGCGGGCGAACACTGCCTCCTCATCGGCCTCACCGGCCGCGAAGAACCCAGCGTTACTTCTTTTTTGGTGCAAAGACCATGATCATCTGCTTGCCTTCCATGAGCGGGTTCTGCTCGACCACCGCGTGCGGGGCCAAGTCAGTTGAAACCCGGTCAAGGAGCTTGCGCCCGATGTCCTGGTGCACCATCTCGCGGCCACGGAACCGTAAGGTCACCTTGGCCTTATCACCCTCGGCAAGGAAGCGCGTCAGATTACGCACTTTGATCTGGTAATCCGCCTCGCCCGTGCCGGGACGAAACTTCACTTCCTTAACCTGAATCTGCTTCTGCTTGCGCTTGGCGGAGTGGGCCTTCTTGTTCTGCTCGAACAAGAATTTCCCGTAATCCATGATACGCACGACCGGCGGTTCAGCGGTCGGCGATACCTCAACCAAGTCCAGCTCCGCGGCCAACGCCATCTGCAGGGCGTCATACCGGGACATCACTCCGGCCTGCGACCCATCGGCCGCGATCACACGCAGTTGCGGCGCGCTGATGTCTTCGTTGCGCCGGACCCGCTTTGTTGCACTAGCGATTCGTCATCCCTCCACTACCTCGCGCCCGCGGCTTTTGAGCTCGACACGGAGTCGTTCGGCGAACGTCTCCGGGACCATCGTGCCCAGGTCCTTGCCGCTTCGTGTGCGCACTGCAAGTAAATTTGCGGCTACTTCCTTGTCGCCCGCAACCAATAGATACGGAACACGCTGGAGCGTGTGCTCGCGGATTTTAAAGCCGACCTTCTCGTTTCGCAAGTCGGACTCGACCCGAAATCCCTGATTTTTCAGGGATTCCGTCACGCGGCTGACGTATTCGTTCTGCCGGTCGGTAATACTCATAACGACGGCCTGCACCGGGGCCAGCCAGGCGGGGAGGCGCCCGGCGTGGTGCTCGAGCAGAATCGCGAAAAAGCGCTCCAGCGAGCCGAACATCGCGCGGTGCAGCATGACCGGCGTGCGCTTGGCGCTGTGCTCATCGATGTAATAGGCACCGAGGCGCTCGGGCATGTTCAGGTCCACCTGGAGCGTCCCGCACTGCCAGTCCCGGCCGATGGCATCGCGCAGCACGAACTCGAGCTTCGGACCGTAGAAGGCACCCTCGCCCCTATTTAAGGAGTACTCGATCCCGGCCGCCGCGGAGGCGGCCTTGAGGGCGGCCTCGGCGCGGTCCCAGATGTCATCCGACCCCACCCGCTTGGGGGGCCGGTCGGCGAACTTGATGCGCACGTCCTCGAAGCCGAAGTCGCGGTAGATGTCGAGGATCAGCTTCGTGATGGCGACGCACTCGGCGGTGATCTGTCCTTCGGTGATGAAGCAGTGCCCGTCATCCTGGGTGAAGGCGCGTACGCGCATGAGGCCGTGCAGGGCCCCGGAGGGCTCGTAGCGGTGCACCTTACCGAACTCGGCGAAGCGCACGGGGAGCTCGCGGTAGCTGCGCAGCCCGTGCTTGAAGATCTGCACGTGGCCCGGGCAATTCATGGGCTTGATGGCGTAAGTGCGCTCATCGGGGGTCTTGGTGAGGTACATGTTCTCACCGAACTTCTCGAGGTGCCCCGACTGCGCCCACAGCTGCGCATCCATCAGCTCCGGCGCGTTCACCTCGTCATACCCCGCCGCCCCCTGCCGCTCGCGCATGTAGGCGATCAGGGCCTGGAATACCGTCCACCCCTTGGGGTGCCAGAAGACCGCACCGGGCGCCTCTTCCTGCAGGTGAAACAGATCAAGTTCCTTGCCGATGCGGCGGTGGTCGCGCTTCTCAGCCTCCTCCAGGCGGTGCAGGTACTCATCCAGCTGCTTCTTGTCCGGCCACGCGGTGCCGTAGATCCGCTGCAGCATCTCGTTGCGCGAATCCCCGCGCCAGTAGGCGCCGGCGAGCTTGGTGAGCTTGAACGCCTTGAGCTTGCCGGTGGAGGGCACGTGCGGCCCGCGGCACAGGTCGACCCAGTTGCCCTGGCCGTAAAGGCTGATCTCCTCCTTGTCCGGAATCGAGGCGATGATCTCCGCCTTGTAGAGCTCGCCCAAGTTGCGGAAATACTTCACCGCCTCATCGCGCGGCATGACGCGGCGGTTGACGACCTGGTCCTGCTTCGCCAGCTCGGTCATCTTCGCCTCGATCGCCGCCAGGTCCTCGGGGGTGAACGGGCGTGCATAGGCGAAGTCGTAGTAGAAGCCGTCCTCGATCACCGGCCCGATGGTGACCTGGGCGTCCGGAAACAGCTCCTTCACCGCCTGCGCCAGCAGGTGTGCGGTGGAATGCCGGATCACCTCCAGGCCGTCCGGGTCCTTCTCGGTGACGATCGCGAGGCTCACGTCGCGGTTGATCACGTGGGAGGTGTCGACCAGCTTGCCGTCGATGCGCCCGGCGAGCGCCGCGCGGCGCAGGCCCGCACCAATGCTGCCCGCGACCTCATCCACCGTCACCGGGTGGTCGAAGCTGCGCTGGCTGCCATCGGGCAATGTCACAACGGGCATATTGGGCCTTAACTCAACGAACGGCGCACCGCGCGGCGGCCCCTTCAGCGGCAAAAAAAGGGCGCTGCGGCATCCTGGACCGCGAGCGCCCTCTTTCCGGCACTGGTAGGCGCGAGTGGGATCGAACCACCGACCACCACCATGTCAAGGTGATGCTCTACCACTGAGCTACGCGCCTGAAACCGCTGTTCGCGCGACGGGGGCGCGAACGATACAAGAGTGGCACCCCCCAAAGCAAGCAAACCCTGACTTTCCAAGCACTTACGTTTGCGTGCGCGGCGCCGGAAATCCGAGCTCGAGCTGCTTCAGACGCTCGATCTCGTCGCGCAGGCGCGCTGCGTCCTCGAACTCGAGGTTGCGCGCGCGGCGGAACATCTCCCCCTCCAGGCGTTTGATCTGCTTCACCAGGGCTTCGGGCCTGAGGTCCGCCGCCGTCAGTGCGGCACCGCGGCGGCCGCGCTCGGCCGGCAGCGGTGCCTCCGCGCGGGCGCCCTCCATGATGTCGGTCACCGCCTTCTGGATGCCGCGCGGGGTGATGCCGTGGAGCTCGTTGTACTGCAGCTGCTTCGCCCGGCGCCGGTTGGTCTCCTCGATCGCGCGTTGCATCGAGCCGGTCATGCGGTCGGCGTACAGGATCGCGCGGCCGTTGATGTGGCGCGCCGCGCGGCCGATGGTCTGAATGAGAGAGTTGTCCGAGCGCAGGAACCCCTCCTTGTCGGCATCAAGAATCGCCACCAGTGAGACTTCCGGCATGTCCAGCCCCTCGCGCAGCAGGTTGATGCCCACCAGCACGTCGAATTTCCCGAGACGCAGGTCGCGGATGATCTCGGTGCGCTCCACGGTCTCGATGTCGGCGTGCAGGTAGCGTACCTTGGTGCCGTGCTCGCTCAGGTACTCCGTCAGGTCCTCCGCCATGCGCTTGGTGAGGGTCGTGATCAGCACGCGCTCACCGACGGCGGCGCGCTTCTTGATCTCGGAGAGCACGTCATCGACCTGCGTCCCGACCGGACGCACTTCCACTTCCGGATCCACGAGACCCGTCGGCCGCACCAGCTGCTCCACCACCTGCGCTGAGTGCTTCGCCTCGTAGGCTCCGGGGGTGGCGGAGGTGAAGATCATCTGCGGTGCCAGCTGCTCCCACTCCTCGAACTTCAGCGGCCGGTTGTCCAGGGCCGAGGGGAGGCGAAACCCGTACTCCACCAGAACTTCCTTGCGCGAGCGATCCCCCTTGTACATCGCTCCGAGCTGCGGAATCGTCTGGTGGCTCTCATCCACGAACAGCAGCGCGTTCTTCGGCAGGTAGTCGAACAGGCACGGCGGCGGCTCCCCGGGGGCGCGGCCGGAGAGGTAGCGCGAGTAGTTCTCGATTCCGGCGCAGTAGCCGACCTCCTTGATCATCTCCATGTCGAACATGGTGCGCTGCTCCAGTCGCTGCGCCTCGACCAGCCGCCCGGCCTCACGCAACTCCTTCAGGCGCTCACGCAGGTCGTCGCGGATCTGGTCCACCGCGCCGATGAGCCGCTCGCGTGGGGTCACGTAGTGCGTGCCCGGGTAGACGGTGAAGCGCGGTACCTTGCGGTTGATCGCCCCGGTCAGGGGGTCGAATAGCGTCAGCGAGTCGATCAAGTCATCAAACAGCTCGACCCGCACCGCCTCGCGCTCCGACTCGGCCGGGAAGATGTCGATGACGTCCCCGCGCACCCGGTAGGTGCCCTGGGTGAGATCGAGCTCGTTGCGCGTGTACTGCATGTCCGCCAGGCGCCGCAGCAGGCCGCGCTGATCCTGACGGTCGCCGCGCTTCAGGTGCAGCACCATCGCCAGATACGCCTGCGGATCCCCGAGTCCGTAAATCGAGGACACGGTGGCGACGATGATGGAGTCGGAGCGCTCGAGCAGCGCCTTGGTGGCCGAGAGGCGCATCTGCTCGATGTGCTCGTTCACCGAGGAGTCCTTCTCGATGTACGTGTCCGATGAGGGCACGTAAGCCTCGGGCTGGTAGTAGTCGTAGTAGGAGACGAAGTACTCGACCGCGTTGTGCGGGAAGAACTCGCGAAACTCCCCATAGAGCTGCGCGGCGAGGGTCTTGTTGTGGGCGAGCACCATGGTGGGGCGCTGCACGCGCTGGATCACGGAAGCCGCTGAAAATGTTTTGCCGGATCCCGTTGTACCCAAGAGAGTCTGGTGTGCAAGCCCCTCCTTCAGGCCCTCGACGAGCTTATCGATGGCCTGAGGCTGGTCCCCAGCGGGGGTGTAGTCGGCTTCGAGCTGGAAGGGTCGCGATTCCATGCGCTACGGTTGCGTGCCTAGTGGCCGGGGGCGTTTCGTGGCTGCTCCGGGCTTAATCCCTTAATATAGCCGTCTGCCCGAATCTGAAGCGATCCACAGGAAATATCCGTGACCGTGCCTGTCTCCCGACGCGTCCAGCGTGTGAAACCCTCGCCCACCCTCGCCGTCACGGCCCGTGCCGCGCAGCTTCGGGCGCAGGGCAAGGACGTCATCGGTCTCGGCGCCGGCGAACCCGACTTCGACACCCCGGCGCCGATTGCGCAGGCGGGGATCGACGCCATCCAGGGCGGCTTCACCCGCTATACCCATGTCGAGGGGATCCCGGAACTCAAGGACGCGATCATCGACAAGTTCAGGCGCGACAACGCGCTCAGCTACGAGCGCTCCCAGATCCTGGTGTCCTCCGGGGCCAAGCAGACCATCTACAACCTGTGCATGGCGCTGCTCGATCCGGGTGATGAGGCGGTGATACCCGCCCCCTACTGGGTGTCGTACCCGGACATGGTGCTGCTCGCGGACGGATTGCCTGTCATGCCCTTCGCCGGCATGGCACAGGGCTACAAGATCACGCCGCGCCAGCTCGCCGCAGCTATCACCTCCAAGACTCGGCTGTTCCTGCTCAACAGTCCCTGCAATCCGACCGGCGCCGCGTACTCGCGCGCGGAACTGCGCGCGCTCGGGGAGGTGCTGCTCGAGCACCCGCGCATCGTCATCGGCACCGATGACATGTACGAGAAGATCTACTGGGAACCCGAGCCCTTCTGCAGCCTGGTGACGGCGGTGCCGGAGCTGTATCCGCGCACGGTCACGATTAACGGCGTCTCCAAGTCCTACGCCATGACGGGCTGGCGCATCGGCTACTGCGGCGGCCCGAAGGAGCTCATCCAGGCGATGAGCACCATCCAGGGCCAGTCGACTTCCAACCCCTCCAGCATCTCGCAGAAGGCGGCGCTGGCCGCCCTCACCGGCGACCAGGCCTGCGTCGGCACGATGAACGCGGCCTTCAAGGAGCGCCGCGACTTCGTGGTGCGCGCGCTGAATGCGCTGCCCGGTGTGAGCTGCCTCCCCGGTGCGGGCACGTTCTACGCCTTTGCCGAAGTGTCGCGCGCGATGGCCGCGCTCGGCTGCCGTGACGACAATGAGTTCGCGGAGCTGCTGCTTAATGACGCCGGCGTCGCCGTGGTGCCGGGCTCGGGCTTTGGCGCGCCCAATCACATGCGGCTCTCCTTTGCCTGCAGCATGGAGACGCTTGAGAAGGCGCTGACCCGCATCGGCCGCCTGCTCGTGGAGCGCGTGGCCGCGTAACGGACTTAGGACGAGCTGAGCGATGCTGTGGTCGCGCCTCGCCGATACCCTCGTCGTCCTGCACCTTGCCTTCACCGCCTTCGTCGTCTTTGGCGGCTTCCTCACCTGGCGCTGGCCCTTCATGGCGCTTTGGCACCTGCCCGCGCTTGCCTGGGGCTGCTGGATCGAACTCTCGGGCGCGATCTGCCCGCTGACGCCACTCGAGAACGACCTGCGTCTGCGCGGCGGTGAGGCGCACTACACCGGCGATTTCCTCGCCCACTATCTCGCCGGCGTTCTCTATCCCGCCCACCTCACCGCGCACGTGCAATCGCTGCTGGCCGGCGCGCTTCTTGCGATCAATGCCGTGGCCTACGGGGGCCTTTGGAGACGCCATCGCGCCGGCCACAGCCATTAATGGTTCCGGGTGACTCTCAGCGGCCAAGTTACCGCTCCCGATTGGGGAATCGAACGCGCGTGACGTTGCACCCTCATCGGGTCGCGCTAGACTCGTGGGCAACGCTGCAGCTGAGCGATGTCTGGGGAGTATCGATGCATCAGCACATCACACCGCGTCGTTGCTCATGAATCGCGCATCTGTGCTCATCCCCGAAGTCGGCGTGGCGCAGCCGCCGGCGCGGACCAACATCCTCGGGCGCATCCTGCTGCACGGCCTTTCGCTCGCGGCCGCCGCCGGCGCCTTCGTCGCGCACCAGCACTTCAAGCTCCATGGCCAGTCCACCCCGGCACTCGTCAGCCTGGTGATCGCCGCCGTGCTGGCGTTCGCGCCCATCCGCGCACTGGTGGGCGAGTTTTTCGTCATCGAGCGTCGGGTGCTGCACGCCTTCCATGGACTCGGCGCCCTGGCCCTCGTCGGACTCACGGCGGGCGGGGCGTTCTCGGGAGGCTCGCTGCTGAATCATGCCGCGCTGGCGCCCTTTGCTCTCATGGGCGCCGCGCAGGCGGTGATGCATCAGAACCATCCGCGCAATGCGCAGCAGGCCGCAGCACTGCAGCGGTTCGCGAGCAGCCTGCCGGAAGTGGCGCAGTTCACCCAGGGCAGCCTCACCTCGCCTGCCAATGCCGCACGCGCCGTCACCGTGCTGCAGGATCTCATCACCAAGGCGGAAGCCCTCGGGGAGACCGAGTTACAGGCCGACCCGAACTTTCAAAGCGCGCTCGCGCGCGCAACCGCGCGCACCGGACTCACGCTGGGGCTCGACAGCATCGATCAGGCCATCAACAGGCTGGCGGCCAATCCGGCGACTGCGAGCGCCGTTCCGGAGCTGCGACGCCGGCTCGTCCAGGCGCGCCAGCTCGCCGAGGCCAAGGGACGCTGACCCCTGCTGCGCTGCCGGGGCGTTCCTTGACTCCGGCGCGGCCCTTGCCGGAGAATCCGCGCCCTTCGAGTGTCCCGCCTGTTCCCCGGTAGCTCAGCGGTAGAGCGTCGGACTGTTAATCCGTTGGTCGTTGGTTCGATTCCAACCCGGGGAGCCATTACGCCCTAATCACCGCGTCTCAAGTCGTCTCACCCTGCTCTTATTTCGTCCTCTTATTAATAAAAATCAATAAGTTATGAGAGCCTGACGTCCCAGACGGTAACTTGACAGCTCCCAGGCAACGGGGATACATAGCGGGGTAGTCGCCCCCCCGTGGGGTAGCGAGGTCGGTATCTACCCCTAAAAGGCTATTTTCCAGGAGTCTACCCCGTTGAACCTCACGGACACGGCAATCCGCAACGCCAAACCGGCGGCGAAGGCCAATCAAGCTGTACGACGGTGACGGGCTTTATCTGCTGGTCTCACCGGCCGGTCACCGCGGCTGGCGCTTTAAGTACTTCTTCAGCGGTAAGCGAGAAGCTGCTCTCCTTCGGCCGGTACCCCGAGATCACACTTAAGGTTGCCCGCGAGCGGCGGCTGGAAGCTCGCCGGCTGGTGGAGATGGGGACTGATCCGAGCGTGCAGCGTCAGGCGGAGCGTGCCGCCCGCGCGGACACGTTCGAACTACTCGCCCGGGAATGGCTCGAGGTACAAAAGGGGTCCTTGAGCGAAAAGACCTTCCTCAATAAGCAGGAGCGCTTTGAGGCCTTTGTCTTCCCGTACATCGGCAAACGCCCCATCGCCCACCTCAAGGCAGTCGACATCCTTCCCCTGCTCAAGAAGGTCGAGGCACGTGGGCGGAACGAAACCGCCCATCGAGTGCGCTCCGAATGCGGGAACGTCTTCCGCTATGCGGTGGTGACTGGCCGTGCCGAACGGGATCCCACCGTCGATCTGCGCGGCGCGCTTGCCTCAGTCGTTCGCCGCAACCGCGCGGCGATTGTCGACCCAAGCCGCCTGGGTGAACTGATGCGCGCCATCGCGGGCTACCGCGGCGACATCTCGACCGAGTTCGCCTTGAAGCTCCTTCCCTTGACGTTCGTCCGGCCCGGCGAGCTGCGAGGGGCTGCTTGGGACGAGTTCAACCTGAAAGGCGCCGAGTGGCGTATCCCCGCCGCCCGCATGAAGATGCGCGAGCTTCACGTCGTGCCTCTGTCGACCCAAGCAGTCGCCCTCCTTAGCGATCTGCACACCCTGACCGGCAAGGGCTACTACGTTTTTCCGTCCATTCGCTCCAAGGACCGGCCGATCAGCGACAACACCATCAATGCAGCGCTGCGAAGGCTGGGATTTGGCGCCGACGAAATGGTCGCGCACGGTTTCCGCTCGACTGCCTCGACCTGCCTCAATGAGCTCGGGTGGCACCCGGACCTCATTGAACTGCAACTTGCTCACGCCGAACGCAATGAAAGCCGCGGCGCCTACAATCGTGCGCAGCGGCTCGCCGAGCGGCGAAAAATGATGCAGGCCTGGGCCGACTATCTTGAGGAACTCTGCGCGACGAGACGGAGCGCCTCTGGTTCAAATGCGGCGCTCGGCGTAAGCGAATGAACGCCAGCGATGTTGGCCGCGGTGCCCTGTGGGTTCTCTGGAGGTCGCTAAGTCTTCCAGCGCTCATCTTGCTCGCGATCGTCGAGCCGATTGTGAGCTTCGTATTGGGCTCACTTGCGTTGCTCGGCGTCCTGGCGGCGTTCTTTTTCAAGTTGATCGGGGCGCCGCACTTTCCCTTTGTCGCGATGCTCGCCACATCACTCGGCCTCGGATTAGTGCAAATCGGTTATCGCGCGCTGCTGCGTGTCATCAGCGGGTAAAGACCCGAACGGTTACCTCGAGTGGTCATTCACGCCTTTACGCCGGGGTTCCACAGGGGATTAAAACTCGTGCACCCTACTCCGAGCGACTCCCAGCGACACCGCAGCACTCCGCGTAACTCATTGAGTTTACGCTAATTATCATGGTGGCTCGATGTGTGCCTATGTGGGCTTGCGAGTGCCCTGGAGTTAGTCACTGCACCGAATTTGCACCGAATGACCAGCGGACTTTCACGTTTTCCGCATTTGGTGTCGTCGCTCGGTGCAATTTCGGTCCAGTAGTGAGCCGCCGGCTTTCTCGGGGCCGGATTGCTTTGGATATGGCCGGTCAAAAGCCAACTTTCCAAAGAACCAGGTGGTACGAAAATCTGCTAGCAGTTCACGAGGAGCAGGAGCAGCGTCGCCGCGAGCGGCGGTCCGGGGCGAATGACCGCTCGCGTATGCATGGATTGCTGCATCAGCTCCCTACATTCGCAGCCGGTGTTATCTGCCATCGGCCGTAGGACTCTTATGACCACCGCAGTTTGTGGCTTTCACGTGGTGGTCCGTTGGCTACTGATCAGCGTTATCCATATCGATGATCGCTTTCCACTGTCCATCGCTCTGCTTCTTCCAAACAACAACGAACTTACCCGTCGATTGTGTCACTTCGCCCTTGTCGTCCTGGGCTCTGAGCACATAGGTGCCGCTCTGATACGCTAAGTCGCCAGACTTGGCCACTTCGACCCTCGTCGTTGTCTCGTCCGACGAAAAGCCAGGGATCGCGTAGTCCTCTACCCAGAGTTTGCGTCGCTCATCGGGGGTAGACGCTGCGGGTCGGCCCGCGGATAGGTACCGCGCGTCTGGGGCATAAAATGACAGCGTTTTCTCGAGGTCCTTTTTGGCAATCGCTTTAGACCAAGCATCCGCCTCTGCCCGAATCGACTCCAAGTCTGCCTCGACGTTCGCAGTATCAATGGGGGCGCGGTTCGGTTGGCACGCAGCCAATCCAGCTGAGAGCAAAGGTGCAATACACAAGACGTGCAGAAGTTTGGACTTCACCGATCTTCCTTGATCGTCAAACGATCATAGTTAAGCTGGCTGCTGTTGAGTGATGCAGTGGATCCCACCACCGCCGCTGGCCAGTGGAGTGATGTCGATTTGAACTACCTCGCGGTCCGGAAAGGCGGCCTGTATCACCGCTCGCGCCCGAGCGTCACCGGGAACGCCAAAACTCGGCATCACGATGCCGCCATTGGCGATGTAGAAATTCACATACGAGCGGCTAAATAGGCGGTGAGGGGTCTCAACCTCGTAGGCGTCATCGATCGAAATGATCTGTAACCGCCGCCCGCGCGCATCGGTGGCAGTTTCGAGGGCACGCCTATTGTCCGCAGCAAGCCGCAGCGCGGAGCCGGTGGCGCTCGGATCGCTTTCGAAAATGACGACCCCAGGTTTAACGTACGATACTAATCCGTCCACGTGTCCGTCAGTGATGTCGACGAAAATCGACTCCGGATCCCCTGGTAGCCATATAACCTCGGTTGCTCCCAGCGCCGCGCATAGCTCACGTTCAGCCGCGAGCTTACTAATCCCAGGATTCCGATTGGCATTCAAAACAACGGACTCGGTCGTGATCACGGTACCCTCACCGTCAGTATGTATGCCTCCGCCTTCCAGGCAAAGACTGGATTGGTACACCGGGACGGCGGCAAAGCTAAGAACGCGTCCCGCCAGACGCGCATTCGCGGCGTAGTCGGGAAACTTGCCGCCCCAGGAGTTGAACCGCCAAGCGGTCCCGGCACGCGCACCGTTGCCGTGAGTGAGAAACGTGGGCCCGCTGTCACGCATCCAAGGATCGTCGATCGGCAAGGGAACGAGCTCGATGTTCGGGCCGCACTGTGTGCGGGCTTCGTCAATGCAATGCGGCTCAACCACCATGCGCACAGGTTCAAAGCGTCGTATCGCACGCCCAATCGCAGCGTACGCTGTCTGAGCCGCAGCCAAACCGTCAACCCATTGATCGGCCCGACTCGGCCACGCCATCCAGCAGCATTCATGTGACGTCCACTCGGCAGGCATTCGATATCCCGTCTCAGCCGGCGTCTTCAGCATGAGCGCGCCACAGTCCGCCGCTGTGAGTGCAGAGCGTTCAAGGGAACTCGTCATAGATCACTGCCTTCGCTAGCGGGACCAAGCGGACCGGGCTGGTAGGATATTTTGTACTCGGTCGGAGAATCAAAGGACTTAAATTAGCCGATTCGATGAACGTTTCTAGTCTGCGCGGTTCGTGACTCGCGGCGCGCTACCGGCAGTTTCGCGAACAAACCAGTCGTAGACTCGGCGGACTTGGTCGTCGTCGTAGCTTCGTAGATCGCAATAAATACGATATGCAGACTGCGGAAAGGACGGTCCTTCGAGGACTACCAATGCACCGGTGCAAAGATAAGGCTCGGCACAAATCAAGCTGCCGAGTGCAACTCCGTGGCCGGCAGCAGCTGCGTCGATCATCAATGCATGGTCAGAAAAATTACCACCGCTGATCGCGTCCGCGCCCGGACAGCCAACTCTCGAGAACCATTCGCGCCAAGTAGTCTGGCCCTCGTCGTGCAACAAGGGCCACCCTACAATTCCGGGGCGAGCCCGCGGTAAGCCGCCCATTCGCTCGATCAATCCGGGTGCCGCGAGCGGTACGCGCGTGTCCTCGATCAGGTGTGAGTCGATGGCGCCATGAGCGGCGACGCCCGCTGCCTGCGTAATCAAGATATCAACCTCGTCCGACTTGAAATCGACCTTGCGTTCGCTCGTGTCCAACCAGAGGTCGACGTCCGGAAGCTCTGCGCGGAACTTCGTCATTCTCTGCAGAATGAAGCCCCGCGCGAACCCCATGGTCGTGTACAGAATGACTCCGCCGGGCTTTTGATATGGCGCAAGCCGGGCGACCCCATCCTCCAAGCGCTGCAGAATATCGCGTACGCTGCGCGCAAAATCGTTCCCGGCATCGGTCAGTACTACGGAACGGCCCACCCGGCGGAATAACGGTTGACCGAGTTCCGCCTCCAGCAGCTTGATCTGATGACTGACTGCCGAATGGGAAAGATGCAGCTCCCTTGCCGCCAACGCGAAGCTGGCGAGCCGCGCCGCAGCCTCGAACCCGCGCAGCGTGCTCAAGGTCACTGAGGGTCTTGCCACCCGCAATTGATGAATTGATTTAGCCGAATTGTCAAGAATTGGTCGTTTGTCTCCTCGTTCATCCGGTGTTTTGCTACTTGAGCAAAACCTACGCCGATTTGGGAGCGCGCTTTTGGACTCGGCGCCCGTTTGAAAGCGCGGGGAGAAACATGATGGCAACAAAACGTGTCCCACGTCGCCGGTCGTTTCGAGTGACCGTTACTGCTCTCACCTTCGGTGTCTATTTGGGGCAAGCGGTGTTTCTCAATGAAGCTCTGGGAGCCGATGGCGACGCGCAGTCCGGCGCCAGCGGCCTCGAAGAAGTTGTCGTCACTGCGACGCGCCGCGCGGAGCGTCTACAGGATGTTCCGATCAGCGCGACGGCATTTACTCAGGAGAAGCTGGATGTTGAGGGGCTGCGCACTATCGATGATCTAACTCGCGCTACACCAGGAGTCACGTTTCAGCGCGACGGCACCACTGCCTCGGGTAACTTTAACGACGAAGACTCGGACATCAACATTCGTGGCGTCGATTCAACAGCCGGCACGTCCACCGTCGGCATCTACATCGACGATACGCCGATACAGGGGCGCCACCTCTCTTTCACATCGTTCAACGCATTCCCAGCTCTGTTCGATCTCGAACGCGTCGAGGTGTTGCGCGGTCCGCAGGGAACACTCTTTGGTGCCGGATCTGAAGGGGGAACCGTCCGCTTTATTCAGCCTTCGCCCGATCTGCACGCAGAGTCGATGTACGTGCGCTCGGAGGCTGCCACAACCCACAGCGGCGCAGCAACGTACGAACTTGGCGCCGCCATCGGCGGCCCAATTATTGACGGCACACTTGGATTCCGTTTAAGCGCTTCCTACCGCCAAGACGGAGGTTGGGTCGATCATGTCAACTACAGCAATCAGGCGACAACCTATGCGAATTCCAATTATCAGGATACCGTGGTCGCGCGTGGGGCATTGAAGTGGGCAGTCACTGATACTCTGTCGATAACCTCCTCTGTTTACTATCAGGAACTGACGTTAGGGGACACCTCGGCCTATTGGCCCTCTCTGTCCGATCCCGGCGCAATTAACTTCGACAACGGAAATGCTCAGCGAAATCCCAGCACAGACCCATTCTATCTGGCGGCAGTTAAGATCGACTGGAACGCCGGGTTCGCGCAACTGACCTCGGACACCTCTTTTTATTCGCGCAACCAACACTCGATTTCGGACTACACGCAGTTTGATCGTGCGCTGTTCGGTCTGACGCTGCCCCCACCACCCGGCGCTCTTGGCACGTCGCACGATGCCGACAAGCAGAATAATTTCTATCAAGAGCTCAGGTTGCAATCGATCGATCCCGCGGCGACGCTCGTCTGGACCACCGGCGTTTTCTACTCACATCTGGATGAAAACACCACTGAGACCGTTTTCGATCCGACTCTCAACGACGAATACAACGCGGCTTACGGCGTCCCCTTCTGCACGCCAGAAGCACCCTGTCCGAACGGCGAGATTCTGACCCAGCCGGTATTCAAAATAGTCGACAAGCAATACGCCCTATTTGGCGATGCAACGTTCAATATCGCGAACGCTTGGAAATTGACAGCTGGAATTCGCATATCCCACATTGAGTACAGCGGCGACCTCGTTTACTACGGGCCTTTCCTGTCGCCGACCACCGGTCCGCTGACGCCACTCACAGCCACAGGTTCAAACAGCGAAACCCCGATCACGCCGAAAGCGGTGGTTGCCTACCAGCCTGATCCGAGAAACCTTTTTTACGCGAGCGCTGCCAAAGGCTACCGTCCCGGTGGAATCAACGGCGAATTGTCCTCCCTTTGCGGTCCAGATCTGGCCTCAATCGGTCTAACCGCGGGACCTACGAGCTATGCGGCCGACTCGTTATGGAGTTACGAATTAGGCGCGAAGAATTCGCTGCTAAACGGGCGTCTGCAGATCAACGCAAGTGCTTTTGTCATTGACTGGAACAACATCCAGCAATTCGTATATCTTCCCTCGTGCGGCCAGAATTTCGTCGAGAATCTCGGAAAAGTGCGAAGCATTGGCGGCGAATTCGAGATGCAAGCGCGTCCCGTCGATGCGCTCCTTCTTGATCTTTCCGTAGCTCGCGTTGACGCGAAATACACAGAGACGGTCTGTGCGGGCCCGAGCGCGTGCACCGGGGCGAGTGCAACGGCGCAGCCGGTCGTCACGGAGGGTGATCGCCTTCCGGGAGCTCCCTGGACATTTCTCGCCTCGGCAGAATATAGCTTCCGAACAATCGAGAATCGACAGCCATACCTACGCGTCGCTTACCAATACGCGACTGCCCAAACTGCGCTGCAGCCGATACAAGATCCCAACAACGGAGTGTCTGATCCCACCTATACCGGACTTCCGGAGATCAAGATCTTGTCGCTTCGAGCCGGCCTGCGCTGGGGTGGAATCGACCTGTCGCTCTTTGCGCAGAATTTAACGGACTCGCACCCCGTGCTGACCCATACACGAGATACGAATACCTCTGACCTGTTCTACGACCACACGATTCGCCCGCGCACCCTCGGGATCACGGCGACTTATCGCCGCTAACACAGGGCCTTGTGAATGGGACGATTGGCTCACCGGCAGCCGGCTCAGACCTTTCAGCCCGGTCGCGGGGGTTTAGCAACGCAATTGAACGTTTCTCCGGAAACCCAACAGGAGTTGAGATGAGGCCAGCAGACCTTGGATTTACCATGCCTGCCGAGTGGGCGCTGCACGCTCGCTGTTGGATGGCCTGGCCGAAGCGCGTAGAACTTTGGCGAGAGCACCTCGAGGCGGCGCGCGAGGACTACGTACGCGTTGCCCAGGCCATTGCACGATTTGAGCCTCTTACGATGCTCGCGGATCCTGAGCAGGCAACTGATGCACGCAGGAGGTGTGGTCCGTCAATAAGCATCGCGTCGATGCCGATCGACGACTCCTGGCTGCGCGACTCCGCGCCCACCTTCGTCGCTAATCCGGAGGGCGACCGCGCAGCTGCCGCGTTTACGTTCAACGCATGGGGCAATAAGTATCACCCGCACGACAAGGATGCGACTTTAGGCGAGCGTATTGCTGCTCTGGCCGAACTGCCGGTTTACCGATCGAAGCTCGTCATCGAGGGTGGCGGGTTCCTCTCGGATGGGGAGGGGACGCTGATAACCGCCGAGACCTGTGTGCTCAATCCCAATCGCAATCCCGGCTGGAGCAAAGCAGAGGCCGAGGCCGAGCTTCGCGCCATGCTCGGCGTGCAGAAGGTCATCTGGCTGCCCGGCGACGTCGAAGACACCGAAACCGACGGCCACGTCGATGGATATGTGGCGTATGTCAAGCCCGCCACCGTTCTGTACGAAGTGGTCGCGGATCCGGCGGACCCCAGATTTCCGATCATGGCAGAGAATCGTAAGGTGCTGGAAACAGAGAAGGACGCCCGAGGGCGCAGATTCAATATACTGCCGATTGCCGAGGCCCCGCGCTCCGCAGTGCCGGCTGGAGCCCGAAGCTTACTGCCGTTCCTACGTCAACTTCTATATCGCCAATGGCGCCGTGATTGCTCCCGCTTACGGAATTGCCGAGGATGCGGCGGTCCTCGATACTCTACGACTCGCTTACCCCGCTCGAACGGTCGTGCCGGTCACACTAAAGAACCTGTTTCGCGGTGGCGGCGGCATCCATTGCATTACCCAACAAGAGCCCGCCGGATCGGGCAAGGTCTAAGTCCGAATGTCGAAGGAGCGTCTTTGATGCGCACCGTTTCACTGGGAGCAATTCAGTTCAGCTGCAGCTGGGATCGAGACGACAATGTCGCGAAAGCCGATCGGCTTGTTCGACAAGCTGCCAAGCAGGGGGCACAGGTCGTGCTCATACCGGAGTTATTCGAGACGCCTTACTTTTGCGCGGTGCAGAAGAGCAGCTTTTACGACTTGGCTCGACCATTGGGTGACAACCCCACAGTGGCGCATTTCCGTCGTCTCGCAGCGGATCTCGGTGTTGTAATCCCCGTGTCCGTGTATGAGCGCGCCGGTATGGCGTTGTTCAATTCAGTGGTCGTGATCGACGCGGACGGTAAAGTGGTCGGCCACTACCGCAAGAGTCATATTCCGCAGGCGCCCGGGTACGAAGAAAAGTACTACTTCTCGCCGGGTGACACCGGCTTTAAACCTATCGCAACGGCCTACGGCAACCTAGGCATAGCCATATGTTGGGATCAGTGGTTCCCCGAGGCGGCTCGGGCGCTCGTGCTGCAAGGCGCAGAATTCCTGATGTATCCGACGGCGATTGGCACGGAGCCCAACGAACCGAGCCTCGATTCTATGGAGCACTGGCGGATCGTCATGCGCGGACATGCCGGTGCGAACATGGTGCCGGTGGTTGCCGCGAATCGCATCGGCACGGAAACCACCGACGAAGTATCGATGACATTTTACGGGTCTTCATTCATTGCCGATCACCTGGGAGCACTGCTGGCTACGGCAGATCGCGCATCCGAGCAGGTACTGGTCCAAAACTTTGATCTCGAGCGGTGCCGTGCTTATCGGCAAAGTTGGGGGTGCTTCCGGGATCGGCGGCCGGATCTGTATGGCGCGCTAACGACTCTCGACGGACAGCGTCCTGGACTTTCGCTGGAGATTGGCTGACGTGACGGCCGACGCGCCGCAGGCGCGGCGCAGTCAGATCATCGCCTGGGCGCCGGCCTTGGTGGCACTGTGTTGGCTCGGCGCGTGCACTAAGCAACCCACAATCGAGAACGGAGGAAGGCAAGGTACTCAACCTTTACGCCTGGGCGGAGTACTTTCCGAGTACGGTCGTCCAGCAGTTCGAGGTCGAAACCGGCATTAAGGTCAACTACGCGACTCTCGATTCGAACGATGTTGCCGAGACAACTCTCTCAGCAGGACATTCCGGCTTCGATCTCGTCACCGTGAATGCTTCACCGCACTTGGGCCGGCAAATTCCCAAAGGCCTGTGGCGTCCGTTGGATCTTGCACGGATCCCTCACCGGGAAAACGTAGATCCGCAACTCCTGGAGATCATGCGGCGCGTGGACCCAACCAATCAATACGCGATCCCGTATGTGTGGGGCACGACTGGAATCATTTTCAACACAAGTAAAATTAAAGCGATCATGCCGGATGCTCCCGTGGACAGTCTCAAGATGCTCTTCCAGCCGGACATCGCTGCCCGTTTCCAACAATGCGGTATCAGCGTGCTCGATTCTTGGGTCGATATACTTCCTATGATTTCGCTCTACTTAGGCCGAAAACAGTTAGCCGCGGACCCGATATCCCTTGCAAGTATCTCTCACACCTTTGCGAGCGTGAGGCCGTTTATCAGGAGAATCAACACGCCCGGCTACTATGATCAGCTCGCCCGCGGTGAATTGTGTCTTTCGATTGGATACTCTGCCGACGCCATGGCCGCGCAGCGTCTTGCAGCGCAATTGCACAGCGGCGTGCACCTTGAATACCGCCAGCCGCGCGAGGGGATCCCAATGTACATCGACGCGTTCGCGATCCCGGCGGACGCGCGTCATGCAGACGCCGCACTCAAGTTCATCGACTTCGTTTTACGCCCGGAGGTTGCGGTGGAGCTGGCGCAAGCGACCGGCTTTGCAATCGCAAACGCAGCCGCAATGGCACGACTCCCGCCGGAGCTGCGCAATAATCCCACGATCTATCCAACGAGTTCGGCGCGCGAACGGCTCTCTCTCGATCGACCGTTTTCGATGCAAGAGACTCGAGTACTGTCGAGAGCTTGGCTTCGGATGAAGACGGGGCATTGACCGTGTCACGCAACGACTCAGTGATTCTTGAGCTAGAAAACGTTTCCAAATCATTCGGTCTGACGCCAGTGCTTCAAAATGTCAATCTCCAGATACCACGCGGTTCGATCGTGGCGTTACTCGGCGCGTCTGGGTCGGGCAAAACGACCTTGCTGCAGATCATCGCCGGATTGCAGGAGCTCGACAGCGGCACCCTTAGTATCGATGGCAAGAATATGCGGTCCGTGCCGCCGTTTGAGCGGCCGGTCAACATGATGTTCCAGAGTTACGCGCTGTTTCCGCACATGACGATACGAGGCAATGTCGAGTACGGCCTGAAGGCCCGGGGCGTGCGACGGGACGAACGGCAGCGCTTGGTTGCGTGGGCTCTGGAACTCGCCCGGCTTGATAACCTGGACGACCGGCGACCCGATCAATTGTCCGGCGGCCAGCGGCAACGCGTAGCTCTCGCCCGCTGTTTGGTGATGAAACCGGCGATCTTACTGTTAGATGAGCCCCTCGCCGCACTTGATCGAAGCCTGCGCGCACAAGTGCAAAGCGAGTTGATCTCCATTCAGAGAGCCGTTGGCACTACGTTCGTTCTCGTTACACACGACCAAGAAGAGGCAATGGCGATGTCAGACTATATCGCCGTCATGGACAAGGGCCACATCGTGCAATTTGGCGCACCACGAGCCCTATATGAAAAACCGCGTAACCGATTCGCAGCTTCTTTCCTCGGCAACATTAATTTGTTCGAAGGTTCGGCTCAAGAGATCGACTCACGCCAATGCCGATTTACCAGCAACGAAGGCATCGAGATTCGGATCGGGCATGACGAAGGTGTCGAAGCGAAGGCCATATGCGCTGTGGGATTCCGCCCGGAGAAATTGGTCGTATCGGCTAGCCCGACGCATCTTCTCAATGAGTTGAGCGGAATAATCGAGCAGATTTCCTACGGTGGAACGCTTTCGCGCGCGACGATCCGGCTATCGGGCGGTCGGATGCTCGACGCAGCGCTAATTAATATTCACGCTACAGCGCAGAATGAGCTCATCGCTGGCGACGAAGTTCATGTGAGACTGCCCTGCGACGCGGGTGTGGTATTTACGGAATGACGACGAGGCACCTCACCTTAGTGGACCGTTCGACGATTGCGGTGCCGCTCGTCTGGCTGCTTGCCTTACTGGCCGTGCCGCTGCTTGCAGTGGCTTTACTGTCCGTGCATGTGGTCGCTGACGCCATTCCGCCGATAGAGCCGCTTGTCGGAAATACAGGCGGGCATCTGACGGTACATTTGAGCGTGCGAGCCTTTCACATGCTGACGACGGATGTTCTGTATCGTTCAGCGTTCTTGACCGCTCTGGTGAACGCAGCGTTCACGATGATCGGCTGCGTTATCGTCGGATTTCCGATCGCCCTCGCAATCGCGCAGGCGCCCCCGAAGCGTCGCAATTGGTACGTATTTCTTGCGGTTCTTCCGTTCTGGACGTCGTTTCTCCTGCGGGCCTATGCGTGGATTGGATTGATTCGCGATTCGGGTCCGATCAACTCCGTCTTGTTGTCGCTGGGGTTGATCCATCATCCGATTCCGATGTTGTTTACCCCCGCAGCCGTTCTGCTCGTGATGGTGTATTCCTATTTGCCCTTCTTCGTGTTGCCCATGTACGCGGTGCTGGAGGGCCTTCCAGGAGAATTGCTGGCAGCAGCGGCTGACTTGGGCGCGAAGCCGGCATATGCGTTTCGAACGGTCACGTTGCCGTTAGCGCTTCCTGGATTGATCTCAGGGGCGGTCTTAGTGTTCATCCCGGCTGTCGGTGAATACGTGATTCCGGAACTCGTCGGCAACAGCAGTACGATCATGATAGGAAGTATTCTCTGGGATGAATTCTTCCAGAACCGCGACTGGCCCTTGGCCGCAGCGATTGCAATCGTCACGTTTCTACTGCTCATCATTCCCGCGTACGTTCTGAGACGGTGGCTTGGTCCGCTCGGTGTTGCAAAGCAATGAACTCCGGGGAACAACGCACGTGGCAGACGGTAACCCTCGTATTGGGATTTTTGTTCCTTTACTTGCCCATTGCCTGGATCATCGTGTTTTCATTCAGTGGATATGCAACCAATGGTGGAGGAAGTTTCCCGTCTGTGCACTGGTATCAAGCGTTACGAACGGACGAGGAGTTGTTGGACACGGCTTATCGATCGCTTCGGCTGGCGTTATTGTCATCGCCGGTCGCAGTGATCATTGGGACTCTTGCCGGGATTGCTCTCGGTCGATTGGAGCGATTTCCCGGGCGAGCTACATTGCTAGCGCTGTTGGCAATACCAATTTTCGCGCCCGAAATTCTACTGGGCTTTTCCTTCCTGATGCTGTTCGCGGCTCTCGAAAAATTTACAGGTTGGGAGCAGGGCAAGGGCATGCTGACTCTAGTGATTGCGCACGCAACCCTGAGTGCGCCCATCGTCGCTTCCGTTGTTTTTGCGCGTGTACTGGGACGCGATGCTTCGCTCGAAGATGCGGCGCGCGACCTAGGGGCACGCCCCTTGCGCGTACTTATTACCGTGACTTTACCGCTGGCGCTGCCGGCGATTCTCTCCGGTTGGCTGCTTGCGATGACGCTGTCATTCGATGACGTCGTCACATCGAGTTTTCTTGCCGGGCCAGAGACGACCACCTTGCCGATGGCCATTTTTTCCAGCTTGCGTGTTGGAGTCAATCCGGAGATCAATGCGATTGGCACCCTCATGCTCGTCGGGGTCGCCGCAATTTTTAGTGTTGCTTTCCTTGCTGTGAGCCTCGGAAATCGTGCAAAGCTAAAGCGCTTACGGGCATGAATCTGCGGGCTAAAGGCCTCTACGGAATCTCGAAATTCCGCAGAGGCGGCGTCGCGCTTTAAGGTGGATATTTGCCGCTGCCGGAATTTGTAGCGCGTTTGGGGATCGAGAGGATGGACTCACCCCACGCGGACGTTCCTCGCGCTGCTACAACGTCAGTCATGCGCGGGAAATCGCCCTATAAACATCGGGATAGAATGATGCCGGCTATCTGATTCGAGCAGATGACCTCCGGTTTACAAATCGAGTTCTAACTAAAGATTCTCGAGCCATGGCGAAGCGATCGTGGGACAAGAGCGGCCGCGAGGCTATCAAGAAGCTCTTAGTTCGGGATCTCTAGTTTATGCCTCCTGTGGTATCAGCTGCACGCTGCAGCCCATATCGTTGAGTCGGCGAAGCAGGCGCTGGATGGCTTTGGACCGGTCGTGCCGGGTGAAGTGCTCAGCACCCAGATCCTTATATTCGACTCCGTTCTTAAGCATGTGATAGGCGGCAGTTAACATCGAGGCGGCGACAGCGACGATCGCCTTCTTGGCTCCGCGACGTGCCCGTAGTCGATGGAACTGAGCTTGCAGATAGGAGTTCTTGGTGCGCACTGCACCCCACGCCACCGTCACCAGTGTGGTTTTCAACCAGGGAGCTCCCAGGGAGCTCCCTGGCGCACGCGCGTGGAGCGCCGCTTACCGGCGCTCTCATCACTCATCGGGCACAGGCCCGCCCAGGACACCAGGTGTCCGGCACTGGGGAAGCGCGCCATGTCGATGCCGATCTCCGCCACCATCACCTGCGCGGTGATCTCATTCACCCCGGGCATGCTCGTCAGGAGGCGGGCGCTGCTCTGGATCGGCGCCAAGGCGCTTTTCCCCCGCGTGTATCGATATCGGCCATGGCTTGCCGCAGCGATTCGATGACGTTCAAGTGGATGCGCAGCAGCTCCCGATGGTGGGCGCGGACGCGCCCACGCAGGCTCTCCACCAGTTCCCCGCGCTTCTTCTTAGCATTGCCATGAGCCAGATCAGCGAGTTTCTCCGGATCGCTCTCTCCGGCGATGATGGCCTGCAACATGGCACGGCCGCTCTTGCCCAAGATGTCCGAGAGCACACTGCCGAGCTTCAGATTCGCATCCTCAAGGATCTTCTGGATGCGCAGGTTGTGCTGGGCGATCTCCCGCACCAGCTGCTTGCGCGTGCGCGTCAGATCACGCAGCTCCTGGATCTCCGGGGGCGGCACGAAGCTCGCGCGGATCAGTCCATGTGCCAGCAAGTCCGCGATCCAGGTCGCGTCATTCACGTCCGTCTTTCGCCCGGGCACATTGCGGATGTGCTGGGCGTTGGCAAGGACCAGGTCAAAGTCCTCTTCCAGAAGATGCCACACCGGCTTCCAGTACACGCCGGTCGCTTCCATCGCCACATGCGTGACTCCGTGGCTGCTCAGCCACGCATTGAGCTCCAGCAGCGCTGAGGTGATCGTCGCAAAGCTCCTCACCTCATCGTGCTTCGGCTCGGATACGCAGCGAACGCGTGCCACAACGCTGTCTTTGTGAACGTCAAGGCCCGCACACCGTCGATACAGAACCTCCATTGGACCCTCCCCAGATTTTCTTCTATTCACCGTGGGGGCGGGAGGAACCCTCGTCGTCGAAATCTATCAACCGTGCTCTTGAGCCGGTAAGGCTCATGGCAACAATTCAGGGTGCTCGTAGGGTTCCGGGTCCAACTATCCTCCGGGCTCACAGCACCAAGCCAAAAGCGCCGACCTCGTTCCCGCCACCACACCCATGGTACCGCCGCGCCATGCCGCTTGTGATCGTGTGACGGCAGCGGCCAGCTGCCTTTCCTGCATAAAACCGGTTTTGGCCGCTCTTGTCACACACGTTTGGCGGCTCTTGTCACACAGTCCGTTGGCGCCGACACAACGGCACTCCCACGCTTCATCCCCAGGGTCGGACGCAGGCCGAAGAGAACAATTCGGCATCGCTTTGGATTTGGCGACCAATGTCACCCGCACTTGGCGACTAATTATGAAACAGCCCATCTGCAACATGCCTGGGTATAACCTCGCTAGATGTTGCAGGCGGTTGCAGCTCGCAACATGCGCAACGCGGTCAATCCGGTGGATATGCGGGTTCACAGCGACCTTCCGCTGAGAATAGACTCTCGAGCATGGTTGCAACCTCGCCTCGCGCTTCAAATGGCTCTCGACAGGCATACTCCCTGAAGCTGAGACGCGTTCGCGCTCGAACGCCCGGGAGGCCGCCATGAGGTTTCTACGTGTCCGCCAAGTGATGCAGATGACCGGCCTCTCTCGGATGACAATTTACCGACTCGAACTCGCCGGCAAGTTCCCTAAGCGCCGCCAATTGGGCGAAAACTCAGTCGCGTGGCTTGAGTCGGACGTCACGGCTTGGGGCGAATCCAGACCCATCGCGCATCTTCGTGGCACGCCGCACCTAGCAGCGCCCTCAAGACTGAGCCGCGACGCACAGCGCCGTACACCGTGATGCGCGGGGTACGCTCGGGGGTACACCCCTCACGCCCCCTACTTCGTCCGATTTCTATTCAAGAGGTTAGCCCGGCTGCGAGGCTGCACCCTTAGAAGTCCCTGGGCCTCGCCCCAGGCGCGGCGAATCCTCAAGCAACATGCCAACGGGACGGCCTGGATCCAGGCGCGTCACTCTGCGACGCTTTTCCGCATGGCATCAAGGGCCGCCCTCGCAAGGAATCCCGAGCGTGTTTCACCGCTACGACGCGCATGCGCGTCCACTGCGCGTAGGATTCTCTGCGGTAGAGTAATGTTGATGCGCGCAGCCTTGTCGCCAAGCTCACTCAGGTCGACGTCTACAACGGCCCACGTCCATCCCCTGAACGCGCGCTTGCGCTGAAGACTGGCCAGCGCAGAGGGCTTCGGAATCGGCTTCTTGTCATCCAGTAGTCCGTCCAAATGCAGCAGGATGGCCTCCTGTGCATTGCTCAAAGCCTCCTCCAGAGTGTCCCCAGCCGAAAAGCAACCCGGCAGGTCAGGAACAACCACGCCGTAGGCGTGACGCTTGTCACCCAGTTCAATGGCAATTGGATATCTCATACTGGAGCCTCGCTAGATTCCCGCCTGCTTGCGGATCGCCTTGACTAAGCCGATGCCGAGATCCTTCTTCGGGTGTGGGACGGTGACAGTTCCTGGTTTCACCGGATGCTTGAACTGGTGGTGGCTGCCTCGGACCCGATGCAAATGCCATCCGTCAGACTGCAGTAACCGGATGAGCTCTCGGCTTTGCATCGATGTGTATTATACACATCATGATTCATAGCTGAAACCTAGTGCACGCTAGCCTATTGCGAGCCACTATCGAGGCACTGTGAAGTTCGCCGCGGACGGGATGCGGGTGCGGCTATAGGAGCTTGCAATCGTTATGGCTCAGCGATTGAAATTCGCGGTGCTCTTGCGATCCCAGCGCGTCGCGTGAAATATCTTCGCAGTGCACTACTCGAGGATGCCCTACGGGGTACCCACACGACCTGCCTGCCGGGAAATATTTGCATATTCAACGTGTTAGGCCAGCTGCATCGCTGCAACCCGGGGAGCCAATATAATCAATACCTTCTGATTCTTACCGTATGTTATTTCGAGTCGCGTCGGACCTGGTGGCTACGGCGGGATTTCCACTGCACCCTACCATCGAACACGCCCTCACTTCGTGCCTGTCTTCCATACCGCTGTCATTTGATCAACATGGTCCTGGCTTTATAGTGCTTCGCAGCCCTCGCAAACTCGTGATCCGCGGTCACTAGCGTAAGCCCCTCTGTCAGTGCCGCCGCAAGGTGCAATGCATCCAGTGTACGCAGCGCGTTTTCCATCGAAGCGACTAACATCCGCGCCTTGATGAAGTGTTCCGTGCTCAAGGGAATTCGTCGGTAGAAGCCTTCGGCCACGTGATTCGAGAACAAATCAAGGATCTCTTTCGCCTGACGTTCCTTGAGCTCCTTCAGCCGGTACTTCTTGGAGATCAGGGAGCAAAACTCGACCTCGCTCAAGACACTGATGACCGGAGCCTCAATTCGACGCAGCATACTTTCCGCCGCCGCGCTGAGCGGCTCGGGACAGTAATAGGCGCCGAGGATGCTGGTATCGACGTAGGCACCCCTCTCATCGACCATCACGTTCCTCGCGCAGCAATTGCACGGCTGGCGTTCCGGCGCGGCCTATCCCCAGTCGAAACTCCGTGAGTGACGGCAGCGCCTTCACCGCTTTGGGTACAGGAACAAGCTTTGCCACTGCCTTCCCTTGGCGAGTGATAACAATCTCCTCACCGGCCTCCGCACGATCTACCAGGTCGGGCAGTTCCTGGCGAGCCTGCTTAATTCCCACGTGCTTCATGAGAAACACCTGTTATGTGTACACCATAAGTGTACACATGGAGACAAAATACAGTCAACTTCAGTCACTGCGAATGGGTCCTGCTCCACCCTTAGAAGCCCTCGATTGCCGAATAAAACGTGGTTCTCCCGCCTCGGGTCGCACTTGTGCGAGCGAACCACCGCTGTTGACCCGAAGCTGCGTGTCGTGACCGTCAGCTTTCAGGCATTGGATTAGAGCGGATTTCGGCCGTTCGGCTCTTCAGTGGCAGCTCAGCTTTCCGTCCTCCAGGTCGCAGTCATCAGGGGGACCGTACTGTTTCCAGTACTCCATCAAGCCGAGGCGCGTGACGTAGGATTGAAAGCGAGAGTCTTTGCGAAAGGGGCGCATCTCCGGAAGCCAGCAAGTCGCTAAGGAAATGGCGCCCCGCAGGATTCCCGTTGTCTCGAGTTCCTGGAGCCCGGCGTGCGCGAGCTCGTAGGCGAGATCGAGGTTACCCAATCGGGTGAACCAGACAGTGGCCAGCATCACCATCATTGGATGGGTCATCTCCTCACGCGCAGCACCGACGCGCAACGCCTGCAAGGATTCGATCGCTGCGCGTTTGTCGGCAGCGCCCGCGGCCGCTGCATAGATCAGCCGAACGACCGCGGCGCCTCCCGCCTCGAGTACCGATGATGCCAGCACTGAATTCATGTGCTCCGCAGCTTCGGCGTAGCGACCCGCGTTCATCGCAGCCGCTGCGTCGATGAACGGAAGCGGGGGAGTCGACCTTGGCATACCAAGGTCAACGGTTATCTGCGTGTAGGCGAGCGCATCTGAATCCTGACCCAGAAAGTTATGGCCAATCGCAATACCCATCGCCGATAGCGGCAGCATAGGCGCGAGCCGGTAGCCTTCCTCCGAGGCGCGAAGGGCTGCGCGCAGCTTCCCGGTCGCGGGGAACAGCACCGAACCGTAAATTTGATGGACGATGGGATCCCCGGCATTCCAGGAAAGTACCTTACGGCAATACTGCTCCGCATCGAGCCACCGCGCCCGATAGACGCTCACACCGCCCAGCATTGCGTACGCTTCGTGAATCGCGGGGTCCAGTTCAAGGGCCCATCGGGCGTTCTGTTCCACGTCCGAAATCAGACGCGCTGTCGCACCGCCGATAGACACCAAGTAGTACTGTGCCTGCGATATCGACCCGTAAGCGCGCGCAAACTTTGGATCGATAGCGATCGCCTTTTCGAGCAGTCGAATGCCGGTCTGTGTGTTGCCGAGGCCGCCGCGCAGAGTGAGCGCGCGCCCTTGAAGGTAGAGTTGGTAGGCGTCGACATTGGGTGTTGGTGGTTCGGGCAGCGCCGCCACTGGCAACTGATCACCGAGGTTGACCTGCAGGGCATGCAGGATCGCGCCGGCGAGCTCGTCCTGTAGCTTAAAAATGTCCTCGTAGCGCCGATCATAGCTTTGCGACCACAGGTGAAAGCCCGTCTGCGCGTTGATCAGCTGGGCGGTGACCCGAATTCGCTCGCCAGCGCTGCGGACGCTGCCTTCAAGCACCGTTTCCACGCCCAGATCCTTGGCGATCTGGCGAATATCGGTGTTGCGGCCCTTGTAGGCGAACGAGGACGTGCGGGCGGGAACGTTGAGACCGGGGACCCGCGCGAGCAGGTGGATGAGTTCCTCCGCGATACCGTCGCCGAAGTAGTCCTTCTCAGGGTCGCTGCTTAAGCTCGCAAATGGCAGCACGGCGACCGACTTCCGCGTCGATGTCATCGCCTCTGCTGCGGGCGGGGACGGCGCCTCGTCGCGCACCTCGCGCACCGGCGCGACAAACTGGTAGCCGCGCCCGGGTACGGTGACGATGAAGCGCCGGCCACCGCTGCCGTCGCCCAGCGCGCGGCGCAGCGCCGATATGACCTGATTCAGGTTGTTCTCCTCCACGACGACGTTCGGCCACACGGCCGCCATCAGGGTCGACTTGTCGAGGAGTTCCCCGGGATGCTCGACCAGATACCGGAGGGTGTCGAACGCCTTCTGCGTGAGCTCTATCGGCCGGCCGTCGCTGCGCGCCGTCAGGCTGCGCTGCGCAGCCAGGAGACAGAAGTCGCCGAACTCGTAAGCGCCGTCAGCGCGCCGTCCTTCATCCATTTTCCACCAGTTTCAGAGGGATTCAGGAGGTCCCAGCCGACGCCCAAGGCTTCTTCAGGGCTATTGGAGGATTCTAGGCTCCAGTGGATTACGGGGCTAGGGTCGGGAAGAGGCACAGCCCGGTAACGCAGTGACAGCTAAATGAGGAGTACTCAAATGTCTGAATTCGCTACCTTCCTGCCTCAGGAGCTCGCCGACATCGGTCTCGTGGCGTTTGCCGATCCCACCTTCGCGGAACGGCTGGTCGACACTCTGCTGCGCCTGCCGCCCGAACGCGTCGTCGATGCGCGCACGCGTACGCCCGCGAGCGACTCCACTAGAAGCGAGGCTTTTGAGCTACCCGCGTTCCTGTAGTTCATGACATGTGTGGGCCATTCCCCAAGTAATTGCTTTTCGACGCATGCGACTCGCGCTCGCACGAACGTGCGCAATTTGACCCATGGCGCGTCGCTCGCAAACGCCCGCTTCCGGGCAGCGAATGTGCATCCCTGAAGGACCGCTCCTGGCCGATGTGAGCCGGTCGCGGGTCCGCCGCGAGTCAATGAGTCCTGTTGACCCTGACCTGCCGCTCACGAGCGACTGCTTTCGGGCAGGCTCGTGGCAGACGTCGACGGTGGCGGTTTAGGATTTTCGGCCTTCATCTTCCGCAGGAGCGCCTGGTAGCGCGTATCGGATTCCACGTTCTTGAAACAGGCCTCTGCGTAGGGAAGGTCGCGATACTCGCCCTGGCGCTTCGCGGCGAAGCTTGTGAGCCACTGGATGGATCGTTCGACATCATGGCGGCAGGCATAGAACGCGGCGATCCGTCCCGGGTCGTCGGTATAGTTCAGTTCATACACGGCAATCGCGCGGTTGGCATCACCTTTTCGCCCTGCTGCGTCCAGAGCGAACAGCGTAGCGGTCTCGCGCCATGCCGCTTCGGGTTCCCGTTCCGCCTCGGCAACTGCCTCGGTCGTCTTATTCGTCGATAGCAATATGTATGCTAGCAGTGCATGCAGACCCGCGGTCGTCGGAGCAAGTTCCACCGCGTTGCGATACGCCGTTTCGGCTTCTGTGAAACGGCCCGTCGCTGAGTACGCGTCGCCCAAGGCCGCGAAGTTCCAGCAATTCAGTGGATCCAGGGACAATGCGCGTTGCGCCAACTGAAGCGCCTGACCAGGGCGGCCGTCAGCCAGCGCGAGCCAAGCATAGGACCGTAGCGCGTCTGAACTGCCGGGTTGCAGTTCGAGTGCCCGCCTAAATTCCCCCTCAGCGGCTGACCAATTGTTATCGCAGTATTGGAGGACGATTCCTTTAGCGCGGTGCGTCTCAACCAGTGTCGAATCGAGCTCGAGCGCTCGGTCGGCGGCCGCGCGCGCGGCGGCGCACGCGGCCTGTGTCGGAGAGGCACGCATGGCAAGTAGGCCAGGGGCACGTGCCACATCGAACTTCCAAATCGTCAGAGTGGCGAGCCTGGCCCAGGCAGCGGCGAATTGAGGATCGAGTGCCAACGCTGCGCGCAACTGCTCGGTGGCCGCGTCGTAATCGGCCAGTCCGTTACCCACTAAGTTTTCGGCCCGAAAATACAGCGTGTAGGCTTCGATGTTGGTGGTCCGAACACCCTCCGGTACGTAGTGGCCGATGAGGGACACTTTGAGCACCTGAACAACGGCGTCGGCGATCTCATCCTGGATTTTGAATGCATCGACCAGCGGTCGATCGAATGTTTCCGACCAGATCTGGTAGCCGTTATCGGCTCGTACGAGCCGTGCGGTGATCCGTAGCGTATTACCCGACTTGCGAACACCACCTACGAGTAAATGTGCGACGCCGAGCGCCTTGGCGATCTCGGGAACGGTCGCCTGCTTACCCTTGAAATAGAAGGATGACGTTCTTCCCGGGACGTGGAGCCCTGGGACCAGCGCCAGTCGGTCAATGAGCACATCTGATAGGCCGTCGGCGAAGTATTCCTGGTCCTTCTGGTCGCTCATATCGATGAAGGGCAGCACGGCTACCGATGGTTCGCCGACGCCGACCGCCGCTGCAGTTGTCTCGAGCTCTGCGGTCTTGGCATGTTTAGACGGCCGGAGCTTCTGGGCGATTGGATATCCGATTGCGAATGCCGCGGCCACGACAAGGACCGCCCAAGGCCACCGAACGCGCGAAGGAGCGACCGCGGGGGTGAGAGGTAACGGGATCGCTGCGGCACGCCGCTCCTCCGTATTCGAATCCGTCGCCGAGTCAACCCACAGAGCCACCGGAGCCACCAGACGATAGCCGCGGCGCAGCACGTTGGCGATGTAGACCGGCTCCTTCGTGTGATCGCCCAGTGCGCGCCGAAGCCCCGTCACAGCCTGATAGACGGAATCAGACGTGACGACCACATCCTTCCAGACCGCGTCCAGCAGCTGGTCGACGCTCACCACTTGTCCGGCGTGCTCAGCGAGGCAAACGAGAACTCGCATCGCGCGCGGTTCGAGCTTGACGGTCGCGCCGTCCTTCGAAATCTCATCGAGCGCAGGGTCGACGCGCCACGCGCCAATTCGAAGTACTGAATGGTCTGGCGGGTTCATCGGCGTTGGTTATCAGAAGTGCTTGATCAGAGTTGCGTTTCTGCCCGAGAAGCCCGAAAAACGCCTCTTACAAGTATACGCGCGGCCTTAACCGTCGCGCATGGCCCCGCTCCCGGCGCTGTCAGCACTGAGCTCCAGGCGCTCGAAAAATGGGATTCACCGCATCTTCATCGATCCCTCAGCCCGGATTCATACCGTCCTCAGGACGCCGCAGCTCCCGCGCCGGCACAGTCGCCGCACAGTCGATCGCGCCCTAACGAGCCGCTCGCACCTGCCAGAAGCGTTGAGTCAAGAAGCACTTGGAGATCGAGACATGAACGCCGAAACACACCGTCCCCCCAACCTGCAGCTCGCAGTACTTAAAGCCGCTTTGATTGCGCTGTGTACCATCGCACCTATAACGGGGATGGCGGAGAGCCAGCCGGAACCGGCTGCCGAAACCCTCTCTGCCAGGGTATCGCTCGCTGACGTCGATCTTTCTACGCCCGAGGGGCAGCGCGTCGCGTATGAGCGCCTGCGACAAACAGCACGGCGCCTCTGCTTAAGTCTTGAGGCCCTGCACCCGCAAAGCCTCGCGCATTACCCAACCTACATTAGGTGCGTCGATGAGACGCTCGCGCGCGCTGTGCAGCAAGTCAATGGGCCTGCGCTCGCCGCCACTCAGAAGTCGCCCAAATAACGCAATTGCCAAATTTCGAATACCAGGAGCCATCGCATGAACAGATTCAAGGGTTTACTTGCGATTGTTGGGGTGATGCTGAGTTTCACACCGGCGTCCCAGTCGTTTGCACAGAACGCGGTCGCCGACTGGGGTGCGGTGATGGAAGCCGCGATTCCGGGCGCCGGGCGCAAGAACGTCGTCGCGCTGCCGTATTGGGCCTACACGAGCGTCGCCATGTATGACGCCGTCAGCTCGATCGATGGCCGTAACAAACCGTTCGCGGTCCGCGTCAGAGCGCCGAGGGGAGCCTCCGAAGATGCCGCCGCCGCGCAAGCGGCGCACGATGTGCTGGTCCATTACTTTCCGGCGCAGACGGCGACGTTTGACACGGCGCTCGCAAGTTCGCTCTCCAAAATCCCCGCCGGCCAGAGTCAGACCGACGGCGTCAATGTCGGCAAAGCCGTCGCCATGCAGTGGATCGCGATGCGGACCGGGGATGGTCTCGAGGCGCCGGCCGTCTTTGTCTGGGGGAGTGGCCCCGGAATCTGGGAGCCAGTACCGACCGTTCCAGCCCCGCCGCCGAACACGCCGCCGGCCCCGGTCGGCGTCTGGATGCGGACATTTACGCCGTTCGCACTCAGGAGCGCCGATCAGTTTCTGGCCGAGGTCCCGCCGCCGCCGGCCTTGACCAGCAAGCAGTGGGCCCGGAATTTCAACCGCACCAAGGACTATGGCGCACAGAACAGCACGGTCCGGACCGCCGCGCAGACCGACATCGGGCTCTTCTGGACCGACGAGGCGGGCTCGCAGTACAGCCGCTCGTTGCGCGGCCTGATCACGAGCCAAAGTCTCACTACCTCAGACTCGGCTCGGATGTATGCGATGTTCTGGGTCGCGGCGTCGGATTCCGGTACCGCTTGCATGAACGCCAAGTATCATTTCGCGTTCTGGCGGCCGCATACGGCAATTCACAACGCCGATACCGACGGGAACCACGACACCGTCGCTGATCCCAATTGGGTACCGCTCGCCGTGACGCCGGGGCACCCCGAGTATCCGGCCAATCACGGCTGCGTTACCCAGGCCGTCATGAATGCGCTGACGAAGTTCTTCGGGACCGATGAGATTCCGTATACGGTCACCAGCAACGTCACGCACACGACCCACAACTTCGACAGCTTCGACGAGGTCGTCCAAGAGGTCGACAACGCGCGTGTTTACGGCGGCATGCACTACTGGCATTCGACCAAGGAAGGCAACCGCCTCGGCAACATGGTCACCGAGTATCTCTTCAAGCACCACTTCAAGAGCGGCGACAACGACAACGATTAGCCCGCTGAGGCGCGGCGGGCCGCTCAGCCTCGAGCGGCCCGCCGGGGCCCTGAGTTCGGGTCGCACGGTCTCCATTCCATTAATGCCGGACGCAAACCAGACGACAAGTCGGGTCGATGACTCATCTTCTCAGGAGCCACCCACATGATCGATGTCCGCTTCCGGGCGGCCAATTTAGACAGACGACAGTCAGCTCGTGGCCGGGAGACGCCTGATTGGCGTCCCGATTCCGGACGTTCAGCAAAAAACCCAGAGGCGCCGGGACACTCTCCATTCTACGATGCGGCATTGACGTATATACGTCAATGCCGTATATCGAGATGCCGACCATTGTCGAAACCCGACGTTTTCAGGCCTCTGGCCGGAATACTGGAGCGAAGAAGAGCTGGGGGAGTTTTGTTTCTCGCTCGCCGTGCGTCCCGATGCGGGCGACGTGATCCAAGGCTCAGGCGGTTGCCGCAAGGTGCGATGGTCGCGTGAAGGCAAAGGCAAGAGCTCGGGTGTACGCGTGATCTACTACAACCGTTTGACCAACGGTGAGATCTGGCTGCTCACGATGTACGCAAAGAGTGTTCGACAGACAATACCAGGCAAGGTTTTGAAGAAAATTCGAGAGGCAATAGATGTCAAAGATGACCGAAAAGGATCTCCGAAGGCGCGACGCTAAGCGCAACATTGGCGAAGAGTTGCTTCGCGCGGTACAGGAGATGAAGGCGGGCAAAGCCGCACGGGTGCATCGCATTCCGGTGTCCGCCATAACGGAGGCGCGTACGCGTTCGGGTCTTTCGCAAGCGCGATTTGCGCAGGTGCTAGGCGTGTCCACCCGCACACTCCAGGAATGGGAGCAGGGCCGCCGACAGCCGTCAGGCGCGGCAAGAGCCCTCCTGACGATCGCCGCCCGCAGGCCCGAGGTTCTTCGCGAGGTGTTCGTCGAGTAGTTGGAGCACGGGAGCACGGGGCACGCGGTCACACCGAATCTCCCGCCTAATCGTCTCAGCCCTCGTTTTGCGGGGCTGACTTGGGGGTAGTCCGGTAGTCCCACCGAAAGCGGGTGGGGAACTTCCCACGACTCAAGGACTTGCGCGAACCTCCTCGCCGCAACTCGGGGAGCTAATAAATCAAAGAGTTAGTGTATATCCGCTAGCAGTACAATGGCTTCTTTACTCACTGAGTTGCAGTTACGTTGCAGTAGCGCGGGCACTAGCTCTAGACGAGCAATCCGCAGTCGGCGAGTGGCACCGCTACCAGCGAAGCCCGCTACCTGCGGTTCGTGAGGCGCATCTCAGGCGCGAACTTCTCGATCCTGCCTTCATCATCGTCGCCGACCCAGATTCCGCGTGCCCCAAAGCGTTCGACAGGATCAACCAGCGCATTGGTGCCGGTGAAGGGAACGCCATCGATGAACTGGCAGTACACCTGCGGGCCCTCAAAGAATTCATCTCCGGCTTCGTCGATGGCGACAATTCGGTCGTATGGGATCACCCCGAATACGTTCAGCCCAGGCTTTCTGGTGCGCGTCGAATCCGTGCCTGATAACAGAGGCCGCTTCGTAGCCCGGGTCACGCTTTCCACGCGCACCCCAGTTGTCAAGGTATGCGTGACACCGACGTCGGCCTACGCAGTTGCAGGCTCGTTTTGCCAAAGCGAACATTCCCTATGGGGTCGCTCAGTACACCTCTTGCCTGGATGACATTACGCGCACCATGGAAAGCGCCTATCCCGAAATGAACATCCAGGGAGTAGCCCGTAGCACGGCTCGGGCCAGACTGTGGAACGCCGCGGACCGGCGCGGCTGCGTGTTGCTGCTTGATCATCTCACCAAGGTAAGCACCGCCATGGTCGGGTTTTGTCGTCGGCTCCGGGGAGGCATTGCGGGCATACTGTTCGTCATCGATGTCGACGTCGAGCGCGACCGCCAGCGAATGCGTGCGAAGCGTCTCGCACTGTCGGTGCGCATGCCGCCGGTACCCATGCGGCAACTGCGCATGTTGCTTCGGTCGCGGTGTGCCGAGCACCATCTGTCAGTCGATCTGGACATGGAGAGACAAATACTGCGTGCGGAACAAGGCCGTCCCGGATGGGTGATCCACTGCACGACACTCATACTTCAGAGCCGGTACTGGCACGACGGGCAGCTCTACCCTACCCTGCTTTGCACCGACACAGAGATCACGCTCCGAGAGGGGCACCTGCGTCTGCTGGCACCCGATGCCCAAAGGACGTTAGCTGACATGGCCGAGCCTGACATGCACCGATGAAAAGGCTGGGTCCGCTATTCCTTGAGCCCGCGAGGCGCGCGACATGACGCGTATTGTTCTGGTGCGACACGGAGATGTCGAAGGGATTTCCCCGGAGCGCTTCCGCGGTCGCCGCGACATCGACTTGTCGGCTCTGGGGGTGCGTCAAGCGCGAGCGTTGGCGCAGCGGATCGCAAAGCAGTGGAAACCGAAGATCGTCTACACCAGTCCGCTGAGACGATGCGTCCAGACGGCGGAGGCAATCGCGGCCGCATGCGGCGCGCCTTCGGCAACGCTCGATGATTTGAACGACTTGCACTATGGCGATTGGGAATGGCGCACTCACGAAGAGGTCCGCGCTCAATGGCCTGCTCTGATTGAACGTTGGTTTGCGGCGCCGCATCTGATGCGATTCCCCGGCGGCGAGTCATTGCAGGAGCTGGTTGCACGCGTCTCAAACGTTCCGCGCCTCGTTTACGAGCGCCATCCGCAACAGACCGTCGTCGTCGTAGGGCACAGCGCTGGCAATCGAGCACTCTTATTGCAGGCTCTCGATCAACCGCTGTCCGCATACTGGCGCTTGGGGCAAGATCCCTGCGGCTTGAGTGAACTCGAAATTTTGGAGCACCGCACGAAGGTAGACCGTCTCAACGAGACGTATCACTTGTTTGGGACGTGAGCTATCGGACCCTCAGGTAACCACCGGAGCACTGTGCATCTCACGCTGGATCGCCACAGCCCACCTTTCGCTGGGTAACTCTCGGGGTAGTGTGCAGGCCAGATTGGGTAATTGTCGTCGACTCAACGACTTAGGAGGCTGCTCAGCCCAACCCGGGGAGACATTAAAATAATCACTTAGCTCCGCTTCCTCAGGTTCTACGGAGTCGATTGTTTCCCGTTTGGTTCCCACGTCTGAGAGACCCGCCAGGGCCGCGATTTTGTCGGCCGAGTCGTCTCGCGTGCGGCGCATGGAGTGGGTGTAGATCGCGAGCGTCGCGCGCCCAAAGCAGCGGGTGACTTACGCCGCTCGAGCTTTACCGACACTGAACTTGCAACTGCAACCACCACTGCCGCGGCGTTTGCCCTTCTCGGGGGTCGGCACAGCGTTATGACAATGCGCGCCCCCTGACAAGGGCGCGCTATTTCGCAATTCTGGGAGCCGATGCACCGCGCGGAACCTGCGTCGCAGCGTGCTCGGACGTGCCGTGGTCAGCTCATTACTACCGAAGTAAGAGGCCGAAATAGCCGGAGGTCTCATGCCTGCCTTCGTATGGGTTCTCATGACGGTCTTTCCCTCAACCGACCATGGCATTGCCACGCCCTCAATGGTTTACCGGGACGAGAGCGACTGCAAAATCGCCGCGCACTTTATGCGGGAAGACTGGGCAAGCGCACAACACATCGAACTCAAGTGCATAAGAGTCCAGTGGGGTACCCGGCCGACGCACAGCTCTTAGACCGATCCATCCAGTACTACACGCACGCGCACTCTGCGTGGATGCGCCGCCGCATTCGGCGGCAGCATGTCTGCCATGCCGCTCGAACTCACCGAGCTGGAAACCGGCCCCCGTGCGTGCCGGGCGCTGGCGCATCGCGAGGCGATTTCAACGCCCATGGCGGAGCGACGACCCGCTACCGAGGATCAACGAGCGAATAGAACACCCGAAATGTGTAGTACCCGACGCACAGCGAAAACGGGGAGCTGACCAGTCCGAATAGCGCGGCCTGCAAGCCGTAGGGAATACCCGGGAGTGCCACGACCTTCGGCTCCACCAGCGCCATGCCGACGGTGACAAACACGCACCAGAATTTTCCGTCCCGGTAGATGCGGGCCTCCCGCGGATCATCCGACGTGCGTCAGTATTTGCGCAGACACCACACCATGAGCGCCGCCCAAACGACTGCGCTACCGATCAGTATTGCTGCCGCGCTCATTTTGGAGCCGTGAGCACGGTGGCCGGTGGCAGGTAACGAAAGCCGACCTCCGCATCCTCTCGACTCAGGAAGATACAGGGGATCGAGGGAAAGCCGAGCGCCTGTGATACGTGCCACCGATGCAGGCCGTCGAGCAGTGATGCCTGCGCTTCCCCCGGCTCCCGGAACACCGCCACCGGATCAAGGGCGGCCCCGTCCCGCAACACGGCCAGCAGGTCGCGCACCGCTTCCGCGTTAAGCCGGCGACCGACCGGCACGATCAACTCGGTGAGCGGCAGGAGCGTCGCGCTCGGATCGGTGCAGGGGTAACTCGCGGCGCTGGCGGCACCTCGCGTAAATCCGTACTCCGCGAGCAGGGAGTCGGGCACACCGTCGAGGGTCAGCCGTCTCATAGGCTATCGGGCCAGCACCATCGTCACGACCACCATCAAGGCGAGCACGATACTACTTCGCGGACGAATTTAATTTATCAGACTGCGCTTTAGCGCGCTCGGTAATGTTGTTTGCCATCTGACTAATTTCCTGCCCTTTGGCCGCGAGGCTCACTCCGCAACGCTGTGCTTCGGAATTAATGTCCGCCGACGTCATCGCACTCTCCCCCACAACAAGAGCTTCAAGATCGACCTTCGGCTCGCTCCCATCGATTCTAGCGATGTAATACCGCGCCTGCACGAACTCAACCAACGCTTCTTCCACTTCTGGAGCTGCGCCGTCCGGTGTTAGCATCACCGGCCATGAAAACACAGTCATGTCTCACAGGTCCTCTGGTGTGCCTCCTGCTGGTCTTCTGCGTCCCCCTGAACGCGAGGAGCCTCGGGTCGGTACACGAGCGCCTTGCCGAGCAGAATGCCCTCTTTGATGAGTACTACGAAACCGAGCTCAAGACGTACCCTGAGATGGCCACGGCCTACGGGGACTATCGCTATAACGATCAGCTGAATGACTACTCAATGGCCGGAGCCGAAAGCGAGAACGAGCGCGATCAGGCCTATCTCGCGCGCCTGAAGGCGATCTCGGTCGCAGGGTTCGCGGAGCAGGACAGGCTGTCGCACGAAGTCCTGGCGCGCTCGCTCGAGCAGCGCATCGCGAACCACGCCTTCAAAGAGTACGAGATGCCGGTCAGCCAGATGGCCGGCCCGCAAACGCATCTTGCCGACCTGCCGCTCGCCGTGCCCCTGGATTCCGTGAAGCATTATGAGGACTACATCGCGCGACTTCACCAGATTCCGCGAGTCTTCATGCAGACGGAGGAGGTGCTGCGTGCGGGTAAGCAAGATGGCCTTATACCAGTGCGCTTCCTGCTGGAGAAGGTGCCCGCGCAGTGCCTGGGCGTGATCGCGGCGGATCCCTTCCTGCTGCCGACGAAGAAGTTTCCCAACAGCATCCCCGTGGAGGAGCAGCCGCGGCTGCGCAAGGAGATCACCGAGGCGGTGGTGAAGGAAGTGCTACCCGCGTACGTCGATTTCGCCAGCTTCATCGCCGATGATTACGCCCCGTTCGGCCGCACGACGCTAGCAGTTACCTCATTAGCCGGCGGGGAGCAGCGCTACCTTAATGATATCCGCGCCCGCACCACGCTCAGCAATCTCACGCCTGATCAGATCCACCAGATCGGGCTTCGCGAGATGAACCGAATCGAGGTGGAGATGCTGGTGATTGCCCATGGCGAGGGCTTTCAGAATCTCGCCTCCTTTCGCGAGTCCCTGAAGAGCAATCCCCGCTACCACCCTGCTTCCGCGGATACGATCGTCGAGGATTTCCGCAAGTACATCGCCCAGATGCAACCAAAGCTACCAGAGCTGTTCGGCTTCATTCCGGGGTTGCCCTTGACAGTGGAACCCATGCCCGATTTCGAGCCGGGCAACGCCACGCACTACCAGGCCGGCACACCCGATGGCAAGCGCCCCGGTCGTGTCGTGGTCGCGATCTCCAACTTCGAGCAGCGCTCGCTGATCGATGACGAGGCCACCGCGTACCACGAGGGAATACCGGGTCATCACATGCAGTTGTCGGTGGCGCAGACGCAGTCCGAGCTGCCGAAGTTCCGCCGTCACGGTGGTAACTCCGGGTACATCGAGGGCTGGGCGCTGTATGCGGAGGAGCTCGGCAAGGAGGTTGGCTTCTATCAGGACCCGGTTAGCGACTATGGGCGGCTGTCGAGCGAGCTTTTCCGTGCCGTGCGGCTGGTTGTGGACACGGGCATTCATTCCAAGGGGTGGAGCCGCGATCAGGTAGTGGAATTCTTTCGCAAGAGCGGCGTGGTCGATGAGCCTACGATTCAGGCGGAGACGGACCGTTACATTGCGTGGCCGGCGCAGGCGCTCGCGTACAAACTAGGCCAGCTGAAGTTCCTAGAGCTACGCGAGCGAGCGCGGAAGGAGCTCGGGATCCAGTTCTACATCAAGAGTTTTCACGACGAAATGCTGAACGGCGGCGTTCTTCCGCTAGACCTGCTGGATGCGCGCACGAGCGACTGGATCCACGAGCAGAAACATCACGCCAAGCCCGCCGCAAGATGACATCTGGCGTGCTTCGAGCTCGAGCTCGACACCCACGATTCAGAGACTGAACTGCGGGCATGGTCATGAAAAAGATAACGGCCATAACCAAGGACACAACCACTAGATACGCTTGACTCTCCAAATAATCCCATCGCATCCAGTATCGCCGCAGCGCGCCGCTTGGGGAATCACTACTGGGTATGCCCGACCGCGAAGCGCCGCAAAACCTACCGCAGAGAATCTCCTGTGACAACGGATCAGAGTTCTCCGGTGGCCAGATGGCTTTGTGGGCATGCACGCACTCGATTCCGAACCTAAGGATCATCGATCCGCGACGCGCAACGCATCCGCCGCGCCCGCGTTATCAAGCAGATCGTGGCGATGTTCCTGAGTGCCAAGTGACCTGAAATGGGAAGGATCAACGACGGGCGGCGCCTGCGTCTGTAACGCCGAACACTGCGGCCTTCCGGAAGGCATTCGCGGTGAAGCGCGAGCGAAGCTCTGGCCATCCTTACCGACGTACGCCGCGGCGAACTCACTGCCGCGGGAACACCCTCTGTCGGGCGCGCACTGACCGCGTAAAGCAGGCAATATCCCTCACCAGCTCAGAGGGCGATATCGCCGGAGGCCTCATGTACGGAAAGCGGGCATCCATGTACGGAAATCTGATCCTTTCCGCGGGCCTCGCGTTCCTCACGACGGCAGCGGTTCACGCGCGGTCCCCGCAGGTGCACCGACTCGAAGCCACACCGGCCACGGTCGTGTACGGCTACTACTGGTCGGAAGCGGCCCCGGCCTTGCGGATTGCCTCAGGCGACGTCATCGACGTCGATACACTACTGACCAACACGCCCGAAGGGCTGGCGAAGGCCGGAGTAGCCGACGGTCGCATCCAAACCTCGCTCAAGGAAACCGTCAGTCAGGTGACCGGTGATCGGCGTGGCCCCGGGGGTCACATCCTGACCGGCCCGGTGTACGTGGAGGGTGCAGAGCCGGGCGATGTGCTCGAGGTCAAGATTCAGTCGATCGACCTGGCAATCGACTATGGCTACAACGGCTGTAAGGGGGTATTGCCGGAAAATTGCGAGCCGAACGCGCCGGTGCGCATCGTCGCACTCGACCGGCACCGGATGACCGCGCAGTTCGCTCCCGGGATCGTGATACCACTGCGACCCTTCTTCGGCAGCATGGGTGTGGCGCCTGCGCCCGAGGCCGGACGCGTCAGCAGCAATCCGCCGGGGCGTCACGCCGGCAATCTCGACAATCGCGAACTGGTGGCGGGTAGCACGCTGTATATCCCGATCTTTACCCGCGGCGCCCTGTTCGAGGTCGGCGACGGCCACGCCGCGCAGGGTGATGGCGAAGTCGATCAGACGGCGATCGAGACCTCACTGCGCGCCCGCCTGCAGCTCACCGTGCGCAAGGACATGAAAGTCAACTGGCCGCGTGCGCAGACACCGACTGACTACATCAGCATGGCCACGGATCCGGATCTGAGTGTGGCCACTCGCACGGCGATCCAGGAGATGGTTGATTTCCTGGTGACCGAGAAGCAGCTGACGCATCAGGAGGCGTATCAGCTGGTCAGCATCGCCGGGAACGTGGCGATTACGCAGCTGGTCGACAAGCCGAACGTCGGTGTCCACGTGCGTCTGCCGAAGAGCATTTTCGTCCCCAGGCCGCCGCAATAGGCGGCCGGTGCACTTAAGGAACTTCTCGATGAGCAAGCAGGTTGGCCAGAATACCCTGTGTGTGCACAGCGCCCACGCCCCCGAGCCGGCAACCGGCGCGCTGTCGCAACCGATCTACCTCACGACCACCTTCGAGCGCGACGCGGATGGCGGCTATCCGCGCGGCTATCGCTACAGCCGCGAAGGCACACCCAACCGCACCTCGCTCGAAGCCTGCATCGCGGCCCTTGAGGGTGGCATCGGTGCGGCCGCCTTCGCCTCGGGACTCGCGGCTAACATGGCGGCGCTGGAGCTGCTTAACTCCGGCGATCGCCTAATAGCGCCGCTCGACGCTTACTATGGCTCGGTCAAACAGTTCACCGAACATTGCAAGCGTCGTGGCATCGCCGTGGAGCTTGCCGATTTCACCGATCTCACAGCGGTGAGGAATGCCGTCGGCGGGCGCGCACGCCTGGTCTGGATCGAAACGCCGACCAACCCGCTGCTCGCCATCACGGATCTCGAGGCGGTGACTGCCATCGCCCATCGGGCAGGAGCGCTGGTGGTCTGCGACAACACCTTCGCCACACCCATCTGCCAACGGCCCTTCGACTTCGGTGTCGACCTCGTGATTCACAGTGGCACCAAGTATCTCGGCGGTCACAGCGACGTGCTGAGCGGGCTGGCGGTCGTGCGCGAGGAGCACGCGTTGCTCGAGCACCTGCAGGCCTGGCAGCGCACCGCCGGGGCGGCGCTCGCCCCCTTCGACTGTTGGCTGCTGAGACGGAGCATCGCAACGCTGGCGCTGCGGGTTCGCACACAGTGCGCCGGAGCATTGCAGTTAGCCGAATTCCTCGCCCGCCATCCGGCCATCGAGCAGGTGTTCTATCCGGGGCTGCCGCAGCACCGCGCTCATACCACGGCAGCGGCGCAGATGCCGGGGGGCTTCGGCGCGATGGTCTCCATGTGCGTGTCGGGAGGTCGGCAGGCGGCGCTCGACACCGCCAGCCGCACGCAGCTCTTTGCACGGGCGACAAGTCTCGGCGGAGTGGAGAGCTTCATCGAGCATCGGGCCTCGATCGAAGGGCCGGAATCGCGCACACCACAGAATCTGCTGCGCCTGTCGGTCGGGATTGAGGAGCCGGCTGATCTGATCGCCGACCTGGAGCAGGCGCTGAAGTGAACCGCATCGTCGCGGCCACCGCGTTCGCACTCCTGGCGTTCGCGGCCAACTCGGTGCTGTGCCGGATGGCGCTGCGTGACGCACACATCGACCCCGCGAGCTTCATGAGCATTCGCCTGATCGCGGGCGCGCTCACCCTGTGGCTGCTGGTACGCATCGGCCGCCGCGGCCAGAGATTGGGTGGCGACTGGCGATCAGCGCTGGCGCTGCTCGGGTATGCCATCGCCTTTACCTTCGCCTACGTCGGGCTCACGGCCGGTACCGGGGCGTTGCTGCTGTTCGGCGCAGTGCAGGTGGTGATGATCGCCGCAGGGTTCGTCGGCGGTGAGCGCATTGACCGCACCGTTGTTCTGGGCTGGCTGCTCGCCGTGGCCGGACTGATCCTGCTGCTGTTCCCGGGGATCACGGCACCGCCGGCGTCGGATGCGATCTTGATGCTGATCGCCGGATGCGCGTGGGGCGTCTATTCACTGCGGGGGCGGCGCTCGGTAAACGCGCTTGCAGACAATGCCGGCAACTTCGCTCGCTCCGTACCTGGCACGCTACTCATCAGCGTACTTCTCTGGAGCCATCGCTCAGCCGACACCGAGGGGATCTTGCTCGCGGTGCTATCGGGCTCAATCGCCTCAGGACTCGGCTATGCGGCCTGGTATACGGCGTTGCCCCGGCTCGGGGCCATCGCGGCCGCCAACGCGCAGCTCAGTGCCCCGGTGATCGCCGCTCTTGCGGGAGTCGTCCTGTTCGGCGAGCCCATTACTTTGCGGCTTTCCGTCGCCTCGGTACTGGTGCTCGGCGGGACCGCGCTCGCGGTGCGCCGCACGCTAACCTTCAAGGCCGCGCGGTCCGTCAGCAACGGCTAGCGCCTTGCACCTGCGACTGAATCATGCGGCTATTCAATTGCCGCGGACACTCCGTCGATTTACAAACGCATGATTCAGCTCTTCGAAGCGCGAAGCTTCGACATGGAGCACTTGGTGGCGTGGCTACAGCAAATCGTACGGCCGCGCCCCTGATACCTGAACCCTATGAGTCTGCTGCTTCGACACTGTACGGAATATGCACTGCAGGAATCACAGGACTGTGAATGTCGGAAACTCAACCCCTTACGCCGACCATCATCGGATTGCGAATCCGACGGTTTGAGCGGCCTGCTCGCGCAGCGTCGCCGGGTAGTGAGGCCTCAGCCCCAAGCGATCTTTGGTCAGGTGCCTGAGATGCGGCTGCCCCCTGCAGGGATATTGCATTCCATGAACAACTCGTCAAAACTGGCCTTGCAAGTCTCACTTCGTCGCGCAGGCGCCGCATCCACCTCTCGTACGGCCGCTTGGTTAACGAGAGGATGGACGAGCTCTGGTGGCCGCGCGGATCACACACTCACGTAGTGCCCGAATTGGAGAACCATGATGCCCGAACCAAACAAGCCGAGTGAGTTACCGTCCTGGATCAAAGACCATATTTCCCGCTATATCGCGACGAATGGCGAGGACGGCTACATGTGGGATGCGAGTCTGGGTGGTGGCAAGGGGTTGGTGCCTACCCTGTTGCTAACCACGACCGGCCGCAAGTCGGGGAGAGCCCTGACACTACCTTTAATCTTCGGTCGTTCTGGGTCTGATTACGTCGTCGTGGCCTCCAAGGGCGGAGCACCCGCGCATCCAGCCTGGTATCTGAACCTCGAGGCGAATCCTCTTGTCCAAGTTCAAGTGAAGGCTGACAAGTTCGCCGCTCACGCGCATACAGCCGACGCCCGGGAACGAGTGGCTCTGTGGCCAATGATGGTGGAGATCTACGGCCCCTACGAGCACTACCAGGCCAAGACTGACCGAGAGATTCCTGTAGTTGTACTGACGCGAGTGTGAGCAATCGCATGTGAAGCATGTCTCCAAGGACTTGCATTGCAAAACCTGCCCGGACTGTCACCAGACAAACCGAATCAGTTTTCCAAGCCCTGAGACGATCGCAGTGACGGTGGCGACTGGATCGACGGCATTGCCACGGTGCGACTGAGCCGCTATGTGGCGGGAAAGCGTAGGTTCCAGTTCTTTGCTGTTCAGACCAACGGTTTGCGAGACCGTTGGTCTTCGCAGGCCCAACTCGCGAACGGCCTAGCGTCTGAAGCGCGGCCACTCGGTTTGACGACAAGCACAAAGTCGCCAAGGATGATAAGCCCCACGCGACCCAGAATCGGTCAGACGGCCAAGTCCGGGTCACCCTCCAAGACATGCTGGATCAGTTTGGGTCTGTCCCCTGCCCGCCACCGATCTGCGGTGTGCCTAACCCTGTAGCGCAACGGGCCGCCATCCGGGGTCTGTGCTCGCGCAATCGGCCGGGGAATGCAGACAAATTCTGTCTCTAGCGTCTCTGATCCTGCGGTGACGACCGCGTAGCCATGCCCACCCATATCGACGAACTCCAGATGGGGCGCGTTGTCTGGATTGCTTACTGCGTGCGCGGCTTGAAGGCTGCCGGTGCGTGCATACTCGAGCGCGCTTCTGACGCCGTGCTTCACCGTCAGGTTGACCGTCGACTCGAACTTCCCCGGCTGGCGTTCGCTCACGAACAGTGAGCTGAGAGGATGGCCTTTCAGCCGATGCTCGAACGCCTCAGCCATACCAGGCGCCGAAATCGAGCCGCAGATAAAGGCCACGCCGACCGGTTCGAAGAGCTTAGGCGGCAGGGCCTTTGCGGCGTAGCCAGCCCAGAAGCTGTGTCGATCACCGGATACCACAGCGAACCCGGCAATCTTGGCGTCCCGCACGAAGTCGTAAAGTTCGCCCCGTTCGGTGAGCGCCGCGCTGAAATCACCGCCGCCGAAGGTGGCATAGCCCTGTCCGGGCCAAGGTGTCGTCAGTCCCGCAGGCAGGTTCAGCGGATCCGTCCGCATATCAAGCGTTCCGTTGGTGGCGCCCCAGATCTTCCACGTCGCCGTGGAGGCAGCGAGCGTCTGCTTCAGCCAGTCCTTTTGGACGCGGCCGAGCACCGTAAACGCCGGATCATTGCGCGCGAAATTCTCCACGCTGGCGCTACCTAGACGGAATACTCTGAGGTGGATTGCCGCCGTTGTATGTGCGCCCGGCCTCCAGAATCTCCAGCGCCTCCTGCGGAAAAAGGGCTGGAAAGGCCTTCAGGGAAAATGCGTCGGCTTCATTCCGCGTGGTCGGGTCTTCCATGGTATAGCTGTGGAAGTCGGTCAGGATCAGCTCGACGTGGCAGCCAAACCGCATGGCGCGATACCCGGTCATGCTGGAGATCGCCGCGCGGCTGTTGGCCTCCTCGCCTAAGCCATCCTTATCGAAGCGCGTAATCGGCGCGTTTTCGACTTTCGGGCCATCGAACCTGCCCAGGCCGGGTCCGGAAGCTTTGCGCACGCGCGAGGGAATGTATTCCCACCAAGCCTGGTTGGCGGCCACGCGCAGCGCCTGCGCCGGCTCGGTCTTGCCGTCGTACTTAATGAAGCTCTGCCAGCCCTGCCATGAGAATTCGTGGTTGTCGCCGATGCAGACGAACGGGAAATAGGCGCGAGCGTCCTGAATGTCCGGGTCGCGGATGTGCGCGCGGTAGACCATCCGATAACCGTCAAGCGTCGTCGGGACGTGGAAGTTATCGACCTTGCGGCCGTCGGGCACCCGGCCGATGTCATAGACGGTGCGGTCGTACCGGTGCGGCACCTCGTCTGGGTACTCCACCACCTCGTAGATAAAGTCGCCAAGGTGCAGCACGAAGCCGAGCCGTCGCTTGGCCGGCGCGCGTTGGTCTTCCCAGATCATCCGGCGAAACGCATTCTGCGCGCCTTCGTTGACGCTTTGGCAGGAGACAAATGCGAAGCGCACCGTCCGTGGGTCATCGATCTTGGGCGCTGTGATGGTTCGGCCGACGCGGCTGCCGGCCGCCGTCGCTGTCGGTGAACCGGTACCAATAGACGTGGTCGGGCCTAAGCCCGCCGACCAGGACGCGGCAGGTCCAGTCCGAGTCGTCGCATACTGCCGTCTCCGCCGCCGCGACGACGCGATCAAACACGGCGTCCTCCGCCACTTCGACATGCAGCGTAGCCCGCGTTCGGCCGTCGCTGAATGGGCGGCGTGTCCAAAGGACCACACTAGTGGACTCCGGATCGCCTGATGCCACCCCCTCCGGATAGAGATCGCGCCGTTCCACCCGACGCTGTCGAGAAGCGGATGCGTTGGATAGCGCCCAGACAGGGGTAGCACCGAACGCAGCTGCGGTTGCGATGAATGATCGGCGACTCGATGTGTTCACGGTGCCTTTATACACATGAGTCGATCGATGCCTCGGTTGACCCCGCTAAGCAAGCGGCTCCGGCTTTCCGTGATACATCTCGACGACCGCCGTTGACTCCTCATGCATATGAGTCCACGAATCCATTGTGCTACCCCAAATTCTACCCCAGAGGTCACCCGCTTGCCCTAGCCCCGTATCGCACCGACTTTGTCGGTCAGGCGCGCTATAACGCGCGCGCGGGTCACGATGTTTACCAGTTCTCACGCCCAATGTTCCCTATCGCTGGTCGATCCCGCTGCGACCCCCTTGATCACGTATTCTATAAGGGGTGACCGCATCAATGCGTCAGATCCAGTCGACATGGTTTCCCCTGACCGACCGCAATCCGCAAGCGTTCACGCCCGCCGCGGTGGCAATAGCGTCACTTTATGTGGGCCGAGTATCGCTGGCCCGCTCCTCGCCTGAGCGTTTCGATGCTGCGTTTACCACTCTGATCGCAGGCCGCGCAGCCGAATGTGCACTGAAGGTACCGGTTGCCTTCTGTAAGGACCGCAGTCGTCGCTTCGCCTGACGAAGTCGGTGGACGCTACTGCGAGAATTGCCACGTCGGCCGCGCCGTTGCAGACAACGTGACTATCAGCGTCGTACGCGATCGGGACAGGGCATGGACTCGTTTGCCCTCCATCGAGACAGGATCCAAAGGATGGATGCGCAGTTCGGAACCCCGCGTTTCCATCCGCTGGTGAACCGCTTTCTAATGTCATGATAGCGAAGTGTCGCATAACAGGGCACAGAAAGATCTGAGACACAGTCCGCGTATTTTACAGCGTATACATTGCAGTATACACTGTATACATGATCGCCCCGAACACCGCCCGCAAGATCGCCGTCGCCGCGCGCCGGCTCCTCGACAAAGAGGGTGCCGACGCCGTGACCATGCGCCGCGTTGCCGCGGCGGCGGGCATCACGGCCATGGCTATCTACCGCCATTATCCGGACCGGGCCGCGCTCTTGAGTGCGCTCGCGGACGAGGGGTTCGACGAGCTCGCCGGCGATCTTAAGGGCCGGCGCTTCAACGGTGATCTCGAGACGCGCCTTGCGAAGATGGCGGATCTCTACCTCGATCACGCGCTCGAGAATCCGCGGCTCTTCGAGCTCATGTTCCTGAAGCCGCGCAAAGGGGCCCGACAGTACCCGGAGGATTTCAAGGCCCGCGAGTCACCGACCGCCACGCTGATGGCGGATCTGATCGCCTCAGGGATGGCGGGGGGCAAACTCAAGCGAGACGATCACTGGGAGATCACCTTCGAGATGGGAGCTCTTTCGCACGGACTCATCATGCTCTATCTCGGCGGGCGCGTTGACCTCTCGTCCGCGGCGTTCCGCGCTCTCTACCGGCGCTCTTTCCGGAGATACCTGAATGGCATCCGCACTTGATATGAGGCGTCTCAGGCCCGGACTCGCCGCGGTAGTGGTAACCGCCGTGCTGCTCTGGTTCGGGTTCAGCCTCGAGCCCTTGTGGCCGCTCATGTGGTTCGCGCCGCTTCCGGTGTTGCTCTTCGCATTCGATGCAAGCGCGTGGGGTGCAGCGCTCGTCGGCAGTCTCGGTATGGTTCTCGGGTTAGTCAACCTCTCGGGGTACATACATCACGCCCTCGGCGCGCCGCTGCCGATCCTCGCGCGCATCTTCCTCACCGAAGGCGTGATGTTCGCGCTTGCGGTGCTCCTCTTTCGCGCACTCGCGCGGCGTGGGGCCTACTGGACCGCGGTGCTCGCCTTCCCGGCGCTCTGGGTATCTTTCGAATGGTTGCTGAATCTCATCTCGCCCCACGGCACCGGCGGGAGCCTGGCGTACACGCAGCTCAACTTCGTGGCGTTCCTGCAGCTCGCCTCCCTCACCGGGCCCTGGGGAATAAGCTTCCTCCTCTGGGCCTTCCCGGCCGCGCTCGCAATCGCCATCCATCTGCGGCGCGAGGTGCCCCGGCAGGGCTACCGGATCCTTGGCGCGACCGCTGCCGTCATCGCCGCGGTGCTGGTGTTTGGCGCCGTGCGGCTTTCAATCCCGCCCCAGGGAACGCCGGTGATGGTCGGGCTCGTGGCCTCCGACGGCCGCAACGAGAGCGTGGCGGAGGATGGCGCGCCGACCGCGCGGCTGCTCCGCGGCTACACCGGCGCGGTCGCGCAGCTCGCGCGGCAGGGCGCACGAGCTGTGGTGCTGCCGGAGAAGATCGGCGTGGTCGTGGACTCGGACACGGGCGGTGTGGATGCAGACCTTCAATCGCTGAGCGACGCAAACCACGTGCGGCTGGTGGTGGGCATGCTGCGGGTCGTGCCACCGGGCCCGGGCCATCCGCGGAAGGTCCGCTACAACGAGGCGCGCATCTACACGCCGGGCGCACCCGTCGAGACCTACGACAAGGAGCACATGCTGCCGCCCTTCGAGTCGAACCTCACGCCCGGCACCGCGCTCACCGTCCTGCCCGCGAGCTCAGGGCAAGCCACCTGGGGCGTCGCCATCTGCAAGGACATGGACTTCACCGAGCTCTCGCGCCGCTACGGCGAAGCGGGCGCTGGGTTGATGCTGGTGCCGGCGTGGGATTTCTTCATGGACTGGGTATGGCACGGTCACATGGCCGTGATGCGCGGCGTCGAGTCGGGCTTCACCGTGGTGCGCAGCGCAAAAGGAGGCTCACTCTACGTGAGCGACGACCGCGGACGGATTCTGGCGGAGATCAAGAGCAATGCGGCACCTTTCAGCTCGCTGCTCGCCTTGGTCCCTGAGACTCATGATCGGACGCTCTTTCTCCTTTGGGGCGACTGGTTCGCCTGGGTGGCGATCGCGGTCCTCGCCGGGTGCGTCGTGCAACTGGTGAAGCGCTGGAGATTCCCGTCAACTAAGGCTTGCTACACGCAGCCTGACGCCCACGGCAGCTGGGAAAAACAACAGCCACGCCGGGCGCGCTGCACCCCGAGCAGCTGAGGCAGCCAGTTCGGGCCGGATGGCGCCTGTTGACCCTCGTCTGCTAGTCCTATTCGACCTGGTGGCCGGAAGCGGAATGTTCGTTAAGTGCCTGAGACCGGTTGTCCCATGTATCTCACGCGCGATCGTCACAGCGCACGTTTTTCCGGGTAACGCTCGGGTCTCCGGCCGACGCGAATGCGGTAGTTGACTAAGTGGTCAGCCACCAAGCGGCAGCTCTTGAGCGGCCTTCGCCGACTCACCGCTTCTGGTAGGGATGGAAGACATAATCCTTTGCCTTCACGGCCACATGACATACCTGCCCACAAGTGGGCGTGCCGGCTTTGTCGGGCGCGAAAGTGGCCGACGTCGGGTCATAGTCAAACTGGGCGTATCCCCATCCACCGGTGGCCGGAAACCTCTTGCTGTCCTTTTCCATGAAGAAGAGATCTGCCAGAGTGTCCGGCACATCCACAGAAAACGGGGCTTCCGTGCTCTTCTTCGGTTTCCACTGAACCTTCGCGATCTTGGAACCATCAGGGAATGGTTTGCCGTTGCGCGGAATGCCGGCTTTGTAAGCGGCACTTCTCGTTGGGTTGCCGAGGATCAATTTTCATCCGGTCGTCGGTCTTAGCGCTGGAGATGAGCTGCCAGTCTTCATAGCCCTTGAAGTCGGAGAACGCGAGTCCATCCGGCACTCGCAGCGTGTATTTGTCCTGCGCGGAAAATGGCAAGCGTGAGCGCCATGGTCGCAACGATCGGCGGGCTTCTACCGTTCATCGGCAGCACCCCTACAGTCTGTTTTCCTGTTGCCGCCTCGTTGCACGCCGGCCTGGATGGAGCGCCATTCGCGCCAATGGGCTGGCAGTTAGCGGGCATCCGTAATCGTTTAAATCGGCATCCAATCCGGACCAAGCCTTACCCGTATGTAAAGTCCGGCTTGCTCTGTCCGACCTCGATAATATAACCGTCAGGATCGCGGATGTAGCAGCGCGTCTCACCATACTTATCCTTCGGCTCCGTGATGAACTCGGCTCCTCGACTTCTCCATAATTCATAGCACGCTTGAATATCGGCAACGCGGATATTCATAAAGCTGCTGATCTTATCCGGGTCGGCGAGGACGCTGAGCGTTACCGACGGTTTGTCAGGGGTCGGCCCGCCCCCAACGTTGACGATGAGCCACGTATTCGCGATCTGAATGTACCCAGGCGCGCCGTCGCTGTCGCCTCTGCTCAGAATCCGAGCGCCGAAGACCCTTTCGTAGAAGCGAGCCGATCGGTCGATGTCGGCGACAGTGAGAAAATGTGCGATGGTGAACCCGTCCCGCGGGGGCATCTCGTAGGTCTTCTGCTCGATTTGTACGCTGTTCACTGACGGCTCCAATTCCGATACAGCGGAAGAACCCGCCCGCTGTCTCAAAGTGCTCGCAGCGAAGTGCCTCCCAGAGAGAAAGTATTGCATGTACTGGTGAACCGCGGACTACGAAATTGCACCTAAGCCCGTTGATTGTTGTCTCGCCACGCATGCTTCGCTCCAGTTACAGTTGTTCGCGCACTTTTTTGCCCCGCTTGCGCATCCGTGACACCTTCGCAAAAGAACCGCTTTGAACAAGCCTAACGCATCACCGATCTGGGTCCGTCATGAAAGCTTGCGCTCAAACTTAAGAGTTGAGCGCCAAGATAATCGCCTTGTCCAAGGTGAGGTCGAAGGTGTAATTGACCGCGTTGGTAAGGGAGCGCTCCACAGACGTGTCGTAGTTAAAAGTAACGATTCTGAGTGTTGCGCCCGCGCCGATAGGGATATCAACGGCCCATACAAAATGCAGAAATATCAGTGCACCGAAGAACTACGATTCGAGTGGCGCGTTGCTGCAACCCTGCCGGCAGCGCGGCAACCCGAGATGCAAGTGCTCGAGCGGGGTGAAGCCCGTAGCAAGCGCTGCACGAAAATGACGCCTGAGGACTGAGTACCTGACTTTCCCCGCCAATTGCATTCCGTACTCAACCGAGTGCATTTCCGTCTGCTCATCGCCTCGGATAACGCACCGCGCACGCTTCCCAGTCCTGCGCAATGCAGACCTGCGCATCGGTGAGATCGAGCTCGCCGTGGCACACAAGTAAGTGCAGGCGCTCCTCCAGCTCGTCTTTCGCCTTCGCCCCGCGCTTTCCCTCCCAGGGTTGCAACATGAGATTGGAGAGCTTGCGCGGATGACCCCCGAGGGCAAGCGGCACGATGTGATCGAGTTCGTAGTCGCCGATCCGCGCCGCATCGATACCTGCCTCCCGCATCAGCTTCTTCTTCACCCCGTTGGTGTAGCTCGTGGCCGGGCGCACGGACTTGGTGTACCCGGATACACAAATCGTCACGTCGATGGTGCCCTCGTCCACGTCTGGATTGAGCGCGATGCAAGCGTGCGCCGTCTTGATACACGGACCGTCCTTCGGGTCTTCCGCGGCCGAGCGGAACGGCGGGGGCGCGGCAGAGACCCCTGGGACCCCCGCTGGCCCTGAGGTAACCGGCGCGGGTTCGCTCTGTGGGGCCGTCCGCACGTGAGCACAGCCTGCAACCCACAGCATCGCCACCAGGCCTGTAACGTATCCCCGCTGTCGCATGGCCGTAGCATGCCCCCAGCGTTTGCAATCAGCCCGTGAATGCGTGCTCCAATTCAGCAACGGCCATCGTGATGCATGCGTCCGGGCATATTCGCTTCGCGCGCTGCACTGAGCCCACACAGGACAACGACAAGAGACCGCCCGAGCCGCGTTTCTCCGGGCAACTGAATTCCGGCACCAATCGGGCGCGCTTTCGTGTGCGTGTCACCGAAATGATAACTCCTTTTTTCTCAATGACTTAGGCACGTAACCTCGTTCGAACCTTGGAAGCCAAATCAATAACTTAGACACGCACTTGCGGGAGACGCCAGGCTGCCTGAGAACACAGCGCAGTCGTCTTACCGGCTTGAAGCCGAGTTAAGCTACGCGACCGACTGACGACCGCTTGCTAGCGAGACCACGCATGGCTGACGTTTTTGTTTCTTACTCCCGGAGCGATAGGACTCGTGTCGCGCCGTTGGTAGCCGCGATCAAGGCAAAAGGCTGGTCGGTATGGTGGGATCCGTCGATTGCAGCCGGCCAGCAGTTTAACGATCAGATCGAGGCGGAACTCCTTGCCGCCAGCGCCGTACTTGTGGTCTGGACTCCGACCTCAGTGGTCTCGCGCTGGGTTCGGGGCGAGGCACGCGACGCCGCGGACCGCGATATTCTGGTTCCCGCGCGCTTCGACAACGCCCGTCTGCCGATCGACGCACGCGCGATTCAAACGACCGATCTCGATGATTGGAGCGAAGACCCGGCCAGTGCACCGTTCCAGGATTTGCTTCGTTCGCTAACCGCGGTAATCGAGCGTCAACGCGCCTCTAAAGTAGTAACGCCTGCCACAGCGACACCCGCAGCGGGGAATTCTCGCGTCGCAATCTGCGTTCTGCCATTCGTGAACATGAGTGGCGATCAAGAGCAGGAATACTTCAGCGATGGCATCACGGAAGACATCATTACCGACCTGAGCAAGGTCTCCGCGCTAGCCGTGGTGTCGCGCAAGGCGGCCGCCGAGGCGCGTTTGGGGATTGACGCCGCCATAGTGGATAACGGCAACGCTAAATCTAATCTCAAGTCCTGAACCGCCCAGGTTTCAACGACGAATTCGCACTCCGAGTCCGCTATAAGCGTCAGGCTTTCCGGCGCCGCACTGAGTGTGCACGCGACCGCGAATGTGGCCGTCCGTAACGCGCGCGGGATCGATCGGCCATTCAGGCCTTCGACGCGACGGACGTCGGCGGAGTGAATTCCGCTTCACGGACTCCCGCTTTCAGTTGTCAAAAGGACACCAAAGTCATTCGTTCCGAGCCGAACCGTTTGGCGCGCAGTGGATACATACGCTCGAGCCACCCGACGGAAGTAGATCGCCGTCTGCCTGTGGACCTCAGCCTACCCAATCACTGGAATCTCGGAGAATGAAATGCGCGTGAAGAAGTTCTTGCCACTGACACTGCTATTGGCCCCCGCCATCGTGCTCGCTCAGGAATCCCTTGACACGGCCGTGCAATGGACCCAGATCGTCGGGGTCATTACCGCTCCGGGCGTGAACAACCCTGTGGCGGGCATTAGCGCTGGAGCCGGACCATGGTCGGTCCACGAGGGTCACGCACGTGTGAATCTAACGAGTGGCCAGGCCAGCTTTGAGGTGCGGGGTCTGGTACTGAACGGTAGCAATGCGAGTGGTACACCGGGGCCAGTTAGCACGGTTACGGGCACCCTCGTGTGCAACCCCGGCACCGGTGAGCAGGTTGTGCGGGACACGTCGGAGGTTAGGCTCACTCAACAGGGCGATGCACATTTCCGTGGAGAGATCGACGGAATTCCCGCTCCTTGTACCAATCCAGTGTTTCTGGTCCGTATCGGGCCTAGCTTCCCGGTGCCAGCTGCTGTTGGTCGGTGGCTCGCTACAGGCGCCGTTCGCACTGCCGTCGACGGCGATTGATCCTACGTTCTCTGAACTGCCGGTCGCCGGCGGGTACCTCTACAAGTACCTGCCGCGCGACCGGATGCTAACGACGGCGACACTTAATTGGGGCACCCCACCCCGTGACTTCACGGTGTTGAAGTCCACTGGGCGATCGTAGATCTCTTCCACGAACAACCCGTGCGATAGGCGAGCACGAGCACCAAGCGCGTTCGCGGGGCAGATACGAGACCCCGAGATCCACTCAGGAGTCGATCCTCCGTCCTCTGGCGACGCCCTCGACACCCGCCTCGGTATCCGCGAATGCAAGCTCCGACAGGCGTGACCAAGGCGTCGATCGGCGCACGGATATGAGTGCGCAGCGGTAAGCAATGCCAAACAATCCACGTTTCATTGCAACCGGCCCACGAATGGGAGAACAATCCGCCCCGTAAGCCGTTAATGAGGTGAGGGCAGGTGCCCAGTGAGCTCTGGTGATTTGAACTACGGGCGCGGTCTTCATGTGGCGGAGAGCGCCGAGGTTGACGCCGCCTCATACGACGGCTATGTCGGGCGCTGGTCACGTCTTTTTGTTCCACAGTTGTTGACAGCCGCTCGTATCAAGGACGGATTCCGAATTCTAGATCTCGCGACGGGACCAGGCGAGGCCGCACAAAAGGCGCTGTCGGTCGTCGCGGGTAAAGGCTTTGTCGTGGGCGCCGATATTTCACAAGCAATGCTTGCCAGCGCCCGTACGAGGATTTCTGACTCGCGTTTCTGTACAGTCGCTGCGGATGGACACGCCCTGCCCTTCAAAGCCCATGTCTTTGACGCTGTGGTGTGCCAGCTCGGGCTTCAGTTTTTCTCTGATCCCGCGCACGCGCTGGTGGAAGTACGCCGCGTATTGCGTGCCAGTCGGTACGCCGCGGTGTGTGTCATCGGAGCCGCCGATCAAGCCCCAATGTGGGGTGTACTCGCTGACGTTCTTAGTGACCGTCTTCCGGCCCAGCGGGAGTTGCTGCACCTTTCATTCTCGCAAGCAGATGTTCCGCATCTGATCGCCCTTTTTGAAAATGCCGGGTTTGAAGACGTGACAGTCATTCGTGAGACACGTCATGGGGTCGTAGAGTCATTCGAGCACTACTGGTCAGACATTGAGGCGGGCGTCGGAATGTTACCCCAAGCCTACCTCGGGCTTTCAAAAGCGGACCGCCGGTTGGTCCGAGACGAAGTGCAGGCACGATTGTGTCACTTTGAATCCGGCGGCAGGCTCGCGCTGAGCGTCGAGATGCTTATTGGGTCTGGCCGGGCTTAGCGTTCACGTGTTGCCGGAAAGTGCGAGCGGTACAGACCTCTCACCGACCCTGCGCAAGGTTACGCTTCGCTTGATCCCATTCTTGGTACTTCTTTTCGTGGTGTCGTATTTGGACCGCGTGAATGTCGGGTTCGCCGCACTCCAGATGAATCACGATCTTAAACTGAGCGCGAGCCAGTTTGGCTTCGGCTCCAGCATTTTCTTCCTTGGCTATTGTCTCTTCGAGGTACCAAGCAACGTAATACTCGCAAGGGTTGGAGCTCGGCGTTGGATCGCGCGCATTATGATTACGTGGGGCCTGCTGGCGGCAGCACTGGCGCTGGTTCAAGGACCAGTGAGCTTCGCTCTTCTCCGCTTTTTTCTTGGCGTGGCCGAGGCCGGATTCTTTCCAGGCATAATATTCTATCTAAGTTCCTGGTACCCAGCTGCGCTGCGTGCGCGTGCTATCGCGGCCTTCATGATTGGAATCCCACTCTCTGGAATACTCGGCGGGCCACTATCGGCAGCGTTGCTGGGACTTAATGGCACACTCAGCTTGAAGGGTTGGCAGTGGCTCTTCCTCGGGGAGGGCATTCCCGCGGCGCTTCTAGGCGTTATGGTTCTGCGGCGGCTCATCGATAGACCGCAAGAGGCGCGATGGCTCGAATCGGAGGAATGTGCGCAACTCGTGTCTATACTAGACGCCGAGACATCTGGACCGAGCAGGCTCAAGCAACACACCGTTCGCGAAGCACTCTTGAATCCAACGGCGTGGCGACTGGGCAGTTTGCTTTTTCTCGTGAATGTTGGCTTTTACGGTTATCTGATATGGGCTCCGCAAATCATCAAGGGACTTCTAGGAGCGAGCGATCTCGTCGTGGGCACCATCTCTGCGCTCATCAGCGTCATCATGGCCACCGGCATGATCTGCAATGGAGTGCATTCCGATCTGACCCGTGAACGTCGCTTCCATGCGGCCATACCTCTGTTCGGCACGGCATTGGGGTTTATCGGAGTGGCCTTCCTTTCATCACCGCCGGCGGCGTTGTGTGCGCTGGCGCTAATTCCGCTCGGAATTGGCTCGATGTACGGCCCCATCTGGTCCTTGCCATCGACCTTCCTCAGCGGTCAAGCAGCTGCCGCAGGGATGGGACTGATCGCAGCGATCGGCAATTTCGGTGGTTTCTTCGGACCCTATTTGATCGGCTTTCTCAAAGACAAGTCCGGCGGATACAGCATATCTTTCACCGTGCTCGCAATGATGGCGGCCGGGGCCAGTGGACTCGCCTTAGGGGTCCGCGCGCCATCTCCTGCGCCGTGAACCGAGTTCCAGGCATACCTGATTTGAATTCCGTTAGGGCTCGTCGACCTTCGAGTACGTGTCGAGGAGTGCCTTGTCGATGACTGACATCCGCGTCCTTGGTAAGCATCTCAGGGTACTTGCCCAAATATTCCCGCACACTGAGAACAATCCGGTCACAGGGCGGACTATCCGTAGAGAATCTGGTCTGCATCAGCGGGACAAGTATCGGGAGAGCGTCCGCCATCCCGGCGAGCCTTTCCGGATGTATGTGGCGCTTTTTTCTTGCCTCCCCCACGGCCCCGGCAAGCAGATCGGCCCTCTGCACCAAATATTTTTCCAGGTCGACGATTGCGCAGACATAGGACCTTACGACCAGCGCGTCGTTGGCGTCATTCTCCGACAAGTTCTCGTGCGCACTAAGACGCTCGTATTGGTCGATTCCATTCCGGAGCCATACGCCATCGCGCTGCGGCGCTTTCTCCGGGTCATCAGCGGCCGGTCCGTTGCACGCGATCAAAGCCAGGACGGCGGGCAGCCACCGTCTGGACTGCCTCACCCGGCGTGAAAACGCTGTACTTCTCGTGATCATCACGGTGCTCACCTGCGAGCGCTACGTCTCGACTCTGTGCTTTTCCGTCACCTCGGCTCCATTCAATCCGCGGGAAGCCATTGCAGTCGGTATCTCAGGGCCCTCTTCTGCGTTGCTTCACCCGCTCGATTACCCGCTTAGCTGACCCTCAAGCTCGAGTCCCGCTTCGGGAGTCTCGGTTCTTCGCCCTCTGACTGAGCTGCCGTCACATGGGCGCCCCAGATCAGGGCGCGTGCTTCACATTCGCAAGATCCAGCGCGGCGCGCAATCCTGGCGCAAGCCGATCAACGTCATCGTTCGCCCAGAAATGCATGAAGAACAGATGCGGCGAGTCATCGATCATATGGCTGTGCAGCGCGGTGACCTCGATTCCGTGCTCACGCAATGTCTTCAGCACCGGAGTTACCTCGCTCCCGAGAAGCACGAAGTCCCCGGTGATGGCCGCTTTCCCCTCGCCCGTTGGCTGGAAGTTGATGGCAATGGCAGTGCCCATCGAGGGAGGGAGGGCCATTCCGCCCTGGGAAATGACTTCCGCGCGAGGAACGCTTACCTGGTACACCCCACCGTTGACGTTACCCTTGAATCCCAGTGCCTTGTCGATCCTGGCGGTATCAAGATCAAGGGTCGGGGCTGGTGCGGGCGCCGCAAGTTGCAGTGGCGTCTGGCTTAGCGCGAGCGCCGCGCGCAAGGCTTCCGCGAGCCGGACCGGATCGCCATGGCCACCGACGTGCATGTAGAAGACTGGGACAGTCGTCCGCAAGAGATGGTTGTGGACGGCGGTGATCTCCACTCCTGACTCGATCAGCCGCTTCATGACCGTGCTCAATTCGGTGTCCGTGAGGACCAGATCGCCCATGAACATCGCACCAGAGGGCTCCGGCAGAAAGGCGACCCATGTGCCCAGCGCCAGGGCCGGCTTGATGGCCACGCCATCAACGCTCACCTTGAGGTCTGAGCGCGGAAAGACGTACTTGTGTATGCCTCCGGCGAGCTCGACACCCTTGCGGCCGAGAGCCTGATCGACCTTGCCCCAGTCGGCTTCGGTTGCGCCGACGGAACCCGCCAGCACCGACGCTGCCAAACCGCCGAGCCACGCGGCAACTGGAATTGTGCATGCCATTGCGAGAGCTCCTCGCCGTTAAGACGGCGCTTAACCTGCAGACGGCCAATTATGCGTCTCGTCCCGACAGACGCGCGCACCAGGCATTGAGTGCCCCACAATCCGACGCCCGAGGTCAGAATCCGAGTTTCCATCTCGAATCCGAAGCCGAAAACGAGCGCCGCCCTATAGCCGCAGATGACGCAACCGCAAGGCGTTCACAATGACCGACACCGAGCTCAGCGACATCGCAAGCGCGGCCAGAATCGGGCTCAGGAGGAGACCGAAGGCGGGATAGAGGACGCCGGCCGCAATGGGAATGCCGATCACGTTATAAGCAAACGCGAACACCAGGTTCTGGCGGATGTTTCGCATCGTTGCGCGACTGAGCACGATCGCACGTGTGATCCCTGCGAGGTCACCCTTCACCAGGGTAATCCCGGCGCTCTGGATTGCGACTTCGGTGCCCGTTCCCATGGCAATCCCCACCGCGGCTTCAGCCAAGGCCGGAGCATCGTTAACACCATCGCCTGCCATGGCGACAATGCGCCCGTCGGCCGACAGCTTCTTGACGATCCGATTCTTGTCCTCCGGCAGGACGTCGGCTTCGACCTCGCTGATCCCGAGCTTGGCGGCGACGGCGGTGGCCGTCTTCTGGTTGTCGCCGGTCAGCATCACGATCCGGATGCCACTCTTGCGCAGGGCGTCGAGGGCGGACGCGGTCGTTGACTTGATGGGATCCGCGATGGCGATGACGCCACCGGCAGCCTCGTCGACGGCTAGAAAGAGGGCCGTGGCGCCGCCGCCGCGCAGGCTGTCGGCCCAGGATTCGAGATCGCCCAGTTTCACGCCCAAATCGGCCAGCAGCCTCGCGTTACCGAGCGCTACCATCCGGCCATCTACCCTGCCAGTGACTCCCTTGCCGGTGAGAGAACGAAAATCTGTCGCCGGCTGGATCGCAGCCCCCCGATCCTTCGCTGCGGCGACGACAGCGGCCGCAAGGGGATGTTCACTGGATTGCTCGAGACTCGCCGCCAACCGCAACACCTCCGACTCTGACAGTCCGGCTGCCGGAAGGACGATCGTCACGCGAGGCTTCCCCTCCGTCAACGTGCCAGTCTTGTCCACGACAAGGGTGTCGACTTTCTCCATGCGCTCAAGGGCTTCGGCGGATTTGATGAGGACGCCGGCGGCCGCGCCCTTGCCAACACCAACGCCGATCGACATCGGCGTCGCGAGCCCCAGTGCGCACGGACAGGCAATGATGATCACCGAGACCGCCGCAATCAGACCGTACGCCAAGGCGGGCGCAGGTCCCCACACAGTCCAGGCCACGAACGCCAGCACCGCCACGACCAGCACTGCCGGAACAAAGTAGCCCGACACGGTATCCGCCACCCGCTGAATCGGAGCTTGGCTTCGCTGCGCTTCGGCGACCATGCTCACGATACGCGACAGCATTGTCTCCGCGCCCACCTTATCGGTCCGCATCACGAGCGAGCCAGTACCGTTGACCGTGCCGCCGATCAGCTTGTCACCGGGTTTCTTGGCGACAGGCATCGATTCTCCGGTGACCATCGACTCATCCACCGCGCCGGCGCCCTCGAGTACCACCCCGTCGACTGGCACCGCGTCGCCGGGCCGGACGCGCAGATGATCCCCCACCTGCACTGCCGCCAGAGGAACCTCCTCATCCGTGCCACTTGGCGTGAGCCGGCGCGCCGATTTCGGGGTGAGTCTGAGCAATGCGCGGATCGCACCACCGGTTTGCTCGCGTGCGCGTAATTCCAGCACCTGTCCGAGCAGGACGAGCACGGTGATGACCGCTGCCGCCTCGAAGTAAACCGAGACCGTACCCCCCATCCCCCGGAACCCGGCGGGGAACATGCCTGGGCTGAACGTCGCAAAGAGGCTGTAGAGGTAAGACGCGCCGGTTCCCAAGGCGATCAGGCTGAACATGTTGAGCCTGCGATGCAGCACTGACGCCCACGCCCGTTCGAAGAATGGCCAGCCGGCCCACAGAACAACCGGCGTTGCGAGAAAAATTGAATCCAGGTTGAGATACGCGGTGGCACGAAATCGTGCAGGCGCAGAGCGCTGATATGACTTCCCATTTCCAAGATCAGCACCGGCACGGTAAGTACCACGCCAACCCAGAATCGCCGGGTCATGGCGCGAAGTTCCTGATTCGGGAGCGCGTCCTCAGACGGCTGCAGCGGCTCGAGCGTCATCCCGCAGACCGGACAATTCCCCGGCCGCGGCTGGCGGATCTGCGGATGCATTGGGCAGGTATAAATCGTGCCAATCCCTTCGGCGGGGCTACTAGGAGAACCCCTGGCGCTCAATCTCCCGGCAGGTGAGCTCTGCACGGTCTCTTACCCTGTTTCTGAAGGCGCGCGGCGTGGCTCGCCGGGCTCCTTCACGGATTGCATGGCTGGGCGATGAATATCACGCCGCCCCGCGGAAAAGAAGAGAGAGGATCGGCCGGCGTACTGCGAAACGATGCCAAGGGATGCCTGCATCTACTTCTATGATTGCGTGGGCTGTGGCGAAGTGCTGAGACCCATGAATGCGACTGCTGCGTTTTCTGCTCTTACCGACTCGGTCTCGTACCTTCCCGTTCAGACAGATTACCCTGCTGCGGGAAGGCCATGTAAGAGGCGATGAGATCGGCGGCTGCACCGGGATGTTTAAGTGCCGTTCACTTTCTTTCCCTTTGTCCTGCGGTATTCCAGACGCGATTCGCCCGCAAGACCTGCGCCACCCTCTGGTGTCAATGCTCAGACATCGGCCAGCGAACGCGGTACACCCCTGTCGCCAAATCCTGACGCCCGAAATTGAACGTGCGCTGACGTGACCTGCGTCCCGCATGCCCGTGACGCGACCCGCTAGAATTTTTCACCAACGGCGGGGCTTTCCGCGGTAGTGCACGGAGGAGATGACATGAACAAATCCCTAGTGATGGGTCTGGTGGCCGGTGCGGTCGTCGCCGTAGGTGCAGGCGCCGCGGCGGGTTTGAAGGTCATGAATAAGGGCCCCGAGTACGCGCAGGTGCTGAAGGTCACCCCACTGACGAAGACGATTCGTACGCCCCGGCAGGACTGCCACGACGAGAACGTTACCCATCAGGCGCCGGTGAAGGATCAGCATCAGGTCATCGGCTCGGTAGCAGGCGCGGTAATCGGCGGAGTTCTGGGGCACCAGATTGGTGGGGGCTCCGGCCGTCAAATCGCGACAGTGGCAGGCGCCGCTGGCGGCGGCTACGCGGGTAACCGCATTCAGAAAAATATGCAGGACAAAGACACGGTCACGACGACTGAGCAAAAGTGCGTCACCGTCTACGACAGTTCAGAGAAGCGGACGGGTTACTCTGTGCGCTACCGGCTGGGCACGCAAGAGGCGACAGTGAAGATGGATCACGATCCGGGCGATCGCATTGCAGTTCGCGACGGCCACTTGATCCTCGACGGTGGCGGCGACGCAGCCAAGATCCCTTGATGGGAAGCCTCCGGGCTCGACCGCATCCCGTGCTTCTCCTGGATCCCGGGCTTTGCCTGATTCCGCTGTCAAGCCGCAAAGGCCGCCGCCGAACCCTACCCTTGAGCGCGCCCCCAAATTGGAGCGCATCGCAACGATCTATGAGTCCGCTGGCCGCCAGCTACTTCGACAGATCAGTTAACAGCGACAGCATATATGCCATGGAAGGCGGAACATCTCCCACCGGGATACGCTCGTTGAGCCCGTGGGCGAATCGATCGCTGTCTTTGATGAAGAGCGGACTGACTCCGTAGCTGGGAACGTGCTCATTGCGAAACCACATGCTGTCGCTCGCGCCAGCTGACATTGTGGGGAATACGGGTATCTGCGGATAGCCGATGTGAATGGCCTTTGTGACGGCGGCAACCACATCCGGGCGCATCGGGGACGCGTCGGTTGCAACGCTGCCCGTGGACACATCCTTGAACTGAACTGCTGTATCTGCTGCTGCACGCCGCAGTTCCTCCATGATTTCGGCACGCGGATGACCGGGGAAGATCCGACAATTGATGTTAGCAGTGGCTCGCTGTGGCAGCGCGTTGAGCGCGTGGCCCCCGTTGATCATAGTCGCGACGCAGGTCGTACCAATCTTGCCAACGGTCGCCGGATTCGCTCGCAGAGTGGCAATGGCTTTCGAATCGGTCGGATCAGCAGCAAATGCATGCATGGCCGCCGCAATCTCGGGGCTCTCGTAGCGCGCCGCAGCCTGGAAATAAGCCCGAGTCAGGTCACTTAGCTCCGGCTTAAACTTGTACTGGCCGATTCGCACCAGGGCGGACGCGAGCTGATTGATGGCATTCGGATCGTATGGCCGCGAACTATGACCTCCGGGCGAGGTTACTGTGAGCTCGAAATCGGCATACGTTTTTTCCGCGCCGGACCAGGTGAAGTATTGCGGTTTTCCCTGCGAATCCAGCTGTCCACCCGTGCCGTCTACATTAAGGACCATTTCGGCGTTGGAGAGCTCCTTAGCGAGCATCTGAGTCGTCTTCATGGTCGTCTCTTCATCGCCTGAGAGCCCCAGAACGAGATCGCGTTGCGGCGCGTAGCCCTCCCGTTTGAGTTCGATGAGCGCGGCGACTGCCAACGCGTCGTCCAGCTTCATGTCGCTGGACCCCCGCCCATAGAGCAGCCCGTTCTCAACTATCGGCGTAAAGGGGTCCCGCTCCCAATCCGAGGGCTTGGCCTCGACCACATCCATATGCCCTAAGATCACGAGCGGCTTGAGCTTGGGATCGTGGCCTTTCCAGCGAGCGACCAGGAATGCCGTGTCATCAACCGGCGTGATCGTCACATCGGCGTCATTGAAGCCGCCGGCCACCAGGGCGGATTTGAACAATGCGGCCACTTGCGGGGCCTGATTGCCCGGCCCCCGCACTGATCGCAGCGCGATGGCCTGCTTTGCCAGATCGAGCGCCTGCGCGTCAGCTTGATCGTGATCAACAGACTTTGCGCTACCGCTCGAGGCGATCATTAAGAATGCGCAGGTCCATATCGCGTTGGTCGATCGTCGCACGCCGTTATCCTTTCGAAATTGTGCTACAGCCAGGCTAATCCGCCGACGCTCGATATTGCCATCGTTCCGGCCAATCGAAAACGGCAACGAGGCTCGGCCGAACCGATGCAGTAACCACAGCGCGGAAGGACGAACGAACGGTGCCCAGCATCCGATCAGGTTTCCGCCCGCCGGGGCCACGGGGATACCCTCGAAATCGGAGCCCGGTTCCACATGGTCAATGCCGGCGGCGCGGCGAACATGCATCGGTCCCTCAGAGGGCACGCGATTCAGCGATCCTCACATCAGTCGCCTATACCTACTCGGGCTCCGCTGCGGCATAGCTCAAGGCGCCCCCCACGACCCGCGCCGCCGATGTCATCGGATGCACGACGCGGTGTTTGGCGTCCAGGATGTGCACGACCTCGATGCCGCGCACGCAGAGCGCGTCGGCGATCATCGAGCGATGGCAGCGCCACCAGACTGCTTCCGAGCACATCATCGCCGCTGGCGCTTTGCCAGACACCTCCAGCAGCTGGACCAGACCCTGCGCGAATTGCTCGCTGGACATATAGTCCGCGTAGCCGCGAAACGAGGCATTGCGCCAGGCCGTGTTTGGCGAATCGGGTAACACCCGGCGACGACCGCCCAGCGCCGGCAACCAGTGATAGTCGATCCGGTGCGCGCCTAGTGTTGCCGCAAGAGCTTCCCTGCCGTACTGCGGGTACTTCCGTGAACCGGGGAAGCTGCGCACGTCGGCAATGACTGCGATGCGCGATCCGACGAGCAGACCGAGGAACTCCTCGATCGGGCGCGTGGAGTGACCGATCGTCCAAATCGTCCTGGGCACTGGTAGCTGCGCGGGCGGTGACATCGGTTACTCGATCTTGTGCGGCAACTTGTCCTCAGGTGCCAGAGTTTACCAACGGCCGCGAGGCCTCAGATAGACTGCGGCTCCCGCTCCCCTCTTAGGTATCTGCATGTTCGGCCACTTCAGACTCTCCCTTGCCGTGATCTTCCTCCTCTGCGCCGGCCACGTCGCGGCCAGCCCTGCGGACCTTCGCGCCACCGCACACGAGTACTACCAGTGGCGCGATGCGGCTTATCCGGTCGCGACCAGCGATCAGGGGCAGCACCGCTACGACAGTCGCCTGGCTGATTACAGGATGAGCGAGATCCTGCGCCGGCGGGAACACGTAAGGGATCTACTGGCCAAAGTAAACGCGGTCGCCGTTGAGGGGTGGAGTAAAGACGACCGCATTGACCGCATCCTGTTTCAATCCCAGCTTGCCGGCACCGACTTCTTCGGGCGCCAGTTAGATCCGGAGAGTTCGGATCCTCAGCTGTACGTGAATGAGTGCTCAAACGCGATTTTCAGTCTGCTGAAGAAGGACTATGCCGCGCCGCGCACACGCGGGCTCGCCGCAACTGCCCGCCTTGAGCAAATGCCGGAGCTACTGCGCAACGCGCGCACCAACCTGACGCACCCGGTGAAGCTGTACGCCTCACTGGCAGTCGATGCGGTTCGCGGGGGCGACGAGCTATATACGGTCAGTCTCATGACACTCGCCGATGGCATGTCGAGCGCGGAACACAAACGGCTGGTCGTGGCCCGCGATGCGGCACTCAAGGCGTTACATGAGTATGCCGACTGGTTGCAAGCCGGTCTCTCCACGATGCCCGAATGGAAGCCAATGGGGGAGCCACAATACAACTATCTGCTGAAGCACGTGCTGCTACTACCCTTCGACGCGCATGACATCGCTCATTTAGGAGAGGTGGAGCTGGCTCGGTACCGGGCACTGGAGGCGATGCTGAAAGACCCGACCCTCGCCTCCCCCGATCCGCGACGCGCCGCTCACGTGCCAAAGGACCAGGCCGAGTTTCTCGCGTTCTACGAGTCTCGCCTGAAGGAGGTCGTCAGTTTCCTTAAGGCAAATCAGCTGGTGACGATTCCGGATTACGTCGGCGCTTTCGAGATTCGCGAACTTCCCGCAGCGTTCAAACCCACCTCCCCCGGCGGTTTTATGAACCCGCCCGGAATCTATGACAAGGATCCCGTCGGGTTCTATTTCATCCCAACCTACAATCCGAACAGCGGAAACTTCTACATTCGCGCGGCCATCGAAGATCCGCGCCCCATCCTCGCGCACGAGGGAATTCCCGGACACTTCTTACAGCTCTCCATCGCCAATCATGTCCCCGATGAAATCCGACTTCAGCATGCAGACACCGTCTTTACCGAAGGTTGGGCGCTTTACGGGGAAGAGATGCTCTCGCGCGAGGGCTTATACCCAGAAAACTCCGTGGCACAGGCTCAGGTGCTGCGCCTCAGCCGCTACCGCGCAGCGCGCATCGGGGTGGACGTAAACCTTCACACCGGCCGCTGGAACTTTGAGCAGGCGGTGAGCTACTTCATGGAAGCCGGCGGACTGGATCGCGAGGCTGCGGAGGGCGAAGCGGCTGGGGCTGCCTCGTCACCTACGCAGAAGATCTCGTACATCACCGGCAAGTGGCAGATCATGCGGCTGCTCGGTCGTTATCGCGATCGTCAGGGTGCCGAGTTTCGCCTCGGGGCGTTTCACGACCAGCTGATAAGTTACGGGAGCTTGCCAGTGTCGGTCATCGAATTTCTGATGCTGGATGACGAGGCCTCTTTGCGGGCCGCGTTGCAATGAGAAAATCTCTTGTGCTCGTTCACACCAGGGGCTCGCTGCGTGGCTCGCCGCCGCGCCCGGGCAGGCTTCTATTTACCCGTATTTGCCGCCAGTTGACCTACGATTTCGATTCGTAGGTCAGCAACATCAGGTTAAAGATCGGACATCGAGGCGCAGGGCTGCTTCTTCCTAACTTTCCCGAGCGAAGCGCAGCTCCGACCGCGCGCGGCGCTTCTTTGTCTCTTCTAAGCGATCTCTAGGCGGGGCCAGCGTCTGCAGGGACTGCATGAGTACTGCGACGCTCGCGGAAACCTGTTCAACCGCCGCATTAAAGGCTGCTTCATTCGCCTTGGAAGGCTTATTGAACCCGCTCACCTTTCGAACAAATTGCAACGAGGCGGCAGCGATCTCGTCATCGGTTACCGGCGGCTGAAAATTAAACAGGAGCCTTATGTTGCGGCACATTTCTAGCCCTTCCGCACGCTGCGCTGAATGTACGCTGCATTTTGCGACCCGCTCGCCTCCCAGTCCAGCGGCCCGCTCCTTCGTCCGGCATCCTACGTGCCTCGGGCGGTGCACCGAAGTTGAGCCTGGCAGCGGCGTCCAGCGTGCTTCTGCGGTTACATCAATGACTTCGGCGGCGCATCAACGGATTGCGATACCGATGAAAATGACGCCGCGCCTGCGCGACCTTGCACGTCCGCCCGCAGCGGCCGCAGGTCTGCAGCGCTAGTCTGGCTTTGTGCCGCGCATCCCCTGCCCATCGAGTTCCTCGATGGTCGCCTCCGAGGCCTTGCCGCTCGTGCGCAGGCGCGCACCGACAGCTCTCGGCGCTGGCAAGGACGCGCAGGATGTTCTCACCGGCGAGCTTGGCGACTTCATCGTCCGTCCAGCCACGCCGCATGAGTTCTGCCAGCAGGTCGGGGTATTTATCAACCCCCTCCAGCCCCGACGGGGTGACGGGGATGCCGTCGAAGTCCGAGCCCAGTCCGACATGGTCGATGCCGGCGACGCGGCGCACGTGTTCAATGTGGTCGGCCACTTCCGCGAGGGTGACTTTGGGCGCCGGGTGCGCCTTCACCCAGTCATCAAGGGCGGCCTTGGCTCGGTCGGGCTGGCCGATGTAGATGCCTGCAAAGGGCGGGCTGGCGTAGCGTGCCTGCTCGGCAGCGTAGTCCGCATCCCAGCGGTTGCGCGCAGCGGAGACGTAGCCCGGATAGAAGTTGACCATCACGACGCCGCCGTTACGCTGAAGCAGGCGCAGCACATCGTCCGGTACGTCACGCGGATGATCGACGATGGCCTGCGCGGAGGAATGGGAGAACATCACCGGGGCTTGGGCAATATCGAGCACAGCGTGCATCGTCTCGGCCGACACGTGGCTGATGTCCACTAGCATGCCCAGGCGGTTCATCTCGTGCACGACCTCGCGGCCGAAGGCAGTGAGACCGTGGTGCTTCGGGGTATCGGTCGCGGAGTCCGCCCACTCGGTGTTGGAGGAGTGCGTGAGGGTCATGTAGCGCGCGCCGGCGGCGTACATCTCGCGCAGCACCGGCAGCGAATGGTTGATCTGGTGCCCGCCCTCAATGCCGATCAGGGAGGCGATCCGCCCGGACTTGTGGATGCGGCGTACGTCGGCCGCGGTATACGCGAGCTCGAAGTCCTGCGGATACCGCTCTGCCATCTGGCGCACGATGTCGATCTGCTCAAGCGTTGCTTGGACGGCGACCGGTCCCTGCATTTCCACCGGCACAAACACCGACCAGAACTGCCCGCCCACGCCACCGCGGCGCAGGCGGTTGATGTCGGTCATCAAGGCGGTGCCGCCGGCCGGGACCGGCAAGGCAGAGGTGTCACTGCTGAGGTTGATCGCCGAGACCTTACTGTGGAAGCGCTCGCGGATCTCCCATGGCAGGTCGTTATGGCCGTCGATGAGCGGGGTCCTCTTGAGGATCTGCGCCACGCGCGCCGAGTAGTCCTGCGCGGGCGGGGCCGCCGCGCACAAGAGCGGCGCTGCCAGTAACGCCACGAAAATCCAGGTAAGTCTCTTAAGCATCTGATTCCCCAGAAGTAGTGAGTGCCCCTAAAGAAGGGCCACGCCCGCCGCCATCCGCCGCGGGCTTGAGGTCATTGCGCCTTGGTCACCGGCACGAACATCAGGTCCTGGTAGTCATAGGAGAAGTCCGCCAGCGGTGAGACCGCCTTCATGGTAACGCGTTCGATGCCCCCATCGGGCCCGAGGCGCAAAGGTCACGTAGGCCGGCTCGATGCTCTTATCGTCCAGGTGCGTGACGAACGTGTCGTACTGCCAGTGCTCGAGCGTGCCGGCCATGCGCGGTGTCGACTTGAAGTCGATCCTGAGCTTGCCGTCCGTCTGAGTGACTTCAATGTTGCCGTACCACGCATCGGCGAAGGTCCCCGTGTAGCGCTCGAGGGGGAGCGAGGGGCCTACGGCGGCAGGTTTGGCGGACTGTGACTTGAGGGTCGCGAGCGCCTCAGCGACCCGGCGCTGTTTCTCGGCCTGGTAGCGGGCGACCCAATCGGTGTACGGCAGAGCAAGGTAATGATCCAGCAGCTCGTACATGAGCCCACGGACGATCTCACCGTCCTCGCTGTTGATCTGGACGGAAAAACCGACCTGGCGGTCCGGGATCAGCACCACCGCGGTCAGGAAACCGAACACCGCACCGCCGTGCCACACAACCTTCGTGCCTCGGTAGTCCATGACGTCCCAGCCGAGTGCATAGGTGTTGAAGATCGGCTGCGTCGCTTTCAGGGCATCGGGCAGCGGGTCGATCGGCTGTGGAACGACCGGGGTCCACATCTGCGCGTGCGCACCTTCGGAGAACAGGCGACCGGTGTGCCCCGGCAGTTCCCCGTTGTGCAGCTGGATGGACAGCCAGCGCGCCATGTCATTGGCACTGACGGCAAGTCCACCGGCAGGGGCGGCAGTGCGACCGAGTTCATCGCGCTCATCTAACCGCTCCTGAGTGCCGGTGCCGCGGAAGCCGCCGTCCATGCGTGCGTGCGGCTGCGCGCGGTTGCTCGCCGCGAACCGCGACTCCGAGTCACTGGTGGAATGCAGCATCCCCGCAGGCTTAAGGACGTGCTCCGCCGTGAAGTGCTCCCAGGTCTCCCCGGTTACCGACTCGATGAGCTGGCCGGTCACCATGTAAAGCACGTTGTCGTAGGCGAAACCGCTGCGGAAACTGGTCGCAGGCTTGATGTAACGCAGCCGGCGCACCGACTCGGCGCGGCTGAGATTGGTGCGCGGCACGAACAGCAGGTCCCCGGCACCCAGGCCGAGCCCGCTTCTGTGCACCAGGAGATCGCGGATCGTGATCTCACGCGTCACCCACGGGTCGTACATCTGGAACCCGGGCAGTCGGTCGATCACCTTGTCGTCCCAGCCTATGCGGCCCTGGTCCACGAGGATGCCAAGGGCGGCCACCGTAACCGCCTTGCCGGTCGAGCCGGTCGGGAAGATCGTATCGGCATCCACCGTGTCGTGCCCGCCGATGACCTTCACGCCGAATCCCCTGGCGAAGGTCACCGCATCGCCCTCGACTATGGTGACCGCCATCCCGGGGACCCCGACAGCCGTGCGCGCACGCTCAACGCGCTGCGCGAAATCCTTGGGCGGGGCGCCGAACACCACGGGACAGCCGACGGCAAACACTGCCGCGAGAATGACTTTCTTCATGTGATTTCCTGGCGGGCGCTGCCGCGCCGCAGTTTGAAAATGCCGATCGTGAGAACGGGCAGTACGTAGACGAGCAGGAAGATCGCCGCGAGCAGCCGGTAGCCATTGGCGATCAGGGCCACCAGACCAAAGCGTGCCGCCAGGAACATGCATCCGGTGAGGATCACGAGCGCGATCGCAAGACGTGCGCCGCGGCCCAGCGAGTGCCCATGACGACGGCGCCACGCGTTGCCGATGCGCTCGTTGATGGCGTGCACGGCGCCAGTGCCACTTTCCAGGAGCGCGGCGAAGATCATCAGCTGGAACAGCAGGCGGAACAACGGCAGGTCGAGGCGCTGCAGCAGGAAGTCAGACGGCAGCGTGACCGCACCGATCTGGGGGTAGTAGGCCATCATGCAGCAGAAGAACAGCAGCGCCGGCAGCATCGCCAGCGGACCCGCGATGAGACCTGCGATGACTGCATCACGCTCACTGGTAAGGTGACGCAATACCGGCAGGATCACCACCGCGCCGATGATGTTGTAGCTGGCATAGGTCACGCCGCCGGTCACCCAGCCCTCCATGGGTACGTGCCGGGAGAATCCCGCAGCGATGAGTCCACCGAAGTGCGTGAGTGCGAGCAGCAAGAACAGTGCGTAGACCCCGTACAGCAGGAACGAGACGTAGGTGAAGAGGCGCTCGACGGACGCGTTGCCGTAGGCGACCACGAGGGCGATCGATGCCATCAGGGCGAGCGTGCCAAGAAGTGTGGGCAGTCCCAGGCTCGCGGCAATGGCGCCCGCGGCGGCGCCAAACACCGCCAGGATCAGGATCACGAACAGTACGTAGGCTGCCTCGAAGGCTATCCATCCCGGTCCGAGCAGCGCGCGCACAAAGCTCTGGTAGTCACGCGCACCGGCAGCGCGGGCGAAGACAAACGTGGCGACACACACCCCGCTCCAGATGACGGTCGCGAGCAGCATCGCGCTGACCCCGCCCCAGGGGCCGCTGGGCAGGAAGAATTCGGCGAGTTCGCGTCCGGTGGCATAGCCGCCCCCGATCACGACCGCCTTGAAGGCAAAGGCGGGCAGCAGGAAGCGCTGGAACCGGGATGACATCGCCGGCCGGTCAGCAAATGCGGTACGCGCACGTGCGGGCGCGACGGGGACTCACGCGGGCTGCCTGCCCGGCCTCCCCCACACCTTTTCGTCGCACCAGATCATGCCGTCGGCATAGGTGACGCACGGCGCGGGGTCGTGCTTGAGGAAGGTGGGGCCGTCCAGGTCGACGACATCGCACAGCTGCCCGAGGACGAACGAGGGTGCCATGGCAAGGCTGGTGCCCACCATGTTGCCGACCATCACGCCCAGTCCCAGACGCCGGGCCTCGCGCGCCATGGCAAGGCCCTCGGTGAGGCCGCCGCACTTATCGAGCTTGATGTTTACCATGCTGAAGCGGCCCACCAGGCCGGGCAGATCGGCAAGGGTCAGGGCGCTCTCATCCGCAATCAGCGGGATCGGGGACGCAAAGCCCTGCAGCTGCGCCTCGGACCCACGCCTGAGGGGCTGCTCGAGCTGCATGATCCGCGCCTCCACGAGCCCGGCGATCAGCGGCCTCAGACCCTCGATGGTGTAGCCCTGGTTGGCATCAACGCCGATCCACGCGTCCGGTCGCGCGGCACGGACTGCACGCACGCGCTCTAAGTCCAGCGCCGCTTCCCCGGTGAGCTTGAGTTTCAGGGCACGGGCGCTCGCGTAGCGGCGCGCACCGTCGGCCATGTGGGCCGGGGTCTCTGCGCCGAGGGTGAAGGTGGTAAGCAGCGGCCTGGGCGGATCCAGTCCGGCAAGCTCCCACACCGCCTGACCGGTGCGCCGGGAATCCAGCTCCCACAGGGCGCAATCCAGCGCGTTGCGCGCGCCGCCGGCCGGGAGCAGCGACTGCAGCTCCTCGCGGTCAATGCCGGCCTCGATCGCCGCGCGCTTGGACTCAAGTGTTGCGACGACGTGCGCGGCATCGTCATTGAGGTAGTAGACGCCGGCAGCCTCGCCGCGGCCGCGGTGCGTGCCATCGTCCACGGTCACCACGACGGCGTCCTGACTGTCGAACACGAACCCGGAGATGCGAAATGGCGCGGAGAACGCCAGGTTCACCTTCTCGACGCTGAGTTTCAGGGCGGCCATCAATAATTGGTTCCGAAACTGAGCAGCTTGCATGCAAGCGCCACCCAGAGTACCGCGCCGGCTGAGACCACCAGCACGACACTCCAGACTTTCGCCGGCCAGCGACGCTGGCCGCCCCATACCGCCTTCAGGTTCCAGAGCATCAGCGCAACACCGCCCCAGAAGGCCAGAGCCCCGAAGATCTGCGCGATCCACAACAGCGGGTCCAGACGCCCATTGAGGCTATTCGTGTCCTTGATTATGAGGGTGAAGATCAGCAGCCAGAGCGCAAGTCCCGCCAGCACCGCGACCGCGGCGATGCGGCTCCAACGGTAGGCGCGCAGTGAGGCAGGCGCCAGTGCCAGCGGCGCCTGGTAGCGTCGTCGCACCAGTGCCGCCACCGGCCACACGAGCGCGGTCAGCAGCAGTGCGGCCACGCCGATCCCGAACAGCGGCAGCAGCCAGATGCTGTTGGCGTACCAGGGGACGCGCTCGAAGACCATGAACGGCGAGAGCATGTCGAAGCTAAAGCGCACCGGCTTACCGTCGGTGACCTGCGCGGCAGCCCGGTCGTGGCCGTCCTCGTCGGCCCACACAAACGGTGCTATCTCGATCCAGTGGCGGGGCTTGCCGTTGAGGCCGGGGAACGGCAACACGAGTTCGCCCTTCTTGCCAACCCCGACCTTGGTCTGGCTGATGAACCCGACACCGGCCAGGAAGTTCGACTGGGAGCCTCGCGAAACCGCCCAGGCGCCACGCATGAGCGCGGCGTGGGCCGCGGCAGTCTTCGCATCGACGCCCGCCTTGGGAGGCGCGGCGGGGAAGTAACGGTCGGCGAAGTCCTGGAATAGCGCGCCGCGCAGCTCGCCGGCGGCACCGTCTTTCCCGAGGCTATTGAACGAGACGTAGAAGCCCACGTTCTCCTTCAGAAACAGATGCAGCGAGGTGTGGAAATAGTCGGTGTCGCCCAGATGACCGATGACCTCGCGCCCGTTGATGTTGGTCTCGAAGAAGCCAAGTTCCATCCGGTTCAGCGGCGGCAGCATCGTCAGCGGACTGTTGTGCATCGTCTCGGCGGTCTCGGCCGTGAGTATGCGTTTGCCGTGGTATTCGCCGCCCTGCAGGTGCGCGATCATGAAATGCGCCATGTCCTCGCCGCTGGAGGCGAGTGAACCGGCCGGCGCAGGACCGACGATCTCAAACGGCCGTGGCTCTTCCGATGCGGCCGGGTAGCCCTTGGACATCAACGGCACGAGCTCGGCCGGCAGCGGCTGGCGGAAGCTCGAGTGCTTCATGTCGAGGGGGGCGAATATGTGCTTCTCGATGTAGCTGTCGAAGGACTCCCCAGACAGGCGCTGGACGATGTAGCCGGCCAGTGAGGCGCCATAGTTGGAGTACGCAGGCGTCGTCCCGGGTGCGAACACGCGCGTCGGTACCCAGGCCTTCAGCAACGTGTCGAATCCGGGAGCCTTCGGATCCTCGGAGATGATGCCCCGGGCCTGTTCCTCGAACCCGGCCGTGTGCTGCATCAGGTTGCGCATGGTGATGGGCTTGCCATCACGTTCGGGAATCTTGAAATCCAGGTACTGGTTGATGTCGGCATCGAGGTTGATCTTGCCCTGCTCCACCAGCTGCATGACCGCGGTCCAGGTGAACAGCTTCGACACCGAACCGGGCCGGAAGAGCGTGAGTGCCGGATCCACCGGCATGCGCTTCTCCACGTCCGAGTAGCCGTAGCCACGCTCGGTCAGCACCTGCCCGTCCTTGACTACGACCACGACGGCGCCGGCGATGTCGCCGCTCTTGAGCGCGTACGGCATGTAGCCATCGAGCCAGGCGTTTACGTCCGCGCTGGTCAGAGGAGCGGCGGTGTCGGCCGCGACCGCAGGGGCCGGCGGAGTTTCCTGCGCCAGGGCGAGCGCGCCTGCCAGGGCGAGAAAACCGGCGGTCAGGGCGCAGGTGATCGGTCTTTGTTTGCTCATGTTCCTAATTCCCACTAGCCCGGGTCAGCCCAGGCACAAGTCGATGAGTCGTTCGAATTCCGCTCCCGGACGCATCGGATCCGCCACCGGCAGTCCGAGCCGGGCACTCTCCTGCGCCATCAGCTCACGTGCTGCCTGCAAATCCAGGTGCGCGGTGTTGAGGCTGACGCCGCCGCAGCGAATCGCAGGATTGGTGCGCCTCCCGAGCCGCAGGTTCAGGTCTATCGTCTCGGTGATGCTCGGCAGCGCGAAGTCCGGGTGGCCGAGCACGCATTCGCGCCCCGGCTGGTGACATACGACGATGACATCCGGCTGGCTGCCGTGCAGCAGTCCTAAGGAGACCGCCGCATAGGCGGGGTGGAACAAGGACCCCTGCCCTTCAATGACGTCCCAGTGCGCGGAGTCTGCAGCCGGACTGAGCAATTCCGCGGCCCCGGCCTCAAAGTCGGCGACCACGGCATCCATCGGCATGCCACCCCCGGAGATGAGAATCCCGGTCTGTCCGGTGGCGCGAAAGTCGACGGCGAGACCGCGTGCCTTGAACGCCCGTGCGATCGCCAGCGCGCTGTATTTCTTGCCGAGCGCGCAGTCCGTGCCAACGGTGAGCAGTCGCTTCCCGGAACGCTTGGATCCGGTACCACAGGGAATGTTCGGCGGCGGCGTGCGTATATCGATCAACCGCCGCCCATAACGGGCAGCCGCGGCTTTCAGCGCAGGCACGGAGTCAAGCTTCACGTGCAGGCCGCTGACGATATCCAGTCCGGACTCCAGTGCCTCGACCAGAAGCGGCACCCAGCTCTCGCCAATCACCCCGCCGGTGTTCGCGATGCCGATCACGAGGCCGCGCGCACCGCGGGCGCGTGCCTCTTTCGGGGCAAGACGCGGCAGGCCCGTGGAGACCGTGGCCGTATCGCACCCCCATTCGCCGATGCAGCGCTCCGGAGCCCAGTCGCGCAGCCCGAAGGCGGTCTTGGCGTACGCCGGCTCGGTCGTGTCACCGAGGAACAGCAGATACGGATATGGCAGTTCCAGGGCGCTCGGGGGCGCGGAACCGCCAACGTCATGCGCTGCATTCATTGCGGCTTCACCATGGCACGCCTCTCAAGGTACTGCTCGAAGTAGCCGTCGGCGGGGTGGAAGAACCCCGTCCACGACGTGTAGCAAGAGGCAAGCCAGTCGACTCGAACTCATGATCCCCTTCCTGACCGCGGCCGCCTCTCATGCCGTCAGAATCGGGCGGTCACCAACGCGCCGACGCGTGCGCGGCTGAACGTAGCCAAGCGCGCCTCCGTAGTTCGGGGTACCCGAGTTGGTGTAGTAGGCTATGCCGCGGGTGTCGCCGACGTTCTTGCCGTATAGCTCGAACGTCCAGCGACCGTTCTCCAGCCCGGCGCGCAGGTTGACCGTGTTGTAGCTCGGCAGGTCCGGGCGCGGTTCCGGCTCGAGCGCGCCCGTGGCACTGGGAAGGGCAGAGAAATCGTTGAAGCGCGACCCGATATAGCTCCAGGTCGCCCCGCCAAACGCGCTGTAGTCGCCAAACGCATGCCACGTGTAGGCCCCGTCCAGCGACGTGCTCCATTTCGGCACGTACGGCAATGGATCCCCATCGTTGCCGCCGGCATCGGGCGCCGGCGCAGTCAGGTAAGCGTTGACGTACGCACCCACGAGCGTGAAGGTCAGACCAGTCACCGGCGTATAACCGAATGTCCATTCGACACCCTTGCTGCGTGCGGTGCCGCCGTTGGCGTTGATGCCGACTGGAGGTTGTCCCGGCACCTGGACCTCTTCGAACAGCTGAATCTTCGTCCAGTCGACGAGGAACGCGGCGACATCGACGGACAGACGCTTGTCGAGCAGGTCCGTGCGTACGCCGACCTCGTAGTTCGTCGTCTTGTCAGGCTGGTACTGTCGCGGGATGCTTGCTGGCGCGCTCGGAGGCAGGTCGTTCGGGCCGCCCGGCCGATAGCCGGTCGCGATCCGCCCGTACACCATGGTGTCGCTGCTCACGTGCCAGCGTGGCGCAATCGAGTAGGTCCAGTCGGTGTCGGTCGAGTCGCCGGAAGAGACCTGCGGGGAAGGCTGGCCCGTGAGCGTGAGCAGCGCGCCGCTGGTCACCTGGCTGGCGGACTGCTTGTTCTCGGACCAGCGGCCGCCGAGGCCGAGATCAAATTGCGGGCTGAAGTGGTAGGTCACTTCGGCAAAGCCGGCCCACTCGCGATACAGGGCATCGAGGGAAAGGTTCTCGAGCGACGGACCGCCCAAGGCTTCCGGTAGAGGGGCGTACACCTGCGTCGGGATGTAGAAGAGCGGCAGCGTCTGGTCGAGCGTCGAGGACTCGTGCGTGTAGAACGCACCGAGCTGCCACTCGAGAGTCTGCCCGGCCGAGGAGGCAAGACGAAACTCCTGGGTCCACTTCTTGATCTCGGTCGATGCGGGCTCGGCGAGGCCAGCGACGGTGGTCGCGCCGGGCGGGGGCGGGGCGACGAGTCCGAGAAGGCTGGTAGCGACATCGCCGAACGTACCCGTTGCCCCAGTCCCCGGCGCGGCCGCGACCGAAGTTACGTCAGAGATCCCGTTCTGCTCTGTGGTCCCGTAGCTCGTAATCGAGGTGAAGCTTCCCCAGCCGCTGTTCCAGTGGAGCGTGCCACTGTAGATACGGTACTTGAAGGTGTCCGGCTCATTGATGAAGCGTTGCTGGTTGAAGTTGCCGTTCTGCGGCTCGAGCTGATTGGCGGGCGGTGTGAGCGGGAGATTTCCTGCTCCGACCACATCGGTGTTGGGCGTCCCGTCGGTGTGCAGGTCCTGCCCGAAGGCGTTCAGTCGTATTGAAAGGTTGTCGGTAAAGTTGACCAGTAAAGCTGCATGCACGCCATCGCGATAGCCACGATTGATGTTCTTCTCGCCGAGCGACGGATCATTGACGTAACCGGGTAACCCCTCGTAGTAGCCGCTGAGGCGAAATGCGGCGCGATCACCGATCGGCAGGTTGATCATGCCCTTGCCCGACCCGGCAGCCTCACCGTGCGCGACATCCTCGCCGCCAGCCTGGACAGCCGCGGCAAACTTCGTCGGGTCGGGCGGATTAGTCACGTACTTGAGAAGACCGCCCTCACTGCCGGCGCCGTACAAAGTTCCCTGGGGCCCGCGCAGCACCTCCACACGCTGCAGGTCCCAGGTGTCGAAATCACCGGTGAAGAAAGAAGCCGTTGGCGAGCGCGTTGCTCGAGCCGAAGGGCGTATCGTCGATGTAGGTGGTCACCGTCGAGCCGATCCCGCCCACGTTCTGGCCGCGAAGGGTAAGCCGTGTCTCGCCGGGTTGAACCTCCGTCAGCGATAAGCCCGGCACTTTGGATTGCAGGTCCTCGAGGCTGACGAGCTGCTGCTTCTGCAGCTCCTCCGAGGTGATTGCGGTCACCCCCATCGGTACATCGTGCAGTTTCTCTTCCCGCTTCTGTGCGGTGACGACGACCTCCTGCAGCACGACCGCACTGGTCCCACTGTCGATGGCCTGCTGTGCCCACGCGCCGGAGCCCGCCGTGAGCGCCAGCGCCAAACGCCACCAGACCCAGGACTGAAATACCTCGCAATCCATGCATGACCCTCAGCACTGCAGACACTGTCGCTCTGACCGTCGGATTCATGGATTTGCCCCCCAGATCACTGTTTCTATGCCGGACACCAGCGCCTCGACCTACTGGCGCCAGAGTTATGAGACACAATTTGTCTAATACAAGACAATGATCCTGTACAGAGAATTTCGTGTCAATTTGTTTCTGATCCGGCTCATCGCCGGCTTTCTGACCGGGTCGGCACAGTAGGACGCTGTGAGTGGCCGCCCAGGGCGCCCCCTGAACGTTGACCGAGTGATCAGCCCGGCCCGAGCGGGGCGCGTGCTGCCTAAGCGACTTTCTCCGCCTTCTCGGCAAGGCTGATCAATTCGCCGGCAAGATTGCGGTCCTCGCCCGAACACACCCCCAAAACCAGGGCGCTCTCGCAGTCCTTGGCGACGTAAGCGTGTCCCATGGTGCTGTCGAGGTAGATACCCTGGCCTGCCTTGAGCACGACCGAGGTGTAGAACTGCAGGTGTACCTCGACGGTTCCCTCAAGCACGAAGACAAATTCCTCGCCCTGGTGGCGCACCGGCTCACCAAACTCCGCGATGTCGTGCGCCCTGATGCGCGTAAGGATCGGGACCATGCGCTTCTCGCGCAGGTCTGCGCACAGATACTCGTAGTCGTAGTTCGGCGTCGAGATCTGGATCGAGTTGTTATCGCGGGTGAGGCTGCGTCGGGCGGTCACGACCTGCGGTGCATCCACCGCCGGCGGATCGGCCTGCGCGAGGAACTCAGCCATGGTCAGTCCCAGACGCGAGGTGAATTGCTGCAGCTTGTCGTAGGTCAGCGAGAGCTTGTCCTGCTCGACCTTCGCGAGCGTCGATAGTGGAATGCCCACCTTCTCGCTCATCTGCCGGAGGGTCCAGCTCCTCTGGCGTCGCAAGGCCCGGATCAGGCCTCCCAGCGTATTGCTCTTGCGCGTCATCCCGGTTCGACTCCCTCTGGCTGGTATGCGCGTGCTTCGCCGCCTGAGCGGCCAATGGCGCACGGGGTGCTTGGGTATAGTCGCGTACACTCATGTCTATCGCAAGAGAATTGGTTCTCCTGAACGGAAAATGGGGCCCGCGACGGTGGATATCCCGCTGCCTTCGCGCCGCAGGCGTGGATGTCATGTGGCGGAAACATAGCCGTCGCGCTCCCAGGCGGCCGCCGCCGGTTCCGCTAGACGCTGACGGTCGGTATCGGCGTGACTTCGGTCCGACCGGTCCTGTTGACGCGTTCGATGAACGCGTGCGGATCCGGCGCTCCTGATTGGCTAACTCGGGGTTCGATGCGGGACGGCCAAGCGGCACCTGATCAGAACACGCAGATGCGTTCGCGCACTCTTCACTCCGCGTGCGCGGTCTCGTGGGGTGCCGCCCCTCCACTGTCCACCAATGCAAGTGCCAGCAACAGGCCCACTGGGGCGGGCATTTGAGGTTTGCCGGTCTGCCGATCGTTCGGTTGCCGTGGCTGCGTGTCGGTTGCAGGGCCGCCCGAGGGCTGATGCGACGCTGCCCCTCTGCGCACGACCACGCTGTCGGCGATTATCCGGGCATTGCCGCGATGGATATCTGGCGGAGGCGTACCGTGCCGATCAAACTCAGTCTGCGTCTGACGCGGTTGCGGTACCGTTTGAGCCTGGGGGACCGCGGGCGGCAACGATTGGCGGAGACTCGCGGCAGGAGCGTACATACCAATGGCGAGCAAGTAGACTGCGATGAGCGGTGAGCGCATTTTCCGTGCTCCAGTCCGACAGCCGCACCGACCCACCCGCAGCCACAGGTTAGCGGAGGCGCACCCCGCCGTTCTGTAGGATGCGAGGCAGCGATTCTGGCCGGAACCGCCGGCAGGCGGACTGGGTAGGGCTATAACGCTCGAAGCGACCCCGATGCTGCGCCAGGTCGCGAGCTGACCGGCACGCACGACATAGCGCCCTCGGGCTGCTCTGCCCGCGAGATCTTCCGTATCGCTCTTACGCCTTCAATTTCTCCGCGCGCAGCCGGTAAGCATGCTCCGTGAGTCAGTGAGTCCGACAGGACCGGGGAAACGGCGCCGGTTCTTCGGAACCCGTCTGGGCTACATTGATCTCGTATTCCATGAAGTCAGGCAGTCTTTCGGCGATCGCGTCGGAACTCGCCTGTACGGCAAAGGTGTTGGACTCTGCCATGCACCGCAACAACCCCAGTCTGATTGGTTGATACAGGGTAGGGAAATCATTCCCCAGATCGATGGCAACAACCGCGTGCGTAATCTCGAGACGGGATCGGTTGTAAATGACGTCGACGATTACTCCGCGTATATAGGCCAGTTCGTCGGCGCGCAGCATCACCGCGCTTCCGACCCAGAAACTGCGTCTCGGTGACTTCAGTTGGGATCGCATACGAAAAGAATGAATAACGAAATTGCTGTTGGGCGTCAGCCCGCAGACCGAATGCCGGTAGGACCTTCACCCTTGAAGACTTCGTCTTCGTCCGGGCAGTCGTTTTTCCGCATGAGCAACTCTTGCCCCGACCTCGCTTAAGGTCCTGAGACGCCCCAGTGACCTCCCTACCCCGCCCTTGCTTCCCGTTGCCGTGTTTGCCGCGTTACCTGGCACGCGGTCGAAAGACCGTCGGCGACGGCTCGCGCCGTTGCATCATGGGCCGGAGCGCGCCGCGGGCTCGACTTCTGCGAGGAGCGCTGCACAGTTCTGATCCTTGGCCAGCCCCGAGCCTTGTCAGTGAACCGCCTCCGGGGCTTCCTGCGCACTCCCCATGAAGCGGGGAATCGAGCCGGCGCCAAATGAAGAAGCCCCGGAGGAGCCCACGATCGAGAGCGCGCTGCCGGGTCTTCTTACTCTTAACAAGAAATCAAGAAAGGCCCCCCACGGTGAGGCGGCAGCGCGTCGAAAGATCTGGAGCCACGAGAGGGTGCCCTCGACAAAAGGTTCATTTGCGGAGGAAACAGCTCCGGCTTATCGAGGCCCGGCGGTGTTTATGCTGAGAGCGCGAAGCGGGCTATCATCGTGCAGCATGGGACGCAGGCAATCGATGCAAGTGGCGAAAGCCGGCCGGGATACACGGTTTGTACAACAGCCAGGCGTTTGGCTGATGACCCTCGTGCTTGGTCTGTGCGTCGCAGCCTCTGGACGGGCAGCGGAGTCGGAAACCATCACGGTGGATGCCGCCGCCCCGAGCCGGCCCTTCGCGCACTTCTGGGAGCACACATTCGGCTCCGGACGGGCGATCCTGAGCCTGCGCGAGAGCTATCGCCAGGATCTGGACGCGGTGAAGGCCATCACAGCGCTCGGATACGTGCGCTTTCACGCCATCCTGCACGACGAGGTCGGCGTCTACAGCGAGAACCGGCATGGCCAGCCCGTCTATAACTTCTCCTACGTGGATCAGATCTACGATGGGCTGTTGGCTAACGGCGTGCGGCCATTTGTGGAGCTGAGTTTCATGCCGCGCGCGCTCGCCAGCAAAGACGTGCGTCATACGTTCTGGTACCACCCTGTCATCGCGCCGCCTAAGGATTACCGGCGCTGGGATGCGCTGATCGAGGCCTTGGCCCGGCACCTGGTGGAGCGCTACGGAATCGACGAGGTCAGGCAATGGTACTTCGAAGTCTGGAATGAGCCGAACCTCGACTTCTGGGCGGGCTCGCCCCGGCAGCAGACCTACTGGACGCTCTATGAGCACACGGCACGAGCGCTCAAGCGCGTGGACAGCGGACTGCGGGTCGGGGGTCCGGCCACGGCTCAGGCGGCATGGGTCCCGGATTTCATCCGCTTCACATCCACGCAGCACATTCCGATCGATTTCATCTCGACACACGTCTACGGTGACGATACGCCGAAGATCTTCGGATCGAATCAGCCGGTAGCGCGCAGGGTGTTGGTCTGCCGTGCCGTGGCCAAGGTTCACAAGGAAATCCTGGGATCTTCCCGGCCCGATCTGCCGTTGCTGTGGACCGAGTTCAACGCAAGCTTCGCCAATCATCCTCTGGTGACGGACGCACCGTTCATGGGTCCGTGGCTCGCCGAGACGGTGCGCCAGTGCGATGGCCTCGTGCAGGATATGGCGTACTGGACGTTCTCGGACGTATTCGAGGAGGGCGGCGTTGTAAAGACCCCCTTCTACGGCGGCTTCGGCCTGCGCGCCGTGGGCGGCATTCCAAAGCCATCCTTCAACGCCTTCGCGCTGCTGCACCAGCTGGGGGAGGAGCGCTTCAGCCCTGAGGTGGAGGAAGCGCTGCTCACGCGTCGACACGACGGCACCATCGTCCTTGCATTGTGGAACTACCGTGAGGTCGGTGCCCCGGGTGCCGGGCTGCGGAAAGTCTTGGTCAGCTTCGCCCATACCGAGGCGCAGACGGCCCAGATCCAGACTCTGGATGGCGAGCACGGCAATTTCGCCGCGGCCTACCTGCGCATGGGGGCGCCGCGGTATCCCACCCGGCAGCAGCTGGATGAGCTGAAAACTTCCGCCACCTTACCGCCCCCCGTCTCGCGTCCACTCGAGGAGCAGCAGCGTCTGAGCCTGGACATCCCACCGGACGCGCTGGTGCTGGTCACGGTCTCGCCCGGCCCACGCGAGGCGCCGGGCAAGGCCCCCTAACGCGAGGCTCGCTTCAGTCCGCTCGCACTGCCGGCTGCGGCCGGCACTGCGACTGCTCCACCTCTGACGCCTACCATCGGGCCACCAGGTCATGAAACGGGCGCTGCAAATGCATGCCTTCGTCGCCGAAGTCGCCATGCGGTTTGCCGTCGACCGTCACCGATCTCGGTCGTTGCCGCCTGGGCCAGCTGACAACCACCTCCGTGGTTGCACCAAGCCCGGGACCAAGGTGGATACGCAGCGCGGTGTCATCCTGCTGAGCAGACATCGACAGCGTTCCAAAAGCGGTCGCCAGCCGGTCGATCGCCAGTCCCTTGCCGGCGACCCAGTCAGGCGGAGTTCCCGGCAGCAGCTCAAGGCCCCTGTCGTTCTCATGCATGAGCATGCCGATGATCGCGCGCACGTACTCGGCGCCGACCCAGGTGTGCGGCATATCGCCGAGATAGAACACCGAGCGCATCGGAGAGCGCACCACCTCCGCGAACACCTGCCACCCGGGCGGGTAGCGACTGGCGCGCAGCCGGTACAGAAGTTCCGCAGCGAGCTCTGGCTCATCGAGATGCACGAACGTGAGCACGTTGCGGAACTCGTACGGCGTGTAGACGTAGCGGGCACCTGGCAGGCTGCGCTTGGCAACCTCATCGAGGTAACGCATGAACGTGGTGCGCAGCGCGGTGTCGGGCAGCACTTCCTGCTGGCCAGAAGGATCCAGCGCAATGGAGACGCTGGCAGGGTCGATGTCAGCGAAGTCAGCCGAGGCCGGAATGTAATCGATGTGCTTCCAGTCAATGGTGGCGCGAATGGAAGCCGCCAGTGAATCGCGCAGCGCCGCTTCCTGCTCCGTCGCCCATCTGGCCATGTCGTTCAGCTGCCACTGCCGGGCGAGCCAAGCACCGTCGTGCCATCCTTTGAGCGCCCAGTAGTCATCCCAGTAGCTGTGGGTAGGTGCGGCGTAGCCCTCGTGACTGATCGATGGCGCGAGGATCCCGCGGAAGCGCTGCGGCGCGTCGCTTGTCGCCTGGTAGCCGGGCACCAGGGTGCGCTCGCGCAGCGTTTGCAGAAATTGTAGTGCCCCGCGCACGGCCGGAAGGTACTCGCGCACACTCGCCGCGCCGCCATTGAGTCGGGCGACGTCGGCAACCAACGCCACGAACTCGCCCTGGCTGTCGTACTCGAGTTCCGAACCGACACCGCGGTTCACGCTGCCGTCATCGTTGAGGATCGGGGAAATCAGGCCGTTCGGGTGGGTGCCGTGGTCCGCGTACCAGCGTAGGTATTCGCGCGCCGGACCCGGAATACCCATCCGCAGTAGGATGGCCGCGGTGGCCGATCCGTCGCGGATGAACGAGCGGTTGTAGTTGCGGGGACCGGCCAGCAGGATCGGGCCCTTTGCGTTCACCAGCATGTAGCCAAGCTGCGCCCGCAGTGTGTCGACGAGCGACTGGTCCGGCAGCTCGATACCAACGTGCAGCAGGCGTGTGCGCCACTCCTGCTCGGTGAAAGCCGCCAGCTTGTCGAAGTCCGCGGGCGAAGTGATCGCAGACACAGTCTCCTCGGAGCGCCGCTCACCCAGCGCCTTACCGGCGGGCTTGGGCGCAGGCTCGCCGACGGGAAACATGACGACCACGTCGGTTTGCTCGCGCGCCTCGAGCTTCACCGCATAGAGCATGGCGGCAGCCCCGAGGCCCATCGGGTCCCTGATCGAGGATGAGGCCGGTACGCCCCCTTCGAGCACGTAGCGTGTAATCTCGGTCTGGCCGGTAGTACCGAAGGATGCGACACCCTGGGCCGAGGGCCCGGTGAGAGCGGTCAGCAGCCTGCGGCCGTTGACGATCAACTGTGTGTTCGGGCCCATTCCCTCGAAGCTCACGCTGCGAATCTCGGAAATGCCGCCGTTCTGCCAGACAGGATTTACCTGCATGGGGCGCACCAGCAGCGCCAGCTGCCCCTCCACGATGCGTGGGCCGGTGTTCTCGAGGCGATATCTCACCAGCGTGGCGGGACCTGCGGCCGAATTGACCGCGATCGCCTCGCTGCGCACCAGCAGTCCGGGTTGCGGAGACCATTGCACCTCGGGCATGGGTATCCAGCCATCACGCAGGCGCTGCGTACGCGTGGCGTTGAACGCGGCGACCACGCGGCCCGAGGCATCGCGCCACAGCGGCTGCAACAATGGGCCGTCCTTGAAGGGCTCGAGGTCACCGTACTCATCGAAGAGACTCTTCTGCTCACCCGCAGGCACGCTCAGTGCCGTCCAGTACACCTGCTGATGGTGCAAGGTCGGCGGGAACAGTGCCGGATGTTCGCGCCCGGCAAAGATCTCGTAGCGTTTGAGAGGAGTCATGGTCTGCGTGCGGCTGAGCAGCCGCAAGCGACGGATCGCCGGAGTCTCGTAGCCAGAGGCATAGACCGTCAGACGCAGCTCGCTCACCGGGCGGGCTGCATTGGCGGCAAGGTACGAGCTGTCCCCGAGCGGGCTTGAGTCCTCGCCCATCAGGTGCCACTCACCCGCCGGGTCAAGACCCTCAAGTCGAGCGCCACGGCGGGAGGCGTTCCAGAAGACTTCCAGTCCGCTGACCACCAGGGGCTTGGGGAAGTACACGTGCAACTGCCGGGTACCGACCTCGGGGCCGGGTTCCACCAGGTCACTGTGAACGACTGCGCTCCACAGCCCGGCTGCATCAAGTCCCCTGTCAGCGCCTGTAATGCGCGGCGACTCGCTAGCCGGCAGCGGCTCGAACTCGAACAGCGACACGCCTGTATCGGCGGCATCCCTGGGACTGGCGAGACGCAGGTACCGAGCACGCACGGTCGGGAAGAGCACATAGTCCACGCCACCGAGTGAATCCGCCGTCTGAAAGGCGTTCTGCCAGTGCTTCCCGTCGATTGAGGCCTGGATAATGTAGGCAGGCGCAAACGCAGCATCCCACCTGATGACGGCGCCGCCGATCAACGCGTCGCGGCCCAGATTCACCTCGAGCCAGTTCCCAGGCGCAAAGTTCCCGTCCCACCTGGTCGCCGGGTCGCCGTCTATTGCCATCATCGGCGCCATGCCCCGCGGCGCGGCGGAGGAGGCAGTGGCGCTCCATTCGTTGCGCGGCGGCAGTTCTCCGTCAGCGCCCAAGGCGACGGGTGCGCTGAGCACACACAAAGCACTGGCCATCACACGCGTCAGTGCGCCGACAGAACAATACCGCAACTGTGTTGCCTTCTCAGTGGGAAGCGCCAGAGCCGGACGTGAGCACGATCCGGACGCTATCAGCCGCAGCTGCCCGAAGCGTGAATGGACAAGGCGGGACCGGGGATAACAGCTGACGAGCCAGCTGCGAGCGCGCGGCCTGGCGGAAACACTCGATGGAAAGGCTACGGTAGCGATTCGCGCTCAGCGAGCCCCACCCGATCACGCTTAGAGCGCCCCACCCCTGCGGGCAATCATGTGCGAGTAGAAATCCGCGTTGGTGAATGGTATCAATCAATTCTCTCGGAATATCCCAGCGCCCACCTAAGTCCAGGAGACGCCAGAAATAGCGGCACATCAACCTGGGACTCGAGCCGCGGCGCATCGCATCCACGTGCAGGAATTGCAGCCGCAGCGTCCTTGTGCCGCTCGGCCGTCGCTGGATCCTCGGAATAAAGCGTAACCATCGGTGCCCTGATGTGCAAGCGCCGTAAATCCAGGTACTGCCACGTCCACTCCCAACAGAGCGATGGCATCCAATCAACCGCGGTGAGTTTATAGGGTGCGAAGCACCCGCTTAGAGCGACGCAACCATGCCATGCCTTCCCACCGACTTCTGGCCGCTGTTGGCTCGCTCGCATGGACTAACCCGACGGCCCAGTAGGCACTGGCGCGCCGACGTTTGTAGCGACCCAGGCCGTTTCTCCTTCGTGTCAATGCTGATGTCGGCCACGATGCTGTCATTGTCAGCGGAGGTCGTGAGACGCGGCGGGGATAATCGAACATACCCGGGACCATCGTCCCGTTTGGTACGCGGCGCATCGCCATAATCATTCCAATAGATCTCACAGAAACCCCCCGGGGTTAGGTGATCCTGTTTGAAGCTGGCGATTTGCCTTTCGCACAATGGCTTCATCTTTGCTTTCTTGATCCGTTACACATCATGCGTCGAGGCTGCTACATCGGATTGCAAGTCCATTGGTCGTTGGATTCCAGACACCAGGGGCCAAGTGCCCCGGACTCCAAAGCAAGAAGCGCTTTTTGTAGGCCACGACTCACTGAGTCTTCCGCAAGCAGCGGACGGTCGCGCGACAGTGGAGCGTGTGTACTGCACGCACTGCTGACTGTCCCGTGAGGTTGACGCTATGAAAGTCTCAAGGTGGTTTTCCGCATCTGGTGCGGTTGTCCTGGCGGCCCTGATGATGGGTTTGTCAGGCTGCGTGGTCCATGACCGGGACGTAGTGCATGACGGAGGCTACGCCCAGGGGTACAAGGAAGGCTATTACGATCGTGAACACAATCGCTATTGGCACGATCAGGCATGGCACGACTGTTCAGTCGACGACGCACATTGTCACTGAAGCCGTGAGGTTTTCTGCGGGAGCGAGGCGCAGCTCGCCATCCGTCCTCCCGGACTCACTACACCTGGGTCGAGATGCGGCGCATGCGCTCGGCCCGGGTGTCGCGATGTATCTGGGCTTCTTCTCCCCGCCCCGCTGACATCGCTCACATCGCGTCCTGGTTAAGACACCGCTGCGGACCCGGGTGGGGGGCCGGGGACCTCACTTGGGCAATTTTCTTTCATCGATGCGTGCCCCGCGTGACTACCAGAATAGCCTGAGAATCAGTGCTTTCCGCTCTCTCTTAAAACGCAAAGCACTCCCCAACGCTTAGGACGCGCCCTGCACGGGGGCATTGGACCCTGCTCCGGGGCGTCTCGCTCGCGAGGTATCTTCTGCCGCGCTTCGGCTGGCGGCGAGCTCGGGAGCATTGCACGATCGCAGCGGTACGACAAGAGGCAAGCGTGCGCATTGCGGCACTGCACGCTCGCCCGCTCAGGCGCAATTGCCTAACGTTCACGCGGACGGGCGTCATTGCCAAGAAGAGGCCTGTGGTTACCCACGCGGGAACACACAGATTTCGTATCTGACAGCCCGGTTGTGAACGCTGCCAGAACTGGCTGCCACCTACCGTCGCCAGTTGCGCGCATTTCATGCAACGAGAACGGAAGCGGTGCGCGTAGCGCGCGAGACTACTTGTAGCACGGGCTCGTTGCCTTTCGTCATCCAAAACCGGGGAGAAGCAATCATGACTACCGCACGTCGAGCGATACTGCTCTTGACCGTGGTGCTCGCAAGCGTCACGTGTGCGCCAACCGTCGTCTATGCCAATGACGACGACGACGGCGGCTACTTACAGACCAACCTCGTCTCAGATCTGCCGGGCGTGGCCCGGGTGACCGACCCGAATCTGAAGAACCCCTGGGGCATAACATTCATCCCCGGCTCGCCGTTCTGGATCTCGGACAACGGCACCGGGGTTTCCACCCTCTACAACGGCAAGGGGGACATCGTGCCGCTCGTGGTGCAGATCCCGCCCCCGAAAGGTTCGCCGAGCAGCGTCACCGCGACGCCCACCGGAATCGTGTGGAATCCGACCCAAGGCTTCAAGGTGGGAACGTCCACCTTCCCTGGAATTTTTATCTTTGCCACGGAGGACGGGACGATCTCCGCCTGGAACCCTAACGTCGACGGTACCCATGCGATTCTCGAAGTCGATAACGCCCAAGCCGGGCGCGGTGTACAAGGGGCTGGCGCTGGCCCCGAACCCCAAAGGGGTGTTCCTGTTCGCAACCAACTTCCACGCGGGTTCGATCGATGTGTTCGACGCGACGTTCAAACCCGTGCAGGCTGCTGGCGGCTTCGTCGACCGACACATACCGCCCGGATACGCCCCCTTTGGCATCGCGCTTATTGACGGCGACTTGTTCGTCACGTACGCGCTGCAGAATGCGGCGAAGCACGACGATTTGGCCGGCGAAGGTCATGGTTTCGTCGACATATTCGACACGGATGGCCACTTGCTACGGCGGTTTGCGAGCCGTGGTCAGCTCAATTCTCCGTGGGGCGTGACGCGCGCCTCCCATGATTTTGGCAAGTTCAGCGGAGACATCCTCATCGGCAACTTTGGCGACGGCCACATCACGGCTTTCGGCTCGAACGGCGACCCTCGAGGACAACTGCGCGATCGACGCGGCCACGTGATCGCAATCAACGGGCTGTGGGGCCTAAGGTTCGGCGGGGCAGCGATTTCGGACCCGGATGTCCTGTACTTTACCGCCGGTCTTAACGATGAAGCCGACGGTCTGTTCGGCTCTGTCGAGGCAATCAGGAGCGAGGGCCACTGATAGCGCGCGCCCGTGAGCGCGCCGCCTTTGAGGGACGCGCTCACGGGGCATCGCGCCGGCCTGGGACCCTTCGTAGGCGGCTGCGTACCCTATGCAGCGTCCATCGCATTACGGCCGACGGCCATGCGAATGGACCGAGCCGTCCGCGGAGCCTCCAGGGCGATCTCACGCAGCGCGCCGGTCGGCGGATTCTTGAATCCGACGAAGTACAACCCCGAAATGCCGGTCTCCTCGCCGAACCGGGTCGGCCTACCGCGTGCATCGGCGATGGTCTCGAAGCCCTTGATCAATGTTCCCAGGCCCGATGTATACCCGGTCGCCAAGATGATGGCCTCGAACGGATGCAGGGCACCGCCGGCGAAACACACCTTGTCCGAAAGGATTTCCTGCACCGCAGGCAGTACGCGAATTCTCCCCTGCTTGATCATGGCGATCGTGCCGATGTCCAGTATGGGAACACGCCCGGACTCAACGATCATGAGGTTGGGGCCGACCGCTGGCCGCACGATACCCCAGCGCGACAGGTCCCCCACCGCCAGCCCCACGACGCTCACAGAAATAGCATCGCGCAGCCCCAGCGGCAGGTGCGAAAGCAGTACAGCGGTGTGCTGGGTCGGACGTCCGAACAGGTCGCGCGGGACCACATGCACCGGACCCCGCACCACCATGGCCACATCGACCCCCTGCTCCGCCAGATCGAGCGCGATCTCGGCGCCTGAATTACCGCAACCGACCACCAGCGTGCGTTTACCCTGGAAGGGCGCGGGGTCCTTGTACACACCGGAATGAATGGCCAAGCCATGGAAACTGTCCAGTCCGGGAATCGACGGCAACTTTGGCACGCCGCTGTACCCCGTCGCCACGATGACAATGCGCGGTGTCATGACGCCGGCGCTCGTATCGACTGTGAAGTGATCGCCAGTGCGCTGCACGGCGTACACATTGACCCCTAGGCGGGGTGCAATGCGGTGCTCTGCGGCGTACGCCAGCAGGTACTGGACCACTTGTTCCCGTGACGGGTAGAGCGGCGCCTCCTTCGGCCACGGCATCATGGGCAGGCCAGAATAGGTCTTCGTGGTATGGAGATGCAGCCGGTCGTAATGCCGATGCCAGGCGCTGGCAATCTGCCCTTCGCGCTCCAGAACCACATGGAGCAGTCCTTCACGGCGCAAACAGGCCGACATCGCCAGACCTGCTGGGCCGGCACCAATTACCAGAATGTCTTCAGACCGCATGCCCCGTCCCCCGTACCCTTAACCCGTCGCGGACCACTATTTATGTGCCGTTCACTCTATTTCCGTCTGTCCGACAGACACACCTCAATATCGGCCGCTTAAAGGGCTGTTCAGGCTCACACAACCATTTGAAAAAACCCATGGAAATCGGCGGCGGCCAAAACGACCCTCTGTCGGCACCCTATCAGGGTGAGAAGGCTCTGACTGCCGACGGCCTTGGCTTCTGACCGGCCACGAGGCGCCCCACATACATCCCCGATGAGTTCCAACTCATAGCCTATGGTTCAGACTTGGAATGAGCTGGAGGTATGCGTGCACCGACTCTCACCAACGGCAATCGCTCGCGGTTTAATGCCCCTGTCCGTGGTGATTGCCACGGCGGTTGTAACGAGTGGATGTGCTTCCAAGAAGCACGATATCGCACGCGACAGCATCCGTGCGGACGCACCATTTAGTAAGACGTTCGCCGGCTCCGGAGAGACCGTCTGCTGGAGCGTCAAGCGTGCAATGCTAAGTCAGGGCTACATGCTGGAGCGGAGCGCTGACAATGGAGTTCTTACGGGTAGCCGCGATTTCCAGCCCGAACCGAAACTCAATGTGACTGTACATATGCAAACAACCTGCGCGGATAACCGTGACGGCACAAGCGTTGTGTTCGTCACGGCCATGCGCGAGGACAGTCAGCTTCAGAAGATGAAGCAATCAACGAGCATGGGCGTCGGGCCGGCGACGCTGACCATGCCTTCCGGCTCCGCCCAGGTGCTAGGAACCGTGCGGCGTGAAACGATTCACGATCCCAGTTTTTACAATCGATTCTTCGCCGTCGTCCAAGGCTTGGCGGATCAGGAACGCCTGACACAGCGACGTGCGCCGGCCGCCGATCAGTCAGCCGAGGCTGAAGTCCGAACTCCGTGAGCTGGCACGCCGGAGAGTCTGTTTCCGGCCGCTATCGGACTACAAGCCGAAACTTCTTTCATCGAGGATATAGACGAGGAGGCGCTATGACGCATCGCACCCTTATCCGAGCCACCGTCCGTTCCATTGTGGCCGCGACATTGCCTTTTGCATACGCGGCGCAGAGCCAAACGGCACCTCAGACGGCTTCTGAACCTGCTCCGGGGACCCCGGGACAGTCCCAGACTCAGTTACCAATGGTTGGGACGTCGCAGCAAGGGGCCGAACAGCAACCGGCAAGCGCCATCCCAGGTGGTTCCGCTGTGAATCGGAATTCCCCTGAGCAGCCTACCGATGGGCAGCGCGACACCCGGCGTGACAAGGCCGACATTCAGGCCGATCGCAAGGACATCGCCAAGGACCGGGCTGACATTCGGGCCGACCAGCGCGACCTGCGCCACGACTACGCGCAGCAGCGAGACGGCGCCGACGAGCAACGCGACATCCAGCGTGACAAGGCCGACATTCACGCTGACCGGAAGGACATTGCCAAGGACCGGGCTGACATACGGGCCGACCAGCGCGACCTGCGCCACGACTACGCGCAGCAGCGAGACGGCGCCGACGAGCAACGCGACATCCAGCGTGACAACCGGAAGGATATTGCCAAGGACCAGGCTGACATACGGGCCGACCAGCGCGACCTGCGCCACGACTACGCGCAGCAGCGAAACGGCGCCGACGAGCAACGCGACATCCAGCGTGACAAGGCCGACATTCACGCCGACCGGAAGGACATCGCCAAGGACCGGGCTGACATACGGGCCGACCAGCGCGACCTGCGCCACGACTACGCGCAGCAGCGAGACGGCGCCGATGAGCAACGCGACATCCAGCGTGACAAGGCCGACATTCACGCTGACCGGAAGGACATTGCCAAGGACCGGGCTGACATACGGGCCGACCAGCGCGACCTGCGCCACGACTACGCGCAGCAGCGAAACGGCGCCGACGAGCAACGCGACATCCAGCGTGACAAGGCCGACATTCACGCTGACCGGAAGGACATTGCCAAGGACCGGGCTGACATACGGGCCGACCAGCGCGACCTGCGCGCGGATCACGGGAATCTGCGAGTCGATCGCAGCGGTATAGGCTGACAATACCGGTAGTAGTCGCGCAGGCGCGGACATCCGTGGCGGGCGCCCAGTTCAAGGGAGCAGTCTAACCGCTGCAAATGCCTCGTCGCCGACGACTGGCGTTCGTCGAGACGCGGCGAACGCGCAGGACCTGCGCCACGTGGGTCTCAATGCACAGACACTAGCCAGCAATACGGCGGAGCAGAGCCAGAAACAGCAGCCGGCTAAGGACAGCGTGAAGAAGCCCTGGTACCACTGGTTCTGGTAGGTGGGCTAAGAGGCGATGGCGAGGGGAGGCACGGGCCTGCAACCCGTGCCCACCTTCGCCGGCAGAGCAACGACACGTGTCAGCGACCGATGAGGGCTCTGGTTTCCGTCTGACGGCACTCATTTAACTGGGGTCCCCACCCCCAAACGACAGCTACGTGGGAGCCACACCACTTACGCACGCGCTGCCGAGACCCCGCGTTAATGCCCTTGGAACCTGGGTCCTCTGCCCCAAGTACGGGTGTGATGAATCCCACGCAACGACTTAAGCGCCCAAACTCGGCCTCGGCCATTGTTTGCGATGCAACATATGCCCTCCGGAGTGAGAATGCTGTCTGCCTGGATACCCGAGGGCGACAACATTCATGAGCACCGAAAAACACTACGGCTGGATGTGGCTTCAGGCACTGGAACTTACCGACGAAGCGGAGCGCCTGAAGCGACGCTTCCTGCGCTACGTGGGCCCCGGCGCTGAGGCCGTCACGTGGGAGCCGCCCGTCGATGTCCACGAAACTCTGGACGGGTTTCTGTTGGTATTCGCAATGCCTGGCGTGGCTCCTGAGGATATCGAGATTCATCTTGAGCGCACGGCGCTCACGGTCAGCGCCCGACGGCCTCCGCGAGCGACGCACCGTGACGCGTCGATCCGGCGTCTCGAGATCCCCTACGGCCGCTTCGTGCGCCAGATCACCCTCTCAGGATCCGCACTTAGGATCGAGGACACCCGCTACCTGAACGGCTGCCTCGAAGTGCGCCTGGCTCGAACAGAAGGAGCACAGTAACCATGGCAGACGAAGCAGCAGGGAATCGAATCGAGCTGCCCCCACTGCCGGCTGGTGCTCTCCCCGTCGTCCCGGTCCGGCACCTTTCGCTCTTCCCGGGCACGGTCATGCCGATCGCCCTCGGGCGCGAGAGCAGCATCGCAGCGGCACAGGAAGCCGTGCGCAATGGCCACAAGATTGCGTTGCTCGCGCAGCGCGACCCGTCGGTCGAGCATCCGCGTGCCGGCGATCTTTACGATGTAGGTGTCATAGCGACGGTGATTCGCTACGTCACGACGCCGGATGGCACCCATCAGTTGATCTGTCAGGGCGAGGAGCGCTTCCGTCTGCTCGAGCTGATCCGCGAGGCTCCGTTTCTGGCCGCGCGTGTCGAACCTATTCCACAGCAGACGACACTCAGCCCCGAGGTCGAAGGCCGGTTCGCGTACCTGAAAGAGCGAGCGCTGGAAGCACTTGGTTTACTGCCCCAGGCTCCGGCGGAAATCACGCGGGTCATCGCTGAAATAAACTCTCCCGGAGCGCTGGCCGATTTAATCGCGAGCTTCATGGATGCGAAGTCGACTGAGAAGCAGGAGATTCTAGAGACCGTAGATCTCAAGGAGCGGCTCGATAAGGTCATAAAACTGCTCGCCCACCGGGTTGAGGTGCTTAAGGTCACCAAGGGGATTTCAGAACAGACCCAGGCGGCACTGGGTGAGCGCCAGCGCGAAGTGGTATTGCGTGAACAGCTGCGTCAGTTGCAGAAAGAGCTCGGTGAGGAAGACTCTCAGAACAGCGATCTCGCTGAACTCGAAAAGCAGATCACCGCCGCCGGCATGCCCGCGGAGGTGAATGAGCATGTCAATAAGGAACTTAGCCGCCTAAAGCGCATGCAGGAGGCCAGCCCCGAGTACGGCATGGTGCGCAATTACCTCGATTGGATGGTGGCGCTGCCCTGGAGCAAGGCCGATCCGGAAGATATTGACATTGCCCGGGCGCGGGGGATCCTCGATGAGGATCATTACGGACTGGAGAAGGTCAAACGCCGCATCCTTGAATACTTGGCGGTCCGCAAGCTCAACCCCAAGGGCCGCAGTCCGATTCTATGTTTCGTGGGCCCGCCGGGCGTGGGCAAGACCTCCCTCGGCCAGAGCGTTGCCCGGGCGCTGGGGCTGAAGTTCGTGCGCGTGAGCTTGGGCGGCGTGCACGATGAGGCCGAGATCCGTGGTCACCGCCGCACGTATATCGGTGCACTGCCCGGAAATATTCTCCAGAGTCTGCGCAAGGCAGGCACCCGCAACCCCGTTTGCATGCTCGACGAGATCGACAAAGTTTCAGCCAGCTTCCACGGCGATCCCGGCGCGGCGCTCCTTGAAGTTCTGGACCCGGAGCAGAACTCGACGTTCCGCGACAACTACATCGCTCAGCCCTTTGACCTCAGCCAGGTGCTGTTCATCGCCACGGCAAATGTACTGGATACGGTGCCCGGCCCCCTGCGCGACCGGATGGAGATCATCGAACTCACTGGTTACACCGAGGACGAGAAACTCCAGATCGCTCGGCGCTACCTCGTGCAGCGCCAGCAAAGATCCAATGGGCTCACGTCCGAGCAGATCACGATCACCGACGCGGCTCTCGCACGGATTATCCGCGACTATACCCGTGAGGCGGGGTGTCGCAGTCTCGAACGCCAGATCGGCGCCCTAGTGCGCAATGCCGCAATGCGTATTGCGGAGGGCGGCGCCACCGCGGTCACGTTCGATGCGGCTGACGTTGAGAAAGTACTCGGCCCCAAGCGGTTCGAGAACGAAGTCGCACAGCGCACCAGTGTGCCCGGCGTCGCCACCGGACTGGCGTGGACGCCGGTTGGCGGCGACATTCTGTTCATCGAGTCCGCACGCTTGCCGGGGCACGGCAAGCTCATCTTAACCGGACAACTCGGGGATGTTATGAAGGAGAGCGCCCAGGCCGCTCTCAGTCTGCTTAAGAGCCAAGCGGCGGAGTTCGGGATTGACCCCGCATTGTTCGAAGATAATGATGTCCACGTACACGTACCCGCAGGTGCAATTCCCAAAGATGGTCCGAGCGCGGGAGTGGCGATGTTCATCTCCCTCGCCTCGCTGTTCCGCGGTCAGCCGGTGCAGCCGGATGTGGCGATGACGGGCGAGATCAGCCTGCGCGGTCTCGTACTGCCAGTTGGCGGTATCAAGGAGAAGACCATCGCCGCCGCAAGAGCCGGCATCAAGCGCGTCATCCTGCCGGCACGGAACCAGCGCGATCTTGAGGACATTCCCGAGAGCACGCGTGCGATGCTGGAATTTGTGTGGATCGACCATGTGTCGCAGGCGCTGCCCGTGGCGTTCGATGCGGCGTTGGAGACCGCGGGGCCGCCTGAAGCCGCGACCCCTCGCCTTAGCGCCGCACATAAGCCGCGTTCGCGATCGGGTCGCGGACAACGCCCCGTTGTCTGAGTCCAACTGCCCTCAGCAGACCGCGAATTCCCAGGGGCAAGCCGCGAATGGGAGGTTCAGGATGCTGCTCGCCACCCACCTGTCGCGATACGGGAGGGCGCAGGAGTGCTTTCCGGACGGATGGCGTCAGCCCAAGTGCCAGAGCCGGCTATCGCCGAGGGCTGCTTATCGTTCGGGCTGCCCTGAGCACCTCAGGGACAATTTCCTCGACATCGGAACTGCGCGTGCGGTGGTTTACGAAGCACGCGCGCAGCGCAAACGCACCTCCAATAGAGGCGTTGGACAGATACACTCGGCCGTTTTCAATGATCCGCCGCAGGATCGCCGCATTGAGTTGGTTTAGGTCTGCGTCGTTCAGCGTCCCGCGATATCGGAAGCAGACCGCACTGAGCTCGACAGGCGCCAGTAGCTCAAGTTCAGGACATTCCTGAACAGCGGCGCCCAGCAGTCGAGCGTGCTCGAGATCGCTGCGGATGGCAGCCCGAAATGCCTCGAACCCGTGGTAACGCAGCGACAGCCACACCTTCAGAGCCCGAAAACGCCGCGACAGCTCTAGAGATTCCTCGAAAAAAGCAAAATCTTCATCCGGCCCGGCGCCGATCACCCGGGCGTAATCCTCGGTGTGTGAAAACGTACTCCTGGCAACGACCGGATCTCTGAATAGCAGGAGCCCGCAATCCACGGGCTGATAGAGCCATTTGTGCAGATCGACCGACAGGGAATCCGCCTGGTGCAATCCCCGGTACTTTTCCGCCGCCACGAGCGCACCCAGCGCCCCGTAAGCCCCGTCCACGTGCAGCCAAAGACCGTTCGCTCGACAGAGTGCCGCTATTTCCTCAAGGGGATCGATTGCGCCTGTACTGACGGTGCCGGCTGAGGCCACGACGGCAATGCAGTCGCGACCAGCTGCGCGATCCTCCGCAAGTGCCTGCTCGAGCCCGGCAACGCTCATGCGCGCCTGCCCATCCACCGGCACCCTATGCAGGTTGCGCCGGCCTAGGCCCAGGAGCGCCACCGCCTTAGCAATCGACATATGTGCTTCGCCCGAACAATAGACGACGCCCGGCCGCGCGCCCGCATCGTTACCGGGCAGCTTGGCCTCGCGCGCCATGGCCAGAGCCATGAGGTTTGCTGCAGAACCCCCGCCGCACAGGCTGCCTGCAAATTCCTGACAGCCCAAGGCGTCAGCGATCCAGCGGACCACCTGCCGCTCGATCGCAACCGCAGCTGGGGCGGAGCGCCACGCGGTAACGTTCTGATTGAGAACGCTGGCAAGGAGATCCGCCAGCGCAGCCACTGGCTCGCCTGATCCAAGCACGTAACCGAAGAATCGCGGCGTCGGAAGACGGGACATCTCGACGACACTGGTGAGCGCATCCAGCGCCGCCCCCTTCAGACCCTCCTGGGGAGCCGCTTCATTGAACGCTCGCCTCGTCTGCAGTTCCCGAGGTTTGTGGGTACGCCCGCGCCCCTTCCAGCCGCGCATACAGGTCCGCCGCAAGTTCGCTCACACGACCGGCAAGCGCGCGAAACTCCTCGGTGGACACGTGCAATGCAGTCACTGGCCAGCCTCGCTGAAATGGTTACGGCAACGGTTACACCCGACCGCACGGGACGGCAATCGGCTCGAAAGTGATGGCGACGAGCGTGCGGGGCAAGGGGCCTGCAACGTCACCTACGCGAGTGACGTTTCCTTAGAGGGAACCGCGGCGCTCGCAGGTGCCTGCTGCTGTTCAGCCTCGATGAGCTTGGCGAGGACGCGCCGGAAATGCGCGAGCGGCGCATCGGCCAGGATGCCGAGCATCTGAAAGCCCGGATCCTCATCCAGCGTCCTTTGCTGTCGCTCGATGATTGCCTTGTCCTCCATGAACCCCTCGATCAGGCTATCAAGCAGTGACCTGGAAATGGTCGAGTCATCACCTTCGAAGTTATTGAGATAAGCCCAGAAAAAGTGCGTGGTACGGTCAGTCTCAGGGGTCATGTACTGGCAATTGCGGTATTCCCGCGCATTCTGAACATTGCCCTTCTCGGCGCCCTGACCTGCCGGTGTGAACATCGTCTCCATGTAGAAAATGCCCGGAATGAGCATGTTTACGTGATTACGCCGGTCCACCCGTGCGTCTTTATCGCGAATGACCTTCTTGTGAAACGGCGGTGCCTCGCTGTTCATGTGCCAGCGTTCCACACGAAAGCCGCGCTCCTGCTTCTCGACCACGACGGGCTTGGTGACGTACGCATACTCTTCCGACCCACCGAGGGTGTGGGTGTGCACGAACGCAAGGTGCGAAAAGTCACTCAGGTTATCGACGATGAGCAGGTAATTCGCGTCGTAGTGGAGGTAGGCAGGCAACCCCTTCCACTTTGGATCATGGAGCGGTGCGTACTCAGGAATGAGAGAGCGATCCGCGCGCGCCGGGTCTCCCATCCAGATCCAGATCAGGTGTCCGCTCTCGACGATCGGGTATTTACGGACCCGCAGTTTGGGCGGAATCATGTCCTGACCTGGAATCTGGGTACAGCGGCCAGTTTGGTCGTACTTAATGCCATGGTACATGCATCGCACGCTGTCTCCTTCGCGCCTCCCTTGGGAGAGCAGAGCGCCGCGATGCGGGCAGCGATTGTTGAGCGCGATGACCTCGCCGCTATCGCCTCGATAGAGCAGCACGTGCTCGTTGAGAAGCGTGCGCGCTAACAGCTTGCCGTCGATCAGTTCGTAGTCCCAGGCGGCGACATACCAGCAGTTCTTGAGAAACATGACGTCTCCCCCAAATGTGGCCGAGCGGCATGCAGGGGGCGCCGCACAGCTTCAACGGTAGTCCTGTCTACATTCCTTGCCCGGAGGACAGCCTTCCTGCTCCTGGCCAGCGCACCTCATGTGAGAATCAGAAACGCTGAATGAACTCGACCCCGATCGTGCGCGGCTGATTGATGAACAGCCGTGGCCGGCCCGGAACCTCCGCCGCGATCGAGCGATTGTCACCCAGGTTCGTCACCTCGTTGGTGAGATTCTTGCCAACGAGCGCAAGTTCCGTCATCCCGTTGGTGAACGCGAAGCGCGCATCGAGCAGCCGGTACGAGGGTCGTTCGCGCGACAGGTCGGAGGCGTTGCTGGAGCTATAGCTGCGCCCGATATAGGAGTAGTCGACCTCGGTCGCGGCGTTCCACGCGCTGGTGAGCGGCACCGTGTACGACAGGGACCCGTTCCCGGTCCAATCGGGCACGTTGAAGACCGGCGAGCCGACCGGCTGCGCGTGACTCGCCCATCTGGGTGATCTTGGCATCCTGGTAACCCACGCCGAGAGACATCTGTAAGTGCTCCGTGGCTGCTGCGCGCAGCTCCAACTCGCCTCCCTTGCTTTCGGCGGCACCGGCATTGGCAATGAACTGGAAGCCGCACGGCAGCAGGATCGCCTGCTGAATGTTGTCCCACTTGATATAGAACCCCGCGGCATTGAGCGTCAAACGATGGTCCAGCCAGGAGGTCTTTGCGCCGAGCTCGTAGTTCCACAGCGAGTCCGAGTGAAAGCTGCGGGTATCGTTCAGGGTGATGTTCGGGTTAACTTCCTGAAGTGCCGCCACGCAGTCATTGGGCGTATTCGGTGTGCCCGGCGGCACGATCGGTACCACACCGCCGGGCCGAAAGCCTTTGGACACCAGTCCGTACACCATCTTGTCGGGGTCGACGTGGTAGTCCAGCTCGAACTTCGGGTTGACGCCGTTCTCTTTGACGGTCGCATTCGGGCTCAAGATCTTGCCGCCGCCCACCGCCAGTCCCTCCTCGTACCCCTCTGAGGTCGTCTTCACTTGGTACCAGCGCAGTCCGACCTTCGTTCGCCATGCCGTGCTGATGTCCCAGGTCACCTCGCCGAACGCCGCGGGCTCCTGCACGTCGGTATGGAAGTCCTGGGCGAAAACGAGGTTCGGGATACCGTCGGGGTTGTTGGGCGGCCCGCCGGTCGTCGCGTCGTCCAACCCCGGCACCTGCGCGGGCGGGTACAGCGAGGCGAACGGCACGCGGCCGTGGAAGTCGGAGTAGAACGCGCCGACCACGAACTGCACCGGACCGGACAGCTGCGAGGCGAAACGCGCTTCCTCGACGAAACGCTGGTAGTCCTTGATTTCCTGGATCGGGCCCGGGGCTGGCGGATTGCAGTACGGGTGCCCCGGATTGGCGCATGCGCCCCGAGGTGATCGCCGCCCAGATGAACTCCGACTCGTCCTCGGTCTCATTGACCTTGCGGTCGAAGTACGCGGTCGAGGAAATGAATTCGCCGAGGCCGGTCTTCCAGTGCAGGGCGAGTGAATACAGGTCCCACCAGTCGGTGCCGCCTTCTGGGATATTGAAGAAGCGCGCCTGGGTAAAATTATTAGTGACCAGGGGCTGCGGCAGCGTGTAGGGACCCGACGGCGCCGGGAAGCCAATGCCGTTGTTGGGCACGCTGTTGAAGTCCCCGAGGGGAAAGCCGTTGTAGCCGGTGCGCTGCACCATCACGCGCGGCGTGAGGGTGATCGCATCGGTTGCCTTGATCGTGAGGCTCGCCGAACCACCATAGGTATCGATGGCAGCGACATTGCTGGTGCCGCTACGCCCGGTGGTGGACAGCGGGAAGCAGGTGACTCCTGCCGTGGCCGGATCGGTGCACCAGGTGCGCTTGAAGTACCCCGCCTCGTAGTCATAGAAGCCCGTCACGCGCAGCGCCACGCGATCCTGGATCAGCGGAATGTTGACGATGGCATCGCCGGTGTAGTTCGGCTGGTCGGTGCGGTCGGTGTCGGACATCCCGCCATGCACCGTGGCCGAGAATTGCGATAGCTCAGGTTCCTTGGTGATGACGCGCACCGTGCCGCCCATCGAGCGCGCCCCGTACAGGGTGCCCTGCGGGCCGCGCAGCACTTCGATGTGATCGACATCGAGCACGCGCGGATCAACCGAGTCGGGTAGCGGAATGTCGTCAATGTAGAAGCCGGTGACGTCGTTGCCGGATATGCCGCGGATCGAGACGGTGCGCGCGGTGCCGACGCCATCGCCGGTCGGGGCAAACGCCAGGTTCGGGACCTTAGTGGCGTAGTCAAAAAAGTCGTTGATCGCTTTTGCCTCCAAGGCCTGCGCGCTGAACGTCGTGATCGACATGGGCACGGTCTGTTCGCTCTCGGAGCGTTTCTGCGCCGTGACGATCACTTCCTCCAGTCCGCCACTGGCTGGCGCGGCTTCCGGGGCCGCGTGCGCGGCGGTAGCCGCGAGCAGCCACACCCCTGCGATCAACGCCATTCGCGGCTCTTGCACACTCATGGCTCCTCCCCTTTCCTGCTGTGATTCTTATTGCACCACATCGAAGGCGCTGGTCCCAGCGCCTCCGTCTTTGGATTGCGGCCGGCTGGCGCGCGCTGACTGCCCGGAATCGTGCTCCGGCAGCATCGCGAGCAACTGATCGAGCGCCTGCTGGAAGCGCTCACTAAATGGCTCGCCGATCTGCCGCTCGATGCGGCGGTAGGTTGCCTCGATCTGCGGCGCCATGCGCGCGGCCATGGCTCGTGCTCGCGGTGTGAGTGAAACGCGCACCCGACGTTGGTCGTGGTCGAAGCGCCGGCGCACGACGAGACCTAGCTCCTGCATGCGGGCCAAGACCCCTGCCATGCTCGGGCTCGAGATGCGACACAACTCGACGATCTCGCGCGGTTCGAGCGACGGCTTCTCGTACAGCACGCGCACGATGCGCCATTGCTGCTCAGTGATGCCGTTCGCATTCAGGATGGGCCGAAAGTGAGACAGGACGCGCTCGCGCGCCTGCAGCAGCACGAGCGGCAGATTGCGGTGTTGCAGCCGGGTTGATTTCACGCCCATGGCGAGGCCCACACCTGCCGTACACGGAGCAGTTTTGCCGACATACGCACGCATTAGTAATCGATTTGCTAATCTATTAGCAAGTTTTCCTGGGCGCCCGAGACGGAAGATGCCACCAGTCGCCGTTCCAATGGATGTCCCGCCCTACCGCCTCTCCGGGGTGGTGTATGGCACGTTGCTCAACCACCACAGCGCCTGGCAGGCGTTGGGTGACGCCCTGAACCAGCCCCCCTACAACGCACCGCCTAAGGCCCCGGTCCTGTATGTGAAGCCGCACAACACGCTCGCGGTCAGCGGCGACCCGGTGCCCGTGCCGCCGGACGCGACCGAACTGGAGCTCGGGGCCTGTTTGGGCCTCGTCATCGGCCGTCCCGCCTGCCGGCTCGAGCAGGCGAGCGCCCTGGACTATCTGGCGGGCTATCTGATCGTCAATGACGTCAGCGTCCCGCACCGCACCTACTACCGACCGTCGATCCGATTCAGGGCACGTGACGGCTTCTGCCCCATCGGGCCTCGGGTCGTGCCACGGCAGCTCCTGGCGGATCCTGACGATTTGACCATCCGCGTCTTCATCGACGGAGAGCTGAAGCAGCAGACGACGACTGCGCAATTGGTGCGTGCCGTCAGAAGATTGCTGGCCGACGTCACGGAGTTCATGACGCTCTCCCCCGGGGATATCCTCGCCGTGGGCGCCGCAGCACCGGCGCCGCGTGTGCGGGCGGGCCAGCACGCGCGTATCGAGATCGACGGGCTCGGATGGCTGGAGAACCCGTTCGTGCCGGGAACCGCATGAAGCTCGCGCGCGTCGCCTGCGCCGGCGCAATCCACGCGGCTCAACCGCACCAGCTGCCCGACGGGCGCGCCGGCGTGCGCCTGACCGATGGACGCATGCTCGCGGAGGATGCGGTCGTGTGGCTGCCTCCCTTCGAGGCGCGCACGATCATCGCGCTCGGCCTCAACTACGCGGAGCGCGCGAAGGAGCTGGCATTCAGTGCTCAGGAGGAACCCTTGGTATTCCTCAAGGGTCCAGGAACCCTGCTTGGTCACCGGGGTGTCACGCGGCGTCCAGCCGAGGTCAAGTTCATGCACTACGAGTGCGAGCTTGCGGTCGTCATCGGCCGAACCGCCCGGGGGGTGCCGCGCGGCGCGGCGCTGGAGCACGTGGCGGGCTATTGCATCGCCAACGACTATGCGATCCGTGACTACCTGGAAAACTGGTATCGCCCGAATCTGCGCGTCAAAAATCGTGACGGCGCCACGGTTCTGGGGCCCTGGCTGGTCGAGGCCGCGGCCATCGCCAACCCGGGAAACCTGGGATTGCGCACCTACGTCAACGGTAAACTGACGCAGCAGGGAAACACCCGCGACATGATCACCGACGTCCCGGCACTCATCGAATACCTGAGCGCCTTCATGACACTCAGTGCCGGCGACGTAATTCTGACCGGGACGCCGTCGGGAGTCTCGAACGTTGAGGTCGGTGACGAGGTCGTGTGCGAAATCGACGGCCTCGGGCGTCTGCAGAACACGATCGTCGGGGACAACCTGTACGGCCTCTGAGGCCCGCCGGCGCATGAAGATCGATCACCTCATCAACGGAAAGCCGGTAGGTAGCCGCAGCTACTTTGAGACCCTGAACCCATCGACCCAAGAAGTGCTGGCGGAGGTGGCAAGTGGCACCGCAGCCGAGGTCGACGCGGCCGTCGCCGCCGCCAGGGCGGCCTTTCCGGCGTGGGCCGGACGTCCCGCTACCGAGCGCGCGGCGCTGCTGCGCAAGCTCGGTGACCTGATCGCGCACAGCGCCCCGCTCCTCGCCCGCACGGAAACGCAGGATACCGGGCAGCCGATTGCCCAGACCGGCAAGCAACTCATCCCCCGTTCTGCGGACAACTTCTACTACTTCGCCGAAATGTGCGTGCGCGTGGACGGTCACACGTATCCCACGCCCACGCACCTAAACTACACGCTATTTCACCCGGTCGGCGTGTGCGCCCTGATCTCGCCCTGGAACGTGCCCTTTATGACCGCAACCTGGAAGGTCGCACCGGCGCTCGCCTTCGGCAACACAGCAGTGCTCAAGATGAGCGAGCTCTCGCCCTTAACCGCGGCACGTCTCGGCGAGCTGGCGCTCGAGGCGGGGATCCCAGCCGGAGTACTCAACGTCGTGCACGGTCTGGGACCGGACGTCGGTGAGCCCCTGTGCCAGCATCCGGATGTGCGAGCCATTTCATTCACCGGCTCTACGCTCACCGGCAACCGCATCGTCAAGGGTGCCGGCCTCAAGAAATTCAGCATGGAACTGGGTGGCAAGAGCCCCTTCGTGGTATTCGAGGACGCCGACTTGCCGCGCGCACTCGACGCCGCTCTCTTCATGATCTTCTCGAACAATGGGGAGCGCTGCACCGCCGGCTCCCGGATCCTGGTGCAGCAGTCTGTCTATGCAGACTTCGCGGCTCGCTTCAGCGACCGCGCCAGGCGCATCAGTGTGGGCGACCCGCTGCAGGAAGCCACGCTCATCGGCCCAATGATCAGCAAGGCCCACCTCAACAAGGTCCGTCGCTACATCGCCGACGGCCCCGCGGAAGGTGCGACTTTGCTGTGCGGGGGCCTCGAGCGTCCCTCCTACGCTGACGAGCTGCCACCCGCCGTACGCTCAGGCAACTATGTGTGGCCCACCGTATTTGCCGACGTCGACAACCGCATGCGCATCGCACAGGAGGAAATCTTCGGGCCGGTCGCCTGCCTTATTCCATTCGCGGACGAGGCCGATGCGATCTCCAAGGCCAACGATGTCCGCTATGGGCTCAGCAGCTATGTCTGGAGCGAGAATCTCGGGCGCGCGCACCGCGTGGCGGCTGCTATCGAAGCCGGGATGTGCTTCGTCAACAGCCAAAATGTCCGCGACCTGCGGCAACCCTTCGGCGGCACCAAGGCTTCCGGCGTGGGGCGTGAGGGCGGCACATGGAGTTACGACGTATTTCTGGAGCCGAAGAACGTCTGTGTCAGCCTCGGTGCACATCATATTCCGCACTGGGGCGCCTGAGTGGCCGCTCGAATGTGTGACGCCCCGGCATGAGCCTCTATCAACTGCAGAAATTCCTGTACGACCTCAATCGCGACCCGAGGGTACAGCGGAGCTACCGCGCCGACCCTAAGACACTGCTCGCCCAGTATGAGCTTACGAACGACGAGCGCGCCGCACTCGAGGCCGGCGATATCGGCCTCATCTATGTTCTGGGCGCGAATGGCCAGCTCCTGATGCACTTCGCCGCGTTCCTCGGCCTCTCCTGGCCTGCCTACATCCAGGCGATGCGCGATGGCGTGGCACGTCACGGGCCGGTGCGGGCCGGTGTTTACGCCATGACGACCCAGATGGACGAAAAGGTGGCCGGCGTATGAGTTTGGTGTTTGCCGGGATCTGCAGTCACGCCCCCGGCATCACCGGCCGTGCGGGAATGGCCGATCCGGCCCTGCGCGAACCCTTCTACGCTGCCTACCACCGCATGCGCGAGCAGCTCATGGCGACGCGCCCGGACGCTCTGGTGGTGATCGGTGCCGAGCACTTTGCCAACTTCTTCATGAACAACATGCCGAGCTTCGCCATCGGCATGGCGGACCGCTACAGTGGTCCGATCGAGGATCCAGGCTGGCTCGGTATCGCGCGCACCAGCATTCCGGGCAACGCCGCCCTCTCGCAACAACTGATCTGCGAAATCATGCAGACCGTGGATGTCGCGTTTGCCGAGGAGTGGAAATTTGACCACGGCATCATGGTGCCCCTGCACTTCCTCACTCCGACCTACGATCTCGACGTCGTGCCGGTCAACATTAACTGCCAGGGTCCCCCGCTCGTGCCGCTGCACCGCACCTGGGCTTTCGGGGAGGCGCTGCGGCGTGCCGCCGACCTTGTCCCGCAGCGCCTCGCCGTAATTGGCACGGGCGGCATCTCGCACTGGCCGGCAACGCCCGACTCAGGAAAGATCAACGAAGCCTGGGACCGGCAGCTGCTGGAGCGCTGGGCGCACAACGACCGGCAGGCCCTGCTGTCGTACTCCGACCTTGAAACCTATCGGGAAGCCGGCCAGGGCGGCTTCGAGATTCGCACGTTTATCAGCGTGGCGGCCGCGGCACGCGGTCGGGGCCAAGTGCACCACTACGCCCCGATTCCTATTTTTGCGGTCGGCTGCACGATCGCCACCATGGACATCGCGGCCTAGCGGTCGCACTGAGCGCGAGCGCCTTCGATGCCACATCTCGTCGTTCTCTACACAAGCAACCTGGAGGCACAAACCGATATGACCGCGCTGTGCCGTAGCCTCGCCGACACCATGCTGGGGGTGCGGGACGAGCACGCCCAGCAGGTCTACCCCACCGGCGGCGTACGGGTCTTCGCCTACCCCGCCACGCACTACGCGGTCGCCGACGGACACCGAGACTACGCCTTCGTATATCTCAACCTGCGCATGGGGCGCGGACGCACTGAGCCCGTCAAACAGCGCGCCGGCGAGGCCCTGCTCGCCACGGCCAAGGCGCACTTTGAGCCTTTGCTCGCTACCCGCTATATCGGCATTACCCTGCAGATCGATGAGGGCCAGGAAGTGTTCGACGCCAAGCACAGCACCATCCATCCGCTTTTCCGCAAGCCATGACTAAGTTGACCAACGCTCTTGTAGCTGACCTCGCGCGCAGATTGTTCGAGGCGCGCAAGAGCCGCACGCCGCTGCGGCAGTTTTCAAAAGAGCATCCGCAGATGACCATCGAGGATGGCTATGCCATACAGCGCGCGTGGGTGCAGCTGGAGCTCGCCGACGGCCACACGATTAAGGGTCGCAAGATCGGACTCACCTCGCGCGCCATGCAGCAGGCATCCCAGATCACCGAGCCTGACTACGCCCCGCTGATGGATGATATGTTCTTTGAGAGTGGTGCGGACATCCCGGTAAACCGCTTCATCGCACCACGTGTTGAGGTTGAGCTGGCCTTCAGACTCGGTGCACCGCTGCGCGGCCCGGGAGTGACACTCCTGGACGTGCTGCAGGCCACCGCGTACGTCACACCCGCACTGGAGATCATCGATGCGCGCATCGAGCGGTTCGACCGTGACACCAAAGCTCCGCGCAAGGTATTCGATACCATCGCGGACTTTGCCGCGAACGCGGGCATCGTCCTGGGCGGCCGCCCCATGCGTCCCGACGCGCTCGACCTGCGCTGGGTCGGCGCGCTGCTCCACAAGAACGCAGTAATCGAGGAGAGCGGCCTCGCTGCCGCGGTATTGAACCATCCGGCCACCGGGATCGCCTGGCTGGCCAACAGGATCGCACCCTACGACGAGCAGCTGAACGCGGGCGATGTGGTGCTCAGTGGCTCATTCACGCGACCCACGGATGTACAGGCGGGAGACGTCCTGCACGCTGATTTCGGCCGCCTGGGAAGCATCGCCGTGCGCTTCATCTGAGGGCATTACAGTCATGGATCTGCCACGGAACGCATTCAAAGATGCCCTGCGGGCCCAACGTCCGCAGATTGGTCTTTGGCTCGGACTCGCCGACGCCTATGCGACCGAGCTTGTTGCCAGCACCGGATTTGACTGGCTCGCGATCGATGCAGAGCATGCGCCGAACGATCCGCGCAGCGTCCTCTCCCAGCTGCAGGCCCTGGCGCCCTACCCCGTGCATCCCGTGGTACGAACCGCCTCGGACGAGGCCACGCTGCTGAAGCAGTACCTCGACATCGGCGCGCAGACCTTGCTCGTCCCAATGGTGGAGTCCGCCGCGCAGGCGCAGCGCATCGTGGCTGCGACGCGGTACCCCCCCGCGGGCATTCGTGGCGTGGGCAGCGCTCTCGCGCGTGCTTCGCGCTGGAACCTAATCGGCAATTATCTGCGCGACTGCGCAAAAGAACTCTGCGTTTTGATCCAAGTTGAGTCCGCCCCGGGCCTGAAGAATCTTGCGGCCATTGCGGCGACCGAGGGTGTCGACGGCATTTTCTTTGGCCCGGCCGACCTCGCCGCATCGATGGACCTGCTGGGCCGCCCGGCCGATAAGCAGGTGCAGGAGGCCATCACACAGGGGATCAAGGTCGTGCGCAGTGCGGGAAAGGCTGCGGGCGTACTGAGTGCTGATCACGGCCTGGCTCGGAGCTATCTGGATGCCGGCGCCACCTTCGTTGCCGTGGGTGTTGATACGACCATGCTGGTTCAAGCGGCCAAGCAGTTGCTCGGCGTCTTCAAAGCGGCTGCTGTGCCATCGCCGGCATCCGGCTCGTACTGAGGCGCTGCTATCTCCCGCTAGTGGGGGCAGACCGGTCGACACGCACATCGATTGGCCGGTTTCTTCGCCCAGACGCACTGCAAGACAAGTTGCCGGCGCTGATCGAACGCAACTGCCCGTTCTTGAACGTCGCTCGTGCACATCCGGCCATCTGCAGCATTTCAGTGAATACGCTCGAGCAGCTGCTCGGCTTCCGCGTCATCCGCGAGCAACGCTTCCAGGCCGGGGATGGTCGCTGCGTATTCCGCGTACGGCTAGACCAACCGCGCTCCCCGGCGAGCGGCTTTACGCTCGAGCCGTGAGCTGCAGTCCTCGCGACTCCGCGCGATCTGCAGACTAGGTGGTCTTCTTCCTCATTATTCCGAAGGGACCTTGAAGAGTCCCGTCGCTGTTTCGCGTGAGAACAAGATCCCCGGCCATCCCTCCCGCGTGCACCGTGATCGTGTCTCCTTTGACATCGTAAGGAATCGCATCACTGGCCATTCCCACCATCGTCACGAAGGCTTTGCCGTCTTTGAACTCAACAGTGTTCTGGCCATTCGAATTTACATATAGGCCGTCGAGCTTGCCGGCGCCGCCGCCGCATGCAGATACCGTCAAGCTGACAGACAGCAATAGGACAGCGCAGCAGCTTCTGAATAGTGAATTCGTGGTGCCCATTCTCGCCCCCTAACAGTTAGCGCAATTGACAATCGCAAACAAACTACACGAGAACGCGCGTCGACGTCCATAGAGCGCCTCGAGGTTGAGTTGCGGGAGCTGCGCCGCGGTCCCGGCGGACGCCGCATGGAGCCATAGCACTGGGATGGTCCAGCACCCTCCGCAACCCGGCGTCAGTCCTTAGAGAGACAAATGAGCTCCGCGCCGAGAATCATAGCGCATCGCGCTGAATACCCTCGTTGTGCACGGCTGGATCTATCCTTTGAAGCTCGCCCCCAAATTCCCTAGGCGGCGGCCGCATAGCAGCAACTGCGCGACGTCGCACGAGACTGATCGCGTGAATTGGGCCGACCCTCAGTTGATCGCCCGTCTGCGCGGCCCGCCTGACACGCCTCGTTCGAGGGCCGAACGTCGATGTACGGGCGGCGTCCGTGTCATCCGGCGTCGATACCACCAGTACAGCAGCGCCACCACGGTTCCGCCGGGGAGCACCAGCTCGATTGCGGCATAGGGACCCAGGCTGCGCAGCAACACGAGCATTCGGCCAACAAAGGGACTGAATAGCGCTTTCATGGCTCTATCTGTGCACCGGAAGCGCTGTGGTGACCTTACCCTGATAGTGAGGGACTCCATGGCGCGCATCGTAATAAATGGCTAAGAGCTGAGCCGCGGTCAGCAGCAGACCGACGGCCAGTGCTACGACATTCGTGGTTTTCATTGCTTGAGTCCGTGGGCGATCCATGCCGCGCAGTGTTGCGCCGCCACGCCCGACCAGCAAACGCGATGCCTGAACGATACGTAAGAAAAACTGAAGCGACGCGAAGCAGGGAGCGCGGCAATCCGCGGTCCGCAGGGTCGCCCGCGGGCCGTCCCAGCATTCAAGCCATGGACCGGCGATGCGCGCTCTATGCCGTAGCGCATCGCGTGCGCTACCCTGCAGGCATCATGCGTGTCCTGCTCGTCACACCACCGATGATCCAGCTGAATACGCCCTACCCTGCAACGCCGTACCTGATGGGCTTCCTGCGCCTGCACGCGCCCGACCTCGGCCTCGAGCTGACACAAGCGGACGCCTCGCTCGCATTGTTCCTACGCCTGTTCTCAGCGCCACGCCTCGCGCGCATGGTTGACCTGCTGCGCCGCCGAGCACGCTCGGCCGGAAAACACACCCCCGTCCCACATTCAATCGCTCACTTTCTTAAGCATGCCAGGCGTTACGTCGACACGGTGGAGCCGACAATTCGCTTCCTGCAGCACCGCGATCCGACCCTGGCGTTTCGTATCGTCGGGCGCGCATATCTTCCCGAAGGGCCACGTTTCGAGCACTTGAGCCCGCCACCCGTGGGCGAGCAGGCGGCGGTCGATGAACAGCTGCAGTCGGCGTTTGGCACATTGGGTGCGACGGAGCAGGCTCGTTACCTTGCGAGCCTGTACATCGACGACCTCGCGGACGTTTGGCGAATCGGAATCGACCCCCGTTTTGAGCTCGCGCGCTATGGCGAACGACTGGCCGCAAGCGCCACGTCTTTCGAACCACTCCACGAGGCTTTGAGGGGTGAACCTACACTCGTCGATATGACGCTCGACGAGCTCACGCGTGAGCTAGTGGCCCAACCGCCTGACGTCGTCGCCGTGACGACCCCGTTCCCTGGCAACGTTTATGGCGCATTTCGCATGGCGCGCACGATCCGCGCGGCTGCACCCAAGGCAACCCTGATCCTCGGCGGCGGGTGGGTCAATACGGAACTCCGTTCGCTGCGCGATCCGCGTGTATTCGATTACTTCGACTACGTGACTCTCGATGATGGTGAGCGGCCGCTGCTGAATCTGCTGACCCGGCTGCAGGGTCGCCAGGCACCTCTGGTGCGCACTTACGTGCGCACAGGCGCAGAAGTCGTGCTCGAAAACGATCGGACCCAGCAGGACATTCCGCAGCGCGACACGGGCATCCCGACATACGCGGGCTTGCCGCTCGATCACTATGTGTCCGTCATGGAAATGCTGAACCCGATGCATCGCTTCTGGTCGGACGGTCGCTGGAACAAGCTTACGCTGGCGCACGGCTGCTATTGGAAGAAATGCTCCTTCTGCGACGTCTCGCTTGACTACATCGGTCGTTACGATCGGCCGGGTGAAGACATCGTCATGCAGCGCATTCGCGCGCTGATCGCAGAAACGGGCGAGACGGGCTTCCACCTGGTCGACGAGGCGGCTCCGCCGGCGGGCCTGCGTGCGCTGGCACGGCGCCTGATCGACGAGAACCTCAGCATCACCTGGTGGGGCAACATTCGCTTCGAGAAAACCTTCACGCCCGAGCTGTGCCGTCTATTGGCCGCCGCGGGCTGCGTAGCCGTGAGTGGCGGGCTCGAAGTGGCCTCGGATCGGTTGCTCAAGCTCATGCACAAGGGTGTCACCGTCGAACAGGTGGCGCGCGTGACTCGTGCATTCAGCGATGCCGGCATCATGGTCCACGCGTACTTGATGTATGGCTTCCCCACGGAGACCGCTCAGGACACGATCGACGCACTCGAGCGCGTGCGACAGTTGTTCGCGGCCGGGTGCATCCAGTCGGCGTACTGGCACCGCTTTGCGGCGACGGCGCACTCACCGATAGGCCTGCATCCGGAGGAATACGGCATTACGCTGCGTCCGCCAACAAACGTCACGTTCGCACATAATGACATCCGCTTCGAAGACCCCGTCGGCGCGGACCATGACTTCTTAGGCAGTGGCCTACGCAAGGCGCTGTACAACTACATGCACGGCATCGGCCTCGAGACCGACGTACGCGAGTGGTTCGATCCAGGCACGGAACGCCGTCGTCGCGGCGGCCAGCGTCACGGGCGCCGCGCCTCGCTTCTTTCTGTACCAGCCACCACCGTACCGCCAGACTTAATTGAGCGCATCATCGGCTAGCTCACACATGCTGATCGCTTTCAACAAGCCGTTCGGCGTGATCACCAAGTTTAGCCCCGAGCCGGGACGTCGCACGCTCGCCGACTACATCAATATCGCGAACGTGTACCCCGCCGGTCGCCTCGATACCGACAGCGAGGGATTGCTGCTGTTGACGGACGACGGCGCACTCCAAGCGCGCATCGCGGACCCACGTCACAAGCTCGCGAAGGTCTACTGGGTGCAAGTGGAAGGCGCGCCGACCGAGGCAGCACTGGCCGAGTTGCGTAACGGCATAGACTTGGGCGAATTCAAGACGAAACCTATCGGTGTGCGACGCATGGACGAGCCGCGTAACCTTTGGTCGCGCGATCCGCCGATCCGCTTTCGCGCAAAGATCCCGACGGCGTGGCTCGAACTGACACTGCGCGAAGGTAAGAACCGCCAGGTTCGACGTATGACCGCTCGCGTCGGCTTTCCGACGTTGCGACTGGTGCGGGCGGGTATTGGGCAGGTCAGTGTGTTCGGCCTGGCCCCTGCAGCATGGCGTGAGATCGACGCCGGGGCGCCGTGGTCCCACGCGTGACGAGCAGGTCGCCACGCCATGGCGCTGAGCCGCATGGCGCGCCCTCCGCCTGCATGGAACCAATGCCTTAGCCATTACCCGCCGCCAGCGGTTGCTCGCTCACCGGCAACAGGCCCGATGAAAGGACGGTCCTGATCATTCAGGAAGACTTAGCCCCGACCCCCCCATCTCCTTGGGAAAGTCCTTCAGCTTCGGCAGCCCGTCCCGCAGCGAGAGCACCGCATCCTGATAATTGACATGCACACTCGCGGCGAATGTGAGGCCCGGAATCACTGCTGCATACACGTCGATCAGCCCGAGCTGCGGGTGCTCAGTCAAGATGTGACCGCCGCAGGCCGTACACCATTTCCTGAGACTCCGCGACGACTTTGCATAACTACCGACCCGCTCGCTCCCGCGTGTAATCTGCACCGCATCCGGCTTCCAGAGCGTGAATGCGTTGACGGGACTCGCGGACCATTGCCGGCAAGACTCGCAGTGGCAAAAGCCCATGGCAACCGGCTCGCCACGAACAACGATCTGCACGGCTCCGCAGAAACAAGAACCATCGACGCTACCTGTGACTGACATTCTGTGCTCCTTAGTCACGCCCGGAGTGCGGGACGGCACTCGGGACGATAAAGATTGACCACTTCAGCTCTACGCCGCTTTCTTGAGCGTGATCGGGCCCGCCGACCGATGCGAAGAGACCGCAGGGCGCGGGAGAGCGCGGACGATGACGCGTTGCGCGAGCCGCGACCGCAATAGCTCCGCGATCTGTACTAGCAGCATGCCTAGAGTTCCTGTCGCGGATAAGGTCAAGATTTCCATTGGATCGCTCCCGTATCGCGGGCCTCCCGCCCGCTGTGTTTGCGGCTGGCGAGACTGGGACACCGCGCGGGATGGCGCGCGAACGCGCCACCCGCGCGCCCCAAGCACTTACGCTGCCTTGCCCGCCGCGAGCGCGTGCACGTCCGATGCGCGCAGCGACTTGCCGCCAATCGCCCAGTCGCCTCCTTCGAATTCATTGATGCGAACCCAGGTAACGGGGCGCATGTTCTCACCTTCCACCTGGATCATCGCTTCGGTGACCTTGGCGATGAGTTCCCTTTTCTGTGATGGCGTGAAAACGTCCTTGATTACATCGATCGTGACTAGTGGCATCGGCTGTCTCCTATGTGCTCGTTGTTCAGCTGCGGGCCAATCCCGCGGCCGATGCACAAAGGTTCGCACACCTCATTTGCTCGAAGCTTGAAGGTTCCCTGGAGAATTCGTGGAGATTTCTAGGAGACTGCATCGGCCTAACCTACAATGCCTCGATGATCTACCAGTTCACTCCCTATGAGCTGGACATGGCCCGCTGCGAGCTGCGGGCGGGCGGCAGCACCTGCAGCCTGGAACCTCAGGTCTTTAAGTTGCTCGCGTTGCTGGTAGAGAACCATGATCGCCTCGTCTCCAAGGAGGAGATCATCGACAAGGTCTGGGACGGGCGCGTCGTCTCGGATGCCGCTGTAGCCAGCCGCGTGAAATCGGCACGTCGCGCTCTTGGGGATGACGGCAAATCCCAGCGGTTCATCAAGACCCTCCATCGACAAGGGTTCCGGTTTGTCGCGAACGTAAAAATCTCGCGGGGCACTGCGCCAGTTTCCGCCGCGAATACCGGCGCTGTCTCCGCCGTCAACGACCGCGGCTCCGCCAGCCAGCAGCTGGAACAGCTGTTGCGCCCGTCACTGGCGATCCTGCCGTTTCGGCTGTTGGGCGATGGCGGACGTTACGCGGCTCTCGCGCTCGCCCTGCCCGCAGAGCTGATTACCGAGCTGTCCTGCCTACGCTGGCTCTTCGTGACGGCTCGCGCGTCGTCGTTTCGTCTGCACACTTCGGATACCGAATTCGTGGACGTCGGTCGGCTGCTCCGTGTCCGGTATTGCTTGTCAGGGACGATCGAAGTTCTGGACCAGGCTGTTGTGGTCTCGGTGGAGCTCGTGGAGACGGCAGACGGAGGAATCGTATGGGCCGAGCGGTTTTCGGCGCGACTCGACGACGTGCACGCCATGCGAGAACTCATCCGCGTACGAGTGCTGACGGCGCTTGAAATTCAGATTCCGATCCGTGAAGCCGCCTTAGCGCGTCTCGGTGCGGCTGAAAACCTCGATGCATGGTCCGCTTACCATCTTGGCATGCAGCACATGTATCGCTTCAATCGGGTGGACAACGCTGCCGCCGCGGCTCTGTTTCAGCGAGCGGTTGCCCTGGACCCATATTTCGCCCGTGCTCACGCGGGACTGTCGTTCATTCACTTTCAAACTGCATTCATGGGGTACACGGACGACACTGCCCGAGAGACTAAGCACGCACGCCGGTTCGCGGAGCGAGGGGTGGAACTCGATCCACTGGATCCGTTCGTCAACTTCACGATGGGGCGAACCTACTGGCTCGAAGGAGACCTGGAAAGCAGCCTCGGCTGGCTCGAGCGATCGACCACTATCAGCCCGCACTTCGCTCAGGGAATCTACGCGCGGGCGTGGACGGAAACCATGGCGGCGCGTTCCCAGGAAGGTCGCCAACACGTGGATCTGGCAATGCGTTTGAGCCCACTGGATCCTCTGTACTATGCGATGTTGGGAACACGCGCATTCACCCACCTGGCCGTAGGTGAGGATGCGGACGCGGCCGACTGGGCCGAGCAGGCGGCACGTTCGCCGGGAGCCCACGTCCTGATCGCAATGATCGCAGGCGCGGCGCACGCGCTCAACGGCAACGCAACGCGCGCGGCCTATTGGGCCGCGAACGCGCGCGAGCGGAACGCGGCGCTCAGCCGTGCGGATTTTTGCCGTTCCTTTCCCATGAAGTCGGATGCGATGCGCGACCGCGTGTTGCGAGCGCTGGGAGACTTGGGGTTTTAGGCGCCGGCCACCGGCACAATCTGGGTCATACGATCGCCCGCATCGTGTAACCCCCGATGCACTTCAGCTGGGCGCCTCACCATTCGCGCCTATCCGTCCGCGGCTATTTGCCCCCCAGGTAGATAGCCCCCTCCTTCATGACGAAAATGGGATGCTGTGTCGCCTTGATGTCCGCGATCGGGTTGCCGGTAACCGCAACGATATCGGCAAATTTGCCTGCCTGAAGCGTTCCAGTTTCGTTGGCGATGCCCAGGAGCTCCGCACCGTTGGCGGTCCCGGCCATCAGCGCCTGCGCGGGCGTCATACCGTTGCTGGCCATCAGTACGAACTCGCGCGCGTTCCGCCCGTGCGGTTCGACACCCGCATCGGTTCCCATTGCAATGGGGACCCCAAGTCGCACAGCGTGCTGGAACATTTGCTGGCTCTGGGCAGCGGCGGCTCGCGCCTTAGCGGCGATGACCGGTGGCAGCCCATCCAACTTGTCTCCCAGCCAGTCGCCCGCAAACAGTGTCGCAACCAGGTAGACGTGCTTAGTCTTCATTGAGGCGAGCGTGTCATCCTTCAGGAAAGTGCCGTGCTCGATCGAATCAACGCCGGCTGCAATCGCCATCTTTGCCGCCCGGTCCCCGTGGCAGTGGGCCGCAACCTTCCGATTCCACGCATGCGCTTCAGAAACGATGGCATTCATCTCTTCCTGCGTCAGCTGGGGATTGTCCACCGGGTCGGTGAGCGAGAGCACGCCGCCGGAGGGCATGAACTTGATTACATCGGCGCCGAACTTGATTTGGTATCGAACGGCGGCGCGGCATTCTTCCGGGCCATTGCACACTCCGCGGACCGGGCCCGCGGGAGCAATTGTCTCTGGTGGGTAAGGGTCCTGGTCGGCGTGACCTCCTGTCGCACCGATCGCATAGTTGGCCACCAGCATCCTTGGCCCGGGGATCATTCCGGCTTTGATCGCGTTGCGCAAACCAAGCGACACATACTCAGAAGAACCGAGATCGCGAACCGTTGTCACGCCGGCAGTAAGGGTCAGGTTCGCGTAGTGAGCGCCGTATAGCGCCTGTTCCGCCGGAAACCGCATCAGGTTGTTGTAAAAATCCTTGTACCAGTTGTCGCTCATCACGTCCGACAGATGAACATGCGCATCGATGAATCCCGGCAGCAGAGTCGCGTCACCGAGATCGATAACCCTGGCATTCGGCGGGATTGTTGCGTCGGCGCCCACAGCCTCGATCTTGCTGCCAGCGATTACCACGATGCCGTGGTCCACAAGCTTCCCCGATACGGAATCGAAAAGATGTGCCGCTTTGAGCACGATGGGCTCCGATGAGTTCGGAGCCGCGTCGGCGGCGAGCGTCGGATGCGAGAAGGTGCTGCCGATCGCGCCTAACAAGAGTGCCGAAGACATCATCGATATCAATTTGATCATGTTACCTCCCAGGTCGCGTTCCTCTGATTCACCAAACGCTATCGGCTAATTGCAATGCGAGCAACCGTCTTTCCCGGGAAGCGCTTCCGCAACTCCCCGCCGCGCGGCATTACGACCAGCGTAACGGAAAAGAACGCACGGCTTCAGATCTGTCCGGCCTGCTTCAGAATGAAGGCGGGCGAAGGACTGGCCCGGGACCTCACGGTAGGTCGCGTCGACTCTCCGCGCACATATCTGCCGGGATGCTTGTCGGCGCCGGGATGCATCTAGTCAGACGCGAAATGTTCGGCTGTGCGACACACGCTCCTGTTGATGAGTGACACCCGGAAGCGCACTGATTCTGGTGTTTAGGGCTTAGCGACCTCGACGCAACATTTCCGCCCTTCTCGGCTACCTCAGGCTACCCAGATCTTCCCTTGGACAGACGTGAGACGAGCCTCGGTGCGGCCGGGACCGGCCCGTCCGCGACGCTCGGCACAACGATTCACTCGCGTACCATAAGTGCAAGCAATGCTGTTATATCCGCGCGTGCGTCACGCAGCGCCGCAGTCACCTTTGGATTCGTAACCTGCTCGACGCTGCGCTGGACGTCCGCGATCCACACAGGCCCCTGCAGGGAATCGCGAATTTCGACAGAGAACATATTCATCAGGTCGTCAACCCGACGAGCTGCCGGTTCCAGCTTGTCACGATCGAGACGGTCGTCCTTGAAGTGCATGAGCGCATCGCGCGCCTGCGTAAGACTCATACGAAGTTCTCGTAGGTGAGCTCGAACCATAGCGTGCTCCGCACGCGTCAGGCTTGCATTGACCGTCATGAAAAGCTCCAGAATCGATGGCGGCTCATTGTACTTACTTCCGGGTGGACTTTACCGGCGCTGGGGGTTCCTTAGACGCCGCTCAATTGCCTGTGTGCGGGGGCGCACCGACGCCAGATCCATAGAAGAGGTCTAATGATCTCCATGCGCTCCGCACACGTTCGGCAGAAAGATCGCGGCTCTCCCCGTCCGGGAAAACCCTGCGGCAACGCACTTCTTGGGACTCTACCGAGTACCGTCAGCCGGGGATTGATCGCTCGTTGCGAAGCCGTCGATCTCCAATTTGGAGCGAAGATCTGCGAACCAGGCGATCGCATCCAGCATGTTTACTTCCCCATAGACGGCTTCATCTCACTCATTTCCTCTCTGGACGCTCGCCCCAGGCTCGAGGTAGGCCTCGTCGGTTCCGAGGGAATGGTGGGGGCGCCCTTGATGCTTGGCGTCGACGTCACGCAGCTGCGCACGATTGTTCAGGGCGCAGGTCGCGCCCTGCGGATGAGCGCTCCCCAGTTCTCTCGCGAGCTCCAGCATAGCCCGGCACTCGAGGCAACGCTAAAGCGGTACGTGTATGTCCTGATGAGCCAGCTCGCGCAGCTGGCCGCATGCACTCATTTCCACGTTTTAGAAGCACGCCTGGCACGATGGCTTCTGATGACGCGCGATCGAGCGCACTCGGACACGTTCTATATCACGCAAGAATTCCTCGCCTACATGCTGGGCGTCCGTCGCGTCGGCATCACGAACGCTGCGGGTGCGCTGAAGAAGCGGCGTCTCATCCGTTATGCCCGCGGCAGCATGACCATCCTCGATCGCCGTGGCTTGGAGGCCATCTCCTGCGAGTGCTACGCGGTGGCCAATCAGATGTACGACGAAGTCATGAATTAGGCGGGCTGCCACGACTCGCGGTTAACCGAGTATTTATCTGCGGTGCCCCTTACAGGGCACTGACGGCGCACCACGGGATCGTGGTGCGCCTGCAGAGGCTCAAGACTACGTTTAGTCGTCCAGTTTCACCACGAGACCGTTGTGTACGGACTTAACGTTCTCCGTCTTTCGCGCGATAGACACGGCCTGATCAATCGCTTCTTGGCTTCTAGCGCTGCCGGTCAGCCACACGACTCCGTTCATATCTGTGTCGACATGAATGCGGCCCACACTAGTGAGATGCTGAGCAGCCAGCTCGGCCTTAATCATCGTCGTGATACTCGAGTCTTTCACGAATGTGACTGGATGCGTTCGATCGGTGTCTGAGTCCTGGGCGATGAGCGCACTTGAGCTCAGTAAGGCCCCTAGAAGAACGCAGGTTGTTGCAAATGACTTCATGAAGTTTCCTTAGTTAACGACTCGCTGAAGCATGCTCCTTCCCCGTTGCTCCATCGGTACGCTATCGCACTGAGTCCCAGGACGGCACCGCGATGAGGCTTTGCGCTTCTTAACGACGCGACCCTTGGCTTACCATGCCAGTAGCTCGGGGTCGAACCTGGAATCAATGGCAGCGCCTCTCGGGGAAACGCCCGGGTATTGAGTGCGCAGCACGATGACAACGTAGAGCCACGCTGACGCGAACGAGACCGAGAATGTTACGAGCATCCGTAAGCATATTCGGAGCATTGGCCATCTCTGGGAGTTGAGCGGCAAACGCCGATGCTTTGAAACTAGCCGGGGCGGCCATCCTTGGCGCTTCCAATCATCCGTGACAGCCCCGATTACCTAGATCGTGCAAGTCGAGCCGGCTTTTGATAGCCCTTAGGCTCGATTGCAAATTAGAGATTAAAGTGGTCAGGAGTTTTGGGTCTGTACGGTACCGCACACTGCGGCTGCACATAAACGAAGACGTATGTTTGTGTGCGGCAGCAGACAGACTCACCCAGGTGCCGAGCGCAGCGTTCGTTGCGTTATTCAGGAGCTCTTATGAAAGGCAATCAAGCTGCCGACGAACGAAGCGCCCCCAATTCCTTCCATCAAGCACTGAAATGACGCGAACTCAGTCGGCCATTGAATTGAGACCGGCAAATATGCCATGCAGACCAAAGAGCAGGGATTTACAACGGCCGGTGCGTCGATAAATTTACTCATCCAAGGAATTCTCACATGACAATCATTGCCTGGATCATTCTCGGGCTCGTCGCAGGCTTTATCGCCAGCAAGATCATTAACAAGTCGGGTGACGGCGTACTCGTCGATATTGGCCTCGGCGTGGTCGGGGCCATCGTTGGTGGCTGGCTCTTTAACACTTTCGGGATGGCCGGTGTTTCCGGTTTGAACCTCTACAGCCTACTTGTGGCGGTCCTCGGTGCGGTCGTGGTCTTGGTTGTTTACCACGCGCTGGTGCGCTCAAGAGCTTAGCGCCATCGTAACCCGCATGCGCCAGCCGCGGCGCTCGCTTGTGGAAAGGGTCGTTTCTCAGGATCCGCTGGCATCGCACGATGCAGCGGCCACTAACCTACAGGTGATTCAGCAAATTCAGAGCCCGGCCGGAGGGAACAAGCTGTGAGGGCCGCGTTGCTCTTCAGCCGCGCTCGTCGTCATGAAGCTCATCTTCCGTCAGGTCGGCCCATCGTCGGCCGCGCTCCTTAGCCTGATCGCGAAGACTGCGCGCCTCAAGCAAGAAAGACCGCTTTTGAGTACCGTCCTTGAGGCGCTGCGCCTGCCGATCGAGTTCCGCGGCCTTTCGCTCAAATTCATCTCGCTCTGCGGCAAGTTCTGCGATGAGCTTTTTTCGTTCCTTGGTATCCATCATTTCCCCTTGCCTGTTTTCCCGCCGCCGGCCACTCCCGCGTACCGTGCGGCCCTCAACGTCATCATTGCGGATGTGGGTTCGATGGGCAAGCGGCGCGAGCCCGGCCGTGAGGGAGTCCGGATGCCGAGGGAGGCGACTGAACAGGCTGTAACTAAGCCAGCGCTTGCGCCGCGATCTCAAAAGAGCGCAGCCGTGCGCCGTGATCGAAGATCTGTGAGGTGAGCATCAGTTCATCCGCGCCAGTCCGCGCTGCGAAATTCTGCAACTCGGTGCGCACCATCTGGGCAGTGCCCACGGAGGAACAGGACAGCACCTGATCCAGAATGGCCCGCTCCTGCGGTCCGATACGCTCCATGTAACCCTCGACAGGGGGCGGCAACTGTGAGGGGCGGCCGCTCCGAAGATTCACGAACGCCTGTTGCATGGACGTCGCCTGGAACCTTGCTTCCGCAAGCGTATCGGCGGCGAACACGTTGAAGCCGAGCATTACGTACGGCCGTTGGAGCTGTCGCGAAGGCCGGAATTCGGAGCGATACAGCGCTAGCGCCTCCATCATCTGCGCCGGGGCGAAATGCGAGGCGAATGCATACGGCAAGCCGAGGGCGGCTGCCACCTGAGCTCCAAAGAGGCTCGAGCCCAGGATCCAGAGCGGGATGTTCAGTCCCACTCCCGGAATGGCGCGCACCGCCTGGCGTGGCGCGTCCGAGAAATAGTCGGCCAGTTCCATGACGTCGCGCGGAAATTCGGTTGGATCAGAAGCGAGGTTGCGCCGCAGTGCCTGCGAGGTCAGCGCGTCGGAACCGGGCGCACGGCCAAGACCCAAATCGATGCGACCCGGGTACAGCGACTCGAGTGTGCCGAACTGCTCGGCGATTACCAACGGCGAATGGTTCGGCAGCATGATGCCGCCTGCGCCTACGCGGAGTGTGGACGTTCCACCTGCCACATGGCCGATCAGCACAGACGTCGCGGCACTCGCAATTCCCGGCATTCCATGGTGTTCGGCAAGCCAGAAACGACGGTATCCATACTCCTCGGCATGGCGTGCCAGATCGAGGGTGTTGCGGAACGATTGCGCGGCGTGGCTTCCCAGGTTGATGGGCGAAAGATCAAGGACGGACAGGGGAACCATCGGCTCAGTGTGGGGGCGGTCCGGGACTTCTCAACGACGAAGCGGAAGTTACGGCAAGATGGCAATGTCCGGGAGAGATGTGAGCCGGGCTGTAATCCCAAGCGGAAGCTAAGCCATTCGACCTGAAATGAGGGCAGCTACCCATCGTGAGTGACGCCAGCGACCATCGGCAGTTTGCCTCTTCACCCTGCGCCATGCACGGACTGGAGAATGACTGGGAGCAGGTGAAGGCGTGGCGAACTGAGCGCCGCAAGGGCCTGCTGAACCAGCGCCTCAGCTTGAATGCGACTGCGCGCTGCGAGCTGAGCCGCGAGATCGTCGCGCAGCTCGTGGGACTGATCAGCGCAACCGCGTATCCGACGCTCGGTTTCTATTGGCCGATCCGCGGGGAGATCGACGTGCGCGAACTCGCCCGCAAGCACTTGGCAGCCGGGGGCCAGACAGCACTGCCCGTCATCGTGACCAAACATGCCCCCGTGGAGTTCTGGCAGTGGAATCCAGACATGCGCACTGAGCAGGGTGTGCTGAACATCCCGGTGCCTGGTGAGCGCCAGCTTCTGATCCCGGACGTGCTCGTGGTGCCCCTCCTGGGCTTCGATCGCGCTCATTTCCGACTCGGCTACGGCGGCGGTTATTACGATCGTACGCTCGCCGCCGCGAAACCTCGTCCGCTTGCCATCGGGGTCGCCTCGGCCGACGCGGAGCTGCATACGATCTATCCGCAGCCACACGATATTCCCATGGATGTGATCGTTACCGACCGGTTCATCCTCGGGGCGGACGCAGTGCCGCGACGAGGACCACCCGCGGAGTGAGAAGCAGCGGTCGGTCCACCGGCTCGCCGATGCAATGCACGTCCCTGAACACGCGTAGGCATCGGCCAACGGCTCGACGGAAAGGTCCTGCTCGTGTCCGTAGTCAACCTTTCAGCGCAGCCCTGCAACTTCGCGTCCGCGCGATGATTGAATTACGATCACCTCTCGCCTTAACAGTGAGCAGGTCGACAGTTTGATCGGCCCCAATCGGTGAATTGCTCAAAACCGCGTTGGCCCCAATTCCGCTACCGGAGCAGGAAATGAAACGTCCTCCCACGAGTACTCTGGTCACACTCTTCATGCTCGGCGCCTATGCCGCGCGTCATGCACCGGCGCAAGACACTCTGTGTTCCAGACCAGTCGCAAGGCGCGCGCGAAACCGCGTACGCGGCATTGCGTTCGCCACCGCAGTTCTGGTCTCCGCCTCCCCCACCTTCGCCACTGACCCCAGACCCATGTCCGCGGGACACGTCACCGAACTGATGACGCAGGACATCATCGGCGCTCCAGGCAAGGAGGCACTGATGATCACCGTGACGTACGGGGCAGGCGCGGCCTCCTTACCGCACCGGCACGATGCGCAGGTGTTCGTCTACGTACTCGAGGGCGAAGTTACGATGCAGCTGCAGGGTCGAGGCGCCGGTGACCTTGCGGGCCGGCCAGACGTTCTACGAAGGCCCGAATGATATCCATCAGGTGTCCGCCAACGCGAGCCGGACTGCATCCGCCAAGATTCTGGTATTCATGGTTAAGGACAAGGCCAAACCAGCATCGCGAGACATTCGGGCCACGAACGGCCCGTGAGTTGACGACGCCGACCGCTCACGCGATCAGGCTCCGTCGGTCGGGCCTTGGACTCAGACCCCAAGGCAGGTTGCCGCTGCAGGTGCGGCATCGCGCCGCGCAGTGGTCTGCGTTGACCGAGGCGGACAGGACCCCGACAGATCCCGTCCCCTGGCTTAGCGATACCGAGCTACTCGATGTCCGCAGTTTCACCCGGGCACAGAAATCGCGACACGCACGCGATGGCGCTGGGCCTGAATCAGGCCGATACTGTCGTTCGCCGCCGCACCCGAAGCATTTGGCGTCGAGCCACGGTTCACATGCAGCCAGATGCATTTCGATGCGGAAAGCAGCGAAACCCTCGCCCGAAACGCCGCATACTGCGTGAAGTTGCAGCAGCACGGCGGCAAGGCCGATACTCCCTAACTTGGCGATTCGTTCTTACTCGAGCACGCGTTCCAGTTCATGTCGACCAGCAACCTCTGCGGTTGGGCCCGCAACCTCGCCCACGCCAAGTCGCGCGAGGCTCCCGCCATTGGCGGTTACCGCAGCAGGAGCGACGGCAGGGACGACGCCATCGCCGGCTTCGTCGCCGTCTATGCCGGGCAGACCGACTCGGATTACGCCGCCCTCGTCACGACAGCCAAGGAGAAGCGGATTCGAGCGGCGAAAGAATCTTCGCTCCAACGTTGAGCGTCCGCCAAATGAATTCAGGCGCAGTAGCATCCAGTGACAGTTCGCGGTTGCTCCCTGACTCGAGGGAGTTCTCGCTTGTGCACGGCGGGCCGCTGTTCCAACTTCTGCTTCGCGCTCACCTGTCCGACGATGCGCTGATGTTGGTACGCCAACGGGTCATCGTCATCGCGATGATTGCCTGGCTGCCGCTCCTGGTACTGTCCGCTCTGGAAGGTCAGATGCGAGGCGGCAGTGCGGCCGTACCGTTTCTTCTGGACGTGGAAGTACACGTCCGCTTTCTGGTGGCGCTGCCCCTGTTGATCATTGCCGAGCGGGTCGTGCACCACCGCATGCGTTCACTTCTGGGGCTATTCCTGGAACGCAATTTGATTCCCGCGAACGCGATGCCACGGTTCGAAGCCGCCATCGCATCGGCGTTCAAACTGCGAAACTCGGTACTCGCCGAGGTACTGCTGATCGTCTTCGTATATGGGTTCGGCATCCTGATCGTCTGGCGCCACTACATCGCACTCGACACGGCAACCTGGTACGCGACACCGTCCGCCGATGGCCCCAAACTGTGGCTCGCAGGAATCTGGTACGGCTACGTGAGCCTGCCGCTCTTCCAGTTTCTGTTGGTCCGCTGGTACTTTCGATTGTTCATCTGGATGCACTTTCTCTGGCAGGTATCACGCATCGAGCTGAGCCTGGTTCCCACGCATCCGGATCGCGTCGGCGGCCTGAATTTTCTTTCCAACACGGTTTATGCCTTCGCCGTGCTCGCCGTTGCGCACGGTGCGCTGCTTGCCGGAGCCCTCGCCAACCGTATTTTCTTCGTCGGGGCTACACTGATTCAATTTAAGGCCGAGATCGCCGTCGTGGTCATATTGATGCTGTGCGTGGTCCACGGGCCACTACTGGTGTTCGCGCCGCAGCTTGCAGCGGCGAAGCGGAAGGGCCTGCGCGAATACGGAACCCTGGCCGAGAGCTATGTGCGCGCGTTCGATACCAAATGGCTGCGCGGCGGTGCGCCTGCCGGCGAGCCGTTGCTGGGCAGCGCCGACATCCAGTCCCTCGCCGATCTGGGCAACAGTTACGAAGTCGTGCGGAGCATGCGCCTTGCACCCATAACGAGGGATGCCATCCTCCGACTCGTGGCCGCGACACTCGCGCCGATTGTGCCGCTGTTGCTCACCTTGATGCCGCTGGAGGAGCTGCTGAAAAAGCTATTCGGCATATTGTTCTAGTAACCCGCCCCATGACACTTGCATGATCAATGTTGCGGGGCGGCGGTCGGTTCGCCGCGGCTAGGTTTGACAAGACTCAGTGGCCGCGGGGGATCGCGCGGTGCGGCGACGTGGGTCTTTTGGGCGGCTAACAAAACGGGCGCAGCGAACGACGTTGATGCGCCTCGCCCCAGGTCGTTGAACGGTAGTCTCTCCGTCGTTGAATGTAGGCCCTGGGGAAGAGCAACCGAGAGGCAACGCACAGCCGAAGTCAGCACAGTTTTATGTCGGGCGATCCCTTGGCTCCGCGCTGACCCAGGTCGAGAGGTGCGTCCGGTGGGGGTTCGTCGCGCAGCGCCTGGAAGCTCACGGGTAACAACCGGCAAGAGGCTATCGCGCCAAGTGTACTGAGTTTGCCCAGCGGTCGTGCCGGCCGGAGCCTGCTCATCGTGACCCCCGCCGTCACTCAGGCGGCCAACGACACAGCCGCTGCCGATCGTCGAGAAGCTCAAGGGGCTGCCCAAGGCAACGGGACGCCTGGCGTGCCTTGCCGACAGCGGCTATCTGAGAAGACCGTCCACGGCTGTGCGACAACGGGGATAGAGCCGCTCATGGCGGTGCAGCGCCAGGAGGGGCGTCATCCAACTTAGCGGCCACGCCTTGGCAGCGCTCCCCAAGCCACCCCAGACTCGGCCAGAGCAGTGCCGAAGATGCCGCATCGACTGCGGACTCCGGCGGGCCGAAAACTCTATTGCGTTGCGCAGGCAGCCTCCCGAACCAGGCTTCGGCATAATCAGATAGGAATGCGACAACTACCTATACCCCAAAGCTATGGCGGGCTTAGAATGGCTTTCGTTAAGAACTAAAAAGGGCGGGCGTATGCACTCACGAATTGCGCTCAAGATCGCGTGTCTTGGCGTTGCGGGTTTCTTGAGCACCGTAGTTGCGACCACGAGCCTGGCACAGACTGCCTCGCCCGGGTCTGGGGTCCTACTCACCGCCAACGAATCAACGCCGGCGCAGCACCTAATTAATGATTCGTGGGTCATCAGCTGCGGAACATTCATTCTGAATTCGACGTCGACTCCAACCTGAACGGGAATGCCAATACTAGAAGGCAAGAGCGTCAATTTCGACCAGGACTTCGGTGCAAACGGCGACGTCGACCGTGCTTCGTGGCGGTCTCTTGTGGCGGTGGAAGCCACGGCACCACTTGCGTTTTTCAGTATTTCCACAACCGCATCACGCGCACGCGAACTCTCGACAAGGACATCGCTCTGGGGCGATTACAACTTCTTGGCGAACGGCGCGATAAGCATGAAGAACACGTTCACCATCTACGAACTGTCGTACGAGTATGCGTTTCTGCGCAGGCCCACCTACGAGGTTGCAGCGTCTGCGGGTATTCATTTCCTGGACCAGAAATTGTCGCTCTCGGGTAATGCGACCGTTACGCAGTCGGATGGCACGGTGCAGGCTGCGAGTTTCCAAACCTCGGCGAGTCATTTACCGGCCCCGCTGCCGGTCATCGGCGTGCGTGGTGGCTGGGCGTTCGCGCCGAACTGGTATCTCGAGGGCGCCGCGCAAGTCTTCAAAGTCAAGATCACCGACTACGACGGTTCCTGGTGGGACTTGCGGGGGGGCGTGACATGGATGTACAACCGCCACGTCGGCATCAGCGCTGGCTATGAGAAATTCATCGTGCACGTTAACGTCGACAAGACCAACTTCAACGGCAGTGCCAACATAAGCTACCAGGGCCTGCTGGCTAACGTGACAGCGAGCTTCTAAATGATATAGCTCTTTACTGCGACGAGGCGCGGGCGGCGCCCCTGGCAAGCGGTATGACCCATCACGAGCTTCCTCGCGTTCCGCAGCAATTGTAGGGCGCGTCTCTGAACCTGGGGCTGCGAGTGCCACCGCAAGGGATGAGCCGGTAGGTACGTAGCGTGCGGATGGTCAATCAGAATTGCCGGATCACCACCTTGCTGGTGAAGAAGCACAAGTATTACCCACCCCTCACGAAGGCGATCAAGTGCGACGTACTCATCATCGGGGCCGGATTCAGTGGCGTCAGTGCGGCCGCCGAATTTTCTTCGCACGGGCCTGAGCGTCGTACGGATCGAAAAGAATATCGTGGGTGGCAGCTCCTCGGGCCGCGGCGCAGGCTTCCTCACGCCCGAGACGGCGGACAAAATCACCGTTGCAGTCGACAAGCTGACGCTCTCGATCAGTCCTCTGGCGAACGAGGCGTTCCACGTGCAGACGTTTCTGAGCGTCACCGAACCACTCAATGACCGGAACCTGCGAACCCTCTTTCCCTCCGGGAGCCAATACAGTGCTGGGACTCCAAGCTCGTATATTCATATTATCGGCTGGACCGGGCACAATCCCCGCTCCCTGGGACGGAGGGGACTCTCCGTCTGTGGTATGATTTTTACTATATAGCTACTAAAAACGAACGGGCACGTCGTGAAACTCAAGAATTACACCTCGCTGGTGCCCGTCGCGCTGTTTGCTGCCTCTCCAGCGAACGCTTCGTTATTCTCGGGAGAGACGCTCGATACGGTGGCCAATGTGCTCTCGTGGATCGTGCTCTTTATTGCGCCGGTCGTCGTGATCGGTGTATTCCTCATGGTGCACATTCTTCCTGAAAAGGTCGCCGAGCAGCGCCAGCATCCTCAACTGAGCGCCATCAAGACCTTGTGCCTGCTATCGCTTGTATTCGGTGGCATGCTCTGGCCGATCGCCTGGCTGTGGGCATACTCCAAACCGGTCCTCTACAAGCTCGCGTATGGCACGGACGTTGCCGACGCTGTGCATGGGGAGCCCGCCTCCGCCAAAGAAAACGAGCCTGGCGGCATTAAATCCCCGCAGGCTCGGTAGCATCGCCAGGAGGTGTGATAGATGGAAATCCTGCTGCTTGGGATCTACTCATTCTTTGTCTGGCTGATCTTCTTCAAGTACAAGCTGCTGCCCTGGAACTTCGTGAGCCAGGTGATCGTTGTCACCATACCGATCGTCGGGCTGACGTTATTGATTCTGCTGCTGAACATCGTGGCACCCTCATCGAGTGAGGTGCGTGTCGTCAACTATGTCGTGGCCATCAATCCGCGTGTCAATGGACTGGTAACCGAGGTTCCGATCGAGCCAAACCGGCCCATCCGCAAGGGCGACATTCTCTTTAAGATCGATCCGACGCCCTATCAGATTCAAGTGAACGGGCTCAAAGCCCAGTTGCAGCAACTCGATGTGCAGTTGATTACCGCTAACGCGAATCAGCGCGGTCTTGGGCAGCAGCTGCGCAATGCCAGCGGCACCAAGGCCGCCGTGGCGTCCCAGCTCCAGCTGGCGCGCGTTCGTGAGCAGCAGCTTAAGGAGTTAGCAGAGTCGGGCGCCGGCAGCCAGTTCGACTACGAACAGGGTGAGACTAATGTGGCGAATCTCGAAGGCCAGCTGCAGGCGGCCACAGCCGCTGAATCGCAGATCCGCGAAAAGCTCGCCGCAACAACCCCCGCAGGCGAACAGGACGAAGTCGCCAACGTAAAAGCGCAGATTCAAAGAGCCCAGGCGCAGCTTGCTGATGCGGAATGGCAACTGACGCAGACGGTGTATCGCGCGCCGGCGAACGGAACGGTCGTCTCCCTCGCACTACGGCCGGGGGCTATGGCAGTGCCGCTCCCGATGACGCCGGCCATGACTTTTGTGGAAGACGAACAGTGGATTATGGCGATCTACCGCCAGAATGAAGTTCGCAAGGTCAAGGCAGGGCAGGAAGCCGAGATTGCCATGAAGATGTATCCGGGCCGGATCATCAAATGCAAAGTTGATTCGATCATGTGGGCGACCGCGCAGGGCCAGTTACCGATCGGCGGCAACAACGCGGCCGGCGTTGCTCCCATCCCACCGAGCAGTCTGGCCGTACGCCTCGTCAAGGACGGCAAGGACACGTCGTTGTTTCTCGCCTCCGGCGCGCTGGGAATTGGCGCGATTTATACGGACAGTGGCGCGCCGATTCACATAATTCGCAAGATCATTCTGCGCGTCAGTACTAAGCTGGACTGGCTGATCCTGAAGCTGCATTGACCATGTCGCGGCATCTCGTCAGGCAACGAGTGAGCGTTCGCGCATGGCTCGCGACGACGCTGTGCGGATTGACCATCGCAACCTTCTGCGGCGGCTGTGTGACCAAGTCGCCGCCGACGGGTGCAGAAATTCGCCGGCAGGCACTCGGCACGGTCGATCTCGATCACCCCTGGAAGGCGACCTCCGCCGCAGCCGATGTCGTCCAAGATAATTGGCTCGGTTCTTTCAACGATCCGGAGCTCGACGCGCTGGTACGCGAAGCGATTCACAACAATCCGGATCTGCGCGTGACGGCGGCGCGTATGGAGCAGGTCCAACAATATCTGGTAGCGGCTCAGGCGGCACTGCGTCCCTGGCTTGGGGTTGCAGCGACCGGCGGGGCGAAATCCGGCGGCGGTAGCGATGTCTCCTCGGCTCTTCAGGGAGCGATACTCGCCGCGTCATGGGAGCTGGATTTGTGGGGACGCTTGCGCTACGGGCGCAATGCTGCCGAGCAGTCGTACGCATCGGCGCAGGCCGATTTTGAATTTGCGCGCCAATCGATCGCCGCAAGCACCGCCAAGGCTTGGTTCACCGCCACGCAGCTGTCTCTGAACGCCGCGCTTGCTGCAGAAATGGTTCAATCCGCCCAGCAGCTGCAGGGTTTCGCCGAAGAGCGCGAGCGCGTGGGCGCGGGCACCGATACCGAAACCGCACTGGCGCGCGCCACGGTACGGAATTTCGAGGATACGGAGCAACAGGTGCAATTTGCGCGCAGTCAAGCGTTGCGCGCTCTTGAGCTTCTTGTTGGGCGGTACCCGGGCGCGGAGATCGCGGCGCGTGCAGAGTTGCTCGCGCTGCCGGGGCCGACGCCCGTCGGCTTGCCACTGCAGATGCTCGAGCGGCGACCTGACTTGATCGCAGCCGAACGGCGCGTCGCCGCAGCCTTCAACCGCGTTGGCGAAGCCAAGGCCTCGTTTCTGCCTAAGATTACGCTTAATGCCAGCATCGGGGTATTCAGCAGCGAGGTCCTGCAGTTGAAGCAGGACTACTCGAATCCTGCCGCCGGCGTCGGTGCTCGCCTAATCGCGCCGATCTATCAAGGTGGTGCACTGCGGGCGCAGGTGCAGATTCGCACCGCGGAACAAAAGGAAGCGGTCGCGGACTACGCGCGGATCGCTTTTCGCGCCCTGGGCGATGTTGAGAATGCGCTGGCGGCGAATCAGTCACTCGCCGTACGTGTGAATCTGCTCACCGAAGCCGTCGGCGACCAGACGCGTGCGCTTGAGCTCACGCAGCAGAGTCAGAAGGTTGGTCGTGCCGATCAGCGAGCGGTGGAACAGCAGCGGTTGAACGTACAAAGTGCCAGGATCGCCCTGCTAAACACGCGGACCGACCAGCTGGCTCAGCGTGTGAATCTGCATCTTGCTCTGGGCGGCAGCTTCGAGTCGCCCGTGCGCGAGGCGAATGCGCGATAGGGCCCGTCGGGTAGCGTTTCTCGCGACGGTCTAGCCGACGATCTCGATCCAGGTATCGGGAAAACCAGTGCGACCAAAACGATTCGCCCCGGGAGCTATGAAATCCACGGCGCGCTCGATGTCGCGTCCGGTCGCGCCGCAGGCGGCCGCGCGCCTATACTGCGGGCCTCAACCGGGACGAGAATGGATGACAGCGTGAGCAAGCAAGATACCCATTTCTTTAATGTTTTCAGCGCCGTGATTGGGCTCCTGGCGCTGGTCGCAGTCGGTATCTTCGCCTTCTCACGCATCGTTGCGAAACACACCCAGGACCGGCAGTTTCTTGCCGAGGCTGAGTACAGCAGGAGAGTCCAGGCGCGCATCGCGCCGCCAAGCCAGGTGGCGATCGCGGGACAGGACAACTCAGCGATGGCCATTAAGGTTGAGGGCGTGGCCAAAGGGGGATCGGCGAGCGCCGCGGCCATGCCGAAGAGCGGCGCCGAGCTCCTTCAACAGACTTGCGATGCCTGTCATGGCCAGGGCATCGCGGGAGCTCCCAAGCTCGGGGACAAGGCGGCGTGGGCGCCGCGCGTCGCGGAAGGCAAGGCGACACTCTACGAGCATGCGCTTAAGGGCTTCCAGGGTCACAGCGGCGTCATGCCAGCCAAGGGCGGTCGCGCGGACATCTCTGACGAGCTGGTCAAGCAGGCGGTCGATCAAATGGTGCAAATGGCGCAGTAAGAGCACACCGTTTCGAATACGCGTCTCGCTGCGAGGCAGCCGGAATAGCAGATTTGAAAACTCCAGCGCAACTTTTGATAGCCTCGCGCAGAAGGCTATGACGGCGAGCGAGTCCATCGGCGTTCCGCGGCAACCCCAAAGCACACTATCCATGAGGCAGCAGTTCCGATGAAAAGAGCAATTCTGCATACAGGTACCGCCACGATATTCGCCGGCATGCTGGCGCTAGGGATTCTCCGCACGGTGTGGGCCGCCGATACGCCTGCGCCGATTGACTACGCAAAGATCTCGCCGCATCGAACTGGTCAAAAATACACCCAAGGGAAAGCTGGTGAATCCCTACTCTGATACTCAAGAAAGCATCGTTGCGCAGGGCGCAAAGAATTTTCAGCGCTATTCCTGCGCCGGATGCCACGGCGGTGGGGGTGGTGGCGGAATGGGTCCGCCGCTCACCAACGATACTTGGGTTTACGGCGGTGATGATGACACTCTGTTCCGATTGGTCACACTCGGTAGCGACGAACTACAGAAACAGGGCTACACCCGGAAAGGTCACGAGAACATCGTAGGCTCGATGATGCCGTTCGGTACCATCATCACGAATTCCGATGATCTTTGGAAAATCATTACTTTTATACGCTCCAAATACGGCGGCGATCCGGGCCACAAGTTTGGAAAGTAGAGTCCGCCGATCGTAATCAACCGTTTGCTCAGTATGAGAAGACAACTGAAACATGGCGGAAACGAATAGGGATCAACGCGCCGATTTCCGGTCGCAGGCGAGTGCCCTGCACGATGCGGCGCTCAGGTAAATCCCATCGCTCCCGCTGCGCAGCGCTCAGCGATTAAAATCGGCGATGCCGATTAACGTCCGGACCCGAGGGCCCGGCGACAGCACATTCGACATGAATCGGCCCTATCCGCTCAGACGGAAACAGTCCAGCGGCTCGTGAGCGCCGCTGACTCAAGCGCCGATGGCTCAACCCTGGAAGCGCAGAAAATTCCTTCAGCGAGATTTCCGGGCCTTACTCAATATCGGCAGTGGCGCCGGGGCACGTCTGCTTGATCTCGGCGATCTTGTTATCGATCATCTTGTTGTATTCCCCGGTTGCGATCCGGTACTTCACGCCGGCGGTCCCCGTAACGAGGCCGACCACGAGCGTGATGGGCACTACCGAGCGCACCCCCGCACTGATCCTCTGCGCCGTGGTCTTCTTCTCGCTCTCGAGCATACGAAGTTCACCGTCGGCCGTAGCGCAGGTGTAATGCGCATTCTCAATCTTCTGCTCGGTCTTTTTTTCCTGAATCGCGCACCCGCTCAGCAGTGCCGGTAGAGCCACTGCGCAGATACTCAATCCGAACGTCGTCATCTTCATCGCAAATTGCTCCTTGAAAAGAATCGGCACTCCCGGCTCCCTGCCAGGCAGGAAGAGTCGGGCGGCTCTTACGAGCCGCCCGTCTTGGAGATACTCCGCCTAATTGCTGGGGCCGTGGCTGGCGGCTTCCGCCTCGGCCATCCGCTTCCCCATCTCTGCCTTTACCGCATCCAAATTAAAGCTCGCGCCGCGTTGCATCGGTGGGTAATCGAGGAAGGTCTGTATTTCCTTGCCCACAATCTGCTGGACGAACACGAAGCGCCAGAACTCATACTTGAACCAGTCGAAATATTGCTGGCCGCCTTCCTTCGTCCCACTGTTCGGCCAGCCGGTCCGCTCAAACGGATCCAGGCGCAGGTTGGTGATGTAAGGCACGTCCGGATGGGTCTTTTCGCCCAGCCAGCCTGCCGGCTGATCGATGAAGCGGAACTTGTAATCATCGATACGCACCGCGCCCACCGTGCTCTCTCCGAGATAGAAGATCTCGTGACGCGCGGAGGGACCCTTGCCGGTGATCGCGGCCATCTGGTCGTAGCCGTCCAGATGGTTCTTGTAGGTCCGGTCGCCGAGTTTCACGCCCTTGAGGAGCTGTTCGGTGATGTTCGGATTACCGGCGGCATCGAGGAACGTGGGGTACCAGTCCATACCGGAGAAGATGCCGTTCTGCACCGAGTCAGCGGGCACGTGACCGGGCCAGCGCAGGATCGCCGGCACGCGGAAGCCACCTTCCAAGACAGTTCCCTTGGACTGCGCAAACGGCGTCTGTCCGCCATCGGGCCAGGTGAACACTTCCGTGCCGTTGTCGGTCGTGAACACGACGATGGTATTGTCATCCTCGCCCATGTCCTTGAGCTTCTTCATGACCAGGCCGACGTCATCATCGAGCTGGGCCATGCCGGCTTCTTCCTCCGACCAGCCATTTTCGCGTTGCGCAGCGCCTCATACTTCGGCGACAGGTGCGTGACGATGTGCATGCGGGTCGGGTTCAGCCACACGAAGAACGGCTTGCCGTCCTTCTTGGCCTTGTCCATGAAATTCAGCGCCAGATCGCGGATCTCATCATCCACGGTTTCCATGCGCTTGGGATACAGCGTGCCGGCGTCCTCGATCTTCTGCTTGCCGATCTTGCCCCAGCGCGGCATCTCCGTCGGATCATCCACGTTGGTCGCCCAGCTGTGCACCATGTTGCGCGGACCGACGACGTTCAGCAGGTTCTGCGGGTAGTTCGGATGCGCCGGGTCTTCCATCGCATCGAGGTGGTAGAGATACCCGAAGAACTCATCGAACCCGTGAACCGTCGGCAGGAACTCGTTGCGGTCGCCGAGGTGGTTCTTGCCGAACTGACCCGTGGCGTAGCCCTGCACCTTCAGTGCAGTCGCAATGGTGCTCGCTTCCGCCGGGATGCCGATCTTGGCACCCGCCTGGCCGACCGTGGTCATGCCCGTGCGGATTGGCAGCTCGCCGGTAATGAAGTTCGCGCGCCCCGCCGTGCAACTCGCCTCGGCGTAATAGTCGGTGAACAGCATGCCTTCCTTGGCGAGCTTATCGAGGTTTGGCGTCCGCCCGGCCATCATGCCGCGATGGTATGCGCCGATGTTCCACATACCGATGTCATCGCCCATGATGACCACGATATTGGGCTTCTTACCGCCAGACTGCGCCAACGCAAAGGCGGGCAGTAGCATGAGTATCGCAAGCAGCGACATCCACCTTGAAGAAAATCGACTATTCACAGCTTCTTCCCCTTACTGATGAGTTCCGGACCCGGCATCGCGGCCGCGCCGTTATATACGGCCACCGTCGCCGTCCAAGGCAGCCCGCGACTTCCGCAGGCGCCCTATGGAGCCTTTGTACTCCGATATCGTGCCCTCGACCGTTGGACCTTAGGCCAATATCAAAACCTGTTTTGGGAGCGAAGCCTGACGGCCGGCTACCGGGGTCCGGTCCGGGCACCGTATCAAGAGTGTGGGCTGGTCTTGCTGCAGAGCGCCGGATCTTCCGTCCCCAGAACGATTTTCAGCGGCCGCGGGAATCAGGGCTCACGTTGACCGAACATCCCGGACACCGGGTTGCTTGCCGGGAATCGCCACGAGCAAAGCGATGCATCCCACGACCGCGACCGCAGCACCGTAGTAGAACACCGCCGCATGGCTCACCCGGTCCCAGAGCACGCCCGCGATGAGACTGGCGATCAGTTGCAGTAAGCCCACGGTCGTGCTGTACCAGCCAACACCGCTGGCGCGCAGCTGCTCGGGTACGAAGTCGGCGGCGAACGCCTTGCCGGCCGCACGGAAGATCCCCTGAAACAGCCCATAGACGGCGAACATTGCCGCGATCAGCGCCACGTTTCGGGTGAGCGCGAAGCCCAGATAAGCCACGAAGAAGATGACGAACGAGACCAGCAGGACGTTCTTCCGTCCCCACGCGTCCGAAAGCGACCCTGCCGGATAAGACACGAGAGCGGCCGTCAGATTAAAGGCCGCGTAGATCAGGATGGTGTGCTCCAGTGACGCCCCCACTTCCTGGGTCCGCATGATGAGAAACGCATTGCTGGAATTACCGAGCCCGAACAGGGCCGTCACCAGCAGGTACTTCCAATACCCGCTGGGGAACCGGCGCAGACCGGTGTCGATGTTGTCCTTCGTGGATACAGACGCGGGGTGCTCCTTCACGAACATCACCATGACAAACGCGAGCAAGCCCGGAATCACGGCCAGATAAAAGATGCTGCGCAGACTCACGTGCAGCGAATACAAAAGCACGACCGCCAGCAGCGGACCGAGGCACGCTCCGGCATTGTCACCGAGCCCCTCGAGTCCAAACGCTCGACCCCGGCTGGCATCTTCGACCGACGAAGCGATGAGCGCATCGCGCGGCGCAGATCGGGTGCCCGCGCCCAGTCGGTCGAGCAATCGCGCCGCGAACAGCCCCTGCCAGATCGTCGCCATGCCCATCAGCGGCTTGGCAAGCGCAGCCATGGCATAGCCCAATAATGCCAGGGGCTTGCGTCTGCGCAGCTTGTCCGAGAGCGTCCCGGAGAGGCCCTGCACGATATTTTGCGTCGCCTGAGCGAAGCCATCGACCAGGCCGACGATGCTCCCACTCGCCTTCAGCGTCTGCACCAGGAACACCGGCAACACCGGGTAGAGCATCTCGGTCGAGATATCGGCGAACAGACTCGAAAGCGCCAGGAGGAACGTGTTCTTCGTCAACCCTGCAAGACGTCGGGGCGGGACGGAGCTTGCCATCAGATTTCCCTGGGTTTCTGCCATTGCGACACATGTGTCGGCTGGTGCAGCCTTAAGGTTATCCGACCGTTTGCCACAGGCGTCACGCAATGGGCGAGCGCCTCGGCAAGTGCTGACTGAGATCCTCGGCCGGATGGCGGCCGGAGCGGTGCGCTCGGCCTACGTACTGCTGACATGGGTCGATTGCATGCAAACACCCCGCTCCACCAGGGGCTCAACGTGCTTTTGGGGTGCCGGCAGGATCCTGAACAGCGGCGGCAACGGCGCCTCCTCTGCTTTCATCAACCTCATGTGGATGATGATCGGGCTCTAGGGCGTCTTTCGGGGCGCCCGCGCGCGGCCAAGGCCCACGGCTCAGGAGTCATCACGAGGGCGCAATCGCTGCCCACGCTCGTCGATGACTTGCTCCCCGTCTTCCTTGGTAAAAGCGCCCTTCTGGGGGAGTTTCAGGATTTCAAGTACCACTTCTGAAGGCCGGCACAGCCGCACACCCCAGGGCGTCACGACGATGGGCCGGTTTATAAGAATGGGATGGCTCAGCATCTGCTCGACGAGCTGCTCATCCGTCCAGTGTTCCGCCGCGAGTCCCAGCTCCGCATAAGGCGTGCCCTTTTGCCTCAGAAGCTCTCGAGGCCGAATTCCCATACGTTTGAGCAAGTCAACGAGCGTTGCGCGGTCCGGCGGTGTCCGCAGGTATTCGATCACGGTAGGCTCGATGCCGGCGTTACGAATCAGCGCCAGCGTGTTCCGGGACGTACCGCACGCCGGGTTGTGGTAAATCGTGACGTCAACCGCTTCCTGGATCATGAAAACTCCTGGGCTATCAAATCGGAGTCTCTTTTTTGCGCGGGCGCATGAGCAAGCGTTAACGGAATCGACGCAGCTTCAGGGCTCCAACGGATGTGTCGTTCCCTTCAGCGGCGGCCCGTATTCGGTGACGAAAATTGAAGTTGTGTCGCTTTCAGGAAATCATAACTTTAGGAGCCGCTGAAGCGTTAGCCTCCCACCGTCGCCGGCAGCGAGACCCCGGCGGTGAGGCTGCATGGCGGCGTAGAAAATCGCAGGCTTGTTTCTCAGCCACTGCGCCTCATCCGACAGTGCGGTGCCTGAGGGTTGCCGCAAGCGGGCGACGGGCTTAGGGGCGGGGCGTTTTTCTTTCTTCCTGTTTGCGCAAGCCCAGGGCCGCGGGCCAGAGTTCACTGACCCGCGGCGCCCCGGCGTGTTCTAGTTCCAGTTATTGCGCGTGCGAAATTCCCGGGCTTGACGCTCCGCCTCATCGCGGGCCAGGCCATAGCGCTGCTGCAGTTTGCCGGCCAGCTGCTCGCCATTGCCCTCGAGCTGTTGCAGGTCATCGTCAGTGAGCTTGCCCCACTGCTGCTTCACCTTGCCCTTGATCTGATGCCACGTGCCCTCGATGCGATCGTTGTTCATGGTCCACTCCTCACTTAAGTTCAGGAAGACCTGAACATAGAGCCCGGCTCCCGGTCCCGGCAGGCTCAGTACGCGTATCCCATTGCCAGCTGGACGGCGGATCACGAGTCAGATAATGCGGACGCTGCCACTCAACGCAGACGTGGGTCCTCACCCCAAGCGCTATCGCAAGCGCAGCAGTTAAATCATGCGCGTCGGCCCGCGTCGGCAGCAACGCCTCCTTCAGCTCTCAGCGGCGCAGCGCAATTGGCTGTGGCCACCATTTGTGTGAGGCTCGCATCCTTGGCTCAGAGCGACCGGGGGCACGATGGGGAGCATCATTGACTGGCTGTTTGATTCGCGTGGCTATATGCCGCACGGCCACTGCTATCTGTGGCAACCGGCCGTCTTGTGGCTCAACGTCGGCTCGGACGCGTTGATCGCGCTTTCCTATTTCACGATTCCCGCGATCCTTTATTACTTCGTGCGCAAGCGCAGGCATGAGCTGCCGCTGGCCGGTGTCGCCCTGCTCTTCGCCGCGTTCATCCTCCTGTGCGGCGCCACGCACGTGCTGGGCATCTGGACCGTATGGAACCCGGATTACCGACTGGACGGGGTCGTGAAACTCCTGACAGCCGCTGCCTCGGCAACCACCGCCGCGATGCTCGTGTTCGTTGCCCCCAAGGCCATGGCTTTACAAACTCCACGACAATTGCAGGGCGAGGTGGACTCACGCACGCGCGAGCTGCAGGAGTCGAACCGCCACCTGCAGCAGGAAATTGCAGCCCGGCGGGAGACCGAGAGGCTCTTGCGGGAAAGTGAGGAGCGTTTCCGGCTCGCCACGCGTGCTCTGCGCGGCTACATCTACGAGTACTGGCCGGCACAGAACCGGGTCGTGCGCAGCGAGCGCTTCCGCGAGGTGCTTGGCATCCCCACGGAAGACGCCTCCGGCATGGACTGGTGGCGCACGCGCGTTCATCCGGAGGATGCCGAGGCTTGGGAAGGAATGGTCGGCGCTATCGAACGCGGAGAATCGGGCGCAAGCGCGGAGTATCGGGTACGTGCGGCTGACGACCGCTACGTGTGGATCTGGGACAACTGCGTTTCGGTCCGCAGCCCCGAGGGGACGCTGCAGCGCGTGGTCGGCAACATCGTCGATATCAGCGACCGCAAGCAGGTCGAGGAGGAACGCCAGGAGCTTCTGGAACGGGAGCGCGAGGCGCGCAAGGACGCCGAGCGAGCCAACTTCGCCAAGCAGGAATTCCTGGCCACGCTGTCCCATGAACTGCGCACGCCACTGTCCACCGTGCTCATCTGGGCGCACGTGCTGAAGCTCAAGGCCGACGAACCCGAACAGGTGCGGCGCGCCGCCGAGGTGATCAATCAGAACGCGCGCGCACAGAGCCAGATGATCTCGGATCTGCTCGACATGAGCCGCATCGACAGTGGCAAGGTGCGTCTGGAAGTGCAGCCAATCGACGTGGGCGAGATCGTCAATGCCGCGGTCACTGCGGTGCTGCCCGCGGCCGAGGCCAAGGAGATCCGCATCACCCGCGTCATTGAACCGATGGCCGCCGCGGTGCGCGGCGATCCGAACCGTCTGCAGCAGGTTTTGTGGAACCTGCTGTCCAATGCGATCAAGTTCACCCCCAAGGGCGGCCAGGTGCAGGTGGCGGTCGGCCGGGTAGGCTCGCACGCGAACCTCACGGTGAGCGATACCGGCAAGGGTCTGGCGCCGGAGTTCCTGCCCCATGTCTTCGAGCGCTTCCGCCAGGCCGACAGCTCGCATTCCCGCGAGTATGGGGGCCTGGGTCTCGGGCTATCGATCGCCCGGCAGATCGTGGAGCTGCACGGCGGCCGCATCAACGCCACGAGTGCCGGACCCGATCGCGGCGCGAGCTTCACCGTCGAGCTGCCCTTAAGTGCGCTGCAGGCGCCGGCGCAGCGCGAACGTGCCCCGGCGCGCTCTGCCAGCCCGCCGCCGGAAAGTGAGGATCTCAAGGGAATCTCGGTGCTGCTCGTGGATGATCAGCCCGACGCGCTGGAGGGACTGGCGCGCTTGCTGCGCACCGGCTCGGCGCGCGTGGCGACGGCAAGCTCCGGCCCCGAGGCGCTCGAGCTGCTGCGCACCGGCGCCTTCGACGTCCTGCTCAGCGACATCGGCATGCCCGGACAGGACGGCTACGAGTTCATCCGCGCCGTGCGGGCGAGTGGCAATCCGATACCGGCCGCGGCGCTGACGGCCCTGGCGCGCGCCGAGGATCGCGGCAGTGCCCTGCTTGCGGGCTACACGGTGCATCTGGCCAAGCCCGTCGATGCCAGCGAGCTCTTTGCCACGGTGACCGCGCTGGCCCGCAGCGCGCGTCTCGTCGCCTCCTGAGCCCCAGCGGGCGCCAGCCCGTGCCGTCAGGATCGCAGGCGCAGGTTCTGCGGGTCGTACAGGGGCTCGGTCGCGACCACCGCCCGGCGCCGCACTCCCAGGATCTCAACCTCAAGCTCGGTGCCGCTTGCGGCCAGATCCCGGCGCACGTAGCCCAGGGCGATGCTGCGCTGGATGCGATGACCGTAACCGCCTGAGGTGACCAGGCCGACCACGTCGTTGCCGCGGTAGAGCACCGAGACCGCGGACGCGTCGGCATCCTCGGCCTCAACGAGCAGCGGCACGAAGCGCTCCCGGGAACCGCTGTGGGCTTCCCGGCGCAGGGCATCGCGACCGATGAAATCCGCGCTCTTGTCGAGACGCACGAAGCGCTCCAGGGAAGCCGTCAGGGGCGTGTATTCGCTCGTCAGGTCGGCCTTCCAGCTGCGGTAGCATTTCTCCAGGCGCAGGCTCTCCATGGCATACAGCCCGAAAGGCGCCAGCCCGAATTCGCCGCCCGCGGCCGTCAGCAGCGCGTGTACCGCCGTCAGGTTCTCGTTCGGCAGGTGCAGTTCCCACCCGAGCTCGCCGACGTAGTTGACGCGCGCGGCCACGGCCTGCGCGGGTCCGCACGCCAGGCTGCGCACCGCGAGCCAGGGAAAGGCCTCGTTCGAGAGTTCAGCGCGGGTGAGGCGCGTCAGCAATTCGCGCGAGCGCGGACCGACCACGATGAGCGAACCGTACTGTGCCGTACGGTTGGTGATGCTGACCGGGCCATGCCGTTGCGTGAGGTGCTGGCGCAGCCACTCCTCGTCGTGACGCTCACCGGCCGCCGCGCCGATCAGCCAGAACCGCCCCCCCGGCAGATGCATCACCGTCATCTCGGTCACAATGGCGCCGCGCGCCGAGCACAGGTAACTGAGGGCCACCCGCCCTTCGCGCGCCAGCGGACCTGCGATCAGGTGATCGAGCCAGGTCGCCGCCCCGCCGCCGGCGATCTCGAATTTCGCGAACCCCGGCAGGTCGAGCAGCGCGACGCTGTGGGCCACGGCGGAACACTCGCGCGCGACCGCGCGGTGCCAGTGCGGGCGGCGGAACGAGCCGTCCGGGCCGTGCGGATCCTGCGGCCGGCGGAAGTACACGGCGCGCTCCCAGCCGCCGCGCGCCCCGAACACCGCCCCGGCTGCCTGCAGCCGCTCATGCAGGGGCGAGGTCTTCGCGGGCCGCCCGGCCGGGCGCTCCTCCTGCGGGTAGCTCACCGCGTACTCGTGCTGATAGGTCTCGAGCGCCTTGTCGAGCGCGTAGGTCTTGTCCGCGAAGGGCAGATAACGCCGCGTATCGAGGGGCCACACGTCCCAGTCCGGCTGCCCGTTGACGACCCACTCCGCGATGATCCGGCCCGCGCCACCGGCCTGGACGATCCCGAAGGTGAACGCGCAGCAGTGGAAGAAGTTCGCAGCGCCGGCCGCCGGCCCGATGAGGGGATTCCCGTCCGGTGCGTACGGGATCGGGCCATTGATGACCCGGCGCACGCCGACCGAGCCCAGCAGCGGCACGCGTGCGCAGGCCGCCTCGATGTAGGCCTCGATGCGCCCCAGATCGTCGGCGAACAGCTGGTGCGCAAAGTCCGCCGGCAGACCATCGACCCAGTGCGCACGCCCGTGCGACTCATAAGGACCCAGCAGCAGCCCGTGACGCTCCTGGCGCAGGTAGTAGCTGACATCCGGGTCGCGGACCAGCGGCAACCGCGCCGCGCCCCGCGCCACCAGCGCCGGAATCTCCTCCGTCACCAGATACTGGTGCGAGAGCGTCACGACCGGCAGGTACTCCCCGATCATCGCCGCGATCTCGCCGCCGCGGTAGCCCGCCGCATTGATCACGTATTCGGCTTCGATCGCGCCGCCGGAGCTCTCGAGCCGCCAGCCGCCGTGCGAAAGCTGCCGGATGCTGAGCACGCGGGTGTGCCGGTGGATCGTGGCGCCACGATCGCGCGCCCCCTTGGCGAGCGCCTGCGTCAGCTGCGCCGGATCGATGTCGCCGTCGCTCGGATCCCAGAGCGCGGCACGTATGCCGTCGAGCTCGAGAAATGGATGGCGCGCCCTGATTTGTTCCGGCGACAGCAGCTCGAATTCGATCCCCTGCGCGCGCGCCTGCGCGATCACGTGCCGGAACTCGTCCACCCGGTCGGCGGTATGCGCCAGGCGCAGGCTCCCGGTCTGGTGATAGTTGATCTCGTAAGCGACTTCCTGCGCGAGCCTGGCGTACAGCGCGGTCGAATAGCGCTGCAGCTTGAGAATGCTCCATGCGGTGGAGAAGTTCGGGCAGTTGCCCGCCGCATGCCAGGTGGAACCCGCGGTGAGTTCGTCGCGCTCGAGCAGGACCACGTCGGTCCAGCCGAGGCGCGTGAGGTGGTAAAGCGCGCTGCATCCGACTGCACCGCCGCCGATGACGACCACCCGTGCGTGGCTTGGCAGGGCCGCACTCATGCTGCGTCAGTCGCTCGCCCGGTGGGTCGCATCCCCTACTGCCTGACCCGTGTGCCCGCCGGATCGTAGAACGGGCGCAGCGACACACGCGCCGGCGTGCGCTCGGCCGCGACTTCCACCTCGTAGCGGCCCGCGCCGATCCACTCGGCGGTGACGGCGGCTCCGCCGTTGGCGAGGTAGCCCAGCCCCAGGCTCACGCCCAGTGTGTGGCCGAACATCCCCGAGCAGACGCGGCCGACGAGTTCCCCGTCGCGCCAGATCGGTTCGTTGTGATACAGCAGCGGCTCGCTCGATTCGAGAGCGAGCGCGACGAGCCGCCTGCGGATGCCCGCGGCACGCTGACGGCGCAGCGCTTCCAGTCCGACGCAGCCGCCGGGCTTGTCCCAGGCCACTGCGAACTGCAGTCCGGCCTCGAGTGGGGTGTCCTCATCGCCGATGTCATGCCCCCAGTGCCGGTAGGCCTTTTCCATGCGCAGGCTGTTCATGGCGTGATAACCCGCCAGCTGCAGCCCGAACACCGCGCCCGCGCCGACGATCGCGTCGTACACGTGTTGCGCGAACTCGGTGGCGACATACAGCTCGTAACCCAGCTCGCCCACGTAGGTGATGCGGCTGGCCCGCACCCGTGCATAGCCGAGGTCAAGCCACCTGGAGGTACCAAAGGGAAAGGCGGCGGTGGAGAGGTCGGCGTCCGTCAGCGTGGCCAGCAGCGCGCGGCTCTGCGGTCCCATCAGCCCGAGCACCGCGTAGGCCGAGGAAACGTCGAACGCGAATGCACGGGCGGCGCCGGGGATGCTGCGGGTCAGCCAGTTGAAGTCGCGCACCTGCGTTGCACAGGAAGTGACGATGAAGTAGGCGTCCGGGGCTTCCCGGGTCACGGTGACGTCGGCCTCGATGCCGCCGCGTTCGTTGAGCCACTGCGTGTAGACCACCCGGCCCACCGGCACGTCGATGTCGTTGGCACACATCCGTGAGAGCACCCCGGTCGCATCCGGCCCCTGAAGAGCGAACTTGGCGAACGAGGACTGGTCGAACAGCCCGACCCGCTCGCGCACCGCCTGGTGCTCGGCCGCGGAGCGCTCGAACCAGTTCTGCCGGCCGTAGCTGTACTCGTAGCGCGGCGCACTGCCGGGTGCGGCGAACCAGTTGGCGCGCTCAAAGCCGGCCACTTCCCCGAAGCAGGCGCCCGCGGCCGCGATGCGGTCGTGCAGGGCAGACTTGCGCACGCCGCGTGCGGTTTCGGGCTGCCGGTACGGCCAGTGCATGTCGTACAGCAGGCCCAGCGTTTCCACCGTACGGTCGCGCAGGTAGCGGCGGTTGCGCTGAAAGGGCAGGAAGCGACGGATGTCCACGTCCCACAGATCCGAGGGCGGGTGCCCGTCGATGATCCAGTCGGCGAGCACTTTCCCGGCGCCCCCCGCCGACTGGATGCCGATCGAGTTGAAGCCGGCCGCCACGAACAGGCCGCCGGCCTCGGGCGCCTCGCCGAGAATGTAGCGATCATCGGGGGTGAAACTTTCCGGGCCGTTGAAGAACACCTGCACGCCGGCGCTCTCGAGCGCCGGGACACGGCGCATCGCCGCGGCGAACAGGGGCTCGATGTGGCCCAGATCCGCCGGCAGCTGGTCGAAGGCGAAGTTCTCCGGGATCCCCGCCTCGCCCCAGGGCTTCGCGCGCGGCTCGAACCAGCCCACGAGGAGCTTGCCGGTGTCCTCCTTGAAGTACGAGCAGGCGTCCGCGTCACGCAGGATCGGTGCATCCGCCGCGAGCCCCGGAATCGGCTGCGTGACGATGTAGAAGTGCTCGGCGGCATGCAGCGGTACGGTCACGCCGGCCCAGCCGCCGACCTCGCGCGCCCACATGCCGGCGCAGTTCACGACCACATCGGCCTGGATCTCGCCCGCCGCGGTGGCGACGCCGGTGACCCGGCCGCCGGCGGTGCGGATCGAGGTCACCTTGAGATCCTCGATGATGCGCACGCCGGCATTGCGCGCGCCGCGGGCGAGTGCCTGCGTGGTGTCGACGGGGTTGGTCCGCCCGTCCTTTGGCAGGAACACCGCCCCCACCAGCCCCTCGGTCGACAGCAGCGGCCAGCGCTCCTGGGCCTGCCGCGGCGACAGCAGCTCGACCTCGAGCCCGAAGCAGCGGGCCATGGAGGCGCCGCGCCTGAGCTCCTCGAAGCGCGCCTCGCTCGCCGCCACGGCGATCGAGCCGACCTGCTTGAACCCGGTGGCCTGGCCGGTCTCGCGCTCGAGCCCCTCATAGAGCTGCGTCGTGTATTGCGCCAGGCGCGTCAGGTTGTGCGTCGCGCGCAGCTGTCCCACCAGCCCCGCCGCATGCCACGTCGTACCGCACGTCAGGCGCTTGCGCTCAAGGAGCAGCACGTCCGTACAACCGCGCTTGGCCAGATGATAGGCAACGCTGCACCCGACCACCCCGCCACCGATGATGACGACGCCCGCCCGGGACGGAATACTCGGCACTGAAGCTCTCCCCTTCCCGCGGGCGCGCCCGCGGTCCGTGTCTGGCCACGCGCGCTAGTCTGCCGCAGCGCGCGCCGCCGCGCGGCATCGCGCCGGCGCGGTGCCTATAATTCTCATGTAACGCATGAGGTTACAGGATAATTGCCATGTGAATTGGAGGCTGGATGCCCCGGATAAGCCCCGCCGGCGGCGCGGCGCGCCTCGCGCCGCAGGATAGAATCTTTCTTCGACCCCAAGCCAGGCCCGAGCGCGATGAGCACCGAACCGTATCTGCTGACCCCCGGCCCGCTGACGACCTCTGCGCGCACCAAGCAAAGCATGCTGCGCGACTGGGGCTCGTGGGACGTTGATTTCAACAACATCACCGCTCGCGTGCGCGAGCGGCTGCTGCAGATCGTACATGCCACGGGCACGCACGAATGCGTGCCGCTGCAAGGCAGCGGCACCTTCGCCGTTGAGGCGGCGATCGGCACGCTGGTGCCGCGCGCCGGGCATGTCCTGGTGCCGCAGAACGGCGCGTACTGCCAGCGCATCGCCCGGATCTGCCGCACGCTCGGCCGCGCCCTGACGACGATCGACTACGCCGAAAACGCCCCGGTCAGCGCCGCCGACGTGGAACGTGCGCTGCGCACGGACGCCTCCATCACGCACGTGGCGCTGGTGCACTGCGAGACCAGCACCGGGATCCTCAATCCCCTGCAGGAGATTGCCCAGACGGTCGCCCGTCACGGCAAGGGGCTGATCGTGGATGCGATGAGTTCCTTTGGCGCCCTGGAGATCGATGCGCGCCACATCCCCTTCGAGGCGGTCGTGGCGGCTTCCGGCAAGTGCCTCGAAGGACCGCCGGGGATGGGGTTCATCATCGCGCGCCGCTCGACTCTGGAGCGGGCGGAGGGCAACAGTCCTTCGCTGGCGATGGACCTCTACGACCAGTGGGTCTACATGCAAAAGACGACGCAGTGGCGCTTCACGCCACCGACGCACGTGGTGGCCGCCTTCGATTGCGCGATCGCGCAGTATCTTGAGGAGGGGGGTCTGCCGGCGCGTGCGGCCCGCTATACGGAAAACTGCCGCACCCTCATCGATGGCCTGGCGCAACTCGGCCTGCGGAGCTTCCTGCCCCCAGCCATCCAGGCACCGATCATCGTGACGTTCTATGCACCCGACACGCCGCGCTACGCGTTCAAGAGCTTCTACAACGCCGTGAAGGCGCACGGCTACATCCTGTATCCGGGCAAGCTCACCACGGTGGAAACCTTCCGGGTCGGCTGCATGGGACAGCTCGGCGAGCGCGGCATGAGCGGGGCCGTGGAGGCGGTCGGCCGGGTGCTGGCGCAGCTGCGCGCTGCGGCCTGAAGCGGCGGGCGGCCCCCGCAGGTTGGAATTTCCCAAGGGATGAAAGTCGAAAATGCAGCGAATCGAAGTTAACGGCCGCGCCTACCGCCTGCCCGAGCAGCCCTCGGTGGTGGTGTGCGTGGACGGGTGCGAGCCGGATTACATCGCCCAGGCGGTGGCCGGCGGGCACATGCCGTGGATGAAGCGCGTGCTGGCACACGGCACGGCCGTCATTGCCGACTGTGTGATTCCGAGCTTCACCAACCCCAACAACCTCTCGATCGTGACCGGAGTACCGCCCTCGGTGCACGGCATCTGCGGCAACTACCTCTACGATACCGAAAGCGGCACCGAGGTCATGATGAATGACCCGAAGTGGCTGCGCGCCCCGACGCTCCTGGCCGCGCTTGCCGATGCCGGCTGCACGGTCGCGGTCATCACCGCCAAGGACAAACTGCGCAAGCTCCTCGGCCATCGGATGCGCGGCATCTGCTTTTCCTCCGAGAAGGCGGACCAGGTGACGCAGGCCGAACACGGCATCAACGAGGTGGTGCAGCTCGTCGGCATGGCCGTGCCGAGTGTCTACAGCGCCGAGCTGTCGCAGTTCGTGTTTGCCGCCGGCGTGAAGCTGATGCAGACGCGCCGTCCGGACGTCATGTACCTGTCGACCACGGACTACGTGCAGCACAAGCACGCCCCGGGCACACCCGAAGCCAATCGCTTCTACGGCATGATGGATGGCTACCTGGGCGAGCTTGAGTCGCAGGGCTGCGCCATCGTGCTCACGGCCGATCACGGGATGAATGCCAAGACCCGCCTCGATGCGAGTCCGAACGTCATCTACCTGCAGGACCTGCTGGATGCCTGGCTCGGTGAGAGCCAGGCCCGCGTCATCCTGCCGATCACCGACCCGTACGTCGTTCATCATGGCGCCCTGGGCTCGTACGCGACGGTCTACCTGAACCCCGGGGTCGATGCGCGGGCCCTCACGGCGCGGCTCGCGGCACTGCGCGACATCGAGCTCGTGCTGTCGCGCGCCGAAGCGGCCGCGCGCTTTGAACTGCCGCCCGATCGCATCGGGGACCTGGTGGTGATTTCCACGCGCGCGGTCGCCTTGGGGAGCGCGGCGGCCAAGCACGACCTCTCGGGCCTCGATGCGCCGCTGCGCTCGCACGGCGGCCTCTCCGAGGAGGCGGTGCCGCTCATCAGCAACCGCCCGATTGCCGCGGCGGATCCGAACCGGCGCTGGCGCAATTTCGATGCCTTCGACTGGATCCTGAACCATGCCCGATAAGCCCGCGCGGGCCACGCACGGCGCGGCTGTGCGCACCGAGACGCTGCGCATCGCGGGCGCACGCGTCGCCACCGCACGCCGCGGCGAGGTGCGCAACCCGTACAGCGGTGCCCTGGTCGGCACGGTCGCCCAGGCTTCGGTGGACGATGTGCGGCGCGCGCTCGGCAGCGCCCGGGCCTTCCGTTCCCCCCTCACCCGCTACGAGCGCTCGCGCATCTGCCTGGCTACGGCCGCGGCGCTGCGTGCCCGTGCCGAGGAGGTCGCCAACCTCATCACCGCCGAAAGCGGCCTTTGCAAGAAGGATTCCCTGTATGAGGTGGGGCGCGCCTGCGACGTGTTCACCTTCGCCGGCAATGCCGCGCTGCAGGACGACGGACAGATCTTCTCCTGTGACCTCACGGCCCACGGCAAGCGGCGCAAGGTCTACACGCTGCGCGAACCGCTGCTGGGAGTGATCTGCGCCATCACGCCCTTCAACCACCCGCTCAATCAGGTCGCGCACAAGATCGCGCCCAGCATCGCGACCAACAACCGCATGGTCCTCAAGCCCTCCGAGAAGACCCCGCTGAGCGCGCTGCTGCTCGCGGACATCCTCTATGAGGCGGGCCTGCCGCCGCCGATGTTCAGCGTGCTCACCGGCGATCCGCGCGAGATCGCCGACGAGCTGCTCACGCACGCCGACGTGGACCTGGTGACCTTTACCGGCGGCGTCGCCATCGGCAGGTACATCGCCACCCGGGCCGTCTACAAGCGCCAGGTGCTCGAGCTCGGCGGCAATGACCCGATCATCGTCATGGAGGACGCCGACCTCGAGGAGGCGGCCACGCTCACCGCCGCCGGCTCGTACAAGAACTCCGGGCAGCGCTGCACCGCCATCAAGCGCATCCTGGTGCACAGCGCGGTCGCCGCGCGCTTCACCGAGCTGCTCCTCGAGAAGACCCGCGCGCTGCGCTACGGCGACCCCATGGACCCGGGCACCGACATGGGGACGGTGATCGACGAGGCGGCTGCGCGCGGCTTCGAGCAGCGCGTGAACGAGGCGGTCGCAGGCGGCGCACGACTCCTGTTCGGCAACGAGCGCCGGGGCGCGCTCTACTCCCCGACCGTGCTCGACCGGGTCACTCCGGAGATGACCGTGGTCAGGCAGGAGACCTTCGGGCCCGTCTCGCCGGTCATTGAATTTCAGACGATCGAGGATGCGATCCGCATCGCAAACTCGACCGCGTACGGGCTCTCCTCCGCGGTATGCACCAACCGGCTGGACTACATCACGCGCTTCGTCTGCGAACTCAACGTCGGCAGCGTCAACGTGCGCGAGGTGCCCGGCTACCGCCTGGAGGTGACCCCGTTCGGCGGCATCAAGGACTCCGGGCTCGGCTACAAGGAAGGCGTACAGGAAGCGATGAAGAGCTTCACCAACACGAAGACGTACTCATTGCCGTGGGGAGCGTAGGTGCGCAGGTCCGCGCCTGGCCGCACCGGAGTCACGGCTTTACCGCGCAGGCGTGGCATGCGCGCCGGGTCTCTTCGCGTGCTCTCAGCGGCGACCCTGCTGGGCATGCTGTCCCCGCTCAGCGCCGATCCGCTCACGCCGGGCTCGGACCCGGTCTTCCCGGCACATCTGGCCTGGCGCGTGGACCCGCTGGCGCGCTGCCCGGACCTGCGCGTGGCCGATGACGGCCCACTGGCCGTGGTGGTCTTCTACGTGGACGTGGCGGGCAACCCCTCGCATGCCTCGATCCGGGTCTCCTCGCAGTCCGAGCCGCTGGACGCGGCGGCGCTGCGCTGCGTGATGAAGCTGCGCTTCCAGCCCGCGACGCGGCCCGGGGATGCCGTGGCGGTTGATTCCTGGCAACAGATGGCATGGCGGTGGGCCGCCCCCGCAGCGGCGCCGGCCGCCGCCGCACCGTCGCCCGTGGCGGCCGCAGCCCCCGTGACGGCGGCCCTGCAGGATGGCGCCTCCACGCTGCGCGTCTGTAGCAATGAAGCCGGGCAGCTGACCCAGGCGCCGACCGTGCTGCGGTCCTCGGGCAATCCGACCCTCGATGCCGCGGCGCTGAAGATCGCCCAGGCCGGCTCAGGGGCCTACCGTCCTGACGCCACCCTCAACGACAAGCCGCTCTCCGGGTGCGCGCAGGTCACGATCCGCTTCGAAACGCGCTGACTACCCCGAGGGCAGCCGCTGAGGCCTTAAACGGCGCGCGTCGCATCAACCTCGGGACGTAGACGTGTTGGACTCGTGCACGGCACTTGGGCCCGTTTCCGGATTGTGGACGACCACCCGGGGAACCGCTGCGGACGAGTTGGTGCGCAGCCTCATCCGCGCCGTAGCAACCCCAGCAGCAACAGAACCAAGAGGATCAGGCCAAACCCACCGCTGGGGTAATAGCCCCAGCCGGAGCTATAGGGCCAGGTGGGCAGCAATCCGATCACGAGCAGTACCAGCAGCACGATCAACAGGGTGCGAAGTGGCATGGGTTACTTCTGGCGGCGCGCCGCTTTGGATAAGGAACGCATCATCCGCGCAGACGTAGCCTCGGGGTAAGGCACTCAGCGCCCCGCGGTGCTGTCGTCACCAACCTACAGCGCCGCCGGTTCCGGGGATCAGGCTACCGACGAGGAGGCACGGCAGCAGCGAGTGATTCACCGCCACGTCCAGGCGGCCCGCCAGGGCGAGCGCCACACCCGGGTCGATCCCAAACTCCCGCTCCCAGAGCCACACGAGGGTGGCGCAGAAATCCGGTCCGTGGCCGTCGCCCCAGGCAAACAGGTGACCGACTTCGTGAACGAAGGTCGTGCGCCTGAGACTCGCCAGGCGGCAATAGATCGCGTGCCGGTGCGGCACCGCATACGCGCCGAACGTCGCACGCCGTCGCCGCGGTCGCCGTCCGGTCGCAAATCCCACCCGCAGATACGGCACCCCGCGGTAGTAAGGTTTGAATTCCTGCGCATAAGTGGTCCACAGGTGCGTGAGGTACGCGAGTGCCGCCGCGCGCGCACCCTGCTGGGTGATGCGGCGCCCTTCCTCGCCCAGCAGCGCTTCCTGCTGCAGCTCTCCCAGTACCTCGCGCTGCCACGCATAGACGCGCCGGCGCTGCGGGTCACCGCGCCTGCGGCGCGCATGCAGCTCGTGCCACAAGCCCAGGTCGAAGGAGCCGCGGCGCGGACGCAGCACCACGGGCGCGTCCGGCGTGACGGGCACGGCAGCCTCGACCGCCGCGATGGCATTGACTTCGGCGCGGGTTGACCACCAGCCCCATTTCAAGTGGCAGATTCTCCGGGTCAAAGAACGAAGTTTACTCCGCCGCCGCTCCCCCGGCGGCCGTGTGGACCGGTGTCCCGTGGAGCGAGGCGCGCGCCCGGCGTATGCTTGGCGTAATCCGCTGCCGAGGTGGCACCTCGGACCAACATCCGAGTGAGGCGCAGGGGCTCGAGGCTCACTTGACGACGCGTTGCCGGTTACTCGTCGCTGCTCTGCTGCTCGGCCTCACGGGCTGCTCCCTGATTTCGCTCAAGAGTCCGGAACGGCCCCTGTCGAACCGGGATCTGAACGCGCGCATCCTGACGCGGCAGTTCTCCGCCGACTTCACCGTCGCCGTGGAGCAGTGCGCCGATGACATCGCGGCCCAGGATCCTGATCCGGCGATTCGCCGTAATGCCCTGCGCTGGAAGATCATCGCCACCGACCAGAGCGAACGGGCCGCCCTGCAGCTCGCCCCTTCCATCGCGTTGCTCGATACCTGGTCACTGGCTGCGGGGATGAAGGCCTTCCTGTCCCCCGGCGGCGCCGGGGAGGCGATCTTCGGGCGCGAACAGCCGACCGCGGTTGCGCTGGCGGAGCACTGGGATGCGGCCGCGCAGGCGCTCGCACAACAGCTGCTGGAGCGCCGCGACTTCGAGCGCTACGCGCAGTTCGTGCGCGAGTATACGAGCGAGCACCCGTACGTCAGCCTGAAGTTCGTGCGCCCCTCGGTGGCGCAGCTGTGGCTGCAGCGCACGGGCGCTGATACCCCGTTGCTGGACTCTCTCGGAACGGTCCCGCAGGCCCTGGCCGACACCGCGGACCGGATGCAGATGATGGCCGGTTCCCTGCCCTCGCAGTCGGTGTGGCGCACCCAGCTTGCCCTGGAACGATCCGGGCTCTCGGGGCCCGACCTGCATGCGGCGCTGCTGCGGCTCGATGGGCGCCTGGCGGATATGTCCGCCTTCGCGGCGAGTTCGCCGGAGCTGCTCCGGCAGGCGCTCGGCGACGTCCGCCACACGCTGCTGGAGGTGGTGGAGCGTCTGGATGCCTCTTCGGCGGCCACCATGCAGACGCTGCACAGCGAACGCAGCGCGCTCTCGGCGACGATCAGCAGCGAGCGCGCCGCCGTCTTGAGCGCCGCCGACGTGCAGCGCAAGGCGCTCGCGGCCGACGCGGCCGCCATCGCGCGCCAGGTGGTGAGCGCGTCCGCGATCGAGGTGCGCCGCCTGATGCTCGAGCTTGGGGTGCTGGCGATCCTCCTCGCCGTGATCGTGCTCGGGCTTCCCTTCGCGGCCGGCTACCTCGTCGGGCGCTCGGCGCAGCAGCGCTCCCGTACCGCCGGGCACTGACTTTCAGGCGCGCAGCAGGCGCGCAAGGTCGGCCCGCTCTTCGACGGAGATCGGCCAGCTCTCATCACAGCTGTAGCAGGTCGCCTCGATTTCCGCACCGGCCCGCAGCAGCTGCACGAGCTCGTCGCGCGCATAACCGGGCTGGATGCGCTCGTGGCCGCACCTGGGGCATTCCGAGGCAAACGGGGCAGCATCACTCATACGCATCCTTCCAGGCCATCGCATCAGCGGGACAAGTCTCCGGCAGCCGCCGCGGCGCAGTCTATAATCAGACCCCTGACTGTGAGTAGCGCGAGGCGCGGTATGAACGCATCACGAGACCCCGCATGGCCGGGCACCCCGGCCGAGCGCGAGGCCAGGATCGACCTCGCCGCCTGCCACCGCCTCGCCGCACGCTTCGGTTTCCACGAGGGCATCGACAATCACCTGACACTGCTGGTCCCGGGATACACGGACCGGTTCTACCTGGCGCCCTTTGGCCTGCTGTGGTCGGAAGTCCGCGCGAGCGATCTGCTGGAACTGGACTTCCGTGGCAACGTGGTCGCCGGCCGCGGGCTGGTCGAGGAGACGGCGCTCTATATCCACCTCTCCGTGCATCGCATGAAGCCGGAGGCGCGCTGCGTCCTGCACACGCACATGCCTTACGCGACCGCACTGGCGATGCTGGAGAACCCCGCACTGGAGATGGCCTCCCAGGCGGCGCTCGGATTTCACGATGACATCGCCTACGTCGACTACAACGGCCTGGCGCTCGACTATTCGGAAGGCGAACGGCTGGCCGCAGCACTCGGTAGCCGCTCGGTGCTCGTGCTGCGCAATCATGGCGTGCTGGTCACGGCGCGCTCCATCGCCCAGGGCTTTGAGCGGCTGTACTTCTTCGAGCGCGCCTGCCAGGCGCAGCTGCTCGCGCTTTCCACCGGACGGCCCCTGCGCCATCTGCCCGCACCGGTGGTCGAGGCCACCGCGGCACAGTTCGCCGCCAGCGAGCGCGTCGGCGGCATCGAGCGCACGCAGCTGCACTTTGATGCGCTCAAGCGCTGGCTGGATCGCAGCGACGCGGACTACGCACGTTGAAAGCGGCGGCCGCCGGACGCAGCGGCGGCGCGCGCTGGGACGTCGTGGTGCTGCTGGCGGCGGTGCTGTTTCTGAACTATGTCGATCGCGGGGCCCTGCCCCTGGCCGCCCCGCTGATCCAGGAGGCGATGGGCCTGTCCGCCCGCCAGATCGGCGTGCTGCTGACGGCGTTCTTCTGGTCGTATGCGCTGCTGCAGATCCCGGCGGGCTGGCTCGCGGATCGCTTCGGTGCCCGGCGGGTGCTCGCCGCGGGCCTCACGCTCTGGGCCTGCGCAACCATGCTGGCGGGCTTCGCGCAGTCGTTCGCGATACTGCTGCTGTTGCGGCTGCTGCTCGGCGTGGGTGAGAGCGCCGGCTTTCCCAGTGTCTCAAAGTTGCTCGCGAGCGTGGTCCCCGTGGGGAGCCTGGGCCGGGCCAACGGGATCGTCGCCTTCGGCTACCTGTTCGGTCCTGCGGTCGGGGCGTACGTCGGCGGCCGGCTCATGGTGCACTTCGGCTGGCGCTCCGCTTTCTGGGTGTTCGGGGCCGTGTCCCTGCTGTGGCTGTTGCCCTGGGCGCGGGTGAAGCTGCCGCGACCGGACCGCGCTGCCGATGCCGTGAACCAGGCGCCCTGGGGCAGGGTCCTGCGGCAGCCCTCGCTGTGGGGCACCAGCCTCGGGCACTTCTCGAGCAACTACACCTTCTACTTCATGCTGACCTGGCTGCCGATGTACCTGGTGAGCGCGCGCGGCTTCTCTGTCGGCGCCATGGCGACCCTGGTGAGCCAGGCCTACCTCGTCAATGCGCTGAGCGCGTTGCTGGCCGGCTGGTTGATCGACCGGCTCATCACCCGCACCGCTCGCACCACGCTCGCCTACAAGAGCTCGATGTTAGCCGGGCACATCGGCTCGATGGCCTGCATGCTGTGCATTGCGCTCGCGCCAGCGGCGTGGGGCCTCGGCGCCATCTTCGTCTACCAGGTTCTGCTCGGCTTCTCCTCGCCGGGAACCTTCGCGATTTCCCAGATCCTTGCCGGGCCGAACGCCGCCGCCCGCTGGGTGGGCATCCAGAACGCGCTCGCTAACGTGGCCGGCATGGTGGCGCCGCTGCTGACGGGCGAGCTGGTGCAGCGGACGCATCACTACACGAGCGCGTTCGTGGTCGCAGCGCTGATCAACGTCCTCGGCGTGTTCGCCTGGGTGCGGATCGTGGGCCGCGTGACCCCGGTGCGCTGGGCCAGTTCCCCAGGGGCCGCGCCGCACAGCGCGCCGCTTCTTGAGAATTCTGCGCCGTAAGATCCTTAGCGCTGTGGTGTGTCGCCTTGCTGGGGAGTCGTGCCCGGGGCCGTGCCGTTGTCGGGCGGGCTCGGCATGGCTCCGGGCGGCGGTACGGTATTGCCGGGGGGTGACGGCAGCGGCGTGCCCGGTGGTGTCACAAAGCCTGGCGGTGTGGGCGGAGCCGGGGTTTCCTGCGGCGGGCTGAAGCCGGGCGGTGGCGGATTCGGTCCCGGTGGATTGAAGCCCGGAGGCGGCGGCGAGGTTCCCGGAGGCGGGAAACCGGGCGATGGCGGAGACGGGGGCGGCATCGAGCCCGGCGGGCTCATGGCGCCGGCTCCGAGAACACCCGCACCCAGACGGCCTGGCGCCGATTGCGTCACGGCGCTCACCCCGATGCACATGCCGCCGAGCAGCACGGCCAATGCAATCCGCTTCATGGCGTGGTTCCTCACACCTGATGGCCCTGGATGCTAGTGCCTGCCACGCGCGGAAGAACCTCCGGCGCACCGCAAAACGTTGTCGGCGCTATTCCCCAAGCTGCGCAGGCCCTACTCCTGCCCCCATGGCCGCTGGTGCCGTGATGCCGCTACACTTCCGTTCCCGAAGCGGGCCGCGCCGCCGGGAATTCGGGAAGCGGAGACGGCCAGTGAGCGCAAAACCCAGTCGCTGGCGCACCCAGGGGGTGCGCGTCATACCGGCAGACCAGCTCGACGATGCGACCGCGCAGACCCTCGGCATGCACCGGCGCGCCGCGGTCACCACGGCGCGCACCGGGGCGACGAAGTTGTGGGCCGGCACGGTGACGATCGAGGCCAAGGCGAAGACCGGGGCGCACCACCATGGCGATCTGGAGAGCGTCATCTACGTGGTGAACGGCGTAGCGCGGCTGCGCTGGGGCGATCAGCTGGAGTACGTGGCCGAGGCCACGGCGGGCGACTTCATCTACGTGCCCCCGTACGTGCCGCACCAGGAGATCAACGCCAGCGATGAGCTGCAGCTGCACTGTGTACTCGCGCGCAGCGGCCAGCAGGGCCTGGTGGTGAACCTGGACATCACACCCGTCGAAGTACCCGAGCTCATCCGCTGGATCGATGACCTGCACCGGTGAGCCGCACGGCCGCGCCGGTCTTCCGGCGGCCCGGCTCTCTCTCATCACACTGAATTGTTAGACGCTTATGACCGACGCGAAATTCAGGCTCTACGGGCGCAAGGGTTCCGGCTCGCTCGCGGTACAGATCGTGCTGGAGGAGATCGGCGCCCCCTACGAGCTGCACTGGGTCGAGTCGACGCCGCAGGCAGTGGAGTCGCTGCGCCGCGTGAACCCGGCCGGCAAGGTGCCGGCGCTGGTGCTGCCGGATGGCACCGCGGTGTCCGAATCCGCCGCCATCCTCATTCATCTGAGCACAGCCTTCCCGGCGGCACGCCTGGCGCCAGCGCCTGGTACTTCCGCGCACGCGCGCTACCTGCAATGGATGGTCTATCTGTCGGCCAACGTCTACGAAAGCGCGCTGCGGTATTTCTACGCGGAGCGCTATTCCAGCGCCGGCACGCAGGGCGCCGCCGCCATCCAGGCCCGCGCGCGCGAGGATTACACCCGCCACCTCGAGACACTCGCGGCGACGCTTTCCCCCTACGTACTCGGGGACACCTACACCGCCGCTGATCCTTACCTGTATACGCTCGCCGGCTGGCACCCGGAGTGGCAAGCCCTGCAGCAGCGTCTGCCGCCCCTCGCCCGCCATGCCGAATTGCAGCGCCAGCGGTCCGCGACGCGCAAGTCGGAACAGGACCACACCGAGTGAGGAGAGACGTGGGTAACGGTCGCGCCGACGCACGCCTGAGCGGGTCAGGCCGCGCCACGCGGTCCGCCGGCGCACCGCAGCGCAGCCGCCCGGTGGCGCTGAGACTCTCTCGGCTGCGGCTCCTATGAATAGAACGCAGCGTCCACCGCCATGACTACGGACGCCGACATGCCCGTCGCTGCGGCCGGCCCCTGGAACCCGGGAATCCTTTCACAGCTGCCCGCTGAGCTGCGTCATCTGTGCACCGTCTTTCGACCCGAGAACGTCTTCACGAGTCTGTCCGAGGCCACCGAGTTGCAGCTGCTCACGGGCTTGCCCGCCACCGAGCTGGTCGCCTTTCGACCGCAGCGACTGGTCCTGCATGAAGTGCTGATCCGAGTCACCGCCGACTTCTCGGTTCCGGATGGCTCGCGAATCGAAGACCTTGGGATCAACTTCCGAGAAATCACGAGTCTCCTTGTCAGGCGCTATCTCGAAGCGGAGATGCCGGCCATCACAGCCGCGTTCGAGCGGACGCGTAGCAGTCTTGCACCAGCAATTCATGCCGCATTCGCCACCGCGGGGTCATTACCTGTTCGAGCGCCCGGCGCGCGCTCGCCGCTTTCTCGCCTGCTCTCTCCTCGCCGCAGCGAGCCGCAGCTGTCCGTCGCTCGTCTAGACTGGGGCCTGTCACACATCGCGGCGTGCGAGCACGCGGCGAGCAAGACGGCGGATGCGCTGCAAGCGGCCGCCCATCGGTCCCTCGCACGCGTGTTATCGGCACTCTTTGTCACACACGGCGGCGCGTGGGGCACGCGCGACCTGATTGAGTCACTCGCGACGAACCTTGCGTGCAACAGCTACGGCAGTGCCACTCTCGGCAACTTCATTGATCCCATTCTGCGGCATGCTGCTCAGCGCGAGGGATACAAGCTCCTGCCGCAGCAGGAAAGGCCGGTAGTCATCAACACCAAAGGACCGTCCGCGTCCGGAAAGAGCACGCTGCGGCCCCTGCAGAGGCGCCTTGCCGGCAACATTGGGGTGCACTGGAGCGACTTCGCGCTAATCAGCCCGGACATCTGGCGCAAGCAGCTACTCGACTACGGTTCCCTCGGCCCGGCATACAAGTACGCCGGCGCCTTCACCGCGGACGAGTTGCAGATCATCGACCACAAACTCGACGGCTACATGGCCCGCAAACACGATCGCGGCGACATGCCTCACCTGCTGATCGACAGGTTCCGTTTTGACAGTTTCGCGCCGAACTCAGACGAGGCAGGCAGCAATCTGCTGACACGTTTTGGTCATACGATCTATCTGTTCTTCATGATTACGCCGCCCGAACTGCTCGTCGAGCGCGCGTGGAAACGCGGGCTTCAGGTGGGTCGCTACAAGGCGGTTGACGATACGCTCGCGCACAGCGTCGAGGCGTACGCCGGGCTGCCCGCTCTGTTTTTTACCTGGGTGCGGCGCACCGACAAGCAGATCCATTTCGAATTCTTGGACAATAACGTGCCATTCGGGGAGCTCCCGCGGGACGTTGCTTTCGGCACCAACCACACGTTCAACGTGTTGGACGTCAACGGCATGCTGAATGTCGAGCGCTTCACGCACGTGAACGTGGACGCGCACACGCCCGAGTCTCTTTACCCGGATCAGAGCCGGCTCGCGCCCGAGCGCAATATCGGGTTTCTAAAACGCTGTGTCGAGCAATTTCGCGAAGTCAACTTTGCAGATCAGGCGACCGGGCGCATCTACCTGCGTATGGGTTCCGGCACGCCGCTCCTAGTCGATCAAGAAGCGCTCCGAAAAGCACTCACGCATCCGGACACCCACGTCGCCCTGAGGATTGTCGCGCCCCGCGCGTTCGAGGCTGCCGTGCCAACCGCTGAGCGCCCCCTCTATCTCGGGGCCGTTGACAAGGGCCCGGCAACCACGCTCGGTCAGTGGGGCCGTGCCCGTTGCCGCTAGGCACTGCGCCGAGCGTTAGCCACCCGCCAGAAGACCCGATCTCGCGTGCTAGCCGAGGAAGTCGCAGGTACGGTCAACGTGTGCGGCAAGGTCAAGCGTGTGCTGGCGCGTCAAGCGCTCTGCCAGTTCCGTGTCACGGCGCTCCAAGGCTTCGGTGATCTTAAGGTGATCGACGATTGATCGGGACGCGCGATCGTTTTGTCCGATCGTGGCGCGACGAATGGCGCGCACGTGAAGGAGGAGATTCCGCGTCGCATCGATGATGGCCTGGCAGCCGCCAAGGCGAATCACCTCGGTGTGAAAGGCGATGTTGACGTCGGAATATTCGTTCAGGTGCTCGGCCGGAGGCGAGTTCAGGAACTCGTCGAACAGATGCCGCAGCTTCGCGATCTCATCGTCCGGTGCATGTAGAGTCGCGAGTCGCGCCGCCATCGACTCGAGCGCCGCCCACATCTGGATCATCTCGATGATCTCGCGCTTCGACTTGCGAACGATGTAGATGCCGCGGCGCGGCATGGTGCGGATGAACCCTTCCTGCTCAAGCAGCGACAGCGCTTCGCGGATGGGAGTGCGGCTGACCCCGAGCGCCGTGATCAGCTGTCGTTCATCCAGACGCAGCTCCTGATTTGGGTTGTAAATGTCCTTGTCGGCGATCGCTGCCTTGAGCAGCGTGTAGACCTGACTGCGCAGACTGGTCGCGTTCAGAGGACCCAGTGCCAGCGGCGTCGCTCGGGTTTCCCGTTGCAAGCTCTTTACGGCGACCTTCATCGCCCGCTCCCGAACGACGTGTCGTGTTCGGCCATCACACTGCCCCCACCTGAAGGGCCAGCTCGAGCGGCGCATTGCGCGCGGGCCGGCCTTGCACGAATCGCTCCCGAGGCCCGATGCCGTGGAATCGTCCGTGCCTTTGGGAATATTCCATGAATGCGATCGGTAGCCGGCGATAGAACGAAGCGGACACGCCAATGAACGCGGGGATTGCCGACACCATAAGTAGCGAAAAAACAACGGGTTGCACCATGAACCTCCTGTGAAAACGACTGCATCAGATATATGAGATTATACGCTAACGGCGATCGATTGGAACAATTCCAAGATCGGAAAGCGGAACTGCCCTGTTACTGCTGTCGGCTGCGTTAGCTTGCATCGCAGCGTTGACGCAATAACCAATTGATTTAGCTGATAAATAAACCCGCGCTGAGACGTCAAATGAGCCGCCCGACCGGTCTCTGCGGTGCGGCCGTGAGAATCCGCCGCGTCTTGACGAAATTAAATATGAAAATATATCGTATACCAGCAACGCACGCGGCCGATGGATCGATACGCGTTCGGGCAGGGTTGTAGCAGGCAACTCATCGAGGGGGTTTCCGGGTGACTGAGTCTTCGCGTCTTGGTAGCACGGCCCGAATCGTCCCAGTGCCCAGGGGCCTTGAGAGCGTGTGGTCACACGCCACCGTCAACAATCACGTCCGTTCTCCAGTACACAGCGTCTGCGCGCCCCCGGGCGCGTCGGCTTGCCAAACCTCCTGTACCAACCGCCACGCACTTTTAGCCGACTGCGCTTCGCGCGCCTTCAGAGCCGCGGCGGCGAACTTGCGCACTCTATCGCTCGAAATTGACACATCCGCCAGGGCTACGTCCTCTGGTTAACCGGTAAAGAACGTCGAGGGGGAAACACATGAATGCGAATGCGAACTCCGTACCACTGGGAAACTCAGTGTTTGCAAATCCATGGGTGCAGCTGACCATCGGGGTCATCTGCATGGCGGCCGTCGCGAATCTGCAGTACGGCTGGACGTTGTTCGTCAACCCCATCGATGCCAAGTACCACTGGGGACGCCCCGCGATCCAGGTCGCGTTCACCGTCTTTGTCCTGATCGAAACCTGGCTCGTTCCTGTCGAAGGTTACCTGGTTGACCGCTTCGGGCCGCGCTGGGTCGTCATCGGCGGCGGCGTGATGGTCGCGATCGCCTGGGTCATGAACTCGAGTGCGGACTCTCTTACGACCCTGTACGTGGCGGCCGCCATCGGCGGCATCGGCACCGGCGCCGTCTATGGGACCTGCGTGGGCAACGCGCTCAAGTGGTTCCCCGGGCGTCGCGGTCTCGCGGCAGGCATCACCGCCTCAGGCTTCGGCGCGGGCGCCGCACTCACCATCGTGCCGATCTCCAAGATGATCACGACGCAAGGCTACGAACACGCCTTCATGTTCTTCGGCCTGCTGCAGGGCGCCATCGTGTTTGTGATGGCCTGGGGCTTGCTGGTCGCGCCGCCGCAGCTCGTGGCCGCTAAGGTCAAACCGAACCAGACGGCGATCGGCTACACGCCCGCACAGGTGCTGCGCAGCCCGGTGTTCTACGTCATGTACCTGATGTTCGTGCTGATTGCCGCCGGCGGCCTCACCATGGCTGCCTCGATGGGCCCGATCGCCAAGGACTTCGGGATCGAGAAGACTCCGGTCGCTCTGTTTGGCTTTGTGATGCCCGCGCTGGCGTTTGCGCTGGCGCTGAACCGCATCTTCGATGGGATAGGCCGGCCAACCTTCGGGTGGATATCGGATCGCATCGGACGTGAGAACACGATGGCCATCGCGTTCACCCTAGGCGCTATCTTCCTCTTTACGCTCAGCCGCTCGGGCACCAACCCGGTGTTGTACGTGCTGATCACTGCGCTGTACTTCGGTGTCTACGGCGAGATCTTCAGTCTGTTCCCGGCTACCCAAGGCGATACGTTCGGTGCCAAGTTCGCAGCCGCCAATGCGGGCCTGCTCTACACCGCCAAGGGCGCAGGCGCGCTGCTGGTACCGGTGGCGGCGCTGATCGCCAAGTCCCGCGGTTGGGGCTCGGTCTTCGCGATCTTCATGGCGTTCAACCTGAGCGCGGCGTTCCTCGCGCTCGTGGTCCTGAAGCCCATGCGCCTGCGGCACTTCGCCGCAGGTAGCGCGGCGGCAGCAGCAACGGTCGCCGGGCCTGCCGGTACACGAACTACCTAGCGGCAAGGAGTGGCTTCACTTACCGCGGTGCGCCGGCTGACAGTCGTCGCACCGCGGCCGAAATACGAGTCGGAGACGAGACATGGCAAGTCCAAACCCAGTCCCCACGCCGCCCAAGGCGACCACGGCCGAAGACACCCTGCAGCGCAAGAGCCGCGAGGCGGGCGTGGTCTCGGGTGGCCATCTGGTCGCGAAGGCGCTGAAGAACGAAGGGGTCGATACGATCTTCACGCTCTGTGGCGGACACATCATCGACATCTACGACGGCTGCGTGGATGAGGGCATACGCATCATCGACGTGCGCCACGAGCAGGTGGCCGCGCACGCGGCCGATGGGTACGCGCGCCAGACCGGCAAGCTAGGGTGCGTCGTCACGACCGCAGGTCCCGGCTGCACCAATGCAATGACCGGCATCGCCACGGCTTTTCGGTCCGAGAGCCCCGTCCTGCACATCGGCGGCCAGGGTGCCCTGACGCAGCACAAGATGGGCTCGCTGCAGGATCTGCCACACGTCGACATCCTGTCGCCGATCACCAAGTTTGCCGCGTCGGTGCCGAGCACCGAACGCGTCGCTGACATGATCTCCATGGCGGCTCGCGAGGCCTTCAACGGCGCCCCCGGTCCGGTTTATCTGGAGATCCCGCGCGACGTCCTCGACCGCGAAGTGGACGCGACCAAGGCCATCGTTCCCAAGCCGGGTCACTATCGCGCTTCGACCCGCTCGCTCGGGGACCCGCGCGACATCGAACGCCTGGCCGACATCCTGGTCGACTCCGAGCGGCCGGCGATCCTCTACGGACAGCAGGTATGGACTGCGCGCGGTCACCTCGAAGCGGTGGCACTGCTGCGCGGTCTGGATATCCCCGGCTACTTCAACGGCGGCAGCCGCGGGCTGTTGCCGCCGGGCGATCCGCACCATTTCGATCGGACCCGTGGTAACGCGTTCGCCGATGCCGACGTGATCGTCATCGTGGGCACGCCCTTTGATTTTCGCATGGGTTACGGCCGGCGCATCAGCACGAAGCTCAAACTCGTGCAGCTCGACATGGACTACCGCACCGTCGGCAAGAACCGCGACATCGATCTTGGGTTGGTCGGAGATCCGGGCGCAATTCTCGGCGCCGTCCTGCAGGCCGCCTCCGGGCGCCTGAAATCGGACAAGCGCCAGGCGCGGCGCGAGTGGATGAAGAAACTCACCGCCGCCGAAGCGGCCGCGGGCGAGAAGCTGCTGCCGCTGTTCAAGTCCAACAACACGCCGATCCATCCCTACCGTGTTGCCTACGAGCTCAACGAGTTTCTCGCCGACAACACGATCTACATCGGCGACGGCGGCGATGTCGTCACTATCTCCGCGCAGGCGGTACGTCCGCGCCGCCCGGGGCAGTGGATGGATCCCGGGGCGCTCGGCTCGCTCGGCGTCGGCACGGGCTTTGCGATCGCAGCCGGGCTGGCGCATCCGGACAAGGAGGTGCTGTGTTACTACGGTGACGGCTCCTTCGGCATGACGGCGTTCGACATGGAGACCGCCAATCGCTTCGGCGTGCCCTACATCGCGGTCGTCGGCAACAACTCCGCGATGAATCAGATTCGCTACGGTCAGCTGGCCAAGTACGGCGAGCAGCGCGGCAACGTCGGCAATCTGCTCGGCGATGTGCCCTTCGGCAGGTTCGCCGAAATGCTCGGCGGTTACGGCGAGGAAGTCCGCGACCCGGCCCAGATCGCGCCGGCACTCAAGCGCGCCCGCGAGTCCGTGCAGCGCCTGCGCAAATCAGCGGTCATCAACATCTGGGTTGACCCGCGCGAATACGCCCCCGGCACCAAGAATCAGACCATGTACAAGTAAGACCTGGGCGTGAGGAGCGTTCTATGGGCAAGGCATTAGATGGCGTTCGCATCCTCGACTTCACGCATGTGCAGTCCGGTCCCACCTGCACGCAGTTGCTGGCGTGGTTCGGCGCGGATGTGATCAAGGTCGAGCGCGCTGGCGCCGGCGACATCACGCGCGAGCAGCTGCGCGATATCCCGGACGTGGACAGCCTGTATTTCACCATGCTGAACCACAACAAACGCTCGATTACGCTCGACACCAAGCACGCGCGCGGCAAGGCGGTACTCGAGCGGTTGGTCAAATACTGCGACGTGCTGGTCGAGAACTTCGCGCCGGGCGCGCTCGATCGCATGGGCTTCACCTGGGAGCGCATTCAGCAGCTCAACCCGAAGATGATCGTCGCCTCGGTCAAGGGCTTCGGTCCCGGACCGTACGAGGACTGCAAGGTCTACGAGAACGTCGCGCAGTGCGCCGGCGGCGCCGCCTCGACCACCGGCTTCGACGACGGACCGCCGCTGGTAACCGGCGCGCAGATCGGCGACAGCGGCACGGGGCTGCATCTGGCGCTCGGCATCGTCTGCGCGCTCTATCAGCGCAAGACCACCGGCCGCGGTCAAAGAGTACTCGCCGCCATGCAGGACGGCGTGCTCAATCTGTGCCGCGTGAAGCTGCGCGACCAGCAGCGGCTCGCGCGCACCGGCGTCATGAAGGAATACCCGCAGTACCCGGATGGCAAGTTCGGCACCGCGGTGCCGCGCGCGGGTAACGCCTCCGGTGGCGGGCAGCCAGGCTGGATCATCAAATGCAAGGGTTGGGAGACCGATCCCAACGCCTATCTCTACTTCATCACCCAGGCGCCGGTGTGGAAAGAGATCTGCAAGGTCATCGGCAAGGAAGCGTGGATCACGGACCCGGATTACGCCACGCCGAATGCGCGCCTGCCGCGCCTGAAGAAAGTATTCGCCGCGGTGGAAGCCTGGACGATGACCAAGACCAAATTCGAGGCCATGGCGGAGTTTAACGAGCACGACATCCCCTGCGGTCCGATTCTGTCGATGGAGGAGCTGGCCGCCGAGCCGTCCCTGCGCGCGACCGGCACGATCGTCGAGGTGGACCACCCGAAGCGCGGCAAGTACTTAAGCGTCGGTAACCCGATCAAGCTCTCCGACAGCATTACCGAGGTGAAACGCTCGCCGCTGCTCGGCGAGCACACGCAGGAAGTGCTCGAGGAGCTTGGCCTCGGCGCCGCGGAGATCGCCGCGCTCAAGTCCGAAAACGTGATCTAGCAGGGGCCACATGGCACACGACAAGAGCACGGTCCGTAGGCTGCTCGATGAGGCGCGCGCCGCCGGCCGCAGTTCCCTGACCGCCCCTGAAGCGAGGGGCGTGTGCGAGGCCTACGGCATCGCGATTCCGAAAGAAGGACTGGCCGCGCAGCGCCGCGGAAGCGGCGCGGCTGGCCTCCGACATCGGCTTCCCGGTGGTGATGAAGATCGTCTCACCGCAGATTCTGCACAAGACCGAGGCCGGCGGAGTGATCGTGGGCGTCACATCGTCGGAGCAGGCGGCGCAGGCGTACACCACGCTGCTCGACAACGCCCGCAGCTACGACCCGAAGGCCGAGCTACTGGGCGTGCAGGTGCAGCAGATGCTCAGCGGCGGCCAAGAAGTGATCATCGGCGCGGTCACGGACCCGGCCTTCGGCAAGCTCGTCGCCTTCGGTCTGGGCGGCGTGCTGGTGGAGGTATTAAAGGACATCACCTTCCGGCTCGCGCCCGCCTCGGCGCAGGAAGCGAGCTCGATGCTGGACAGTATCGCCGCGGCCGAAATTTTGCGCGGCGTGCGCGGCGGCAAGCCGGTGGATCGCGAAGCGCTCGCCGCCATGATCCAGCGGGTATCGTCGCTGGTGGCGGACTTCCCGGAAATCGCCGAGATGGACCTGAACCCGGTGTTTGCTTCCGAGCGCGGCGCGACCGCGGCGGACGTGCGCATCGTGCTCGATTTCAAGCCGGCCCCGGCGCGCTACCGGCCGAATGAAGCGACTGTCGTGGCGCAGATGAACCGCATCATGAAGCCCGAAGCCGTGGCGGTGATCGGCGCTTCGGCCGAGAACGGCAAGATCGGCAATTCAGTGATGAAGAACCTGATCAACGGCGGCTATCAGGGACACATCTATCCGATTCATCCGAGCGCGGAGTCAATCCTCGGCCACAAGGCCTACAAGAGCGTCAAGGACGTGCCGGGCGAGATTGATCTGGCCGTGTTCGCGATTCCCGCGAAGTTTGTCGCGCAGGCTCTGACCGAGGTGGGCGAGAAGAAGATCGCCGGTGCGGTTCTGATCCCGTCCGGTTTTGCCGAGACCGGCAATGTCGCGGGCCAGGCCGAGTTGGTTGCGATCGGACGCGAATACAACGTGCGCCTGATGGGACCCAACATCTACGGCTTCTATTACACGCCGAAGAACCTGTGCGCCACGTTCTGCACCGCCTACGACGTCAAAGGCAACGCGGCGCTTGTCCTCGCAGTCCGGCGGCATCGGCATGGCGATCATCGGCTTTTCGCGCTCGGCGCGCATGGGCGTCTCGGCGATTGTCGGACTCGGCAACAAGTCCGACATCGATGAAGATGATCTGCTGCTGTTCTTCGAGCAGGACGACAACACTCAGATCATTGCCCAGCACTTGGAGGACCTGAAGGATGGCCGCGCCTTCGCCGAGGTTGCCAAGCGCGTCTCCAAGAAGAAGCCGGTGGTGGTGCTGAAGGCCGGACGCACCAACATGGGCGCGCGCGCAGCGAGCTCGCACACCGGAGCGCTGGCGGGCAACGACAGGATCTATGAGGACGTGTTCCGGCAATCAGGCGTCATTCGCGCCCGTTCGCTGCGTGATCTGCTCGAGTTTGCCCGCGGCATCCCGGTGCTGCCGACGCCCAAGGGTAACAACGTCGTGATCATCACCGGTGCCGGCGGTTCCGGGGTGCTGCTGTCGGATGCGTGCGTGGACAACGACCTGTCCCTCATGGCGATGCCGCCGGACCTCGATGCCGCTTTTCGCAAATTCATTCCGCCGTTTGGTGCGGCCGGCAATCCGGTCGACATCACCGGGGGCGAGCCGCCGACCACCTACCAGAAAACGGTGCGCCTCGGTCTCGAGGATCCGCGCATTCATGCGCTGATCCTCGGCTACTGGCACACCATCATCACCCCGCCCATGGTCTTTGCGCGGCTCATGGTCGAGGTCGTCGACGAGATGCGCGCCAAGGGCTTCGTCAAGCCGGTGGTGGCCTCGCTCGCGGGCGACGTCGAAGTGGAGGAGGCCTCCGAATATCTGTATCAGCACGGCATCCCGGCCTACGCCTATTCGACCGAGATTCCGGTCGCCGTGCTGGGCGCGAAGTATCGCTGGGCGCGCGGCGCCGGGCTCATTCCTGCAGTCTGAACCCAGGCGCGCCGCGTGCACGAAACAAGAAAAGCTTTCTCGAGGTAGCCGCTCTCGGATCATTCACAGCTCGGAAGGGGGAACTTTATGTTTGGCACTAGCGTGCTCAGATCACTGGCCGCGATACTCGCGGCGGTACTGGTCGTTTCCAGCTATTCAGGTCCAACCGTTGCGCAGTCCGCGGACGCGGCTACGCAAGCAAAAATGCGTGACCTGCAGCAGCGGCTCGAGGAACTCAACAGAGAACTCCAGAGCCCTCAAAGCCGAACAGGCAAAGACCGCCGCCGACCAGGCGAAGACCGCGGCCGACCAGGCGAAAATGGCTGCCGATCAGCAGAAGATCGCTGCGGACCAGCAGAAGGTAACGGCCGAATCGGCGAAGACGGCCAAGACGGCCAGCGCTAGCGGCACGGCCTTCGACAAGTTCATGAAGGGCTTCTTTGGCACCCTGGACGTGTCCATCGACTACACGACCAAGGGCATGGAGGACATGGTGGCCTATCCGTATTCCCTGGCGCCGGGCGTCACGAGCCCCACGGGCCCCTTCGTCCAGGGACCCGCCAAGGGGGGTGGCGCGGGACCGTACGGACGGGTCAGCTGGATGGCGGCCATGTCCAGCAACGGCTCGAACGTCGGCTATCGCGGCACGCATCAGATCGGCGACTCGCATCAGGAGTTCATCTATCAGGTGTCGACCTCGCTCAACATGGTGGCCGCACCGGGCCTGCAGAACACCTGGACCAAGTCCTCGAATACCGTCCAGGGCGCCATCGGGCTCGGCGATACCTACATCGGCTTCCAGGGCCACGAGTGGGGCAAGTTGAAATTCGGCACGATGTACATGCCCTACAAGACCGCCACCGACCGGCTCAATCCCTTCTCGGGGACGCTGGGTAATTACAACACGGTCATGGGCAATACCGGGGGCGACAACCGCGTAGAGTTCGGGACCCGCATGGACCACGTGATCCTGTTCAACTCGCCCACCTGGTCGGGCTTCAGCTTCGATGCCGGCTACGCGCTGGGCCAGAACCCGGACCCCTACAACAACATCACCTCGTTAGGGTCGCCGGACTGCAGTGGAGGGAACAACCCGGGTAGCGGGAACCTGCCCCTGAACTGCGACGACGGCGGTTTCAATTATGCGTATAGCGGTGACCTGAAGTTCGAGAAGGGCGGCCTGTATCTCACGGCAGCCTTTGAGTTACACAGCCAGGTGGCCCGCGCGAGCGATGGGATCGGGTCGAACAACCCGTATTACGGGTACCTGTTCGGCTTGGGCCCCAATGATCCGCTGGGCTCGCAGCTGCTCGACTGGGGAAGCTACCAGGCCTATGCGGCGGAATATCCGGGAGCGGCGGCAGCGGGTTCGCCCGCATACAGCCCCGCCTACGATACGGGTGATGAATGGGCGGCGAAGATCGGCGGCCAGTACCACTTTGACTTCGGTCTGACGGTCTCCTACCTGTGGGAGGAGATGCATCGCAACCTCCCGACAGTCATGGATTTTCAGAACGAGCGGCAGCGCACCGGTGACTGGCTAGCGCTCGAGTATGTGTTCAACGGCGGTAAGGATCGGGTCGCCGCCGGATGGGCGCATGCCGGAGCGTCCGTGGGCGATCCGGGTGGACAGCACAACTACAACCCGAACGGGATCGGACAGAACCAGGCGAACATGTACACCTTCGGCTGGTGGCACAAGCTCGACAAGCAGCTGACGGCGTATCTGAATATCGCCGATACCTCGAATAACGGTAACGCGCATTACGATATCGGCGCCGGCGGCCATGGCATCAAGACCGACTGCCACGATGCCACGCACTTCGCGTTCGTCGACTACAGCAGTGCGGGTCCCACGACCTGGGGCGGCTGCCATCCGCTTGGCATCTCGACGGGTATCAACTTCAAATTCTGAGGGCAACGGGTGAGCTCCGTCGGTTCGGGGCCGGCATGGCGGCGGCCTGACACCATCAGAGCGGCTCACTCCGGCGGCAGCGCCGCGAGTGAGCCGCCCTGCTCGGCACCGATCCGCCTTGCGGGCAGATCTCGACCGAGAGCGGGCCAGGAGGCACGTACGCCGATTTGGATGTGATATACATCGTCGCAATCGACGCTGATGGAGGGCACGATCTTGGTTCCAGTCATGAACCGCGTACGCCACGTGGCACTCGCGGTGACGATTCTGTGCACTGCGGTCGCGTGTGCCATGGGGCCGCCGAAGACCGCCGCGCAGCGCCAGGCGGACAAGGAGACCGCCGAGCGCGTGCAGGCCGCCTTGGATGACGACAAGCTGCTGTACGCGAAACATATTACCGTCCGGGCCGACAGCGGCGTGGTTCGCCTCAGCGGCTACGTGTGGGACCCGCCGGACCTGAACGAGGCCCAAAGCGTTGCCGAGCGGGTCCAGGGCGTCAACGGGGGTCGTGAACGACCTGGAGCTGCAGCGCAACGGCCTTGGTAACTCGCCCGTGTCCTACTGAGGCGGGGCACGTTTTTAGTACCGGTGGAGGACGCTCGACCGCACGCAATCCGCGTCGTCTAACGTACGCTCATGAAGATCGCGATCGTCGGTGTCGGCGCCATCGGCGGTTACGTCGGGATCCGGCTGGCGCTGGCCGGGGAGGACGTGACGCTGATCGCGCGCGGGGCGAACCTCAAGGCACTGCAGACCCAAGGCATGCGGCTGCAGCGCACGGACGGGACCGAGGAGGCGGTCCCACACATCAGAGCGACTGCCGACTACGTGGCTGCCGGCCCGCAGGACGTGGTCATTCTGGCGATGAAGGCCCACCAGGTGGCGGCGGTGGCCACCGGATGTCCCAAAACTCTTTGGATCCGAGACCGTGGTCATCCCGATGCAGAACGGCATTCCATACTGGTATTTCCACGAGCATGGAGGTGCGCTCGCGGGCACCCAGGTGCAAAGCGTGGATCCCACCGGGGAGATTGGCGCCCACATCCCCGCAGAGCGGGTCATCGGCTGCGTCGTCTATCCCGCCGCGGAGTTGGTGTCACCTGGGGTGGTAAAGCACGTCGAAGGCAACCGCTTCCCGGTCGGGGAACCCAACGGTACGGCGAGTGAGCGCGTCACGCGCATCGCCGAATGCCTCACGAAGGCCGGCCTGAAGTCACCCGTACTCGCGGATATCCGCGCCGAGATCTGGTTGAAGCTCTGGGGCAACATGACCTTCAATCCCATCAGCGCCCTGTCGCGTGCGACGCTCGCCGGGATCTGCCAATACCCCCCAAGCCGCGCGCTCGCGCGCGCAGATGATGAGCGAGGCGCAAAGCGTCGCCCACAAGCTCGGCATCACCTTTCGTGTTCCGCTCGAGAAGCGCATCGCCGGGGCGGAGAAGGTGGGCCATCACAAGACCTCGATGCTGCAGGATCTGGAGGCCGGGCGGGCGCTCGAGATCGACGCCTTGCTGGGCGCGGTGGTCGAGCTCGCACGATTGACGGAAACGCCAACGCCACACCTGGACACCGTATACGCCCTCACCAAGCTTCTGGCCAAGACCCTGGAAGAAGCCGGACCGCGCTAAGAGCGCAGGACGGCGCCAGGCGACTTGAAGGTCAGGTGACCAGGTGCTGGGGTGTCCCGGCGCGCCACAACTCGATGTTGTCGATGAGCTGATCGGCGAGAAACTGCATCGCGCCGTCGGAGGCCCAGGCGATGTGCGGGGTGAGGATGAAGTTGTGACGCCGCAGGTCGAGTAACGGATGCCCGTTGCGCGGGGGCTCCACGGTCAGCACGTCAAAACCGGCCCCCGCGATCAGTCCCTCCTGCAGCGCCTGAATGAGCGCCGCCTCGTCCACCAGGCCGCCGCGCGCGGTATTGATCAGCAGCGCGTTGCGCTTCATCTTGCGCAGCGCCGCCAGGTCGATGAGATTGCGCGTCTCGGGCAGCAGCGGGCAATGCAGCGAGAGCACGTCCGCTTGCGCCAGCACTTCCTCATGCGGCGTGAAGGTCACACCCGCCGCCTTCGGCGGCGGATGATCGGCAAACAGCACGCGCATGCCAAACGCACGCCCGATGGCGGCGGTACCCTGTCCGATCGCGCCCTCGCCGATGATCCCGAGCGTCGAGCCGTGCAAGTCACCGATGGGGTGGGTGAAGAAGCAGAATTGCTCGGACTTATTCCACATGCCCTGCTCCACGTCCGCGCGGTAAGCGAGCAGGTTGCGGCGCAGGGCGAGAATCAGCGCGAACGCATGTTCGGGCACCGTGTGGATCGCGTAGTTGCGGATATTGGCGACGGCGATTCCGTGCGCCTTGCAATAAGCGACGTCCACCACATCGTAGCCGGTCGCCGCCACGGCGATCAGCTTCAGCTGCGGCAGTCGCTCGAGGGTCTCCGAGCGCATCGGCACCTTGTTGAGGATGGCGACCGTGGCCCCCTCGAGGCGTGGCACGATCTCATCCGGTGCCGTCGCCTGATACTCGACGTATTCGGTGGCGCAGGCTGGCTTGCGCACCTGCGCCTTGACGGAAGCCCGATCGAGGAAGACGACGCGTGTCATGCCGCGCGGCCGCTGTGCGCCGCCGCGCCCGTCACACTGGCAGCGTGGCTTCGCCAGTATTTCTGCGCCGCAGCCGCGCCACTGCCCGGCTCGATCTTCACGCCCTTGTCGATCATGGCCATCTCCGCCCCGCCGAGGGCGCCGAGCAGCATCAGCTCATTCAGATCCCCCAGATGCCCGATACGGAAGAGCTTGCCGGCCACCTGCGCGAGGCCCGCGCCGAGGGCGAGGTTGTAGCGCTTGAGCGCGTGCGCTATGAGGGCGGCGCCATCGACGCCCGGCGGCAGCATGATCGCGGACACCGTGTCGGAGTACCACTTGGGGGCGACCGCGCACAGCTTGAGTTTCCAGCCCTCGAACACCGCGGCGCGTACGCCGCCGGCAAGGTAGCTGTGGCGCCTCAGGACGTTCTCAAGGCCCTCCTCGGCGAGCATGGCGAGTGACTCGCGCAGCCCGTACAACATCGGCACCGACGGGGTATAGGGAAAATATCCCGATGCGTTGGCGCGCACCATGTCGTCGTAGTCGAAGTAACAGCGCGGCGAGGTCGCGCTCTTCGCCGCCGCAAGCGCCTTGGGGCTGACGCACGTCACGCCCAGGCCGGCCGGCAGCATCAGGCCCTTCTGCGAGCCGCTGACGCACACGTCCACGCGCCACGCGTCCATCTGAAAATCGATGCTGCACAGTGCACTCACCGCGTCCACGAACAGCAGCGCCGGATGAGCGACGCTGTCCATCGCGCGCCGCACGGCCGCCACATCGCTCGTCACCCCGGTGGCGGTCTCGTTCTGGCAGACCAGCACGGCCTTGATGCGGTGCTCTTTATCAGCACTGAGTGAGGCGAGATAACGCTCAACCGGGGCACCCTCGCCCCAAGGCGTCTCAAGGAGCTCCACCTCGTAGCCGAGCCGCTGACACATATCCACCCACAGGTGACTGAACTGCCCGAAGCGGGCAATCAGGACCTTCGCACCGCGGTCCAGGCAGTTCGTCAACGCCGCCTCCCAGCAACCGGTTCCCGAAGACGGGAAGAGAATGGGAGTGCCGCTCGTGGTCTTGAAGAGCGGCTTGAGTCCCTCGATGCAGCTGCGGGTCAGTTCGGGGAACACCGTCGAGCGATGGTCCTCCATGGGGACGTGCATCGCGCGCAGGATCCGGTCGGGCACGTTCGTCGGTCCGGGAACAAAGAGAAAGTTACGACCCGCCATCAGAACTCCTTCGCACATCTGGAGGCCGGCGCCCCAGGGTTGTGCCCTAGTTTTCTCGCCAACATATATGAGATATGAGACCGGGTACATATAATGCCTCGATAGGTCCGAAGGCACCCGGAAAACTGCGAGGTCGCAGAGGATGATCCGAATGGACAGCGGCTGTGGATCCGGCAACGCGCCCCGCGCGACCCCAGGGCATTCAAGTCACGCTACAGGTTGCGCTCGTCGGCGCCGGCCCACGGGGGCGGACTGATGCGCGTTGCCATCATCGGGCAACAGGCCTTCGGTCAGGCGGTCCTCGAGGCGTTCCTCAAGCGGGGGGATACGGTCGCGGGCGTTTTTTGCGCGCCGGAAAAGCCGGCTGCCGCAGCGGATGCCTTGCGCGTTGCCGCCGAACAGGCCGGTATTCGTACCTATCAGTTTGCCTCGCTCAAGACACCCGAAGCGCACGCGGCCCTCGAGAGTCTCGATGTGGATGTGGGCGTCATGGCTTACGTACTGCAGTTCGTGCCGCAGGAATTTGCGCGCATTCCGCGTCACGGGATGATTCAGTATCACCCCTCGCTTCTGCCGCGTTACCGCGGGCCAAGCTCCATCAACTGGCCGATTATTCGCGGCGATACGCGTACCGGCCTGAGCATTTTCCGACCGACCGACGGCCTGGACGAAGGCCCCGTCATCCTGCAGCGCGAGATCCCGATCGGGGCGGATGACACGCTTGGGAGCGTGTACTTCGAGCGGCTCTATCCGATGGGAATCGAGGCTTTACTGCAGGGCGCGGACCTGGTGGTCAGTGGGCGTGCCGAGTACACGGTACAGGATGAGTCCCAGGCGAGCTACGAAGGTTGGTGCCGGGCCGCGGAGGCGCGCATCAACTGGCACAACCACGTCGATCTGATCTACAACCTCATCCGCGGCTGTAATCCTGCCCCGGGGGCGTGGACGACGGTCGGCGGCAAGCGGTTGCAGCTGCTGGACTCGCGCAAGCACGTGTTCCAGCGTTTCGCGCAGGTGCGCGGCGCGATCGGCGCGGTGACGGCGATCGGCGCGCAGAGTCTGTCCATCGCCGCGCAGGGCGGTGAGATCGAGGTGTTCAAGTTGCGCTACGAGGAGGCGAAGAAGCTCCCGGCGCCGGAATTCTGTGCCGCCACCGGCTTGACGGTTGGCACGATTCTCGACGCGTCCTAGCCGCGCTGCCCCACACACCATGACTACCGCCTACATCACCCACCCCGATTGCCTGCGTCACGAGATGGGCCCGGGCCATCCGGAATGCCCGGAGCGCCTGCTCGCCATCCAGGAGGAACTCGGCGTCAGCGGCCTGCTCGACGGCTTGCGCTGCCTGCAGGCGCCGCTAGCCACCGACACGGACCTCAAGCGCGTGCACCGCGCTTCCTATGTTGACTTGATCTTCGAGCGTGCGCCGAGGGAAGGCTATCTGCAGCTGGATCCGGATACGACGATGAATCAGTACACCCTGGCGGCGGCGCGGCGGGCCGCGGGCGCCGGATTGCTGGCGGTCGACGAGGTGTTGGACGAACGCGCCGTCAACGCGTTTTGCGCCGTACGGCCCTGCGGCCATCACGCGACCCCGAATCGCTCCATGGGATTTTGCCTGTTCAACAACGTGGCCGTGGCCGCCGCCTATGCGCTGAAGCACAAGGGCCTCGAGCGGGTTGCGATCATCGACTTCGATGTCCATCACGGCAACGGTACCGAGGCCATGTTCAGCGCCCCGCAGTGGCAGGATGCGGTGTTGATGACGAGCTTCTTCCAGCATCCCTTCTATCCCTACAGCGGCACAGAAGGGCCTGCACCCAACATGGTCAACGTCCCGCTCGCTGCCGGCAGCGATGGCGCCGCGGTGCGCAAGGTATACGCCGCGAACTGGCTGCCCGCGCTCGAGCAGTTCAAGCCGCAGATGGTCTTCATCTCAGCCGGTTTTGATGCGCACCGTGAGGACCTGTTGGGGGGCATGGCGTTGGTGGAATCCGACTACGCCTGGCTTACCGCGGAACTCATGGCAGTCGCGGCGCGTCATGCGCAGAATCGCATCGTCTCGATGCTTGAGGGCGGCTACCACCTGCAGGCTCTCGGCCGCAGCGTCGCCGCACACGTCAAGACGCTCGCCGCTGCGTAGCGAGCCCTACAGGGTCAGCACGATCTTGCCGACGTGCTGTGACGTCTCCATCAGCCGATGGGCGGCGCTCGCGTCAGCCAGCGGAAATGTCGTGTGAATGACCGGCCGCACGCGACCGGCGGACAATAGCGGCCACACGTTCTGCAGCACGGCCGCGGCGACCGCCGCCTTCTGTGCCACCGTTCGCGCGCGCAGCGTCGAACCGGTCAGCGTCAGGCGCTTGGTCAGGATCAGGTGCATCTTGACGTCAGCCCGCGGGCCACCCAGCAACGCAATGACGACGATGCGTCCGTCCAGTGCCGCGGCCTCAAGGTTGCGCGAGACGTAGCTGCCCGCCACCATGTCCAGGATCACGTTGACGCCTTGTCCGGCCGTCTCGCGCTTGACCACCTCGACAAAGTCCTCGTGGTGGTAGTCGATGCCGCGCACGGCGCCGAGTTTCTCGCAGATCCGCGCCTTTTCCGGCGTGCCGGCGGTGGCAAACACTTTGGCGCCCCACGCCGCGGCCAGCTGTATCGCGGTGGTGCCGATGCCGCTCGTGCCCCCATGGATGAGCACGCTGTCCCCCGCCCGGCAGCCGCCGCGCTCGAACAGATTGGTCCACACCGTAAAGAAGGTCTCAGGGAGCGCGGCCGCTTCCACCATGCTCAACCCCGGCGGGATCGGCAGGCACAGCGGCGCTGCCGCCACCGCATATGCAGCGTAGCCGCCACCGGAGAGCAGAGCCGTGACGCGATCCCCGATCGACCAGCTGGACACGTTCGGTCCCAGCGCGACAATCTCCCCGGATACTTCCAAGCCGGGTAGGTCGGAGGCACCCGGGGGCGGCGGATACAGTCCCTGCCGTTGCATCACGTCCGGTCGATTGACGCCGGCGGCGGCGACGCGCACGAGGACTTCCCCCTCCCCGGCGTGCGGGAGCGGCCGCGTGCCGCTCTTCAGTTGCTCCGGACCACCGGCGGCTGCGATCTCAATTACCGGCATCTCAAGCGGCAGCGAAGAAATGGAACTCTCCTGAAGCAGGGGCTCGCTGAATCTAAACGGCGCCGATCATTTGGGCAACCTGGAGCCGCCGGCATCGCCCGCGCGCCGTGCGGCGAGGATTTGATGATCGGCGGTCCACAAGAACTGCTGGTCGTCCCGGTCCAGGTCGCGGGGCAGCGGGTTGATGTTGAACGTGATCACCTGCCCCTGCCCCGAGTTCACCTCCAGGATGGCCGCGCGCCCGATGAGGTCTCCTCGGTCCACGCCTGCCCGCTCACGGGGAGAATTTAATGGCGGCCACGCCGGCGGCCGCCTTAAAGACGCTTCAGGCCACGCCGGCGGTGCGCCGCCGCACCGCACGCAGCGCGCGGAACCGGCCGGTGGCGCTGAGTTCCTCACGGGCGCTGCCCGCGGTCCACAGCGCGTTGCGCCGCGCGACAAAAGTGCTGTTGGTCAGCTGCTCGAGCGGGGCGGCCTTGGCGAACAGGAATCCCTGACCGGCGACGCACCCGAGCGCCAGCAGCGCCGCCACCTGGGGCTCCATCTCGATGCCCTCCGCCACGGTGTCCAGTCCGAGCGTCTCACCGAGGGTGATGACCGCGCTCGCCAGCTCCGGGCCGTTGTCGGAGTTGGTCAGGCGGCTGACGAAGGAGCGGTCGATCTTCAGGATATCGATCGGGAAGCGGTGCAGGTAGGAAAGCGATGAGTAGCCGGTGCCGAAATCATCGATCGCGAGGCGCACGCCGAGCGCCTTGAGGCGATGGAAGCGCTCGAGGTTAGCATCGGTGTTGTACATGATCGTGCTCTCGGTCAGCTCGATCACCAGGTTCTGCGCCTCGAACCCCGACTCATGCAGCGCCTGGGCGACGTCGTGTACCAGCTCGCCGTGCTGCAGGTGCTGGCCGGAGATGTTCACCGCCAGGCGCAGCCCCGAGGCGCCCGCGACCGCGCCCCGCCAGTTGCACAGGTCCTGACAGGCCCGCCGCAGCACCCAGCGTCCGAGCTTGTCGATCTGCCCGCACTCCTCCACCACGTGGATGAAGCGCGCCGGGGGCAGGACGCCGGCATCCGGGTGGCGCCAGCGCACCAGCGCCTCGACGCCCAGGAGGCTGCGCGTGCCGAGGTCCACGATCGGCTGGTACTCGAGGAAGAACTCCTCGCGGGCGAACGCGCGGCCGATATCCGCCTCGAGCCGCAGCCGCTCCTGCAGCATGTCCTGCATCTGGGTCTGGAAGGTGACGTGGCGGTTCTTGCCCGCCGCCTTGGCGTGGTACATGGCGATGTCGGCGTTGCTCAGCAAGGTCTCGGTGCCCGACTCGCGCCCGGAGAAGGCCACGCCGATGCTCGCCCCCACCCGCACCTCCATGCCATTGAGCGGGAAGGGTACGTCCAGGGTGGCAATGAGGGCATCCGCCAGGCGCTGCACCTCGGTGATGGTGGCGATCCCCTCCACCAGCACCGCGAACTCGTCCCCGCCGAGGCGGGCCACGGTGTCAGAGGAGCGCGTGGTCTTGACGATGCGCTGTGCCACCGCCTGCAGCAGGCGATCGCCGGCATCGTGGCCGAGGGAGTCGTTGATGTTCTTGAAATTGTCCAGGTCCAGGAACATCACGGCCACCGAGCTCTGGCCGCGCTGCGCCAGCGTGAGCGCGTGCTGCACGCGGTCGCGGAACAGGTTGCGATTGGCGAGGAGCGTGAGCGGATCATGGAAGGCGAGCTGGCGCAGCTGCTCCTCGAGCGCCTTGCGCTCGCTGATGTCGCGGAAGTTGAGCGCCAGGCCCTGGACCGCCGGGTCCTCCGACAGGTTGCTGCCCACGCTCTCGATCACGTGACGGCGGCTGCCGCGCTCGATGCGCAGCTCCACCGGCCCGACCGTGCCGGAGGGCGCCGCCGCCACCTCGGCGAGGAAGCTGCGCAGCCGCTCCCGGTCCTCCCCGCTCCACAGGTCATTCAGGTTGCGCCCGACCAGGGCCTCCGGCTTCAGTCCCAGCGTGCGCTCGCACGCCGGCGACACGAAGCGCACCAGCCCGTCGCCGGCGACGATCATGATCACGTCCGAGGCGTTGGCGATCAGCGAGGCATAGCGGTCCTCGACGATGCGCGCCGCCTTGCGCTCGCGCACCAGGGCATCCCCGCGCAGCATGACGCCCTGGCGCACCATGAGCAGCAGCGTCAGGACGAACACGACCATGGTCATGATCGGGGCGGGGCCGCCGATGTTGCTGCGGCTGAAGTACACCAGCACCAGGAACGCCGCGAGCATCGCCGCGTACGGCAGCGAGCGTGCCAGGGCATCCGAGGTGCTGGAGGTGCTGCGCACCGGGGCCCCCAGGGTGCGCATCTGCTCGCGGCCGGCGATGGCGATCGGGACATAGCAGCACAGGTACAGCACGTCCTGGAACTGCCCGGGCAGGTAGTAGCCGCGCACCTTCGCGAGTGACCAGAGAATGTCGCCGAGGAACATGGTGGCGAAGCCGGTCAGCAGCAGCAGCGGCACGCGCCGGCCGCCGGTCAGCAGCAGCATGCCGAGCATCAGCAGCAGCACGCAGTCGAGCGCGGCATAGCCCAGGCTCAGTGCCTGGCGCAGGAAGTCGAGCTCGGTGGCCGAGGCCGCCGGCCGGATGACGAGGAACCAGAAGAACGCGCCGAAGCCGACGATGAAGATCGTGCCATCGAGCGAGAACTGCACCCAGGGCACGCGCACGGCGGCCGCGCGGATGAGGGAGATCGCCGCCAGGGCGAGCACGACGTCGAAGGCGCAGTAGCACACGTCCGCCGGTCCCGGGAACGGATCGACGTGATGCAGCCAGGAAATCGTGGCGATGGTGAGGCCGAGCAGATACAGGCACAGCGCCACGGACAAGAGCAGCCAGCCGCTGCGCAGCGGCCCGCGCTCGATCTGTCGCGCGCTGGTCGCCGCGATGACGGCGCTCGTGAGCGCCGCCGGCAGGTCCGAGAGCAGCGCGACGTAATGGGTGACCGCGGGGCCGCCGAAGCCGGCCAGCATCCAGCACGTGGCGGCGGCCGTATATACAAGGAGTCCGGCGACCAGCGGGTCGACCCATCGGGGCTTGGTACCGGAGTGCTTGGGTGGCGCGATTATTAGATTTGTGTCCACGCTGAATATCGGGTCCGCAGTTCCACAGGCCTCCTCAGGGGGCCGTCAGCAACGTAATCAACCGTAACACGTTAAATTTGACGTGAAAGTACGACGCAGGCCATTGGGAGTGTGCCCCGACGTGACGCAGTTCTCACGGCGCGCGGCGGAACTGCGGACTTGGTCCGAATCACCAGGGCGGCCGCGGCGGCCCGGGCCCTGGCGGCTCCATTGCGGGTTCCCTGCTGCGTGCGCGGCCCTTAAGCCGGCGGCTGCTCGCCCGAGAACACCACGGGGGTGGCGCCGCTGACCGCGCCGATGCTCGCCTTGTCGCTCACGTACAGCTGCACCGGACGCTCGAAGTGCAGCGTGCCCTGCACGGTCGCGCCCGGGCCGATGACGATGCGCGGCTTCTTCAGATCGGTGCTGAACCAGCCGGACTTCTCGACCAGGATGCCGCCCTCGACGTGCGAGCCACCCAGTACGTCGATGTCACCCCCGACCGTGCGCAGCCCGCCGCCGACGTGGGCGCCGTTGAGCACGATGTGGCCGTTGACGTTCTTGACGGCGCCGCCGACCTCGGCCCCGTGGCCGAGGGTGATCTGCCCGTTGACCGCTTCCACGCCGCCGCTCACGCGCACCGCCTCCCCCAGGGTCACCGGCCCGTTCACCACGCTCACGGACGCGGCGCTCACGTGTGAGCCGAGTTCGATCGGGCCATTGACGTCGCTCACCGCGCCCACCTCCGCATTCTCCCCGACGTGGACTGCGCCGTTGACCGTACCGACCGCGCCGCTGTGCTGCCCGGCCGGCACGCTGACTGAGCCATTGACGGCGTTGCCGCCCTCGCGACCGGCGGTCACGTCGCCGTTGGGATTACCACATGCAGCGACGGTTGCCGCCAGCGCCAGCAGCAAGCTCCAGACGTGCGCTCGTTTCATGCATACACCTCTGTCGGGATCGATCCGGGGCCGCCGCGTCCCCCGAACGGGCGCTCCCGAGTTGGAATATTACCGTGACCGGGGTGGCGCGGCTGCCTTGCCTGTCAATCGGCCGGGTTTCCCCTACACTGCCCCCTGGCGAAAGCTTGAGGGTGCCTATGCGAATCGTCCGCGGCCTGCTGGATCGCCTGCTGCTGATCGGCGGCGTCGTTGCCGGAGGACTGCTCCCGGGGTTCATCGCCCAGTATCGCCAGCGCCTCGGCGGTCGATTGGACCAGGCGCAGCTCGACCTCGCGCCCTGGCAGAAACTCGCCGATCAGTTCCATCACGGCGACCTGCAGCAACTGATCCAGTATCACCTCGCCAGCACTGACCCGACCTTCCGGGCCGAGGGCCACGTGATCCAGTCGCTCCTCGATGCGGTGCACGCCCTGCAGGCGGCCGTCCAGGCGCTGCATGCGAGCCTCTTCCAGCAGATGTTCTACCTGATCGGTCACGCGGACCCGGGCCTGCTGCGCGCCACCTACGCGGACTGGGTGCCGACGTTTGCGCTCTCGGGCGAGGGCCTGCTGTTTGCCGCGCTCGTTGCACTCAGTCTGTGGCTTGCGTTCCAGGGCCTGTGGTGGCTGCTGGCGCGCACCGGACGGCGCCGCACCGGGGAGCGCTACGCCTAGAGGCGGCGCCCGCGGAGGCGCTTCCAGTCCTTCAGCAGCTCGCGCGCGGCATTGTGCCCGGGGATGCCCGACACCCCGCCCCCGGGGTGGGTGGAGGAGCCGCACTGGTACAGCCCCCGTACCGGGGTGCGGTAGTCGGACCAGTGCGACGCCGGACGCTGCCAGAAGAGCTGATCGGCCGAGAGCTCCCCATGAAAGATGTGTCCCTGGGGCAGGCCGACGATCGCCTCGAGCTCCGGGGCGACCAGCGTCTCGATGCTGATGATCTGGTCCGTGAACCCCGGCGCCATCTCCTCGAGCACCGCGAGCGCGGCGCGCGTGAGATTGGGCTTCTCCTGTTCCCAGGACGCCCCGCCCCTGAGGGCATAGGGAGCATGGCCGCCAAAGATGTTGATCACGTGCTTGCCGGGCGGTGCGAGTGAATCGTCCACGAGGGTCGGGGCAACCGGGGTCAGGAAGGGGCGGCTCGAGTACCAGCCGTACTTGGCGTCATCGTACGCGCGCTCGAGGTAGTCAATCCCGGGTGCGATGTGCACGTAGGTCGGATACTCGAAGCCCACCTTCGCCGCATCGAAGGCGCGGTAGCGCGGTGGCGCATGCGCGGCGATGTTCATCTTGAACGCGGTCGAGAAGGTGCGGAACGTCTCGATCTCGCGCAGGAACTCCGCCGGCAGGTGCTCGCGCGGGACGAGGCGGCCGAAGAGCGTCGTCGCCGCGGCATTGGAGACCACCGCCCGGGCCTTGAACTCGCGGCCGTCGGCGGTGCGCACCCCGGTGGCGCGGCCGGCGCTCACCTGCACCTCCGCGACGGGGGCCCGTGTCAGCACCTGCATGCCGAAACGCGCCGCCGAGCGCTCGATGGCGCCGGTGATCGCCCCCATGCCACCGCGGATGAAGCCCCAGCCGCCTGCGCCCTGATGCTCGCCCATCAGGTGATGCATGATCACGTAGGCGCTGCCCGGGGACTTAGGCCCCGCGAAGGTGCCGATGGAGGCGTAGTACGCCAGCACGCTCTTGATGATGTCGTTCTCGAACCAGGCGGACAGGTAATCGTTGGCACTCTGCGTGAGCAGATCCACCAGACGATAGGCCTGATCGCCGATGCGCCGCTCGCGCCACAGCAGTGCGGCACTTTGCCGGAAGGTGCTCCACTTGCGCCGCACCGGGTCCACCGGCGTCTCGAACAGCAGCCGCCGCACCACCGCCGCCGATTCCTCGAGATAGCGCGCAAACTCAGGGTAGACCTGCGCATCGCGGCGCGAGAAGCGCGCAAATTCGGCCTGGGTCTTCTTCAGGTCATCGCTGAAGACGATGTAGTCATCCCCGCCCAGCGGACAGAACAGATCGTTCGCCGGCAGCACCTCGAGGCCGAACGCCTTCAGCTGCAGATCGCGGATGACCCGCGGATGCAGCAGGCTCATCACGTAGGAGAAGCGCGAGGCGCGAAAGCCGGGCGCGAATTCCTCGGTGACCGCCGCGCCCCCGAAGATCTCGCGCCGCTCGAGCACCAGCGTCTTCAGCCCCGCCTGGGCGAGATACGCCCCGCAGACGAGGCCGTTGTGGCCGGCCCCGATCACGATCACATCGTACGTATCCGCCATCGCCGCTCCCGAGATTGGCCCAAGCCACGACGGGGGCGCGGCGTGCGTGCGGCGCCGCAGACGACCGCGGGGTCGCTCCGTCAGGGTGTCAGCTTACCGGAGGGCCGAGCTGCCGCCACTGCTTGCGCGCGCGCCGCAGGTAGTCCTGGGGCGCCTCGAGAAAGAACACCAGCGAGGTGGCGCTGGAAAAGCAGTACAGGCGCTGATCATCCGGGTCCACCCAGTTGATGGAACAGTCCGCCTCGATCCGCTCACCGGCCATGACCCCGATGGGATCGTTGTTGGCGAATTCCCCGTGCATGGAGCCCGCCGGCGGCACGGCCGCCTTCCAGATGCCGGCGCGCGCCGGATCGGAGGAGGCGCCATCGTGCCGCAACGCGGCCGCGGTGACGTCGCCGGCCGTGGCGTCGGCGCGCGCGGCCGTGACGCCCAGGAGCGCGGCGGCGAGGAGTCCGGCGCACAAAGAACGGTGCAGCAAGGCGGTCACCGCGGGAATTTAGCGGGCCACGCTCACGCAGATCAAGCGGCCCCGACGCGCCCGCCCGCCGGTGCAGGCGCTGCCGCCTGCGCGGTGACCGCGCGCGCCAGCATCAGCGCCCCCTCGAGCCCGGCATCGGTCAGCTCGGGCGCCGCGAGATAGTCCGGATCACGGGCGGGGCCCGGGAGGTAGTCCCCGAGCGTGCCCTGCATGGCCCCGGCGACCGCGCGGCGCAGTCCTTCAGCCGCCATGACGCCCCCGCCCAGGACGATGCGGTGCGGCGACCAGCACAGGACGAGACTCGCGGCCAGCTCCCCGAGGTAGGCCGCCACGAGTGCAAACGTCCGCGGGTCATCGGCCAGTGAGCGCCCGTCCCCGAGGCGGCGCGCAACGGCCGGGCCCGAGGCCAGGCCTTCCGCACAGTCCTCGTGAAACGGACAACTGCTGGGCGCGTCATCGCCCGCGCGCCGCCGCAGCCGCAGGTGGCCGGCCTCCGGGTGCAGCGCGCCGCGCAGCGTGCGGCCCTCGAGCGCGAGCCCGGCGCCGATGCCCGTGCCCACCGTGACGTAGGCGACACTGCCCAGGCCGCGGCCGGCGCCGCATGCCTGTTCGGCGAGCGCCGCCGCATTGACGTCGGTGTCGAGCGCCAGCGGCACGGGAAACTGCGCCAGCAGCGCGCCCCGCAGGTCAAATCCGGCCCAGCCCGGCTTGGGGGTCGCGAGCAGCCGGCCGTAATCGGGGCCCGAGGGATCGAGGCCGATCGGCCCGAAGCTGGCGACGCCGAGCGCAGTCAGGGCGCGCCCGCGCAGGCTGCCGCGCAGAAATGCCGTCAGATCCGCCAGCGCCTGCGCCGGCGTCGAGGTGGCAAAGCGCGCCTCGCCCAGCCGCGCACCGTCCGCGCCCATCAGCCGGCAGAGGATCTTCGTGCCGCCCAGCTCGATCCCCGCATACGCCACAGCTGCACCCGTGACCGCCATGGGATCGCCTGCTCGGGTGCGCCGCGCGCGTTCGGGCCGCGGTCCTAGGCCGCCACCGGCCGACCCTGGCTCTTCAGCCAGCGCAGCTGCCGCTCGTGCGCTGCCAGGTACAGGCCCATGGCGAACCCGAAGCTGGTCAGGAGGCTGATGACGAAGTAGATCCACGGCTGACGCAGGCCGAGCCGGCGCCCGTCGATGATCGTCCACAGCGGAAACAGGAGCACGTTCGTCGTCACCAGGTCCTGCGAGCCGGAAGAGGCGGCGGGGTTCGCGAACAGCAGTTTCGTGAAGTGGACCCAGCCCGCCTCGGCGGGGTACGCCTGCACGTACTGCACGTTGAAGTAGTAGCCGAAGCCAAAGGAGCACACGGCGATGAGGTAGTAGAGCGCCTCGAGCCCGCTCATCCCCGCCCCGCTCCACCCGGAGCGGTACAGGTAGCCATTCCAGTAGAAAAAGAGTGCCACGAACAGCAGGCCGATCGCGAAGTGAATCATCAGCGCGTTCATCCGGTTTCCTTTTTTTATGGGTCAGAGAGTGTGCAAATCGCCTGCGCCGCCTTCAGGCCAGTGCGTACAGATACTCCACGAATGAGCCCACCGCACCGTCAAGTCCCTGCACCTTGGGATTGGCGGATTCGATGACGTAATACTCATCCGGTGCGTGCGCCCCGGTGCCGTGCCCCAGGCCGAAGTGGCCGGCCGGCAGGCTTAAGGGTGCATCGGTGAACACGTACCCGGGCCACGAGCCGGCCGAGCGCGGCCACAGTTCCGCCTCGACGCCGAGTTTCTTATAGGTGGCGACCTCGATCCTGATCAGCCGACTGTTGGGGTCGGTCTGCGTCGGGTTGTAGCCGCCGCTCATGATCACCTCCACATCCCCGAAGCCGTGCTTCGCCAGATGCGCCTTGAGCTTCGCCAGCGTGTCGGTCGTGGTCATGTCCGGCACCAGGCGCATGTCGATCTTGGCCACCGCCCGGTGCGGCAGCACGGTCTTGCCGCCCGGACCGGTGTAGCCGGCCACCAGGCCCTCGATGTTGATCGTCGGCTTGGACTCCAGCAGCACCAGCGAGTCATACCAGTTCGTGTCGTGGACCCAGCGTTGCACCCCGAGGGCTTCCTTGATCTGCGCCTCGGTATTGCGGTCGGCGCGGGCCTTGATCATCGCCAGCTGCGCCGCGCTCAGGGGCTTGGCCTTCTCGAAGAAACCCGCGACCGCCGGGGTGTGGCCATCCGGTTCCACGAGCGTGTTCAGCGCTTGCACCAGGTGCCAGGCGGGGGAATCGACCTGCGCCTCGAGACTCGAGTGCACGTCGTGCGAGGGTCCGCGGCCCCATTTCTCGCCGCTCGCGATGAGTTCCAGTTCCACGACGCCCTTGGCGCCGAGGGATACCTGGACGCTGCCGTCGCGCTCCTGGCCCGCCTCGGGCATGAAGACGCCGCTGCACTTCTTCAGCTCCGCGAGCACACGCGGGGTCTGCACGACCTCATGGAAGTGCGGCGAGCCGATCTCCTCCTCCCCCTCGCACACCAGCACGAGGTTGACCGGCAGCTTCTTGCCGGCCGCCTTGAACGCCATGAGCGCGCTCAGGAAGGAGTTCTCCGGGCCCTTCTGGTTGACGGCGCCGCGCCCCATGCACACCGTGCCGAGGCCCGCCTTCTGCACCAGGCGCCCTTCGAGCGGCGGGGAGCTCCATTCCTCGGGCACGAACTGCTTCACGTCGTACATGAAATAGATCCCGAGCGTCGTGGGCGCGCCGGCGTCGATGCGCCCAAAGACGCCCGGCTTGCCGGAGGTCGGGACGATCTCCACCCCGGTGAAGCCCGCATCGCGCGCAAGCTTCGCCATGTACTCCGGTCCCTGGGGGTAGTTGCGGTTCTCCGCGGCGATCGAGGGCAGCGCGATCCACGCCTGCAGGCGCCGCACGTTGGCGGCGTGCATGCCCGGGATCTGCGCCAGCACCGCGGCCTTGTCGGCCTCCGCCGCGGCGCGCACCCAGACCGGCGCTGCGGCCAGGGCCACGCCGGCCGCCGCGCCCTGCACAAATCCACGCCGGCTCAAGCCGGCCTCCTGATCCTTCGCCATGCGCTCTTCCTTTCGGTGCTTACGGTGGTTTGGAACTTATCGGGGTGCTTACTGCCGGCTGATGGCGCTTTGGCCCTTGCGCAGCACGTATTTCTGGATCTTGCCGGTGGCGGTCTTCGGCAGCTCCTGCACGAAGTGCACGGCGGTCGGTACCTTGAAGTGCGCCAGCCGCTCGCGGCAGTGTGCACGCAGCACGTCCGCGGTGGTGCTGGCACCGGCGCGCAGCACCACGTGCGCCACCGGGGTCTCGCCCCATTTCTCGTGGGGCATGCCGACGACGGCCGCCTCCATCACCGCCGGGTGCGTGAGCAGCACGCCTTCGAGTTCGATGGAGGAGATGTTCTCCCCGCCGCTGATGATGACGTCCTTGAAGCGGTCGCGAATCTCCACGTAGCCGTCCGGGTGCACGACCGCCGCATCGCCGGTGTGGAACCAGCCGTTGCGGAAGGCCAGCGCCGTGGCCTCCGGATCGCGGTAATAGCCCTTCATCACGACGTTGCCGCGCACGATGATCTCGCCCAGCGTGGCGCCGTCGGCGGGAACCTCGCGGTCGGCGTCATCGACCACGCGCAGTTCCCCGGAAGTCATGAGCTCGACCCCCTGGCGTGCCTTCACCGTCGCGGACTGCTCGGCATCGAGCGCGGCGTGCTCCGGGCGTGACTCGCACACCAGGATGAACGGCGCGGTCTCCGTGAGCCCGTAGACGTGGGTAATGACCCAGCCGAGCTCGCCCTCGATGCGGCGGATGGTCGCCGCCGCCGGCGGCGCACCGGCGGTCAGCACGCGCACGCCGCGCCGCAGCTCGCGACGCAGCGCTTCGGGACCGTGGGCGACCGCGATCAGCACGGTCGGTGCCGCACACAGCAGGCTCACCCGCTCGGAGTTCACCAGGGCGTAGATCGCGGCGGCATCCACCTTGCGCAGGCACACATGGGTGCCGCCGCCGGCGGTGACGGTCCACACGAACGTCCAGCCGTTGGCGTGGAACATCGGCAGCGTCCACAGGTAGCGCTCCCCGACTGCGAGCGGGTGGTGCACGAGTGTGCCGACGGTGTTCATCCAGGCATTGCGGTGCGTGATCATCACGCCCTTGGGTCGCGAGGTGGTGCCGCTGGTGTAGTTGATGGTCAGGACGTCGGTCTCGGCGATCGCCGGCCGCTCGAACTCGGGCCCCGCGGCCGCGAGCGTCGCCTCGTAATCGAGCCACCCGGGGTGCGTGCCCTCGAGCGCCACGAAATGCCTGACGCAGGGGATCTCGGCACGCAGCGACTCGATCGCGCCGATGTAATCCGGGTGGGCGCAGACCACGACCGGCTCGCAATGACCGATCATGTAGCGGAAGTCAGCCGCACTCAGGCGGTAGTTGAGCGGCACGAGGATGGCGCCGAGTTGCGGCACAGCGTAGAACTGCTCGAGCATCGCATGCGTGTTGGGCGCGATGACGACCACCCGGTCACCAGCGCCCACGCCGAGGCGCTGCAGCGCCGCCGACCAGCGATCGCAGCGCCCGAGGAACTGCGCATACGTCAGGCGCAGCGCGCCATCAACGACGGCTTCGCGCTCCGGGTACAGCAGCCGCGCGCGGCGCGCGAACTCCAGCGGTGTCAGGGGGATTTCCATGCTCGAATCCTCCGCGTCCGAGACTTCGGTGGAGGCCGGCGCAGGGGTGTCCAAACGCGAACAGCCGCGTGCGCCGGATCAGCGCGCACCGCCATCGCTCCCCCGTGGTCTTCTTCGTGCCTCTCGCCGCCTACAGTATGCGGGGCGCGGCGCTGTCCGTCACGTGCCGGAGGGCGCCGCGGCGAGCGGGCGCAGCCGCGCGATGCCACAAGAAAAAGAGGCCGCCGGCTCACGCCGGCGGCCTCACTCCCGCTTCCCCCGGGAGCGACTTGCTCTAGAGCGATCGCAGGAAGCTGATCAGGGCCTGCTGATCAGTCGGGCTCAAGGCCCCGTAGCTCTGCACGACCTGGTTGGCCTCGCTGCCGAAGCCGGCGTGTGCCCGTATCGCCTGGATCAGGTCGCTGGTGCGGCCATCATGCAGGAAGAACACCCGCTGCCCGAGACCCCACAGCGGGGCGGTGCGGAACTCATCGGGGCCGGCCGCACCCTGGGTGATCCCGTCCGCGAGTCCGGAACCCATGTGATGCACGAGCAGGTCCGAGTACAGCGGCACGCTCTTGCCGGATAGGGCCGCGTTCGGCAGCCCGCGCGTCGTGCTCGTCGCCGCGGTGGCGAGCGCCGGCGTATGACACAGCGCGCAGCCGATGCTCGCGAACACGCCGCTGCCGTGCTGGGTCACCGGCGTCGGTGCGGCCGGCTGCGGTGGCGCAAGCATGCGCATGAACACCGTAAACCCGTCGATGTCCGAGAGCACCGCGGTTGGCGAGGGCGGGTCGGCCGGGTTGGGGATGTTGAGCGTGTCGTTCGGGGCCGGCAAGCCTCCCTGACAGTTGAGTGTCTCGTCGCGCTCCTGCGGAAAGAGGTCGTTCGAGATGCCCATCTCCACGTTGTAGGCTTCACCGGCGAACATCAGCAGCGACTTGTTCTGCGCCTTCCAGCCAAAGCGCGTGATGGTGCCGTCATTGCCGTTGCGGTTGGCGGCCCCGCCGATGATGGCGTTCGGATGCCCGCTGACGCCGGCGCGCTGCTTGCCCGTGCCGTTGGACCGGGCGTTGGCGAGAATGACCGAGTCGGGAATCGCCTCGATCAGGCCCGCCCCGAACATCGGGGTGGGAATGCGGAAGACGATGTTGCGGTTACCGCCCTGCCCGGTCAGCGGATTGCCCGCCGGCAGGAAGCTCGGCTGCGTAATGATGCAGCTGCCCGCATCACCGCGCCCGGTGATGACGAACAGATCATGCACGCCCCCGTCGGGGCTGCCGTTGGAACTGCTCACGAAGCGGGCCTCCCGCACCGGTCCGTTGCGAGCGATGAACCAGGGCATCTGGTTGCTCGCCCCGACCGCGTTCGCCACGCTGTAGAGCGGGTTGCTCGGCGGGCTCGAACCGCCCACGAACGGCTGCGAGTGGCACGAAGAGCAGGAATTGGAGTTGAAGCGCGGGCCGAGGCCCTCATCCGATACCGAGTCAATCTCGGTGAAACGCCGCAGCCCATCCTGGTAGAACACCAGCTCCTCGGTCGACAGACCCGGCAGCGACGGCGGCGGTCCGCCGTCGGCGCTGGTCTTCCTGACCCCCGGATCCGCCACCTGCGCGAATGCGCTGACGGTCCCTGCTGCACAGAGGCCGAGCACGAGTCCCCTGATCGCACGACTCCCGCACGCGTTTTGTATGCGCATCGGTTCATCCTCCCTGTGATGGCAAGCGCGACAAGGTCGAGCTGTGTACGCGCCAGGTCCGCAGGTGTCGATGTGTCGCGCCTTTACGACGCAGCTCGCGGCAGCTGAAATTGCCGCGAAAACAGCGTTAGCGGTGCAGTTTCCGCGCCGCGGCGCGTATCGCCGCTGAGTCACAAGTTCTTTGAACGTGTTGCGGTTTGTAAGAACAGGTGGCAGGTTGTAACCCGCTGCGCGCAGCACTGCCTTTCGTCATCGGAGGACGCTGGTGCAAGTTCGGTCACGGCTGACCTCGATTCGACTCACGGACGAGGAGCAGGGACAGCTCCGGCGGTGGGCGCGCAGCCCCCGCACCCGTCGGGCACTCGCGCTGCGCGCGCGCATCGTGCTCGCCTGTCGCAAGGCGCACTCCAACCGCGAGGTGGCACAGCGCCTCGGCATCACCACGCAGACGGTGGGCAAGTGGCGCGCACGTTTCGTGGCGCACCGCCTTGCCGGCCTGCTCGATGCGCCACGCAGCGGAGCCCCCCGCTCGATCAGCGATGACCTGGTGGAAGCGGTGCTGGCCAAGACCCTGCACGAGCAGCCGCCGAATGCCTCGCGCTGGAGCAGCCGTCGGCTGGCCAGTGAACTGGGCATCTCGCAGCGTGCCGTCCTGAGAATCTGGCATACCTTCGATTTGTGAAGCCCGCGGTGGCGGCCGGCCGCAGGATCCGGCGCGTCCGCTCCGCCTGCCACGGCGGCGCAGCAGGGTCGCACGATGCTTCAATGATCCGACCCGCACGGCTGCCTTGCAGAGGACTTGCGCGCCGGATCGTGGAGTTGCAGATCATGCAACGCCCACCTGACAGGGCGTGCGCTGAACTGCCCCAGGGAATAAGGCGGCGCGGGCCCGTGCCGGTCGATCGCCCGCAAGGTACGCGCCAGGTGTGTTCCAATGGCGCGCGCCGCGGGGGCGCGGGGGCAACGGAGATCTACGGCATGGCCGCATTGCGGGTTGGTTTCATCGGACTGGGAAACGTGGGGGCTCAGCTGGCCGGCAACCTGCTGCGCCACGGGATCGACCTCACGGTGCGCGACCTGGACGCGCAGCGCGTCGCGGCGTTCACGGCCCGGGGGGCGCGCAGCGCCGCGACGCCGCGGGCGCTCGCCGAGGGCGTGGACCTCGTCATCACCTGCCTGCCCTCGCCGGCGATCTCGGCCGAGGTCATGGAAGCGCCCGACGGGGTGATCGCCGGCCTCACCCCGGGAAAGATCTGGCTCGAAATGAGCACCACCGACCAGGCCGAGGCGCGCCGGCTCGCCGCGCGCGTCGAGCAGCAGGGCGCCGCGGCGATGGACTGCCCGGTGTCCGGGGGCTGCCACCGCGCCGCGACCGGCAACATCTCGATCTTCGCCGGCGGCCCGCGCGCGACCTTCGAGCGTGTCCTGCCCGTGCTGGCGATTCTCGGGCAGCGGATCCTGCACACCGGACCGGTCGGCTCAGCCTCGGCGCTCAAGGTGCTGACCAATTACCTGTGCACCGTGCACCTGGTGGCCCTGTGCGAGGCGCTGACCGTGGCCAAGGTCGCCGGCATGGACCTCAACACCGCCTACGAGGCGATCCGCATCTCCTCGGGCAACTCGTTCGTGCACGAGACCGAGTCGCAGGTGATCCTGAATGGCAGCCGCGACATCAACTTCACGATGGACCTGGTGATCAAGGACGTCGGGCTCTTCGATGCCCTGGCGCGTGAACTCGAGGTTCCGCTGGAACTGTCGCCGCTGGTGCTCGAGATCTTCCGCGACGGCGCACGGCGCTTCGGGCCGCGCGAGTTCTCCCCCAACATCATCCGTCGCCTCGAGGAGCCACTCGGCGTGCAGGTGCTGGGCAAGGGATTCCCGGCGCAGATCGTCGATGATGAACCGAAGGTGCCCGGCTACGAAGTCAGGCCCCCCGGGCGCGAGCGCCGGCTGAATTGCCGCGCGGCGTCCGCGCTGGCAGCGCTTAGCGGCGCCGTTCGATGCCGACCGGCAGCGTCTCGATGGCGCGCATCTGGGCATCACGGAAGGCCTCCGGGTCCTTAAGGTAATCGAGCGCCATGTCGAGCGCGTCATGGCCCCAGAAGATCTCCTCACCGATGACGAGCGTGGGGACCCCGAACACGCCGTGGGCGATGGCCCACTCGGTGTTCTCCCGCAGGCGCGCCTTGACCGCCGGATCCGCAAGCTGCGCCTGCGGATCGGGCACGCCGAGCTCCGCGGCCAGTTCCCCGATCACCTTCGGGTCACTCAGGTCGCGTCCGTCGCGGAACACCGCATTCAGCGTCGTCTCGGCCGCGCGCAGGCTGCTGCCGGCGGCGATGATCAGCCGCAGCGCCGCCAGCGGATTGAAGGGATGCGCGGGCGGGAAGCGCATCGGCATCTTCAGCCGCCGGGCGCGCCAGAGCGCGAAGCGGTAGGTGAAGCGGCGCTTCGCGCTGATCTCGGCCGGGCCGCGCTGCCCGAAGTGATCCAGCAGCGCCCCGAGCAGCACCGGTCGTGCCTCCAGCGTCACGCTGCCGGTGAATTCCTTCAGCCGCGGGAGCGAGAGGTAGGCGAACGGTGACAGGACGTCATAAACCCAGACGACACGGGTGGGGGTGTCCATGTGCCTCAGCTGCCGGAGACCCGCACGACGAGCTTGCCGAAGTTCTCCCCGCGCAGCAGGCCGATGAGTCCCTGTGGGGCCTGCTCGAGCCCCTCGAGGATCTCCTCGCGGTACCTGACCTGGCCGTCGCGCAGCCAGCCGCTCATCTCCTGGTAGAACGCCGGCATGCGCGCGAGGTGATCGAAGATGATGAAACCCTGCACCTTGATGCGCCAGCGCAAGAGCGCGGACAGGAGCATCGGGGTTCGGTCCGGCCCCTCCGGGAGCTGCGCGAGGTTGTACCAGGCGATCAGGCCGCACAGCGGGATGCGGGCGTGCACGTTCAGCAGCGGCACCACGGTGGCCAGCACCGCGCCCCCGACGTTCTCGAAGTACACATCGATTCCCTGGGGCGCCGCGGCGGTGAGCTGCTCGCGAAAGTCCGGGGCGCGGTGGTCCACGCAGGCATCGAAACCCAGGGTCTTCACCGCGTACTCGCACTTATCCGCGCCGCCGGCGATGCCCACCGCGCGGCAGCCCTTGAGCCGCGCGAGCTGCCCGACCACCGAGCCGACGGCGCCGGTGGCCGCGCCCACCACGACGGTCTCGCCCGGCTGCGGCTGCCCGATGTCGAGCAGCCCCACGTAGGCGGTGAGTCCGGGCATGCCGAGGACCCCGAGCGCGTACGACAGCCGCGGGATCGACGGATCGATCTTGGTGGCGTGCTGCGCATCCACCACGCCGTAGTCCTGCCAGCCGACGGTGGCGAGCACCAGATCCCCCACCTCGAACCCCGGCGCATGGGAGGCCTCCACCACGCTGACGGTCTGGCCGGTCATCGGTTCACCCACCGCCACGGGCGGGGCATACGAGCGCGCATCGCTCATGCGGCCGCGCATATACGGATCGAGCGACAGGTAGCGCGTGCGCAGCAGCAGCTGCCCCTCCCCGGCCGCCGGCACCGCGTCCTTCTCCAGGCGGAAGTCCTCGGCGGTCGGCTCGCCCTCGGGCCGCCGGGCGAGCACGATGCGACGGTTCACGGCCTGGGCGCTGCTCATGGGATCCCCCTCATTCGTACAGGAACTGCAGTTGCACCCCGGGGGGCACGGGCAGCGCGCGGTCCACGAACAGGTCCGCGAACAGCGCACCGCCGGGCTCGACGCTGTAGGGCTCGAAGTCGCGCACGCCCGCCTCGTACAGCACGGCGTCGTCGATGAAGAACTGCCCGGTGCACTCGCGCGCGTTGCGGCTGAGGATGAGGTGCGCGGCGTCCGCCATGATCTCCGGCTTTCTCGAGCGTTGCAGCATCGCCTTGCCGCCGAGCGCGAACTCGACCGCTGCGGTCGCGATGGTCGTGCGCGGCCACAGCGCATTGCAGGCAATCCCGGCCGCGCGGAACTCCGCCGCCAGGCCGAGCATGCACAGGGACATGCCGTACTTGGAGATCGAGTACGCGAGATGCGGCGCGAACCACTGGGGCTTGAGGTTCAGCGGCGGCGAGAGCGTCAGGATGTGCGGGTTGGCCGCCTGCTTCAGGTACGGCAGGCAGGCGCGCGAGGTCACGAACGTGCCGCGGGTGTTGATCTGCTGGATGAGGTCGTAGCGGCGCATGTCGATCTGCTCGGTCGGCGCGAGGTTGATCGCCGAGGCGTTGTTGATGCAGATATCGATGCCGCCGAAGGTGGCCGCGCACTGCTTGGCGGCCGCCAGCACGCTCGCCTCGTCGCGCACGTCAACCACCAGCGGCAGCGCCCGGCCCCCGGCCTGCTCGACCTGCTCGGCGGCGGTGTAGATCGTCCCGGGGAGCTTGGGGTGTGGCTCGGCGGTCTTGGCCGCGATGGCGATGTTGGCGCCGTCGCGCGCCGCGCGCAGCGCGATCGCGAGCCCGATGCCGCGGCTCGCCCCGGTCACGAAAAGCGTCTTGCCCTTGAGACTCACGTCGGCCCTCTTGCGTTGCGGCCGCGGCCGGCCGGGGTGTTTCTCCGTGACAAGTGTACGGTGATCCGCCGGCGCCCGCGAACGGCCCGCTAAAACCCTGTGCTAGCATCCGCCGCTCACCCGGTTTTTGCGGAGAGCGGCATGAGAGTGTCTGCGAGCGTCTGCGCCGTGCTGCTGGCGGGCGTGGCCGGCAACGTGTCCGCGCAGCAGGAGGACCTGAGCGGGGTTGAGATCAAGAGCGCCCCGCTCGGTACCGGCCTGTATCTGCTGAGCGGCGCCGGCGGCAACATCGCCGCCCTCACCGGGGCGGACGGTGTGCTGCTGGTGGATGCTGAGTTCGGGGCCCTGGCCGAGCGGATCCGTGCCGCCCTCAAGGGCTTGGGCGCCGGGCAGCCGCCCCGCTTCATCATCGACACGCACTATCACTACGATCATACCGACGGCAACGAGGCCTTCGCCACGAACGGGCGCCACTCGTCATCGCGCAGACGCAGCTGCGCAGCCGGCTCGTCAGCGGCGGCACCATCGGCAACGGCGGCTCGATCTCGAAGGAGATGAAACCTGCGCCTCCGGGGGGCCTGCCGGGCCTCACCTACGAGCAGGAACTGACGCTTTACCTCGACGGCGAGGCGGTGCGCGTGCACCACTATCCGCACGCACACACCGACGGGGACTCGGTGGTGTTCTTCCCGCGCGCCAAGGCGGTCCACATGGGCGACATCTTCGTGCGCTACGGGTTCCCGTTCATCGACATCAACGGCGGCGGCAACGTGCGCGGCATGATTGCGGCCTGTGAGGACGTCGTGCACAGCGTGCCGCCGGACACCCGGATCATCCCCGGTCACGGCGAGGTCGCGACCGTGGCGGAGCTGCGCGAATACAGCGAAATGCTCAAGTCCACGACGGCGCTCGTCGAGCAGGCACTCGCCGCCGGCAAGACGCTCGAGCAGATGAAGCAGGAGAAGCTCCTCGGCGCCTACAGCGCGCGCTACGCGCCCGCGAAGGCCTTCGTGGACACCGACGCCTTCACCGAATCGCTCTACAATTCGCTCAAGATGCCCCGCCCCCGTCATGGGCCGGTGCGGCGCCCCCGGTGAGCCTTGCGTTCGCGCGCGCGCGCGGTATAGCGTGCGACGAACTCTGAAGGAGCCATGCGGTGCGCTGGGATGATCTTCGCCAAAGCAGCAACGTCGAGGACGTGCGCGGCAGTACCGGTGGCGGCCGCGGCCTGAAGATCGGGCTCGGGGGGACACTGCTTGCGCTGATCGCCGCGTACTTCTTCGGCATCGATCCGCGCATCATCCTCGGGCTCATGAGCGCGGTGCCGAGCCAGTCCGCAGCGCCGGCGGCGAGTTCCGGCGCACCCCAGGACCAGCAGGGGCGCTTCATCGCCGCCGTGCTCGGGGAAACCGAGGACACCTGGAGCGCGATCTTCCAGGCCAACGGCCTGCAGTACGTGCCGCCGAAGCTGGTGCTGTATCGCGACCAGATGCCGACCGCGTGCGGCTCCGGCAGTGCCGCCGCCGGCCCGTTCTACTGCCCGCTCGATCGCAAGGTGTACCTGGACCTGAGCTTCTTCCAGCAGCTCTCGGATGAATTCCAGGCGCCCGGGGAATTTGCCGAGGCGTACGTGCTGGCCCACGAGGTCGGCCACCACGTGCAGAACCTGCTCGGCATTGCCGGCAAGGTGCGCGCCGCGCAGGAGCGCGCCTCGGAAGCGCAGGCCAACCAGCTGTCCGTGCGCCTGGAGCTGCAGGCGGACTGCTTCGCCGGGGTGTGGGCCAAGCATGCCGATCAGACCAAACACATCCTCGAGCAGGGCGATGTCGAGTCCGGGCTGCGCGCGGCCGCCGCGGTCGGTGATGACACGCTGCAGAAACGCGCGCGCGGTTATGTCGTCCCCGAATCCTTCACCCACGGCAGCGCCGCGGAGCGCACCGGCTGGTTCAGGCGCGGGCTGACCGACGGTTCCATCCAGGGCTGCGACACGTTCGCCGCCGGGACCTAACGAGCCTAGGTCTTCCCCGCGTAATTGGCGCTCAGGTAATCGAGGATGGTGCGCGCCTCCTCCTCGTCGATGGGCGCACCGAAGCGCTCGCGCATCTTCTGCACTGTCTTCTGCCACCCCGCGCGGTCCATCGCCGGCGCATTGGCCGGAATGTACTCGAGGCTGTGACAGATGATGCAGCGGGACGTCGTGACTTCGGCTCCGGCTCCGGCCTTGAGCTGCACGCCGGCCTCGCCCCGCTCCGCCTCGGCGCCCAGCGCGCTGAGCAGCAGCGCGACGCCGATCCCAGCAACCGCCGCGGCGCGTCTCATGTCACCTCCAGCGTCAGGCTCTGCACCCGGTTGTCGTGGTAGCCGGAAGGGTTGAAGGTGAGCTTCTGCGGCTGCTCGAGGCCGCTCCTGCTGCGGGCCCGCACCGCCACTTCCAGGTTGCCGCGCTGCGTCGGCTCAAGCGGCACGCTGAACTCGCGCCAGGCAAAGCGCCCGAGGTCGCGCCCGAGCGCGGCTTCGCGCCAGCTCCCGCGCCCGTCGATCGAGTACTCCACGCGCTCAATTCCGGCGCCGTTGTCCCACGCCTTGCCAGCCACCATGACGCGCTGGCCCCGCGGCACGCGCGCGCCGGAGACGTGGCTCGTGATCAGCGAATTCACCAGGATTTCGGTGATAGGGGTGGTGTCGGCGTTCTCCTGGCTGGCGAAGCGGGCACCGGGGAAGGCCCCCGTCGGCACGCGGTACGCCGCCTTCATCCAGAAGTTCTCGAGCGGCTGCGGCTCGATGCGGATCGCGGTGAGATGCTTCATCCAGTAGGTGCCGGTCCAGCCCGGCACCACCAGGCGCGCCGGTGCGCCGTTCCAGTGCGGCAGCGGCGCGCCGTTCATCTCAAGCGCGATGAGGGTGTTTTCATCCAGCGCGCGCTCGACGGGCAAGCTCTTCTGAAAGCCCGGCGTGGCCGGCAGCACCGGGCCGTCGGCACCCTGGAACCAGATCTCGAGCGCGCCGGGTGCAACGCCTGCACGCTCGAGCACGTCCCGCAGCCGCACGCCGCTCCAGCGTGCATTGCCCATGGCCCCGTTACCCCACTGCACGCCGGGCACGCGCGGCGTAAAGAGGCCGCGGCGGTTGCCCGAGCACTGATTGACGGCGGCCACGGTCACCGGCTCGAAGTTCTCGCGCAGATCCTTCAGCGACAGCGACAGTGCGTGTCCGGCGCTCGCCCCGCCCACTGCGAGCCGCCAGGTGCGCGGGTCCACCTCGGGGATCACCGCGAGGTGATAGCGCACAAAGAACGCATCGTTAGGCGTGAAGGGGGCGATCAAATCGCGCAGCGGGGTCTCGTAGTTCGGCGGCCGAAAGGCCCGCCGGATCAGGGGTCGCTTGCCCGGCAGCGCACTGAGCAGCTCCACGTCCCCGCGCGGGTCAGCGGTGTTGGCGCCCCAGACGGCGCGCGTCAGCAGCGCCCCGACAGTGCCGGCGAGCAGCTCGCGGCGCCTCACCATGCGCTGATCCTCGGGTGAGCCGGCGCGCACGCCGCGTTCAAGCGTGCGCGCCGCTGCAGCTTACGAGCAGGGCTTGCCGTGATCGGGCCGCGCCCCGGAAGCCTTGGCGGCCGCCTCACTCATGTACTGGCCCTGCTTGGTCTTGCCGTACCAGACGTCGTCCTGGCAGTGATAGACCTTGCTGCTCGTGTTGACCCACACCTGGCCCGGGCCGCCACCGGCAGCCGCCTGGGCCGGAGGCGTGTAAGTTGAAGTCCCCGTCGAACGGCTCATCGCAGGTCCGGCAGGCTCCGCTGGGGCCGCCGCCGGGACGCGCGGCGCCGCGGCCGGCGCTGCCGCCGCCGCACCCGCGGACTTGTTGATGCCGCCGTGCCCGCTGCAGGCCCCCTGCCCGCCCTTGGACGGGGTGCCATCGTTACACGTCACCATGGCCGCACCGGCGGTGGTGGCGCTCATGCTCGTTGGGGCAGCCGGAGCACTCGGGGCTGCAGGCGTTGCCGCCGCCGCACCCGCGGACTTGTTGATGCCGCCGTGCCCGCTGCAGGCCCCCTGCCCGCCCTTGGACGGGGTGCCATCGTTACACGTCACCATGGCCGCACCGGCCGTGGCGGCGCTCATGCTCGTTGGGGCAGCCGGAGCACTCGAAGCTGCCTGCGCGGCCGGGGCCGGCGCGCCGGCCGACTTGTTCACGCCACCATGGCCGCTGCAGGCCCCCCGCCCGCCCTTGGACGAGGTGCCATCGTTACAGGTCACCGTGCCGCCGCTGCTGCTCGTGCCCGCAGGGGCGCGAGCCGCCGGTGCCGCGGTCGTGGCCGCGCCCGAGGCGGACTTATTGATGCCGCCGTGTCCGCTGCAGGCGCCGCGGCCGCCGTGCGGCGAGGTGCTGCCGTCGTTGCAGGTGACCGGGCCAGCGGTGTCCTGTGCGGAAGCGATGACGGGCAGTGCGAGCAGTGTTGCCGCCAGCACAGCGCCCCACATCGAAGCCTTGCAAGTCATCACGTTCATGGCCGGTTCTCCGCGCAAATGAGCGCGCAATGGAAGGTTCATGAGAATACCCCAATCCCCACGGCCGGGGGTATCGGTGAGCGGCCGCCGCGCCGGCCACGGCGCAGGCCGACGCCCAGGGTGTACGCTAGCTGCACGACAACATGACGGGCAGGTTACCGATGATGCGGATGCGTCTCTGGGTCGTGTTCGGGATCCTCGCGCTCGGGTGTGCCCCGGGTGCGTGGGCCGCGTGGATGGATCGTACCGAAGCGATCATGGGCACGCGGGTGTACGTGCAGCTGTGGGCCGAGGACCCGGTCAAGGGCGATGCGGCGATCGAAGCGGTGATGACGGAGATGCGCCGCATCGATGAGCTCATGAGCCACTACAAGCCGGAGAGCGAGCTGTCGCAGATCAACGAGCGGGCGAACCGCGAGCCGGTCAAGGTGGACAAGGAGCTGTTCGACCTGATCAAGCTCTCGACCTACTACTCGCAGATTACCGAAGGCGCCTTCGACATCACCTACGCGAGCGTCGGCTTCCTCTACGATTATCCGAAGCACATCCATCCGAGCGAAGCGCAGATCAAGAGCGCACTGCCCGCGGTCAACTGGCGCAACATGCTCCTCGATGAAGCCAATCACACGGTGCGCTTCGAGCATCCGGGCATGCGCATCGACCTGGGCGGCATCGGCAAGGGTTACGCCGTCGATCGCGGCATCGACATCCTCAAGGCGCGCGGCATTGCGCACGCGGTAGTGACCGCCGGCGGCGACAGCCGCATCATTGGCGATCACATGGGGCGGCCGTGGCTGGTCGCCATCCGCCATCCCGATGATCCGCAGAAGGTGATCACGCGCATCCCGCTGACCGATGTCGCCATGTCGACGTCCGGGGATTACGAGCGCTATTTCGATGAGGGCGGCGTGCGCTACCACCACATCATCGACCCGCGCACCGGTCATTCGGCCAGCAAGGTGCGCAGCGCCACCGTGCTCGCGCCCACCGCGACGCAGACCGACGGCATGTCGAAGACGGCCTTCGTGCTCGGCGCACTGAAGGCCCTCGAGATCATCAACCGCATGCCCGGCTTCGATGCGGTGTTCGTCACCCCCGAGGGCAAGGTGCTCTACTCCAACGGACTACGACCTCCGGACGTACGCCCGGGAGACGAGGCGCCCCCCGCTACTGGGCCGAGCCCCCGAGGCTGACCTTCAGCAGCACGTCCACCTCCGCCTCGGCGGCGAGCCAGTCCTCGGTCTCGTGTCCCGGGGCAAAGCCGCGACGCTCGGCGCGCAGGTAGGCTTTTTCCTCGATCAGTGCGTGGCGACCCTCCCGGGTGAGCGCCATGCGTGGTGTGGGTGCAGCGCTCTTGCGCACGTCGGTGCGCGGCGTTCGACTTGCAGGCTTGGCGGGTGCGGGACGTTCCGGCGAGCGGCGGCTGGCCATAGGCTCCTCCTTGGACTACGGGCGACTGCCGCGACTTTGCGCGTGCGCCCCCGCCGGCGCAAGCGCGCCCCGATGAAATGGCGTCACGTATGAGTTCCGCCGGCAGCCGCTCGCGCGAGCGTGCACCGGCACTTGCGTCCTGTTCCTGAGGCGTGAGCGCGCGAGGCGCGCTGTGCGGCGCTATTTCTTCTTGGCCGGCGCACGCCGGCGGCGCGCCGGTCCGCTGACGGCATCGATGTCCAGGTGCTTGAGGTAATGGCGGAAGTCCTTGCCGAGGGTTTCGTGCCCGAGCGCATATTCGACGGTCGCCTGCAGGTAACCCAGCTTGCTGCCGCAGTCATAGCGCTTGCCGCTGAAGCGGTAGGCATACACGGCCTCCTCGCGCATGAGCGCCGCGATACCATCGGTGAGCTGGATCTCGCCGCCCGCCCCGTGGCCGATTCTCTCCAGGTGCTCGAAGATCGCCGGCGCCAGCACATAACGCCCGACGACGGCGAGATTGGACGGGGCAGCGGCGGGCTTGGGCTTCTCGACGATGCTCTTCACGCGGCTGGTGGCGGAATCATTGGCCTCCACCGCCACGATGCCGTATTTCTCGGTCTCCCGGCGCGGCACGACCTGCACGCCGAGCACGCTCGCCCTCTTGGCCTCGTAGACCTGCGCCATCTGCGCAAGGCACGCCACCTCGCTCTTGATGAGGTCATCGGCCAGGTGCACGAAGAACGGCTCCGCGCCGACCGCCGGCTGCGCACACAGCACCGCATGCCCGAGTCCGAGCGGCGCGGGCTGGCGGATATAGATGCAGGAGGCGTACGAGGGCAGCACACTGCGCACCTGGTTCAGCAGGTCGCTCTTGCCCTGCCGCTCGAGCATCGACTCGAGCTCCTGGTCGGAGTCGAAGTGATCCTCGATCGCACGCTTGGAGGCACCCGTGACGAAGACCAGGCGCCGCGCCCCGGCGGCGAGCGCCTCCTCGACCGCGTACTGGATGAGAGGCTTGTCGACCACCGGCAGCATTTCCTTCGGGCTCGCCTTGGTGGCGGGCAGAAAGCGCGTGCCGCGACCGGCCACCGGAAACACTGCCGTACGGATCGAAGCCTTGGAACTCCTCATCGGGAACCCTCTCGCTGGCCCTGGTGAACCGATGAGAGTGTAGCCGCAGGCGCAGCCGGCTGCCCGGGCGGACGACGGTCGGGCCGCACCAATTGTCCGCCCGTCCGTGCCGCCCCCCGCGCTTGCGTCTACGGTGGCGCGCCTATGGCGGAACAATCACCTGAGGGCAAACCTTATCGTCGCCGGCTCCCGCACCGAAAAACAGGACCACCGTCGGGCGCGGGACGGGCATTCGAAGTGCACTACCAGACAGCGGGCATCCACAGCAGCCGCCCCTTTTCGATGTTGGAGTTGGCTCGATAGTTGCGTTGGCGCGCGCTTCAGCCAATGAGCGATTACCGCGACGTGACGGGCCTTTACCGCGCTGCGGGAGCGTGGCCGTAGTGTAGGTATAAGTACGGCAGCCGGTATAAGATCCGGCGCGTACACTTAATAAGTGGGTGCGGAGGGACACCGGCGGGGAGAGACGCTGAAAGCGTACAACCGGCACACAGGACCTGTACCCTCACCCGTGACGCAATGAAGTGAAGGAGCTCTCGATGAGTAAGTTTCGCATCGTAGTGTTCTCAGCGGTGGCCGCCTTGGGCCTTGGCTGTGTGAACGTGGCCTCCGCGGCGGACTACGACAAGAGTTTTCTTACTGACTACAGCAAACTGGTGGCCACCCCGACCCCCGGCGGGGGGACTGACCTGATCTACGTGCTCCCCGGAGCGTTCGACAGGCTGGGTAAGTACACGGCAGTGATGATTGATCAGCCGGAGATACTGATCAGCCCGAATTCCGACTACAAGGGCGCGAAGCCCGCGGATCTGGAGGCAATCTCTGAGCAGTTGCGCAAGCAAGTCAGTGACGCACTGAAGGCCGGCGGGTATGGCGTGGTGGAATCACCCGGACCCAATGTGATTTTCCTCAAGATGGCCATCACTGACGTGGGCCTGAAGCGCAAGAAGCGCCGCCTGCTCGCTTACACGCCGGTGGGCTTCGTCTTGAAGGCGGGCCTCGACGCCACCCGCGACATGATGGAAAAGTACGACCTCACGAACCTCGCCGCCCAGGGAGAGATATTGGACAGCAAGTCGAACGAAGTGCTGGCCGAATTCGTGGCCTTGCGCGGCGGGAGCCAGCGCATCAGCTTCGATCAGTTCTTCGCCGAGTTCGATACCTTTGCGTCACGACTGCGATGCCGGCTCGACAACACCCATGTACCGGCCGACAAGAGGATCGATTGCCTCGACCTGGCCGCGCGCAAGGCCCGCGAGGCGGCCGGCCCCGTATTACACTGACTTCTCGATCCCCACGCCGTGCTTCAGCCGCGCCATGCGCGGCTGAAGCATTCTGGGCGTGCGTGTGCCGGTTCGCTTGAGTGCCGCGACCGCGTAGCTAACTGTGATGGATCGACTTCGCTCCGAAAAACATCTGCCGCAGCTTCTTCGGACCCAGAGTGCGAGCGAACTCGGTGATCACGCAGTAGTCCAGGATCAGGACTACGATGATCAGCTCGATCGCCAAGAAATGGGCCCAGATCATATGGGCCAGCATCAGCCGGTTGGCCGCCATGAAACTGTCGGCCTCGCGCCAGAAGTGGACGAGGTTTTCCAGATAGTGCAGCACTGTGGCCACCACAGAATAGATCAGCGTCTTCCAGAGGACGTTGTAGACCAGTGGCTTATCGGGATAGCGGTTGATCGCCGGCCAAAGATCGGCGAGCAAGACCGCCTTGGCGAGCACGAGCGCGGCCAGCAGCATCGTCAGCGGAGTCGTCGGTGCGATCCCGGTACCCCGCAGCAGCAGCTCGCGCACCAGGCCGATCATCAACAGGGAGCCAAAGAAGAAGACCGTGGGAGGAATGAGCGCTTCGATCTCTTCTTTGATCTTGGCGGGTATGTTGCTCATGGTGGGTTCGGTGTCCGATGGGGTTTCGAGCCAAATGCAGGCCCGCCGCAGTGTCGTCGCCTCAGCGCAGCACGTCAACGAATCAACCCGTCATGCACCGCTTGGCTTGGGAACCTGCGACGACCGCGTTCTAGGGGCGCGGTGCGCACCCGCTTCCTGAAGGAGTTCGCATGCAGCGCTTCAGCTGCTAACCAACATGCCGCGTTCTGGCGGAATACCCTCGCCAGACTGACCGGCAGCGCGGCCGGGCATCGCGGCATGACCCACCGGTCGCGCACACGCCAGCGCCGAAGCGTAAACTCATCCCGGACTATCGATGCGGCTCGGGGAGCATCAGCCGTGCCCTCGGGTGATTGAGGCCGACCTGATTAGGGGTCGAGTCGAACGCCCTGCAGGAAACACCACATCTTTGAGGCCATCGCCATGAGCTCCACGGAAACCGGCCTTCTTGTCTTCGCCTGCACCTTCGGCGCCGCGCTGCTGGCGATGTACCTGCGCAAGAAGTTGCCGCCGGACCATCTGGACGGCGACTCCAAGGACGTCGTGAAGCTGGTGATCGGACTCATCGCAACCATGGCCGCCCTGGTGCTGAGCCTGTTGATCTCCTCGGCGCACACGGCCTTTGACACCCAGGAGGCCGAGGTACGGCAGCTCGGCGTACACATCTTCCAGCTCGATCGCATCCTGGTTCACTTCGGTGCGCAGGGCGCCGAAGCGCGTTCACAGCTGCACCAGCTGGTCGCGGATGACATCGCGCGCACCTGGCCGGCGAATCACGCAAAGCCCGCGCCCTATGCGATGCCGCAGCTGCAGGAAGAAGGCGAACAGCTGTATATGCGAGTCGCCGGCTTGTCCGCGAACACCCCTCTCGAGCACCTGGGCCAGAGCCGCGCCCTGAGCCTGCTGGGCAGCATCGGCGAGACGCGACGCACGATGAGCGAGCAGGCGCGTGGCTCGCTGTCGTGGTTCATCCTCGGCGTGCTGGTGTGCTGGCTGACGCTGCTCTTCTTTGGCTTTGGCCTGTTCGCGCGGCTGAACACCACGGTGGTGGTCGCGCTGATGGCCGGCGCACTGAGCGTCGCGACCGCGTGCGTGCTCATTCTGGACATGAATCAGCCCTACCGCGGCTGGATGGAGATCTCGAGCGTCCCGCTGCGCGAGGCACTGGCGCAGATGCAGAACTAACGCTGCTGCGGGCGCGCTGGCCTGACTAGGAAGGCCGCGCGGCGTGATCGGCGCGTTCGGCCCACTTGAACACGGCCGGTCGCATGCTGTCCCAGGCGCGGCACTTCGGACAGCGCCAGTACCAGCCGACGCTGTTGAGCCCGCACTCATCGCACTGGTAGCGCCCGCCCGCATCGCCGATGCGGGTCAGGAGCGCGCTGAGCGAGCTGGCTTCGGCTGCGGACTCCACGGTCAGGCCGAACTCGGCACTGACGCCCGGCAGGCGGGCCACTTCCTCCGCCGGTACCGCCGTGGCGAGCAGCCACGCCAGCTGGCGCGGGCTCACCCGCCCGCTCATCTGCAGCCGGCGCCCGAGTTCATGCAGCAGGTCAGTGTTGCCCATGCGGCGGGCCACCGCGAGCACCGCCGGAATGATCTCCAGCGCCAGCCCCGGCGACATCTGCAGGGCATGCAGGTACAGCTGCAGCGCCTCGGCGCTGTCCTGGGCGGCATCGGCGATGCGGGCGGCGAGGATATCGGCCCGTGGCAGCTGTGCCTGGTGCATGCGCGCCTGACGCACCAGCGTGCCGGCGCGCACGCCCTCGCCCTGCAGCAGCGCCTGGTCGGCGAGCTCGCACAGGTAGTGCGCCGCCACCTGCGCCCGCTCGACCTGCACGTTCTGCGGCAGCTCGTGGAAGATCTTCAGCGCCTTGGCCCAGTCGGCCTGGGCCTCGTAGATGCCGACCAGGTGATCGAGCGCCGCGCGGCGGTACGCGGGCGAGGCCGACAGCTCCTCGAATACCCGTTCGGCGCGGTCCATGAGTCCGGCGCTCTGGTAATCCAGCGCCAGCTCGAAGGCCGCCCGGTCGCACAGGTCACCCACGCCGTGATCGCGCAGCCGTGAATGGATGGCGATCGCCCGGTCGACCTCACCGCGGCGGCGAAAGAGGCTGCCAAGCGCGAACTGGATCTCGGCGGCATCCCCGTCCGCCTGCGCCATGCGCGCGAAAATCTCGGTGGCATGGTCGAAGCGATCGTTGATGAGGTGGTCAAGGCCCTCGAGGTAGTCGCGTGGCAGGCGCACGGTACGCGCGGCGCCGTTGCGGCGCCCGAGGAAATAGGTGGCGAGGCCGACCAGCATGAAGGCCAGCGCCAGGAACATCGGAGGTACTTCGAACACGCCCCGCGAGGTTAGCAGGTTGCGTGCAACGGGCATAACCGCGGTGGCGCCAGAGCCTCAGCGCCGCGCGGCCCCTGACCCGTTCAGTCGCGGATCGGCCGGTCCTGCCCGTCGTTGACCCGTTCGCGCAGGTCCTTGCCGGGCTTGAAGTGCGGCACGTGCTTACCCGAGAGCGCGACCGCCTCACCGGTCTTGGGATTGCGACCCTGACGCGGCGGACGAAAGTGCAGCGAGAAGCTGCCGAAGCCGCGGATCTCGATGCGCTCTCCCTGCGAGAGCGCATCGCTCATGATTTCCAGGATCTGCTTGAGCGCCAGCTCCACATCCTTCGCCGGCAGATGCTTCTGCTTGGCGGTGATGATCTCGATGAGTTCCGACTTCGTCATTGCGCTTTTCAATTCCCCTCGCCGGAGCCGATGTGCTCCTTGAGCAGGTCGCCCAGGCTCGTGCCCGAGGAGCTGCCGGACTCGGAGCGGTAGCTCGAGACCGCCTCGGCTTCCTCATGGGCCTCCTTGGCCTTCACCGACAGCGAGATGGTGCGGGACTTGCGGTCCACGCCGGTGAATTTCGCCTCGATCTCCTCGCCCACCTTGAGGACCGCACGCGCATCCTCCACCCGATCGCGGCCGAGCTCGGAAGCCCGCAGCTGGCCTTCGATGCCGTTACCCAGATCGACGATCGCGCCGCGGGCGTCAACTTCCTTGATCACGCCGCGCACGATCGCGCCCTTGGGGTTGTCGGCAATGTAGGCCGAGAAGGGATCCTTGGCGAGCTGCTTGATCCCGAGCGATATGCGTTCGCGCTCCGGATCGATCGACAGCACCATGGCCTCGAGCTGCTGCCCCTTTTGGTAGTTGCGCACCGCCTCTTCCCCGGGCTGATCCCAGGAGATGTCCGAGAGGTGTACCAGCCCGTCGATGTTGCCGGGGAGCCCGATGAAGATGCCGAAGTCGGTGATCGACTTGATCTGACCGCCGACCTTGTCGCCGCGGTTGTAGTTCTCGGCGAATTCCTTCCAGGGATTCGCCTGGCACTGCTTGAGTCCCAGGGAGATGCGGCGGCGCTCCTCGTCGACGTCGAGCACCATGACCTCGACTTCCTGGCCGGTGTGCACCACCTTGGCGGGATTCACGTTCTTGTTGGTCCAGTCCATTTCGGACACGTGCACCAGACCCTCGACGCCGTCCTCGATCTCAACAAACGCGCCGTAGTCGGCGATGTTGGTGACCTTGCCGAACACGCGCGTGTTGGGCGGGTAGCGCCGCGCAATGTTCTGCCACGGATCGGCTCCGAGCTGCTTCAGTCCCAGGCTGACGCGCGAGCGCTCGCGGTCGAACTTCAGGATCCGCACCTCAACCTCATCGCCCACCTTCACCACTTCGCTCGGGTGCTTGACGCGCTTCCACGCCATGTCGGTGATGTGCAAGAGGCCATCGATGCCACCCAGGTCGACGAAGGCGCCGTAGTCGGTGAGGTTCTTGACCGTGCCCTTGACGACCGCGCCCTCCTGCAGGTTGTCCATGAGCGCGGAGCGCTCGGCGGAGAACTCCTGCTCGACCACCGCGCGGCGCGAGACGACGACGTTGTTGCGTTTCTGGTCGAGCTTGATGACCTTGAACTCGAGCGGCTTGCCCTCGAGGTAGGAGGTATCGCGCACCGGGCGCACATCGACCAGTGAACCGGGGAGGAACGCCCGCACGTTCTCGATCTCCACCGTGAAGCCACCCTTGACGCGACCGGTGATGACTCCCGTCACGATCTCGGACTTGTTGAATGCCTCCTCGAGTCGCGTCCAGGTGCGCGCCCGTTTGGCCTTCTCGCGCGACAGGCGCGTTTCCCCGGTGCCATCTTCCACCGAGTCCAGCGCGACCTCGACCGAATCGCCGGCCTTGACCTCGATCTCGCCGCGTTCGTTCTTGAACTGCTCGAGTGGAATGACGGCCTCGGACTTGAGGCCTACGTTGACGATGACGACGTCGTCGGTGACGTCGATGATCAGCCCGGTCAGGATCATCCCGGGGCGGATACGCTGGTTAGCGAGACTTTGCTCGAAGAGCTGCGCGAAACTTTCTGTCATACCTTCACTTCGCACACCTTATGGCGTGCTTTAACTGGACCCTCATCCGTCAGATCCAGGAAAAAAGTAACGGGCACCCGCATCCTGCGTGTGCCAACCTCAAAACCTTCCGTGCGTATCGCGACGAGCGGCTATTGACGCCACAAGCCTCGAGCGGCCCCCAGCCCCAGCACCCGTCCCACCACCGCCTCCACCGGCATCCCGGTCGAGTCGATCACGCAGGCATCGGGTGCGGGCCTCAAGGGTGCGACCCGACGGGTCTGGTCCCTTGCGTCCCGCTCGGCTATCTCGCGCGAAAGGGCGGGAAGGCTAACACCAGACCCCTTGTCTTTCAACTGCTTATAGCGCCGCAGGGCCCTCTCATCGGGGCTGGCGGTCAGGAAGATCTTGAGGGGGGCCTCGGGGAAGACCACGGTGCCCATATCGCGCCCGTCGGCGACCAGGCCCGGGGGCTGGGCGAAGGCCCGCTGGCGGCCCAGCAGGGCGCCGCGCACCTCGGGCCAGGCGGCCACCCGGGAGGCGCCCTGCCCGGCCGTCTCGGCGCGGATGGCGGCCGTGACGTCCTCGCCCGCCAGCTGCACCCGCTCCTCCCCGTCGGGGCCCGAGCCGAACTGTACCTGCATCGCGGTGGCGAGCTCGGCGTGCCGGCGGCGGTCCTCGAGGCCTGCGCCGGCGCGCACGCCGGCGAGCGCGACCAGCCGGTACAGCGCACCGCTGTCGAGCAGGTGCCAGCCCACCGCCTGCGCCACGGCGCGGCTGATGGTGCCCTTGCCCGAACCGCTCGGGCCATCGATGGTGACCACCGGGGACAGTGACGCCTCGTTCATCGGTGCAAAAGCCTCCGTCAGGCGAGGCGGATCTGCAAGCCGGCCGCCCGGGCGGTGTCCAGGAAACCCGGGAAGGAGGTCGCGACATTGGCTACGTCGAGGATCTCGATCGGCTCCCGGGCCCGCAGCGCCGCGACCGCGAAGGCCATCGCGATGCGATGGTCCCCGCGGCTGTCAACGGTGCCGCCGCCGAAGCCTCCGGCGCCGCGCAGCCACAGGCCATCAGGCAGGAGCCTGTTTTCGATGCCGAGTACGGTGAGCCCCGCCGCCATGGCCGCGAGCCGATCGCTCTCCTTGACGCGCAGTTCCTGCGCCCCGCGCACCCGGGTCTCCCCGCTCGCGCAGGCAGCCGCCACAAAGAACACCGGGAACTCATCGATCGACAGCGGCACCAGCGCCTCGGGCACCTCGATGCCGCGCAGGGCGCTCGAGCGCACCTCGAGATCGGCGCGCGGCTCGGCCGCCTGCGCCCGGTGCGCATGCACGCGGATATCAGCGCCCATGCCCTTGAGGATCTCGAGGAGCCCGGTGCGCGTCGGGTTGATGCCGACGTTGCGGATGAGCACCGGCTCCTGCGCCGCCAGACACGCGGCGACCACAAAGAACGCGGCCGAGGAGAAATCCGCCGGCACGTCCAGCGGCGCCGCCTGCAGCGTCTGACCGCCCTCGAGGGCAATCGTGGCACCGCTCTGCTCTACCCGGACGCCGAAGCTGCGCAGCATGCGCTCGGTGTGATCGCGCGAGGGCGCAGGTTCAGTGAGGCGCGTGCAGCCGCGCGCGCGCAGCGCCGCCAGCAGGATCGCGGACTTCACCTGCGCGCTGGCGACCGGGAGTGCGTACTCGATCGCGCGCAGCGCGCGCGTGCCACGTACCTGTACCGGCGGGCGCCCGTCCTGCGTCACGATGCCTGCGCCCATGAGGCGCAGCGGTGCCGCCACGCGCTCCATGGGGCGGCGCATGAGCGAGGCATCCCCGATCAGCGTCGACTCGAAGGGCTCGGCGGCGAGCAGCCCCATCATCAGGCGCATCGCCGTGCCGGCGTTGCCCATATCCAGCGGCGAGCCCGCGGCGCTGAGGCCGCGGGCGCCGGCGCCGTGCACCCGTACCTCGCCCTCGCGCGGCCACTCGATGCGCACGCCGAGGGCCTCAAGCGCCCGCGCGGTCGCAAGACAGTCCTCCCCGGCGAGAAACCCGCTGATGGGGGTCACGCCCTCGGCGAGCGCGCCGAGCATCAGCGCACGGTGCGAAATCGACTTGTCGCCCGGCACGGTGAGTGTGCCGGCGATGCTGCCGCCGGGGGCGACCTGATAGCGCGCGGCGGCCGGTGCGCTCACTGCACCGCCCGCGGATAGGACCCGAGGATGCGGCACAGCGAGGTGCGCTTCTTGAGCGCCGCGAGCGCCGCGGCAATGTGCTTGTCCTCGGCGTGGCCCTCAAAGTCGATGAAGAACACGTAGTCCCACTTGCGCCGCCGCGAGGGACGCGACTCGATGCGCGTCAGGCTCACGCGGTGCCTGGCGAGGGGCTCGAGCAGGCGGTAGAGCGCGCCGGGAGCGTCGGTGTGCAGCACCGACACCAGCAAAGTGGTGCGATCCTCCCCGCTCGGGGAAAACAGCTTGCGCCCGAGCACCAGGAAGCGCGTGGTGTTGTCGGCGCGGTCCTCGATCTCGGCCGCCAGCACCTTCAGGCCGTACACCTCGGCGGCCGTGTCGCCGGCGATCGCCGCGGTGCCCTGCTCGTCGCGCGCGCGCCGCGCGCCCTCCGCGTTGCTCGACACCGGCACCTGCTCGACACCGGGCAGGTGCTCATCGAGCCACTCGCGGCACTGGGCGAGTGACTGCGGGTGCGAGCACACGCGCGCGATGCGCGACAGCGCGCTCATCGTGCCCATCAGGTGCTGGCGGATGCGCAGCTCCACCTCGCCGCAAATCTTCAGGGGCGAGGTGAGGAAGCGATCGAGCGTGTGGTTGACGGTGCCCTCGGTGGAGTTCTCGATCGGCACGACGCCGAAATCCGCGTTCGCCGCCTCCACTTCGTGGAACACCTCGTCAATGGAAGCCAGCGGCAGCGCACGCACCGAATGCCCGAAGTGATTGAGCACCGCGGTCTGGGTGAAGGTGCCCTCGGGTCCGAGGAACGCGACCTTGAGCGGCTCCTGCTGCGCCAGGCACGCCGACATGATCTCGCGGAACAGGCGCAGCACTTCCGCATCGCGCAACGGGCCGGCGTTGCGCTTGCGCGCCGCGCGCAGCACCTGCGCCTCGCGCTCCGGCCGGTAGAAGTCCACCGCGCGCCCGCCGGCCGCCTTGGACATGCCGACCTGCTGCGCCAGCCGCGCCCGCTCGTTCAGGCAGCGGTGAATCTCCTCATCCACCGCATCGATGCGCGCGCGCACGGCCTCCAGGTCGGGCTTCAGGGGCTTGGCTCCCATGACCGCCGGGGACTTCCTGCGCGTGGGTTTGCCTTTGCTTTTGCTTTTGCCGGCCATGGAACGGGGCGCCTCTGTCCTTCAGACGATGCGTGCCGAGAGCACGCCCTCGATCGCGCCGATCCTGCCCAGCACCTCGGGGGCGACCAGGCCGTCGGTGTCGATCAGGGTGTAGGCATACTCGCCGCGCGACTTGTTGAGGAGGTCGGCGATGTTCAGGCGTGCGCTCGCGAGGCAGGTGGAGATCTGGCCCACCATGTTCGGCACGTTGCGGTTGGCGATCGCGAAGCGCGTGGTATTGGGCACGCGCGGCAGCACGGCCTCCGGGAAGTTGACGCTGTTTCTGAGATTGCCGTTCTCGAGAAAGTCGCGCAGCTGCTCGGCGACCATGACCGCGCAGTTCTCCTCCGCCTCCCCGGTGGAGGCCCCCAGGTGCGGCAGCGTGACGACCTGAGGGTGGTCCTTGAGGAGAACGCTCGGGAAGTCGCACACGTAGGCGTGCAGACGGCGCGCATCGAGCGCGGCAATCACCGCCGCCTCGTCCACGATCGCCGCGCGGGCGAAGTTCAGCAGCGTGCCGTCGGGCTTCATGAGCGCAAGACGCGCTGCGTTCACGAGCTTGCGGGTCGCATCGTTGAGCGGCACGTGCACGCTGATCGCATCGGCGCGCGCGAACAGGTCCTCGAGCGACAGCGCCTGCTCGACGCTGGAGGAGAGCTGCCAGGCGCGCTGCACGGTGATCTGCGGATCGTAGCCGAGCACCTTCATGCCGAGCGCGAGGGCGGAATTGGCGACCTCGACCCCGATGGCGCCGAGGCCGACGACCCCGAGCGTGCGTCCCGGGAGCTCAAATCCCACGAAGCGCTTCTTGCCCGCTTCCACCGCTGCCTCGAGAGCCGCGTCATCGCCGTGCAGGCTGCGGGCGAACTGCCAGGCAGGGGCGATGTTGCGCGCCGCCAGCAGCAGGCCCGCGAGCACCAGCTCCTTCACCGCATTCGCGTTCGCGCCCGGGGCATTGAATACCGGGATGCCGCGGCGGCTCATGGCCTCGACCGGGATGTTGTTGGTGCCCGCGCCCGCGCGCCCGATGGCGCGCACCGTGGCCGGGACGCTGAACGTGTGCATGTCGGCCGAGCGCACCAGGATCGCATCCGGGGCGGTGACCTCCGCGCCCGCCTCGTAGCGCTCGCGCGGCAGCCGCGCGAGTCCCTTGGGGCTGATGGCGTTGAGCGTCAGGATACGGTAGGTCATGGAGTCGGGCTCGTCAGCCGTGGCGCCGCTCGAATTCCTGCATGAAGGCCACCAGGGCCTGCACGCCCTCGAGCGGCATGGCGTTGTAGAGGCTCGCGCGCATGCCGCCGACCGAGCGATGGCCTTCAAGGTTCACCAGGCCCGCCGCCCGTGCCTGCGCGAGGAAGGCCTCATCGAGCTTCGGGTCGCGCAGCGTGAAGGGTACATTCATCAAGGAGCGGCAGGCATGGGCCACCGGATTGCGATAGAAGCCGGAGCGGTCGATGGTGGCGTACAGCAGCTGCGCCTTGGCCTCGTTGCGGTCCGCCATCACCGGCAGCCCCCCCTGGGCCTGGAGCCACTTGAACACCAGGCCCGCCATGTACCAGGCGAAGGTCGGCGGCGTGTTGAGCATCGAGTTGTCGTCCGCCATCGCCTGGTAGTCGAAGATCGAGGGGGTCTCGGGGCGCGCGCGTCCGATGAGGTCATCGCGCACGATGACGACCGCAAGACCGGCGGGACCGATGTTCTTCTGCGCGCCGGCATAGATCAGCCCGAAGCGCTCCACCGGCACCGGGCGCGAGAGGATGCTGGAGGACATGTCGGCGATCAACGGTACCGTGCCGCTGTCGGGAATGTAGGGAAACTCCACGCCGCCGATGGTCTCGTTCGCCGTGTAGTGCAGGTAGGCCGCCTGCGCACTCACGTGCACGCTCGCGGCCGCCGGCACCGTGGTGTAGCGCGAGGCCGCCTCGTCGGCGGCGACGTGCACGTGCGCGAAGCGCTGGGCTTCGGCGATCGCCTTCTTCGACCAGGCGCCGGTGTTGAGGTAGTCCACGGTGGACTCGGTGCGCGTCAGATTCAGTGGGATGGCGGCGAACTGCCCCGTGGCCCCACCCTGCAGGAACAGCACCTTGTACTCACGCGGGATCGCCAGGAGCTCGCGCAGGCGGATCTCCGCCTCCTGCGCCACGCTGGTGAACGCCTTGCCGCGGTGACTGACTTCCAGCACCGACATGCCCGAGCCGCGCCAGTCGGCAAGCTGCTCGCGCGCCTCCTCAAGAACTTCCAGGGGCATCGTCGCCGGCCCCGCGGCGAAATTAAATACGCGCACGGCCCCTCTTTCGGGTTTTTAAGCAGGGAATGGGCGATCTTAGCAATGCGCCGCCGGCGCGGTGAGGCCTTTTTGCTAGACGTCCGTGGCGCTCTCGCCCGCAAGCGGCTCCGGCCCTTCGCCGGCGGCGGCGACTTCCTCGGCGCTCTCCAGGCTCGCGACGCGCTCGATGCCGACCAGCCGTTCGCCCTCGTCGAGTCGGATGAGCCGCACCCCCTGCGTATTGCGGCCCTGCACGGAGATCTCATCGACCGTAGTGCGTACCAGCGTGCCGGTGGAACTGATCAGCATGATCTCCTGCCCCGCCATCACCTGCAGCGCGGCCACCGTAAAGCCGTTGCGGTCCGAGGTCTGCAGCGCAATCACGCCCTGGCCACCGCGGCCGTGCGCGGGGAAATCCTCCAGCGGCGTGAGCTTGCCGTAGCCGGTGGCGGAGGCGGTGAGCACGTGCCCCTCGCCCACCACAATGAGCGCGATCAGGTCCTGTCCGGGGCCGAGGCGGATGCCGCGCACGCCGGCGGCCTCGCGCCCCATGGGGCGCACCTCGTCCTCGCGGAAGCGGATCGCCTTACCGCCGCTGGAGACGAGGATGATCTCGCGCTCGCCGTCGGTGAGCGCCACGCCCACCAGCTGGTCATTGTCCGCCAGGTCCACGGCGATGATGCCGCTCGAGCGCGGGCGCGAGAACGCCGCGAGCGGGGTCTTCTTCACGGTGCCGGCGCGCGTCGCCATGAACACGAAGTGCTGCTCGTCGTACTGCTTCACGGGCAGCAGCGCATTGATCTTCTCGCCCTCCTCCAGCGGCAGGAGGTTCACCATCGGCTTGCCGCGCGCACCGCGGCCGGCCTGCGGCAGCTCGTACACCTTCAGCCAGTACACCTTGCCGCGATTGGAGAAGCACAGCACCGTATCGTGGGTATGGGCCACGAAGAGCTTCTCGACGAAGTCCTCGTCCTTGACCGCCGTGGCGGTCTTGCCGCGGCCGCCGCGGCGCTGCGTCTGGTACTCGGTCAGGGGCTGGCTCTTGGCGTAGCCGGCGTGCGAGAGCGTGACCACGACGTCCTGCGGCTCGATCAGATCCTCGGTAGTCAGGTCCAGATGGTCGCGATTGATCTCGGTGCGGCGCGCATCCCCGTAAGCGTCGCGCACCTCGATGAGCTCGGTGCGCACTACCTGCGTGAGGCGCTCGGGACGGGCGAGGATGTCGGTGAGGTCGCGAATATTGTCGAGCAGCTCGCGGTACTCGCTGATGATCTTGTCCTGCTCGAGCCCGGTGAGCCGGTGCAGGCGCATGTCGAGGATCGCCTGCGCCTGCGCCTCCGAGAGGTGGTAGGCGCCGCCGCGCAGACCGAACTCGGCCGCGAGCGACTGCGGCCGCGTCGAGATGGTGCCGGCGCGCTCGAGCAGCTGCGTCACCACGCCCGGCGCCCAGCCGCGCGCCAGGAGCGCGGTGCGCGCCTCCGCCGGCGAGGCGGCGGCCTTGATGAGGGCGATCACCTCATCGATGTTGGCGAGCGCGATCGCGAGCCCCTCGAGGATATGGGCCCGGTCGCGCGCCTTGGCCAGATCGTAAATCGTGCGCCGCGTGACGATCTCGCGGCGGTGGCGGATGAAGGCCTCCAGCATCTCCTTGAGCGACATGAGCTTCGGCTGGCCGTCCTGCAGGGCCACCATGTTGATGCCGAACACCGTCTCCATCGGTGTCTGGGCGTACAGGTTGTTGAGGACGATCTCGGTGATCTCACCGCGCTTGAGCTCGATGACGATGCGCATGCCATCCTTGTCGGACTCATCGCGCAGACCGTCGCTGGCGATGCCGTCGAGCAGCTTCTCGCGCACCAGCTGCGCGATGCGCTCGATCAGGCGCGCCTTGTTGACCTGGTAGGGAAGCTCGGTGACGACGATCGCCTGCCGATCGCCCTTGCCCACATCCTCGATGCTCACCTTGGCGCGCACCGACAGCCGGCCGCGGCCGGTGCGATAGGCGGTGGCAATCTCCTGGGCGCCGTTGATGATGCCGCCGGTCGGGAAGTCCGGTCCGGGCATGTGCTGCATCAGCGCGGCGAGCGGCAGTGCCGGGTCATCCAGCAGTGCGATGCAGGCGTTGACGGTCTCGGTGAGGTTGTGCGGCGGGATATTGGTCGCCATGCCCACGGCGATGCCCGTCTGGCCGTTGACCAGCAGGTTCGGCACCTTCGTCGGCAGCACCGAGGGCTCGCTCTCGGATTCGTCGTAGTTGGGGGTGAAATCGACGGTCTCTTTCTCGATGTCGGCCAGCAGCTCGTGCGCGATGCGCGACATGCGCACCTCGGTGTAGCGCATCGCCGCCGGCAGATCCCCGTCCACCGAGCCAAAATTGCCCTGACCATCGACCAGCAGGTAGCGCATCGAGAACGGCTGCGCCATGCGCACGATGGTGTCGTACACCGCCGTGTCCCCGTGCGGGTGGTACTTACCGATGACGTCACCGACCACGCGGGCGGACTTCTTGTACGCCTTGTTCCAGTCGTTGCCGAGTTCGCGCATCGCGTACAGCACGCGCCGGTGCACGGGCTTGAGCCCGTCGCGCACATCGGGCAGCGCCCGCCCGACGATCACGCTCATCGCATAGTCAAGATAGGAGCGCCGCATCTCCTCTTCGAGGCTGACGGGCAGGATTTCGCGGGCGATCTCAGCCATTAATCTTGTGCACTCTGCGGCCCTGAAAGGGACCGAAACAAAGGAGCAATTCTAGCACGAAGCGCAGCCCAAACCCTCACCGTCGGACCTGCGGGAAGGGGCCGCGGGCGCGCGGGCGCCGGCGCGCACCGATATACTGCGCCGCAGCTGTTTTCACGCTCACCGGACGAAAGATGCGCGAACCCGCGGACCTGCTGATCGAGCCGCGCTGGCTGCTGCCGATGGCCCCGGGCGTGGTGCTCGAGGGCCACGCGCTCGCCATCGGCGCCGGGCGCATTCTGGCGCTCGGGCCGGCCGCGCAGCTGCGCGCGCGCTTTGAGGCACGCGAGCACCTGCGGCGCGAACACCACGCGCTGCTGCCGGGCCTGGTGAACGCCCATGCGCGCGCCAGCCTCACCCTGCTGCGCGCCGCTCTGTGCCGACGCGGGCGCCGCCGGACAGGTGGCTTGCGCGGCCGCCACCGCCGGGGCCGACTTCGTGCGCGACGGCACGCGCCTGGCGATCGCGCAGATGCTGCGCGCCGGCATCACCTGCTTCGCCGACCTGAGCCCCCACCCCGAGGAGGCGGCGCGCGTGTGCGCCGCGGCGCAGATGCGCGCCGCCATCGCACTGCCGATCGGGGAATCCGGGAGCGCGGATGGCACCACCGCGCAGCTCGCGCGGGCGGAGCGGCTCTGGGATGAATACCGCGCCGACCCGCGGATCAGCCTGTTCTTCGCCCCGCTGGGCCTGGCGGGCCTCAGTGACGCACTGCTCGGCCGCGTGCGCCGCGTCGCCGACGAGCTCGATGCGCGCCTCGCGCTGCGTCCGGACGCGGCCGAAGTCGCGGAGCGCGAGTGGCAGGTGCGCGACGGGGGCGGCCCCGGTGCCACCGCGCTGCAACGCCTCGCGGCGCTGGGCTTCCTGCGCCCGGGATTCGCGGCCATCCAGGTCGCGGCTCTGCCGGAGGCGGATGTCGCACTGCTCGCGCGTCACGGCGCCTCCCTCATCAGCTGCCCGCAGGCGAGCCTCGCGAGCGGCGGGGCGCGCGTGCCGCGGCTGGAAGGCGACCGCAGCGCGCTCGGCACCGACAGCCCCGTGAGCGCCGGCGCGTTCGACCTCCTGGCGGAGGCGCGCACGGCAGCGCTCCTGTCAGGCTTTGGCGCGGCCGAGGCGCTGCGCCTGGCCACGCTCGGGGGCGCGGCGGCGCTGGGACTGCAGGGGCAGATCGGCTCGCTCGAGGCGGGCAAGGTCGCCGACCTCCTGTGCGTCGAACTGGATGCGCTCACCGTGGCTGGCTACGCAAGCCTCGAGGAAGCGATCGTCTTTGGCGCGACGCGCGCGCAGGTGAGTGATGTGTGGAGCGGCGGCCGGGCCGCCGTCAGTGCCCACCGCCTCATCGCCTTCGATGCCGCGGAGCTCGCCGCCGTGCCCGCCGCCTGGGCTGCGCGCCTGAAGCTCGGAGCCGCCGCATGAGCGAGCCGGCTCCCGCCACCGCGACCGCCAACGCCGATGCCGCGGAACTGGCCAAATTCGACTCCGGCGCGAGCCGCTTCTGGGACCCGCAGGGCGAGTTTCGGCCGCTGCACCTGCTGAACCCGGTGCGCACGCGCTTCGTCAGCGAACGCGTGCCGCTCGCCGGAGTGCGCGTGCTGGATGTCGGCTGCGGCGGGGGCCTGCTCGCGGAGAGTCTCGCGCGCGAGGGAGCGCGGGTGACGGCGATCGATCTGGCCCCCGCCATGATCGAGGTCGCGCGCCTGCACGCCGCCTCCGAGGGGCTCACGATCGACTACCGCCTGGCGAGCGCGGAGGAGCTGGCGCGCGCAAGCCCCGCGGCCTTCGACGTCGTCACCTGCATGGAGATGCTCGAGCACGTGCCCGAACCCGCGGCGATGCTCGGGACGCTCGCGCAGCTGCTCACGCCCGGTGGCGCGCTGTTCGTCTCGACCCTCAACCGCAACCTCAGGTCCTTTCTCCTGGCGATCGTCGGCGCGGAGTACCTCCTGAACCTCATTCCGCGCGGCACACACGAGTACGAGCGCCTCATCCGCCCGGCGGAACTGGCGCGCTGGGCACGCGCGGCGGGGCTTGAGCTGAAGGGCCTGGCCGGCATCGAGCTCAACCCCTTCACCGCGCGCGTCGGCCTGAGCCGCGATGTCGGCGTGAACTACCTCGCGCATTTCCTGCGGTGATCGCCGTCACGCACTTCATCTATATCATCATCGGCGCCACCTTCGTCGCCGGCGCCGTACTCGGGGCGCTGCTGAGTCACATCCGCGCCGGACGGCGCATCGAGGCGCTGCGCGTCGAGCTGGCGACCACCCAGGTGCGCCTGGAGGCCGAGACCCTCAAGGACGTCGAGCGCCTCGCGCTCCTCGAGCAGTCCGAGACGCGGCTGCGCGCCGCCTTCGACACCCTCGCCGGGGAGACCCTGCGAACCAACAGCGAGCTGTTTCTGCGCCTGGCGCGCGAGTCGCTCGGGCGCGATCAGGTGGTGGCGCAGGGCGCGCTCAAGGAGCGTGAGGTGGCGATCGCGCAGCTGATCGAACCGCTGCGCGCGGCCCTGGAACGCACCGAGGCACAGGTGCAGGCGCTCGAACGCGAGCGCCGCGATGCCTTCACGAGTCTGCGCACGCAGATCGAGACGCTCGCCGGGGGCCAGACGCTGCTGCAGCGCGAGACGCGCAATCTGGTGACCGCGCTGCGCCGGCCCGAAGTGCGCGGCCGCTGGGGTGAGCTCACCCTGCGGCGCCTGGTCGAGCTCGCCGGCCTCTCCGAGCACTGCGACTTCACCGAGCAGCTGCACATGGCCGGCGAGGACGGCGCGGTGCGGCCGGACCTGGTGGTGCACATGCCCGATGCGCGCGACCTGGTCATCGACGCCAAGACGCCCCTCGATGCCTACCTCGCAGCACTCGAGGCCGCGACCGACGAGGAGCGTCAGCTGGCGCTGCGCAAGCACGCGCAGCAGGTGGAGACGCGGGTGCGCGAGCTGGCCTCCAAGAACTACTGGGCGCAGTTCGAGCGCAGTCCCGAATTCGCCGTCCTCTTCCTGCCGGGCGATCAGTTCCTGTCGGCCGCGCTCGCCGAACGCCCCGAGCTCATCGAGAGTGCGCTGGCGCAGAGCGTCATCATTGCCACGCCCTCGACGCTCGTGGCGCTGCTGAAGACGGTGGCCTATGGCTGGCGCCAGTCCGCCATGGCGCATAACGCTGCGCAGATCCGCGACCTGGGCCAGGAGCTGCACCGGCGTCTCACCAGCTTCCACGGGCACCTGGGGCGCATGGGGCAGCGTCTCGGCGCCGCGGTGGAGGCCTACAACAGCGCCGTCGGCTCGCTCGAACGCCAGGTGCTGCCCCAGGCGCGCCGCTTCCACGATCTGGGCGTGACGGCCGACGCCCCGCTCGCCCCGCTCGAGCCGGTCGGGCAGCTCGTGCGCGGCAGCAGCGCGCCGAGCGCCGCGGAGGTCGTGCCCGTCGCGCCGCCGCCCGAGACCCATGGCCGCAGCGGCTGAACCGCCCGCGCGCGCGCTCGCCCGGCTCTACTGTCCCGCCCCGCAGCGCAGCGCCTTCGAGGCGCTGCTCGGCATCGAGGCCGAGATCCGCGCACCCCTGAGCGGCGGCAGCGCGCACGAAGTCGCCCACGCCCGCCTCGCCTGGTGGCGCGAGGAATGCCTGCGGCTCGCGGCCGGCAACCCGCTGCATCCGCTCACGCGCACGCTCCTGGGGCATTTTTCCGCGGCAACGCGCCCCGCCCTGTCAGCCGTGGGCGGCTTCGTGGACCTCGCGACCTGGGACCTCGCCGCCGCCACCTTCGAGACGCGCCGCGAGCTCGAGGCCTACACCGTGCGCTGGAGCGCAGCCCTCGTTGGGCCGCTCGCGCAGCTCGCGCTGCCCGAGCGCGCGCACCCGCGCGCGCTCGCCCTGGGCAGCCGCCTGCACGAGCTCGAGCTGCTGAATGCGCTCGGCGCCGATGCGCGCGCCGGGCGGCTGCGGCTGCCGCTGGCGGAGCTTGCGCAGGCGCAGGTGAGCCCGCAGGAACCGGCACAGTGGCCGTGGCGCACGCCCCTGGCGGCGCTGGTGCGTACGCGGCATGGGCAGGCCCGGGCGGGGCTGGCACACGCGGTGGCCGCGCTCGCCCCCGAGGAGCAGCCCGCCCTGGCCGGGCTGCTCGTGTGGGCGGCACTCGCCACCGCGCACTCGCAGCGCCTACTGGCTGCCTTGCCTTACGCGCGCGGCCCGGGCGACCATCATGCGGTGCTGGATGGATGGCGGGCCTGGCGTGCCGCGCGCCGCGCCGCGCGCGGGCGGCTGCGCCTCGCCCCTGTGATTTTGAGGAGTGACCCCGCTTGAACCAAGCCTTCGACCCGCGCACCTACCGGCCCGGCAGCGCCGAGCTCGCCGGCCGCGTGATCGCCATCACCGGTGCGAGCGGCGGGATCGGCCGCTCGATCGCGCTCGGCTGCGCGCAGCATCAGGGCCAGGTGATCCTCATCGGCCGCAACGCCGCAAAGCTCGAGGCGCTGCACGCCGAGATCCTCGCCACGGGTGCGCCCGAGCCTGCGATCGCAGTGCTCGATCTCGAGAGCGCCCTCGCCCGCGACTTCGACCAGGTCGCCGATGCCGTGCTCGAGCGCTACGGGCGACTGGATGGGCTGCTGCACAACGCCGGGATCCTCGGCACGCTCGCCCCGATCGAGCACTACGACGTGCCGACGTGGTGCCGCGTGATGCACGTGAACGTGACGGCGGCCTTCGCGCTCACCCAGGTGCTCATTCCGGCGCTGAAGAAATCCGCGGACGCCTCCGTGGTGTTCACCAGCAGCAGCGTCGGGCGCCAGGGGCGCGCCTACTGGGGCGCATACGCGGTGTCGAAGTTCGCGCTCGAGGGCTTAAGCCAGGTACTGGCGCAGGAGCTCGAGGGCATCAGCCACGTGCGCGTCAACACGCTCAACCCCGGGCGCACGCGCACGGCGATGCGCCGCCAGGCCTATCCGGCCGAGGACCTCGAGACGCTCCCGCTGCCGGGAAGCCTTGCGAGCGCCTACATCGCGCTGCTGGGACCGGCAAGCCGCGGCCACACGGGCCAGTGCTTTGACGCTCAGCCGCTCGCGGCCGCGTCTGCCGCCGGCGACGAGCGCCGCCAGCTCCTCCTGAGTGAGCTCGCGAAAGCGCCCACGCCCCAGGGCGCGTTCGAGCGCGAGCGGCCCGAGGTGCGTGCGCTGCACGCGGCTGACGAGCGCCCCCTGTCGTTCAAACAGCTGCCGCACCTGCTTGCCGCTGGCACCGCGGGCGGCGAGCGCATAGTAGCGATTGGCAGCCTCGCCCCCGGCAGCCTCGCAGCGCTGCACCGCCACGTGTGCGCCGCTGTCGAGCGCCCCGCTTAGAATGCCCTGAAGCTGCGCGGCGGTGAGCTCCCCGCGCACCCGCACGCTGAACTCGCTCGTCAGCGCGTGCACGCCGCGCTGCAGCCGCTCGGCGAGCGCCCCGTCGGAGGTGACGAGCTCGAGCCCGCCGTCCACCCGCGGCATGGGACTGATGCTCATGAAGCGCCGCCCGGCGCGACGCGGCAGCCGCTCGAGCAGACCCGGCCGCGGCAGCGGTGCACCCTCGGGGGCTCGCCCTCGGGGGTGCGCAGCGGCTCCCCCGGCGAGCGGTGGCACAGGAACACGCGCGCCCCCGTCACGGGGCTCTCCGCACGCACCAGGCGCCCATCGAGGCGCACCTGATCGCCCGGTGTGACGCGTGCGCCGAGCGTGGCGGGGGTGCCGTTGATGGTGAGGCGGCCGGCGCGGATCCACACTTCCGCCTCGCGGCGCGAGGCGAGCCCGGCGCGCGCGAGCACCTTCTGCAGCCGCTCCGCGGGAGAGGCGGCCGCGGCGGCGCGCGAGGCGGCAGCGCGGCGCCGTACGGCGGGGCGCCCGGCTGCGCGGCGCATCAGTCCACCAGATACGGCGGGGCGGCCACGAGTTCGCTCGAGCCGCCGCCCTCGGCTGACAGCTCATCCTCATCGCCGTTCTCATCGGCCTCGAGCGCCTCATCGGATGCCGCCGCGGGCAGGTGCTCGGCCGCGCCCTCCTCCGAGGGCAGCGCCAGCTGCAGGTTCATGTCCCCGATCGCCTGCAGCTGCGCCAGTGGCGGCAGCTCATCGAGGCTCTTCAGGCCGAAGTAGTCGAGGAACTCGCGCGTGGTGCCGAGCAGCTCGGGGTGCCCGGGCACGTCGCGGTGCCCGACGACCCGCACCCAGCCGCGCTCGATGACGGTGCCGATGATGTTGGAGTTGACTGCCACCCCGCGTACCGCTTCGATCTCGGCGCGGGTGATCGGCTGGCGATAGGCGATGAGCGCCAGCGTCTCCAGGAGCGCACGCGAATAGCGCGCCGCGCGCTCGGGCCACAAGCGCGAGATCTCGGGCGCAAGCTCCTGGCGCACCTGGATGCGGTAGCCGCTGGCGGTCTCCTTGAGCTCGATGCCGCGGCCGGCATACTCGGCCGCGAGCTGCCCGAGCGCCTCGCGCAGCTGTGCGCTGTCCGGGCGCGCGTGCTCCTCGAACAGCCGCTGCAGGTCCGCAAGCGAGAGCGGGCTGCCCGCGGCCAGCAGCGCCGCCTCGATGACGTTGCGCAGGTACGAATCATTCATACGGGATCCTCATCCGCGGGCAGCGCCCCGGGCTCAGTCGGGCCTGGCGTCGCAGGCCCGTTGGTCTCATCGGCCTCACCGCCCACAAGGTGCAGCTGCGGTCCGGCCGCGCGCACGTGCAGCGGCGCGTAGGGCTCGGTCTGCACGATGTCGATCAGCCCCTCGCGCATCAGCTCGAGGATGGCGACGAAGGTGACCGTGATGCCCATGCGGCCCTCCTCGGGCCGAAACAGCGCCATGAAAGGCAGGAAGCCGCTGTGGCCCAGGCGCGCCAGGATATCGCTCATGCGCTCACCGACCGAGAGCCGCTCGCGCTGGATGTGGTGGTGGGCGAACATCTGCGAGCGCGCCACCACGTCCTTGAAGGCGAGCAGCATCTCCTGCAGCGTCAGCTGCGGCAGCGCGCGCACGACCTGGCGCTCCTTGAGGGGCGCGGACGCCGGCCAGACATCCCGCTCCAGCCGCTCGAGCTGGTCGATCCCCTCGGCGGCGCGCTTGAAGCGCTCGTACTCCTGCAGGCGCCGCACGAGTTCGGCGCGCGGATCGAGCTCGCCCTCCTCGCTGAGCTGCGGCCGCGGCAGGAGCATGCGTGATTTGATTTCCGCCAGCGTCGCCGCCATCACCAGGTATTCCCCGGCGAGCTCCAGCTGCAAGTCCTGCATCAGCTCGATGTACTGCATGTACTGGCGGGTGATTTCCGCCAGCGGGATATCGAGGATGTCGAGGTTCTGGCGGCGGATCAGGTACAGCAGCAGGTCGAGCGGGCCCTCGAAGGCCTCCAGGAACACTTCCAGCGCCTGCGGCGGGATATACAGGTCGCGCGGCATCTGCGAGATCGGCTCGCCGTTGACGACCGCGAAGGGCATCTCCGCCTGCTCGGGCTGCGGCACGATGGCGGCCGGCAGCGGCTCGTTGGAAACGACGATCTTCAGCTGCGGACGCGGCTTCACGGGCTTCAATCTGCACGCAGGTGCATGGCGCGCCTGACCTCCGTGAGTGTCTGGCGGGCGGCCTCGCGCGCCTTGTCGGCGCCCTCGGCCACGATACCGCGCACCAGTTCCGGGTTATCCTCGAACTCCTGGGCGCGCTTGCGCATGCCGCTGATCTCCTCGACCACCTTATCGATCAGGGGCTGCTTGCACTCAAGGCAGCCGATGCCGGCGCTGCGACAGCCGCTCGCCGCCCACTGGCGTATCGCCTCATCGGAGTAGATCTTGTGAAGGTCCCACACCGGGCACTTCTCCGGGTCACCCGGGTCGGTGCGGCGCACGCGCGCCGGATCGGTCTGCATCGCGCGCAGCTTCTTCACCACCTCGTCGGGCTCCTCGCGCAGGCCGATGGTGTTGCCGTAGGACTTGGACATCTTGCGCCCATCGAGCCCGGGGACCTTCGGGGTGTTGGTCAGCAGCACCTGCGGCTCGGGCAGGATCGTGACACCCGTGCCCTCGAGGAACCCGAGCAGCCGCTCGCGGTCGGCGACCGTGATGCGGTTATTGCTCTGCACCAGCACCTGGGCGCGCTGCAGCGCCTCGGTGTCGCCGGCCTCCTGGAACTTGCGGCGCAGCTGGCGGTAATTGGTGGTGTTGCGTCCGCCCAGGCTCTTGACCGCGCGCTCGGCCTTCGCCTCGAAGTCCGGCTCGCGCCCGTAGAGGTGGTTGAAGCGCCGCGCGGCCTCGCGCGTGAGCTCGACGTGCGCCACCTGGTCCTCGCCCACCGGCACGTAGGCGGCGCGGTACACCAGGATGTCGGCGCTCTGCAGCAGCGGGTAGCCGAGGAACCCGTAGGTGGCGAGATCCTTCTCCTTCAGCTGCTCCTGCTGGTCCTTGTAGCTCGGCACGCGCTCGAGCCAGCCGAGCGGGGTGATCATCGACAGCAGCAGGTGCAGTTCGGCATGCTCGGGCACGTGCGACTGGATGAAGAGCGTCGCCACGCCCGGATTCAGTCCCGCGGCCAGCCAGTCGATGAGCACCTCGCGCACGTGCTCCTGCAGGTGTGCGGTGTCCTCGTAGCCGGTGGTGAGCATGTGCCAGTCGGCGACGAAGAAAAAGCACTCGTACTGGTACTGCAGCTCGACCCAGTTGCGCAGCGCGCCGTGGTAGTTGCCGAGGTGCAGCCGGCCGGTGGGCCGCATGCCGGAGAGCACGCGCCGCGCCGGCGCCGGCGAACTCACGGGCTTCCCCGCAGGCTCACAAAGCGTGCGGCAAGGCGGGTGTCAGCGGGGGCGGCGGCGGCACGCAGGCTGCGTGCACGGCGCCAGGGGACGGCGGTGCTCTTCACGGGAAGCAATTATAGCGCACGGCCGGTGATCAGTCCGAGCTCACCCTTGCCGGCGCGCACGATCACCGGCGGTGTCACCGACAGGTCCACCACCGTCGTGGGCTCGAGGCCACAGTCGCCGCCGTCGAGGATGGCATCCACCTCGTGCCCCAGGCGCGCGGCAATCTCGGTGCCGGAAGTGAGCGGCTGCGGATCCCCGCCGATCAGCAGCGTGGAGCTCATGATCGGCTCCTGGAGCTCCGCGAGCAGCAACCGCACCACGGGATGCGCGGGAATGCGCACGCCGATGGTGCGGCGGCGCGCATGCTGCAGGCGGCGCGGGGTCTCGCGGGTCGCGCGCAGGAGAAAGGTGTAGGGCCCGGGCAGGCAGGCGCGCAGCATGCGGAACTGCCAGGTCTCCAGGCGTGCAAACCGCCCGACCTGCGCCAGATCGGCGCACACCAGCGTGAAATGGTGGTGGCGGTCGGCCTGGCGGATGCGCCGTACGCGCTCGAGCGCCGCGCTGTCACCCAGGTGCCATCCCAGGGCGTAGCAGGAGTCGGTCGGATAGGCGATCAGGCCCCCGGCGCGCAGGATCTCGGCCGCCTGGCGGATCAGGCGCGCCTGCGGGTTGACCGGGTGCAGTTGCAGATATTCAGCCAAGACGGTGCTTTTGCAGAAAAAACATCCCGCGTGGAACTTGGGCGCGGCGCGTGACAATATACGCGGCCCTTTGCCTGGTACACGCCGCTCTTTCAGGACCGTCGCACCCAACTTCCGCCGATGCAGACTCTCACCGGGCTCGCGCCGCTCGTGGCGTTCTTTCTCACCTATCGCTGGGCCGGCCTGTACGCCGCCACGGCGGTGCTCATGGTGACGATGGTGCTGGTGCTCGGCATCGACTGGCTGCGTGAACGCCGCATCCCGCCGGTGCACGCGCTCTCGGCGCTGCTGGTACTGGTGTTCGGCGGCGCGACGCTCCTGTTGCACAACCGCGCCTTCATCCAGTGGAAGCCGACGGTGCTCTTGTGGGTGATCGGACTTGCCTTCCTCGGCAGCTTCTGGGTCGGCGCCCGCACCCTCACCGAGCGCTTCCTCGGCACGGCCATCGAGGAGCGCGTGCAGGTGAGCGCGCGCGCCTGGCGCGTGCTCAATGTCTGGTCGGTCGGCTTCTACGCGCTCGCCGGTGCGCTCAATCTCGCCGTGGCGCACTACGCCAGCGAGAGCACCTGGGTGAACTTCAAGATCTTCGGGCTCACCATCCTCACCTTCGTGTTCACGCTGCTGCAGGTGCTGTGGCTGACGAGCCGCGGCACCCCGGTGGGCGCCGAGCCCTCGGCGCGCTGAAGCATGAATGAGACGGTCCTCGGCAGAATGCGCGCAGCGCTGGAAGCGGCACTTGAGCCGCAGTCGCTCGAGATCATCGACGACAGCGCCCGCCATGCCGGACACGCCGGGGCACGCGAGGGCGGCCACTACCGCGTCACGCTGGTCGCGGAGGCCTTCCGTGGCCGCTCCGCGCTCGAGCGCCACCGCTTGGTGTATGCGGCCCTCGAGCCGCTGCTCAAGAACGGCGTGCATGCGCTCAACATCAGCGCCCGGGCCCCGGAGGAGACGCGCGCGGGCTGACCACGGGACGATCGCGCGGCATGCGTGTCACGACCCTTAAGTTCAACAGCGATCACAGATTCGATTTGGCAACACACCGGAAACTCTCTATGAACCATCTGCGTACCTTCCTCCTCGCCGCCGCCGTGCTGAGCCTGGCTGCCTGTCAGCCCAAGACCGCCGGCCAGGCCGCCCCCGACACGACGCCCGCGATCGCGAGCGTGAATGGCAGCCCCATCAGCCGCGGCTTCTACGAGTTCTACATCAAGGGCATCACCGGCAAGCCGGCCGCGGACCTGCCCGCGCAGATGCGCGGCCAGGCGCTCGACAACCTCATTCGTGGCCAGGGTCGTCAGCGACGAGGCCCACAAGGAAGGCGTCGATACCACTACCGACATCGCCTACATGCTGCAGCTCTCGCGCCTGCAGGTGCTCGAGCAGGCGATGCAGGACCGGTACCTGAAGGACCGCCCGGCGACCGAAGCGGAGCTGCGCGCCGAATACGAGACACAGATCGGCCAGATGTCGAAGGTCGAATACCACACCCGCAACATCCTGGTGGCGACGGAACCGTTTGCCGAGCAGGCGGTGAAGCGCCTGGAGAAGGGCGAGAAGTTCGAGGAGGTGGCCAAGAGTGTCTCGATGGATCCCTCCAAGGCCAACGGCGGGGACCTGCCGTGGATGAGTGCCGATCGCATGCCCCCGGAATACGCCGCCGCGGTGCTCGCGCTCAAGCCAGGCGAGTACACCCACAAGCCGTTCCACACCCAATATGGCTGGCACGTGGTGCAGCTGGTGGACACGCGCGACGTGGCCCCGCCGCCGTTCGATCAGGTGCGTCAGCGCCTCGAGCAGGTGGTGCAGGGGAAGAAGTTCCGCGCCTACATGGATGAGCTGATGCGCACCGCCAAGATCGAGAAGTTCGACCAGACGGCGGCTGCCCCGGCCGCCGGCGCGCCGGGTGCGGCCGCGCCCGCCGCCCCGTCAGCGCCCGCCCCGTCAGCGCCTCCGGCTGCTGCGCCGCCGGCTGCTGCGCCGCCGACTGCTGCGCCGCCGGCGCCGACACCGAGCCCCGCGCCGCCGAAGTAAGGGACGAGCCTGTGCGCGCCGGGGCGGCACCGCAGTGCGGTGCCGCCCCGGCGCCGCCCGGATCAGTCCGCCTCGAGCAGCTTCTTCAGCTGCGCCTCATCGATCACCGGCACGCCGAGCTGCTGCGCCTTGGTGAGCTTGGAGCCGGCTTCCGCCCCGGCGACGACGTAGCTCGTCTTCTTCGAGACGCTCGCGGAGACCTTCGCGCCGCGCGCGATGAGGGCCTCGGTCGCCGCCTCGCGCGTGAGCGAATCCAGCGTGCCCGTGAGCACGAAGGTCTTCCCGGTCAGCGCGTCCGCGCCCGCCGCCGCAGCCGGGGCACTCACTTCACTCCAGGTCAGACCTTTATCGCGCAAGGCCCTGATAACCCTGCGGTGATCCTCGGACGCAAAGAAGGCGGCGACGTGCGCCGCCACGATGGGCCCGACATCGGGAACCTGCTGGATCGTCTGAAGCGTCGCGTCCATCAGCCGCTCGAGCGTGCCGAAATGGCGCGCCAGCGCGAGCGCGGTGGCCTCACCCACCTCGCGGATGCCGAGCCCGAAGAGCAGCCGTGGCAGCGTCGTGCGCTTGCTCTTCTCGATGGCGGCGATGAGGTTGGCGGCGGACTTCTCGCCCATGCGCTCCAGTTGCGCGAGTTCCGCGACCCCGAGGGTGTAGATGTCCGCCGGGGAACTCACGCGTCCGCGCTCCACCAGCTGCTCGATGAGCTTATCCCCCAGCCCCTCGATATCGAGCGCACGGCGGCTGGCGAAGTGGCGCAGCGCCTCCTGGCGCTGGGCGCGGCAGGTGAAGGCGCCGGTGCAGCGCGCCACCGCCTCGCCTTCGGCGCGCAGCACGCTCGAGTGACACACGGGGCAGGTGCGCGGCAGCTGCACCGGCACGGCACCCGGCGGCCGCCGCTCGGCCAGCACGCTCACCACCTCGGGTATGACGTCGCCGGCGCGGCGCACGATCACGGTGTCCCCGACCCGCACGTCCTTGCGCTGCACCTCGTCGATGTTGTGCAGCGTGACGTTGCTCACGGTGACGCCGCTGACGAACACCGGCTCCAGGCGCGCCACCGGGGTCAGCGCCCCGGTGCGGCCGACCTGGAACTCGATGCCCCTGACCACGGTCAGCGCCTCATCGGCGGGAAACTTGTGGGCGATCGCCCAGCGCGGCGAGCGCGACAGGAATCCCAGGCGCTCCTGGTCGGCGCGCGACTCGAGCTTGTAGACCACGCCGTCGATCTGGTACGGCAGGCTCGCGCGCCGCGCGCCGAGCGCGCGGTAGTACTCGAGGCACCCGGCGACGCCGCGCACCACGCGCACCTCCTGCGAGATCGGCAGGCCGAGCGCGCGCAGCCGCTCGAGAAGCTCGCGCTGGCCGGCCGGCTGCGGTGCGCCCTCGAGCGCGCCCAGGCCGTAGAAGATCGCCGTCAGGGGTCGCGCGGCGCTGATGCGCGGGTCGAGCTGGCGCAGACTCCCGGCGGCCGCATTGCGCGGATTGACGAAGACCTTCTCGCCCTGCTCGCGCGCCCTGGCGTTCATGCGCGCAAAGCCCGCGAGGCTCATGAACACCTCCCCGCGCGCCTCGAGCAGGTGCGGCGCGGTGCCCTGCAGGCGCTGCGGGACCGCGCGGATGGTGCGCACGTTGGCGGTCACGTCCTCGCCGGTGACACCGTCGCCACGGGTGGCGGCCTGGGCGAGCTGACCGTCGCGGTAGATCACCGTCACCGCCAGTCCGTCCAGCTTCGGCTCCGCGACGTACTCGAGCTCGCCGCTCACGCCGAGCCGCTCGTGAATGCGCCGGTCGAACGCCGCCACGTCCTCCTCGGTGAAGGCGTTGTCGAGCGAGAGCATCGGCACCTGGTGCACGACCTCGCCGAAGGTGGCGCTCGGGGTGCCCGCGACGCGCTGCGTCGGGGAATCGGGCGTGATGAGTTCCGGGTGTGCCGCCTCGAGGGCGCGCAGGTCGCGCATCAGGCGGTCGTACTCGGCGTCCGGCACCTCCGGGTCATCGAGCACGTAGTAGCGGTAGTCGTGGTGCGCCAGCTGCCGGCGCAACTCGGCGGCCCGCGCCGCCGCCGCCGCTGTCACAAGGCGGCCCCGGTATTCAGCCGCTCGCGCAGCGTCGCGATTCGTGACGGGGTCAGCGGACCGCCCTGCTCATCCTGCAGCACGCCCTGCAGCCGCTCGTTCAGGCTGCGCGCGGTGAACACCAGTTCATCGAACGCCTGCGGCGGGGGCTTCGGACCCGGCAGCACGGCGAAGAGCGACAGGCCGCCGTAGTGCTGCGAGTCCATGGTGTCCGCATCGAAGGTGCCGGGCCGGTTCAGGCTCGCCGCACTCAACACCGCGCGGCGCGCTTCGTCGGGTTTGTGGAAGATCGCAAAGCGCCCGAGCACGAAGCCTTCCGCGGCCAGCGCCTGACGCAGCGAGCGCCCCGCGAAGCGCTGCGGCTGCGGCGCCACGAGGCGCAGTGCCACGATGCGCCGCTGCTCATCCGGTGGCCACTCCACCACCGGCGCTGCGGCGGCCGGCAACTCCGGCAGCACCTCGCGCACCGCGGCGGGCACCACCGGCACTGCAGGCGGCGGACGCGGCGTCGGCGCGGCCGGCGCCGGGGCCGCCTTGGGGACGTAGGCAAAGTCCTCCGCGGCGCCCGGGGGCGCCGCGGATGCGAGCGCATCGGCGACGGCGTCATCGGCGGCCAGCGGATCGGGCAGCGTGTCGTTGGCGGACTCCGCTGCGGCCTGCGGGGCGTGCTCGGCCTCCGGGGCCGCGGCGGGCGGCGCGAGTGCCGGCGCCTCGAGCACCGGAACGCGCTCGGGGTCCGCCAGCTCCACCACCGGCAGCTCCTGGGCGGAACTGCTCAGCGGCTCGCGCGCGCGCATCTCCGGCAGGATAAGCGCTGAATCGCGCAGCGGGCGCGGGCCGGGATGAGCGGGGGCCTCACGCGGCGCGGCACGTTCGGGCGCGCTGTTCGCCTGGCGGGGCCGGCGGCGCTCCCACAGCGCGAGCCCGACGATGAACACCACGCCGATGATGAAGAGGATCCAGCGCAACTCGGAACTCATGAGGGAGGTCACTTCGGTGTGCTTCAGACCGCCGCGAGGCGCACCGCTTCGTCCACATCCACCGTCACCAGCCGCGACACGCCCGGCTCGTTCATGGTGACACCGATCAGCTGGGACGCCAGCTCCATCGTGCTCTTGTTGTGCGTGATGAACACGAACTGCACCCGCGAGGACATCTCGCGCACGATATCGCAGAAGCGTCCCACGTTGTGCTCATCGAGTGGCGCGTCCACCTCATCGAGCAGGCAGAAGGGGGCGGGATTGAGGTCGAAGATCGAGAACACCAGCGCCACCGCGGTCAGGGCCTTCTCGCCGCCGGAGAGCAGGTGGATGGTGCTGTTCTTCTTACCCGGGGGCCGCGCCATGACCGCAACGCCTGCACTCAGCTTGTCCTCACCGACCAGCTCGAGGTAAGCGTGGCCGCCGCCGAAGAGCCGCGGAAACTTGTCGCGCAGCCCGACGTTGATGCGCTCGAAGGTGTCCTCGAAGCGGGTGCGCGTCTCCTTGTCGATGCGCTTCATGGCCTCCTCGAGCGTGCTCAGCGCGCTCGTGAGGTCGGCAAACTGGCTGTCGAGGTATTCCTTGCGCTGGGTGTGGTCCTTGAGTTCATCGATCGCCGCCAGGTTCACCGACCCCAGCCGCTCGATGTCGGCGCGCGCCTCGTTCAGGGACTGCTCCCAGGCGGGCACTTCGGCGTCCGCTGCAAGGCCGGCGAGGATGTCCGCGAGCGTGCAGCGGGTCTCGGCAAACTGCTCCGCGAGCGCCGCGCGGCGCACGTGCGTCTCCTGGGCCGCGAGGCGTGCGTTCTCCATCGCCTCGCGCGCGCCGCTCACGCGCTGCTCCGCGGCGAGTCGTTCCTCGTCGTGGACGCGCAGCGCCGCCTCGGTCTCTTCGAGCGCCGTGCGCGCCGCCGCGAGTTCGCTCTCCACCGCGAGCCTGAGTTCCAGCGCCGCGCCCAGGCGCCCCTGCGCCTGGATCACCGGTTCGTCGCCGGACGCAAGCTCGGTTTCCAGCTCCGCGCTGCGGCGCGCGAGCTGCGCGCGCTGCTCGCCCATGCGCTCCATGCCGACCGCGACGGAACTCTCGGTCGAGCGACGCGACTCCACCCGCACGTGCAGGTCGCGCGCGCTCACCTGCAGGGTCTGTGCCTGCGAGCGCGCAAGCGCCAGGGCGTTGCGCCGCTCCTCACGCTCGGTGGCAAGCCCGGCGTGCCCGGCCTCCAGCTGCGTCAGGATCTGCGTGCTGCGCGCGAGTTGCGCACGCGCCCGCTCCAGCGCCTCCAGGGTGGCGGTGCGCTCGCGCTCGAGCTCACCGGCATCCTGCGCCAGTCGCGCGCCGCGCTCGCGCGACTCCGCGGCCCGCCCGCGTCCGGCCTGCAGTGCGGCGAGCCGATCCGCGTGGGTGCGATGCGCCTGCTGCTGCTGCTGCTGGGCGGCCTCGCGCTCACCTTCGGCCCGCTCAAGCCCGCTGCGCGCCGCAGCGAGCCCGGCTTCCGCCTGCTGCACGTGTGCGCCGGCCGCGGCTGCCGTGGCGCGCAGGGCCTTCAGGCGATGCTCGCGCTCGAGCACGCCGGCGCGCTGGTCGGTGCCGCGGCTCACGCGCAGCCACTCGCGCCCGACCCACTCCCCCTGCGGGGTGATCCACGAGGTCCCCGGTCGCAGCGCCGCGCGCGCGCTCAGGGCCTGGCGCAGCGAGTCAGCGGTGAGGACGGCCGAGAGCTGCGCGCGCAGGGCGGCCGAGCCGCGCACCCGCGCGGCGAGCGTGCCGGCCTCCGCGGCGCCGGGGGCGCCGGCCTTTTCAATCAGCGTGACGCGGCCGGTGTTCAGGTGCTCGAGCGCGCCCGCGGCGGCCTCGAGTTCCTCGACGCAGACCGCCTCCAGGTAGTCACCCAGCACGGTCTCCACCGCGCGCTCCCAGCCGGGCTCGACCTCGAGGGTCGCCGCCAGACGCGGGCGGCCGGAAAGCCCGGACTGCGTAAGCCACGCGGCCGTCTCGCCGGCATGATCGTTCAGGGCGGCCGCCTGCAGCGCCTCGAGCGAGGTGAGCTCCGCGCGCACCGTCTCGCGGGCGGCGCGCGCCTCCTCCAGCACGTGCTCCGCGGCCTGGGCGGCGGCGCGCAGCCGCTGCACCTGCTCCTGCGCGGCCTCGAGCGTGCCGGCGAGGGCTTCACTGCGCCCGCGCGCCGCCTCTTCCTCGCCCGCGAGCTGCGCCAGTTCCGCGTCCCCGTGCGCGGCGGCGACGGACTCGTGTTCCTCGGCGAGGCGCTGCGCCTGGGTGGTCAGCTGGCGCAGCTGGTTCTCCAGCTGCTCGATGCGGGCGCGCTCGACCTCGCTCGTCTGCTCGGCCGCGCCGACCGCCTGGGTATGGGCCTCCCAGCGCTGCTGCCAGTCCTGCAGGGCGCGCTCGGCCTCCTCCAGCACCGTCGCGGCGTGCGCCTCGGCCTGCTGCGCGCTGCTTAACTGCGGGGTGAGCTGCGCGAGCTCGGCACGCACGGTGGCGAGCTGCGCCTCATCGCGCGCGATGTGGCTGGCCAGTTCGCTCAGGGAGGTCTGGGTCTGTGTCAGGTCCGCGCGCTGGCGTTCGCGCAGCTCGCGCGTGTGTTCGATCGCCTGCTCGAGGCGGGAAATGTCGGCACCGACCTCGTAATAGCGCGCCTGCACGCCCGCCAGGGCCTCGCCGCGCGCCGTGTGCACGCCGCGCTCGCGCTCGATGGCGGCCTCCGCGGCCCGCTGGGTGGTGAGCTCGGCCTGCATGGCCAGCTCGCGCGCGCGCACCGTCGCATCGTGCACCTGCGCGCCGCTGTCGAGCTCGCGCAGCCGCAGCGCCAGCAGTTCCGCATTCAGCCGCCGCTCCTGCTCCTTGAGCGCCTGGTAGCGCCGCGCGGTCGCGGCCTGGCGCTGCAGGTGGCGGATCTGCTTCTCCACCTCATCGCGCACGTCCTGCAGCCGCTCGAGGTTCTCGCGGGTGTCGGCGATGCGCGCTTCGGTCTCCTTGCGGCGCTCCTTGTAGCGGGAGATGCCGGCCGCCTCTTCCACGAAGGCGCGCATGTCCTCGGCCTTCGCGTCGATGACGCGCGAGATCATGCCCTGCTCGATGATCGCGTAGCTGCGCGAGCCAAGACCGGTGCCGAGGAACAGGTTGGTGATGTCCTTGCGCCGGCAGCGCCCGCCATTGATGAAATAGGAGGAGGTGCCATCGCGCGACACCACGCGTTTGAGCGAGATCTCGCTGAAACCGGCGTAGGCACCACCGATCTTGCCGTCGCCGTTGTCGAACACCAGCTCCACCGAGGCGGTGCCGACCGGCTTCCTGGCGCTCGAGCCGTTGAACACCACGTCCGCCATGTTGTCGCCGCGCAGGTGCTTCGCCGACAGCTCGCCCATCACCCAGCGCACCGCGTCGATGACGTTGGACTTGCCGCAGCCGTTGGGGCCCACGACACCGGTGAGATTACTGGGGAAGTTGATTTGGGTCGGATCGACGAAGGACTTGAAGCCGGCGAGCTTGATCTTGGTCAGCCGCATCTCTGGTTACTTCCGTCCTTAATTTCCGACCCCGAAGGATGGTGTAGTGTAGTGCAATATGCCGGCAGCGCCCACCCGTGAGCTCGAGACTTTCGCCAATCCCGAGCTCACCCGCGACTACACGATCCGCATGCAGATCCCGGAGTTCACCTGCCTGTGTCCGCGCACCGGGCAACCGGACTTCGCGACCCTCGAACTCGAGTATGTCCCCGACCGGCGGTGCGTGGAGTTGAAGTCGCTGAAGCTCTACGTCTGGTCCTTCCGCGACCGTGGCGCCTTCCATGAGGCGGTGACCAACGAGATCGCCGATCATGTGCACGCCGCCGTACAGGCGCGCTTCCTGCGTCTCACCGCGCGCTTCAACGTGCGCGGCGGGATCTATACGACCGTTGTCGCGGAGCGCCGACAGCCCGGCTGGCAACCCGCCGCGGCCGTGACGCTCCCCTAGCCGCCCGCGCGGGCACCCGCAAAGCGCACTTTCCCGGCTGCAGGGTAAAAAAAGCCTGTCGTGGCAGGCGGTTTTGCGGTTTTCGGGAACACCTGTACAGCGTGGGGTGCGCCGGTATAATCGCGCGTTCTTTACGGGGCCCTGAGCGGTATTTGAGGAGTGATTAATGCCGGCCAAAAGACCTGCGCCTAAGTCCGCGAAGGGCAAGAAGGTGGCTGCTCGGCCCGCGCCGCGCAAGTCGACCGCGCGCAAGCCGGAAGGCCCGCGGGCGCGTCCGCTGACGGCACGCAAGAGTGTCGCGGCCGCCAAGAAGCCCGCCGCGCCACCCGCCCCGCCCGCGGCCGCACCGGAACCGGAATTGAAGAAGCCGCTCCCGCGACCGGCGAGCGCCGCCAACGTCGCGACCGCCACCCGCCACGCGGCCACCCCGGCCGCCACCGAGGCGGACGACGGCGAGTCGCTCGAGCCGGGGAGCCTGCTGGCCGGTCCGCGCAATGTACAGCCGTACATCGTCAAGCGCGGCGAGCAGTACATGAGCAAGGAGCAGCTCGAGCACTTCCGCAGCATCCTCAACAGCTGGAAGCGCGACCTGATGGTCGAAGTCGACCGCACCGTCTCGCACATGAAGGATGAGGCGGCCAACTTCCCCGACCCGAACGACCGGGCCACCCAGGAAGAGGAATTCAGCCTGGAGCTGCGCACCCGCGACCGCGAACGCAAGCTGATCCGCAAGATCGACGAGGCGCTGCACCGCATCGAGGACGGCTCCTACGGCTACTGCCTGGAGACCGGCGAGGAGATCGGCATCAAGCGCCTCGAGGCCCGTCCCGTGGCCACCCTCAGCATCGAGGCCCAGGAGCGGCGCGAGCGGCGCGAGCGCCAGTACGGCGACCGCGACGATCGTTACCGCTGAGACTAACGCCTCGGCCGTGCGCCCGGCGGCGGCGCACCCTCCCTACATCGGGCGCTTCGCGCCCTCGCCCACCGGAGCGCTGCACCTCGGTTCGCTGCTCGCCGCCCTCGGCAGCTTCCTCGACGCCCGCGCCCGGGGCGGGCGCTGGCGTGTGCGCATGGAGGACCTGGATCGCGGGCGCCTCGTACCGGGGTGCGCGGCGCACATGCTGCAGACGCTGGAGGCGTTCGGCCTGCACTGGGACGACGCCGTCGAGTATCAGAGCGCGCGCACCGCGCATTACGAGCAAGCCCTCGCGCAGCTGCATGCCGCCGGCCTCACCTTCGAGTGCAGCTGCTCGCGGCGCGAGCTCGCCGATGAGGCTGGCTATCCCGGAACGTGCCGCGCCGGGCCCCGGGGGCGCGGCCCGACGGCGACGCGCTTTCGCGTCGCCGCGCGCACCGTGGAGTTCCTCGATCGGGTGCAGGGCACCTGCCGCTTCGACCTCGCCGAGCGCGGGGACGTCATCGTGCGCCGCCGCGATGGCGTCTTCGCCTACCAGCTGGCCGTGGTCGTCGATGATGCCGCGCAGGGCGTGACCGACGTCGTGCGCGGTGCTGACCTCCTCGACAGCACGCCCTGGCAGATCGCGCTCCAGGAGGCGCTGGGGCTCCCGCCGGTTCGCTACGCCCACCTGCCCCTGGTCACCGAGCCCGACGGCACCAAGCTCGCCAAGTCACGCCGCGCCATCAGCCTCAACCCGGCCGAGGCCCCCGCCCAGCTGTGCCGGACGCTGGGGCTGCTGCGGCAGGCGCCTCCGGCAAAGCTTGAGCTTGAGCCCGTCGGGACGATCCTGCAGTGGGCGATCCAACATTGGCAGATCGCTCCCCTCCAGGGGATGCGGGAGGTGCCGGCCGGAGAGGCCCCGCCGCCCAGCAGTTTCCACAGCTGACTGTGGCCGCGGAACGCGCAGTTGTAATAAGGTAGCTGCAAGACGCCCGGCACTATGGAAGGTGCGACAACAACCCATAAGTGAGGGACGTGTGATGAGCGAACCGCGCACCATCAAGAAGTACCCGAACCGGCGCTTGTACGACACGGTGGAGAGCCGCTACATCACGCTGGCGGACATCCGTCGCCTGGTGATCGAGCGCACTGACTTCGTCGTCATCGACAAGAAGACCCAGACCGACATCACGCGCAGCATCCTGCTGCAGGTCATCTCCGAGCAGGAGCATGACGGGGAGCCGCTGATGAGCCGCGACTTCCTCTCGCAGGTGATCCGCTCCTATGGCGGCAGCACGCGCGCGGTCGTCGGCAGTTACCTCGAGCAGAGCCTGCGGCAGTTCTCGAGCCAGAACGGACGCGGCCCGCAGGGCTGACCGCGTCGTCGCTGAGGTTCCCTAGGCCGCGGCCGCCTCAGGCCGCGTCGACGTCACGCATCGAGAGACGAATGCGCCCCTGGCGATCGACCTCGAGCACCTTCACGCGGATCACGTCGCCTTCCTTGAGCTTGTCGGAGACCCGCTCCACGCGCTCGTTGGAGATCTGCGAGATGTGCACCAGGCCGTCACGTCCGGGAAGGATCGTGACGAAGGCGCCGAAGTCCATCAGGCGCGCCACCTTGCCCTCGTAGATACGCCCGACCTCGACGTCGGCGGTGATGAGCTCGATGCGGGCGAGCGCCTCACGCCCGGCCGCACCGCTGACGGAGGCGATCTTCACGGTACCGTCGCTCTCGATGTCGATGGTCGTGCCGGTCTCCTCGGTGATCTGGCGAATGACCGCACCGCCCTTGCCGATGACGTCGCGGATCTTCTCCGGATCGATCTTGATGGTGATGATCGAGGGCGCCCACTCGGACATGGTCGCGCGCGGCGCGTGAATGACCCGATTCATCTCCCCGAGGATGTGCAGCCGCCCGGCGCGCGCCTGGCCCAGCGCCACGCGCATGATCTCGGGCGTCACGCCCTCGACCTTGATGTCCATCTGCAGCGCGGTGATGCCGTCTTTGGTGCCGGCGACCTTGAAGTCCATGTCGCCGAGGTGATCCTCATCCCCGAGGATGTCGGTGAGCACCTGGTAACGGCTGCCCTCGAGCACCAGTCCCATCGCAACACCCGCGACCGGCTCCTTGAGGGGCACGCCGGCATCCATGAGCGCGAGCGAGGTGCCGCAGACGCTCGCCATGGAGCTTGAGCCGTTCGACTCGAGAATCTCGGATACCACCCGGATCACGTACGGGAAGGTGGTCATGTCGGGCATCACCGCCAGCACGCCGCGGCGGGCCAGGTTACCGTGGCCGATCTCGCGACGCTTGGGCGAGCCCATCATGCCGGTCTCCCCGACCGAGAACGGCGGGAAGTTGTAGTGCAGCATGAACGGTTCGCGCCGCTCGCCTTCGAGGGCGTCGATGATCTGCGAATCACGCGAGGTGCCGAGCGTGGTCACGACCAGCGCCTGGGTTTCCCCGCGGGTGAAGAGCGCCGAGCCGTGCGTGCGCGGCAGTACGCCGACCTTCACGGTGATCGGACGCACGGTCACGGTGTCGCGGCCGTCGATGCGCGGCTCACCGTTGAGGATGCGCTGGCGCACGATGTTGCTCTCGAGCTTGAAGAGCGCGGCATCGACCTGCTCGGCGGTGTACTTCGGCGCGTCCCCGCCGGTGAGCGTCGCGAGCGTCTGGGTCTTGATCTCACCGAGGCGCGTGTGGCGCTGCTGCTTCTCGGTGATGCTGTAGGCCTGGGCGAGCGCTGCCTGCGCGTGCAGGGACACGGCGCTGGCGACTTCCGCGTTCTCCGCGGGCGCCTCCCACTTCCAGCGCGGCTTGCCCGCCTGCGCGGCGATCTCGCGGATGGTGCGGATCGCGATCTGCATCTGCTCGTGGCCGAAGACCACCGCGCCGAGCATCACGTCCTCGGACAGCCCCTTGGCTTCGGATTCAACCATGAGCACCGCGTGCTCGGTGCCGGCGACCACCAGGTGCAGCTGCGAGGCGGCCAGCTCCGGTGCCGTCGGGTTCAGCAGGTAACGGCCGTCCTTGTAGCCGACGCGCGCCGCGCCGATCGGCCCGCTGAAGGGGATGCCCGACAGCGCGAGCGCCGCGGACGCCCCGAGGAGCGCGGGGATGTCGGCGTCGATCTCCGGGTCCATCGACAGCACGGTCGCGACCACCTGCACGTCGTTGTAGAAGCCATCCGGAAACAGCGGCCGGATCGGGCGATCGATCAGACGCGAGGTCAGCGTCTCCTTCTCGGTCGGCCGGCCTTCGCGCTTGAAGAAGCCCCCGGGAATGCGCCCGGCGGCGTAGGTCTTCTCGATGTAGTTGACCGTGAGCGGGAAGAAATCACGGCCGGGATTGGCGGTGGTCTTGGCCACCGCGGTGACCAGCACCACGGTCTCGCCCATGGAGACGCGCACGGCCCCATCGGCCTGGCGGGCGATCTCGCCGGTCTCGATGGTGACGGTGTGCTGGCCGAAAGGAAAGGACTTGCTGACGACGCTCAATGCTCGATCCTCAAAGTGAATTGGGTAGGCGGAAACGGAAAGGGCCGTCGCATTGCTGCGGCGGCCCTGTGCGTTCTTTAGCGACGAAGCCCCAGGCGCTCGACGAGCTCCTGGTACTTGTCCGGTTGCGTGGCTCTGAGGTAATCGAGGAGCTTGCGCCGCTGGTTCACGAGCTTCACCAACCCGCGGCGCGATGAATGATCACGCTTGTGTGCCGTGAAGTGCTCGCCGAGTCCGTTGATGCGTTCGGAAAGGAGCGCGACCTGCACTTCCGGGGAACCGGTGTCGGCGGGGCCGCGGCGGAACTGGGCGAGGATGCCGCCCTTTTTCTCGCTGGTTAAAGCCATTACGCGATTGTCCTAACTACTTGTATTAAGAGCCTTTAAGTAAGCCGACGATTGTATACGGCGGGCGGCCCCTAGGACAAGCCTTAACCCGGCGCAAAATCAGCTTGCAGCCGCCACGATCAGCCGCCGCGGCTGCAGACCGCCGGCGCCGTCGGCCTCACCGAGACCGAGAAATGACGCCATCCGGTCCGTAGAGGCGCACGCGTGCGGCCTCGCCCTCCCCGCCGGCGACCCGCTGGCCCTGCAGCAGCCGCCGGGTGTCCGCATCGCTGAGCCGGAACGCCGGCAGGTGCATGAGCGCCGCATCGATCGGCAGCAGTGGCGGCGGCGCCCCGCGCTGCGCCAGTGCCTGCAGCGACTCGAGGGTGTGGAGCGTGTGCCCGGCGAAGGGCTCCACGTACCGGCGGCGCAGGCTGGACACGTGCCCCACGGTGCCGAGCGCGACGGCGATCTCCTCGGCCAGCACCCGCACGTACGTGCCCTTGGAGCACAGGACCTCCAGATCCAGGTGCGTGGGCGTGAGCCCTTCGAGCGTCAGGGTGAAGATCTCGATCTGCCGCGGTGCGCGTGGCACGCTCACGCCCGCCCGTGCCAGCCGATACAGCGGTTGTCCGCCTTGCTTGATGGCGGAATACATCGGCGGCACCTGCTCGCGCGCACCCAGGAAGCGCTGCAGCACCGCCGTGACGTGCGCCGCACTCAGGGGCGGCACGGGCAGCGCTTCGGTGAGGGCGCCTTCGGCATCGCCGCTCGCCGTCGCGCTGCCGAGGGCGACGCTGAAGCGATAGCACTTGCGCCCCGCGAGGATGTCGCCGGCCACCTTGGTGGCCTCCCCCAGGCAGATCGGCAGCATGCCGGTAGCCAGCGGATCGAGGCTGCCGACGTGACCGCCCTTGATGCGTCCGAAGAGCGCGCGCACGCGCTGCAGGGCCGCGTTCGAGGACAGGCCGAGGGGCTTGTCGAGCAGCAGCACGCCGCTGGGCATCACGGGGAAGTCTTCAGCGCCGGGGCGTGTCGGCGTCGGGCGCAGACTCGGGGCCTGCCTCGTGGGTGCGATCCTCGGCGACGGCCTCATCGATGAGGCGTGTCAGGCGTGCGGCGTCCGCGGCGCTGTCGTCGAACACGAACTGCAGGCGCGGCGCATGGCGCAGTCCCAGCCGCCGGCCGAGTTCCCCGCGCAGGAATCCGGCCGCGCGCGTGAGTCCCTGCTGCACCTGCTCGTGCGCGCTGCTCGAGGCAAAGGGCGTGAAGAAGATCTTCGCCGAGCCCATGTCGGCGGCCACGCTCACGCCCGTGATGGTCACGTTGCCCACGCGCGGATCCTTCACCTCGCGCGCGATCAGGCCCGCGAGCACGCGCTGGATCTCCGACTCGATGCGTTGCGTGCGCGCCTGGGTCATTACTGCAGCGTTCTCGCCACCTCGACGCGCGAGTAGCACTCGATCTGGTCGCCGACGCGCACGTCCTGGTAGTTCTTCACGCCGATGCCGCACTCGGTGCCGGCGCGAACCTCGCCGGCATCGTCCTTGAAGCGGCGCAGCGACTCGAGCGCCCCCTCGAAGATCACCACGTTGTCGCGCAGCACGCGGATCGGGTTGTTGCGCTTGACCGCGCCCTCGGTCACGAGGCACCCGGCCACCACGCCAAACTTGCTGGAGCGGAACACCTCGCGCACCTGCGCGATGCCGACGATCGTCTCCTTGATCTCCGGCTGCAGCATGCCGGACATCATCTGCTTCACATCGTCGATGGCCTCGTAAATGATGCTGTAGTAGCGCACTTCGACGCCGGTCTCCTTGACCGCATCGCGGGCGCCCGAATCGGCGCGCACGTTGAAGCCGATGATGAGCGCACGCGAGGCGGCGGCGAGCTGCACGTCCGACTCGGTGATGCCGCCGAGGCCGCTGGAGATGACCTTGACCTGCACCTCTTCGGTGGAGAGCTTGGTGAGCGCCTCACGCAGTGCCTCGGCACTGCCCTGCACGTCCGCCTTGATGAGCACCGAGACCACGCCGGCCTTCGCCTCACCCATCTGCGAGAACACGTCCTCGGCACGGGTGCTCTGGCGGGCGAGCTTGACGTCGCGGAACTTGCCCTGCCGATACAGCGCCACTTCGCGCGCCTTGCGCTCGCTTTCGACCGCGAGCAGCTCATCCCCGGCGTTGGGCGCGGCGGACAGGCCGAGCACCACCACCGGCATCGAGGGCGGGGCTTCCTGCACCGGCTTGCCGCTCTCATCGAACATCGCGCGCACGCGGCCGAACTCGGAGCCGGCGATGATCGGGTCGCCCATCTTGAGCGTGCCGCGCTTGACCAGCACGGTCGCGACCGCGCCGCGCCCCTTCTCGATGCTCGACTCGATCACGATGCCGGAGGCAAGACCTGAGCGCGGGGCGCGCAGCTCGAGCACCTCCGCCTGCAGCAGGATGGCATCCAGCAGCTGATCGATCCCCTGGCCGGTGCGTGCCGAGACCGGCACGAAGATGTTCTGGCCGCCCCACTCTTCCGAGATGACCTCGTGCTTGGAGAGCTCCGTGCGCACGCGCTCCGGGTCCGCGTCGCTCTTGTCGATCTTGTTGACCGCAACCACGATCGGCACGTTGGCCGCGCGCGCATGCTCGATCGCCTCGATGGTCTGCGGCATGACGCCATCGTCCGCCGCCACCACCAGCACCACGACGTCGGTGGCCTTGGCACCGCGCGCCCGCATGGCGGTGAAGGCCGCGTGTCCGGGCGTGTCGAGGAAGGTGATGACGCCCTTACTGGTCGCGACCTGGTAGGCGCCGATGTGCTGGGTGATGCCCCCGGCCTCCCCGGCGGCCACCTTGGTGCTGCGGATGTAATCGAGGAGCGAGGTCTTGCCGTGATCGACGTGGCCCATGACCGTGACCACCGGCGGGCGCGGCTCGAGGTCCGTCTCGGCCGGGGCGCCCTGCGCGCCCTGCAGATCGACCTCGATCTGGTTTTCCTTCAGCAGCTTGGCCGTGTGTCCCATCTCCTCCACCACGAGCACCGCGGTGTCCTGGTCGATCGGCTGGTTGATGGTGGCCATGACGCCCATGTTCATGAGCACCTTGATGACCTCGTTCGCCTTGACCGCCATCTTCTGCGCCAGTTCTGCCACGGTGACGGTTTCGCCGATGCCGACGTCGCGCTTCACCGGCGCGGTCGGCATCTCAAAGCCATGCCGCCCCTCGGCACCCGCGGAGGGCTGCGGCCGCGCCTTGACGCGCCGCTTCTTCTTGTAACGCGAGCTGACGTCGCCGGCGACGTGCAGCTCCTGGCGGCCGTAGCGCGTGGACTTGTCATCCGCGGGCGGCTCGCTCGGGCGCACCACCGGGGCGACCGGCGCCACCGCAGGTCGTTCCGCCACGGGACGGCGCTGCTCGGGCTCCTCGCGTTCGCGCGTGCGGCGTGCCTCATCGTCGCGGGTGCGCTGCTCGGCCGCGCGGCGCGATTCTTCCTGCGCGCGGCGCCGGACCTCTTCCTCCTCGACGCGGCGGCGATTCTCCGCCTCCAGCCGCTCGCGCTCGCGGCGCTCGGCTTCGACCCGCTCGGTCGCGGCGCGCGCCGCTTCCTCGGCCTCGCGCTTGCGCGAGTCGATCTCATCCTGCTGCGCCCGCGCCTGCTCCTCGAGCACGTCGCGCTTGATGTAGTTGCGCGTGCGGCGCACTTCCACGTTCACCGTGCGCGCGCGTCCCTGGTTGCTCGCGAGCTTCAGCTCGCTTTGCGTCTTGCGCTTGAGCGTGATCTTGCGCGGCGCGCCGTCGCCGCTGGCTTCCTCGCTGCCGTGGGCGCGGCGCAGGTGCGTGAGCAGCTCGAGCTTGGCATCGTCGCTGATGCGCGCGTCGGGCCCGGAGACCTTGATGCCGGCCTGGTCCAGCTGCGTGAGCAGCCGGTCCACCGGGACCTTCAGGACTTCCGCAAACTGGGAAACGGTCACTTCCGCCATAGCTCTTCGATCCTCAGGTTCCGTTGCCCGCTTCGAACCACGGCGCGCGCGCCGTCATGATGAGCTTCGCCGCCCGGTCCGTCGCCAGCCCCTCGATGTCCGCGAGCTCATCGACCGACTGCTCGGCCAGGTCCTCGCGCGTGCGCACGCCCCGCCGGGCGAGCGTGAGCGCAAGATCCGGGCTCATGCCCTCGAGCAAGCAGCAGGTCATCGGCCGGCATCGACTGATCGAGCGTCTCCTCGCTCGCGATCGCCTGCGTCAGCAGCACGTCGCGGGCGCGGTTACGCAGCTCCTTGACGATGTTCTCGTCGAATTCCTCGATCGCCGCAAGCTCGGCCTGGGGCACGTAGGCGATCTCCTCGATGGTGGAGAAGCCCTCCTGCGCCAGGATGGTCGCGACGTCCTCATCGACATCCAGCTGCTTCATGAAGTTCTGCACCAGCTCCTTCGCCTCGGTCTCGCTCTTGGCCTCGGCATCGGACTCGGTCATCACGTTCAGGTCCCAGCCGGTCAGCTGGCTGGCCAGGCGGATGTTCTGGCCGCCGCGCCCGATCGCCTGCGAGAGCTTGTCCTCGGCGACGGCGATATCCATGCTGTGGGAATCCTCGTCGACCACGATCGACATCACCTCCGCCGGTGACATCGCGTTGATCACGAACTGCGCCGCGTTGTCGACGAAGGGGATGATGTCCACGCGCTCGCCAGCGATCTCATTGGAGACCGCCTGCACGCGTGAGCCGCGCATGCCGACGCAGGCACCGACCGGATCGATGCGCGGGTCGTTGCTGCGCACGGCGATCTTGGCGCGGATCCCCGCGTCGCGCGCGGCGCCCAGGATCTGGATCAGGCCCTGGCCGACCTCGGGCACCTCGAGCTTGAAGAGCTCGATCAGGAACTCCGGCGCGGTGCGGGTGAGGAACAGCTGCGGCCCGCGCGGCTCCGAGCGCACCTCCTTCAGGAACGCCTTGATGCGGTCCTGGGGCTTGGCCTGCTCGCGCGGGATCATGTCGGTGCGCGGCACGAAGCCCTCGGCGTTGCTGCCGAGGTCGATGTAGATGCCGTTGCGGTCGACGCGCTTGACCACCCCGCTCACGAGGGTGCCGACGCGATCGCGGTAGGCATCGACCACCTGGGCGCGCTCGGCCTCGCGCACCTTCTGCACGATGACCTGCTTTGCCTGCTGGGCGGCGATGCGGCCGAAGGCGACCGACTCGATCGGCTGCTCGACGAAGCCGCCGACTTCCGCCTTGGGGTCCGCATCGAGCGCATCCTCGAGGCGCCACTCGCGCTCGGGCACCTCCAGTTCCTTGGAGTCATCGGCGAACACCTTCCAGCGGCGGAAGGTGTCGTAGTCGCCGCTCTTGCGGTCGATGGCGACGCGCACGTCCCATTCCTCGCCGTGCTTCTTGCGGGTCGCCGAGGCCAGCGCCGCCTCGAGCGCCTCGAAGATGACTTCTTTATCGACGCCCTTCTCGTTGGAGACGGCATCCACCACCATCAGGATTTCTTTGTTCACGGTCCTAAAGTACCTCTGCCCCGACCGGCGCTGCCGGCTATATGCGTCCCGCCCCTTAAGCTCTTCAGCTGGCGAGCCGCGCCTTACCAATCTCTGCAAATGTCATGGCCACGTGCTCGCGATCCACCTCGAGCTCGATGCCGCCCTCATCCACGGTGAGGAGCTTGCCCGTGTAGCGGCGCCGCCCGGCACGTGGCTCCTTCAGCTCCACGAACACGCGCGCGCCGACGAAGCGACCGAAGTGCGCCTCGGTGCGCAGCACCCGCTCGAAGCCCGGCGAGGACACCTCGAGGGTGTAGGCGCTCGGGATCGGATCCTCGACATCGAGGAGCGCCGAAACCTCGCGACTCACGCTGGCGCAGTCCTCCACGGTCACCTGCGCCGGCGCATCGATGTAGAGCCGCACCAGGGCGTGGCCGCGCGCCGCGGCGTACTCGAGATCCACCAGCTCGTAGCCCAGTCGCTCGAGCTGCGGCTCGATGAGCGCGATCAACCGCTCGCGCAGGCTCCCGGTCACGACTCCCGTCCCCTTCCGGCCCCTTCCCGAGGGCGGCCGTCCCGAAAAATAAAAATGGGCCCCGATGGCCCACCCAAAAAACAAAAAGCCCCACGGGGGGCTTCTCACTGCTGCTTGCTCGGGGGCGCCGCGCGAGATGCCGCGACACCAGCCACCCGTCCCCGCACGGCTGGCAGCCGGGTCGGGGGCCGCGCATTCTACCGGAAACCCCCCCGCCGAGGGAACCGCCGCCGCGCGGCGCCGTTTCGGGCCGTCCGGACCCTCCACCCTAGACCTGTATAGACAACCTGAATCGACCGTGCCAGCATTGGGGCCCGCACCCGCTCCTTCAAGGGTCCGCAAACCGCCATGCCCCTGCCCCAGGCTGCCGCGCGCTACCGCCAGGTGAAGCACCACGTGCTCGAGCGCATCGCCGCCGGCGCGCTGCGCGCGGGCGAGCGGGTGCCCTCGGAGAACGAGCTGGTGCGCTCGCTCGCGGTGTCGCGCATGACCGCGAACCGGGCGCTGAAGGAACTCACCGCCGAAGGGGTGCTGGTGCGCATCGCCGGCGTCGGCACCTTCGTCGCCGAGCAGCGCGTGCACGCCCATCCGCTCGAGGTGCGCAACATCGCCGATGAGATCCGCGCCCGCGGGCATGAGTACCGCGCGAAAGTGCTCGCGCTCACCCGGGTGGCCGCCACGCGCGAGCTGGCCGAGCGCTTCGGCCTCAAAGTCGGCGACCCGCTCGACTATTCGCTCCTCACGCACTTCGAAGGTCCCCTGCCGCTGCAGGTCGAGGAGCGCTACGTGAACCCGCTCGCCGCTCCCGGGTACCTGGCCAACGACTTCACGCGCACCACGCCGCACGAATTCCTGGTCCGCGTGGCCCCGCTGCAGCGCGCCGAGCACATCGTGCGCGCGCTCGCTCCCGACCGGCGCATCCGCCGCCTGCTGAAACTGGACGCGGACGAGGCCTGTCTCCTGATCCGGCGCCGCACCTTCTCGCAGGGCCGTGTCGCCAGTCTCGCCGACCTTTATCATCCCGGTTCGCGCTACGAACTCGCCGCGAACATCCAGCCGAGGTAGCCCCATGTCCGACACCCACACGCGCATGCCGCTGCGCGCCCCGCGCGGCACCGAACTCAGCTGTCGCAGCTGGCTCACCGAGGCCCCGCTGCGCATGCTCATGAACAACCTCGACCCGGAGGTGGCCGAGCGCCCCGCCGAACTCGTCGTCTACGGCGGCATCGGCAAGGCGGCCCGCAACTGGCAGTGCTACGAGCAGATCGTCGCGGCGCTGCGGCAGCTCAAGCGACGATGAGACGCTGCTCATCCAGTCGGGCAAGCCGGTCGGGGTGTTTCGCACGCACGCGGATGCCCCGCGCGTGCTGCTCGCGAACTCGAACCTCGTGGCGCGCTGGGCCGACTGGGAGCACTTCAACGAGCTCGACCAGAAGGGCCTCATGATGTACGGCCAGATGACGGCCGGCTCCTGGATCTACATCGGCAGCCAGGGGATCGTGCAGGGCACCTACGAGACCTTCGTCGAGATGGGCCGCCAGCACTACGCCGGCAACCTCGCGGGCAAGTGGATCCTGACGGCGGGCCTGGGCGGCATGGGCGGCGCGCAGCCGCTGGCGGCCACGATGGCCGGCGCCTCGATGCTGGCGATCGAGTGTCGCCCCGAGCGCATCGCCAAGCGCCTGCAGACGAAGTACCTCGACGTCGAGGCGCGCAGCCTCGATGAGGCGCTCGAGATCATCGCGCGCGCGGCGCGAGCCGGTAAGCCGGTGTCGGTGGGCCTGCTCGGCAACGCCTGCGAGGTGCTGCCGGAGCTGTTGCGCCGCGGCGTGCGTCCGGATGCCGTCACCGACCAGACTTCCGCGCACGACCCGGTGAACGGCTATCTGCCGCGGCGGCTGGAGCCTCGAGCAGTGGGAGCGGCTGCGCCAGCGAGGACCCGGCCGCAGGTGGTGCAGCGCCGCGAGCGCCTCGATGGCGCGGCACGTGGAAGCGATGCTCGCCTTCCAGAAGCAGGCGATCCCGGTCTTCGACTACGGCAACAACATCCGCCAGGTGGCCTTCGACGCTGGCGTCAAGGACGCCTTCGCCTTCCCGGGCTTCGTGCCCGCGTACGTGCGCCCGCTGTTCTGCCGCGGGATCGGCCCGTTTCGCTGGGTCGCGCTCTCGGGCGACCCGGAGGACATCTACAGGACCGACGCCAAGGTGCGCGAACTGCTCCCCCACGACAAGCACCTGCACCACTGGCTCGACATGGCGCGCGCGCGTATCCAGTTCCAGGGGCTGCCGGCGCGCATCTGCTGGGTCGGTCTCGGCGACCGTCACCGCCTGGGGCTCGCGTTCAACGAGATGGTGGCGCGCGGGGAGCTCAAGGCCCCGATCGTCATCGGACGCGATCACCTGGATTCCGGCTCCGTGGCCAGTCCCAACCGCGAGACCGAGGCGATGCGGGATGGCTCGGACGCGGTGGCCGACTGGCCGCTGCTCAATGCCCTGCTGAACACCGCCTCAGGTGCCACCTGGGTGTCGATCCATCACGGCGGCGGCGTCGGCATGGGCTACTCGCAGCACGCGGGCGTCGTCATCGTCTGCGACGGCACCCCGGCGGCCGCGCGGCGCATCGAGCGGGTGCTGTGGAACGACCCCGCCACGGGCGTCATGCGCCACGCCGATGCGGGCTACGAGCTCGCGGTAGAGTGCGCGCGCGAGCAGGGACTGAACCTGCCGTTCCTCGGCGGCGCTTAGGCCCAGGCGCCCGAGGCACGAAGGTGGGCGAGACCCTCAAGCTGTGGCGCAATGCGCGGCTGGCGACCTGCGATGCGGACAACCGCCAGATCGAGCGCGGCGCACTCCTCAGCCGAGGCGGCGCGCTCACCTGGGTGGGCGAGGAGCGTGCGCTCCCCGCCGGGAGCGAGGCGGCCGAGGTGCACGACCTCGGCGGCGCCTGGGTGACCCCGGGACTGATCGACTGCCACACGCACCTGGTGTTCGCCGGCACGCGCGCGTCCGAGTACGCCGAGCGGCTGCGGGGGCGCTCCTACGAGGAGATCGCGCGCGCCGGCGGCGGCATCCTCTCGAGCGTGCGCGCGGTGCGCGCGGCGAGCGAGGAGCAGCTGTTCGAGTAGAGCGCGCCGCGCCTGGCGGCACTCGCCAGTGAAGGCGTCACGACGGTGGAGATCAAGTCCGGCTACGGGCTCACGCTCGAGGACGAGGCGAAGATGCTGCGCGTCGCGCGCGCACTCGGGCGCGCCTTCCCGGTGACGGTGCGCACCACGCTCCTCGCCGCGCACACGCTGCCGCCGGAGTACCGCGGCCGGGCCGATCACGTACATCGACACCATCGCGCAGGAGTGGCTGCCGGCGCTGCACGCGCAGGGCCTGGTCGATGCCGTGGACATCTTCTGCGAGCGCATCGCCTTCTCGGTGGCGCAGGCCGAGCGGCTCTTCAGTGCGGCGCGCGCGCTCGGGGTGCCGGTGAAGATGCATGCGGAGCAGCTCTCCGACCTCGGCGGCACACTGCTGGCGACGCGCTTCGGCGCCCTCTCCTGCGATCACCTGGAGTATGCCGGCGAGCCCGAGGCGCAGGCGCTGGCGCGCGCCGGCACCGTGGCGGTGCTGCTGCCGGTGGCCTACTACTGCCTGGCCGCCGAGCGCAAGCCGCCGCTGGCGGCGCTGCGCGCCGCGGGCGCTGCGCTCGCCGTCGCCAGCGACTGCAATCCCGGCTCCGCCCCGGGCACCTCGCTCCTGCTCGCACTCAGCATGGCGACGCGCCTGTTCGGGATGACCGCCGAGGAGGCGCTGCTGGGCGCCACGCGCGAGGCCGCACGCGCACTGGGCCTGCAGGGGCAGCGCGGCATGCTCGCCCCCGGGCAGGCGGCGGACTTCGTGGTGTGGAACATCGGCTCCCCGGCCGAACTGTCGTACTGGATTGGCTTTAATCCGCGCCGCACCGTGGTGCGCGCGGGCGAGGTTTTGCGATGGCCGAACTCCAACCCCTGAAGCTCGGCGCCCGGCCGCTGCACCTGGCGGACCTGCGCCGCATCTACACCGGCCCGGTGCCGGTCAGCATCGATCCCGCGGCGCTCTCCGCGCTCGAGCAGGCGCATGCGGTGACGGCGCGCCTGGCGGCCGCGGACGCCCCCGCCTACGGCATCAACACCGGCTTTGGCCTTTTGGCGCAGACGCGCATTGCACCCGCGCAGCGCACGCTGCTGCAGCGAAACATCATCCTTTCCCACAGCGCCGGCGTGGGACCGCTGCTCGATGACGCGATCGTGCGCCTCACGCTGGTGCTGAAGCTCGCGAGCCTGTTGCAGGGCTTCTCCGGGATCAGCACCCCGCTTGCGCGCTTCCTCGAGGCACTGATCAACAGGGGGCTGTATCCGTGCGTGCCGGCGCAGGGCTCGGTGGGCGCCTCGGGCGACCTCGCCCCGCTCGCCCATCTGTCGCTCGCGGTGCTCGCGCAGGGCCAGATCCGCCGGCGCGGGGAGATCCTGCCGGCCGCCGAGGCGCTCGCGCAGGAGGGCCTGACGCCCCCGGCGCTCGGCCCGAAGGAGGGACTTGCGCTGCTGAACGGCACCCAGGTGTCGACGGCGCTCGCGCTCGCGGGCCTGTTCGAGCTCGAGACCGTGTATGCCGGCGCCGTCGTCGCCGGCATGCTCTCCACCGATGCGCTGCAGGGGAGCGATGCGCCCTTTGATCCGCGCATTCACCACGTGCGCGGCCACGACGGCCAGGCCCGCGTCGCGCAGCTGTATCGGGCGCTGCTTGAGGGGAGCGAGATCCGCGAATCGCACCGCACCTGCACGCGCGTGCAGGACCCCTACTCGCTGCGCTGCCAGCCGCAGGTCATGGGTGCGTGTTTGGATCTGATGACGCAGCAGGCCGCGACGCTCGTCATCGAGGCCAACGCCGTCACCGACAACCCGCTGGTGTTTCCCGACACCGGCGAGGTCCTCTCCGGGGGCAACTTTCACGCCGAGCCGGTGGCCTTCGCGGCCGATATCCTCGCGCTCGCGTGCGCGGAGGTCGGTTCCATCACCGAGCGCCGGGTGGCGCTGCTGGTCGATCCGAAGATGAGCGGTTTGCCGCCCTTCCTCGCCCCGGAGAGCGGGGTCAATTCCGGCTTCATGATGGCGCAGGTCACCGCCGCGGCACTCGTGGCGGAGAATCGCATGCTGTGTCATCCGGCGAGCGTGGACAGCATCCCGACCTCGGCCAACCAGGAGGATCATGTGAGCATGGCGACCCACGGCGCACGCCGCCTGCTCACCATGACGGCCAATGCCCTCAACATCGTGGCGATCGAGTTCCTCGCCGCCTGCCAGGGGATCGACCTGCGCGCGCCACTGAAGACTTCGAAGTCCCTGCAGGGCCCCTTCGAGGTGCTGCGCCTGCAGGTGCCGTTTGCGAGCAGCGACCGGCTGCTGGCGCTCGACATCGAGGCGGCCGCCGCGGTCTTGCGGCGCACGGACGTGCAGTCTCTCACCGTGGGCCTGTTGCCCAGTTCCCGCTGAACGGGCGGCGCCGTTCCCGCAGTGAAGCGGCTGGTCCGGGCAGCAGCCGCGCAGGGCGCCCGCGAGGCTTCTTTTTATATAGGCGTCGGCGCCACGCGGCCGCGGCAGTGCCGCAGCCCACTTAACATATCCCGCGCAACCCACGCCGCCCGTGCCGGGCGGCGCCGACCTACGGGATCACGCCGACGCGAACTGCGAGGCCTTGGGTGTTTCCGCCGCGACGTCCTCGGGCTGCTGTTCGCGCTTGATTCGCTCGTAGATCTCCTCGCGGTGTACTGCTACGTGCTTGGGCGCATTGATGCCGACGCGTACCTGGTTCCCCTTGACCCCCAGAACCGTGATGGTGACGTCGTCGCCGATCATGACGGTCTCGCCGACCCGTCGTGTGAGAATGAGCATCTGCCAGTTCCTCTACTTTTATAGTTCTAAGTCTGCCCGGCGAACTTGTCGGTTCGCTCCTTGCGTTACCCGGCTCGTGGGAGCGTACGCGCAAATCCTCGCAAAGAAAAATCTTAGCCCTGCGCGTAGGCAGGCGGATTGCACGTTCCCGCCATCAGCTGCCGCACAAGCCTAGACCAGTCGCGCCCGGTTTTCGTGAGAAGGTGTCTAAGATGCGGCGCCCTCGTGCGGCACAGATCCTGCAGCGTGTGGCCTTCCCGGGCCGGGGTTAGGATCGGCGGTGCAGGCGCCAACACCGGCGCCGCACACGGTCAGGCCGGTGTTGGATCGGGCGCATCGGGCGCCTGGAAGCCGGCCGCGCGGTAAGTCAGCACGAGGGTATCGCGCACCCCGCCCTGCCCCTGCGCCTGCAGCGGCGTGGTCTCGTGGATGACGCGGGCATCGTCCATGAGCAGCATGGACCAGGGCTCTGACAGGGTGAAGCGCACCCCCGTGGCGCCGGCGGCTTCAAACACGTGCGTCTCCCCGCCAATGACCTGACGGCGCCCTACGAGGATCACGGCGACGAAATCGACACCGTCGCGGTGCGCGCCCTCCGGTGTTGGTCGGCCGATGCCGCTGGCGGTGTCGATGCGAAACTGGTGCGCCTCGATGAACCAGCGCGCCACCGGATGAACCGCGGCAAACACCTCACCCAGTGACTCAAGGAGCCTCAGCCACGCCGGGTGGTTGCGGACCTCGGGCGTAATCGGCTCGAACCAGCGCGTCAGCCCCCCGTGCAGCGCGTTGTAGGTGGTGGGCTGCCAGTGCGGCCGGTGCGGCACCAGCGTCAGCGTCGCCCCCACGGCCTGCACAAAGCAGCTGTGGCGGCGCGCGCGGTAGGCGCCGCCGTCGCGCAGGTACGCATCGCGCGGCAGGCGCTCCCAGCTCTGCCTGAGGCAGGCCAGCGCGTCCAGGTCGAGCCTCAGCGCGAGGCTGGCCTCGGCGGGGGAGAGCCGGGCGAAGCCGCTGGCCCGCAGTTCCCGCACCGCAACTGAAAACGCGCTCATGCGGCGGCTTGTACCATATCAATCTGGCGAAAGGCTGAGCCGCCGGCGGCCCGGAAGGGGCCTGCCCCGGCGGTCGCGCCCGTGACAGGGTGGAGTACCGTGGCGTAGCTACAGGAAGCGCATCCCCCATGATTGACCTCTACTACTGGCCCACTCCCAACGGCCACAAGATCACGATGTTCCTCGAGGAGGCCGGTCTCGAATACCGGATCGTGCCGGTGAACATCGGCGCCGGCGCGCAGTTCGAACCGGCGTTTCTGGCGATCGCCCCCAACAACCGCATGCCGGCGATCGTCGACACGGCCCCGCAGGGGGGCGGCGCGCCGCTGTCGGTGTTCGAGTCCGGCGCGATCCTGCTGTACCTGGCGGAGAAGTCCGCCCGGCTGCTGCCGCGCGAGCTGCACGCGCGCTTCGGGGTGCTCCAGTGGCTGTTCTGGCAGATGGCCGGGCTTGGGCCCATGGCGGGCCAGAATCATCATTTCAGCCGCTACGCCCCGGAGAAGCTCCCCTACGCCATCACGCGCTACGTGAACGAGACCAACCGGCTCTACGGGGTGCTCGACCAGCGCCTCGCCGATCGCCCCTTCGTCGGCGGGGCGGATTACTCGATCGCCGACATCGCCTGCTACCCCTGGATCGTGCCCTACGAGGCGCAGGGACAGAAGCTCGAGGATTTTCCTTACCTGAGGCGCTGGTTCGAGTCGATCCGCGCGCGGCCCGCGACGGCGCGGGCGTACGCACTCGCGCAGGACTACAGCACCCAGACGACGATGAGCGAGGAAGCCAAGAAAATCCTCTTTGGTCAGACGGCGCGGACCCTGCGCTGAAGATGCCAGCACCGCGCCGCGCCGCCGCCCTCACCGTCCTCGCCGGCGCGCTCGTATGCAGCGGCGCGGTGCGCGCGGCGCCCGCGCAGCTCGTCGTCGCCGGCGCGACGATCGAGGTCGACTCCCCGGCGGCGCCCTTCACGCACGGCGCGGACCCGATCCGCGAGTGGGTGCAGCGCTCGGCCGACATCGTCGCCGCCTACTACGCCGGCTTCCCCGTCAGGCGCCTGCGGCTTCAGCTGCGGGCGCTGCCCGACGAGGGCGTGCACGGCGGCCAGACCTTCGCCGACCCCGACGCCTTCATCCGCGTCGGGGTGGGGCGCGAGGTGACCCGCGCGCAGCTCGCTGACCGACTGGGTGCTGGTGCACGAGATGACGCACCTCGCGCTGCCGGATACCGGCGAGGGGCACGCCTGGCTCTCCGAGGGGATCGCCACGTACGTCGAGGGGGTGGCGCGGGTGCAGGCCGGTAACCGGGCCGAGACCGATGTGTGGGCCGAGGAGCTGCGCGCCATGCCGCGCGGCATGCCGCAGCCCGGGGACGAGGGACTCGACCGCACGCACACCTGGGGACGCACCTACTGGGGCGGGGCGATGTTCTGCCTGATCGCGGACGTCACGATCCGCGAGCGCACTGACAACCGCCTGGGTCTGCAGGATGCGCTGCGGGCGGTGCTGCGCGAAAGCGGCGGACTCTCCGCGCACTGGCCGATCGCGCGGGTGCTGCGCACCGCCGATGCGGCGGTCGGGGTGAATGTGCTCGAGGAACTGTACGCGAGGTACGCCGACGCCCCGGTGACGCCGGACCTGGCGCAGCTGTGGAGCCGGCTCGGGGTCGAACGCGACGGCGATTCCGTCCGGCTCGATGATTCCGCGCCGCTCGCTGCGGTCCGCCGCGCGATCATGCGCCCCCGTTGAGGTGCGGGTCACGCGGGCTCACTCCTGCGGCGCGAACTGCCCCGTCAGGACGGCGGTCGCGATCAGCACCGCGCTCATGAGGAGCGCCTCGGCCGCGAGCGTATGCCCGAGTGAGGCGCCCGCGCACGGCTGCCCCCGTGCCAGCGCCGGCACGAGCCGTGAGCGGTTGAGGGCCGCGAGCCCGAGGAGCGCCGCAAACAGCACGGCCTTCAGGCACAAGAGCAATCCATAGGGCCGTCGCAGCGCCGCCGCGTCCGGCAGCAGCGCCACCGCAAGGCCGATGCCGGCGCCGCCGAGCAGCGGCACGAGCCAGACCGCGTAGGCGGAGAAACGCTGCAGCAGCGGCACGAGCGTCTGCGGCGGGAAGCGCCCGTGAAGGGCGCGCAGTGCCTGGACGGCGCCGAACCAGAAAGCCGCCACCCCCACGTGCAATCCCAGGAGCGCGCCGAGCGGCGCACGGTGTGCGGCCGTCACGGTGTGGCCGCTCACCAGGAAGGCGCCGAGGATCAGCAGCACACCCAGCAGCGCAAGCGCCCGCCACGCGAGCGCGCGGCGGGCGATGCCCGCGCGGAGCGCCACGAGCCCCGCCACGCGCAGCCACTGCCCGAGTGCCACCGGCGACGCCCACGCCAGGCGCCACAATGAGGGCTGCTGGATGCCATCCCAGTCACCGGCCAGGCGCAGCGGCTCAAACAGACCCTGCGCGAGAGCCACGGCGAGACCGGCGAGCGCGCAGTGCCCGGTACGCGTGCGCAGCAGCGCGGCCGCGGGCTCGGACAGCTCGCGCCGGAAGATTTCCAGGTATAGGGCACCGCCGGCGGCCCCCAGGAACACGACGAACCCCGCGGCGCGCAGTGCGAGCCACAGCAGGTCGATCATGGCGCGATGCTGAAACGGAGCTCGCCGGCCACGACGTGGCCGTCGCGCGAGAGCGCCCGCCAGCGCAGGTGATAGCTGCCCGGTGCGAGCGGCGGCAGCGGTACGCTCAGGCGCAGCTGCGCCTCAGGCGGTGCGCTCAGCTTCCAGCTGCGACCCTGCTCCTGCAGCAACGACAGCGCCGTCAGCTGCGCGGGCTCGGAAAAGCCCAGGATCAGGGTGGCAGGAGCCGCCGAGAGGCGGCTGCCGTCGGCCGGGGAACTGTCGTGCAGGTGCACGTGCGCGAGTGCTGCACCGCTGCACACGAGCAACAGCGGCAACACACCCGCGCGGTGCCTGCACTTCATGCCATCGAGGTTACACCGAGCGGCGCGAGCGAGCGTAGCTCTGGGGCGAGTGCCCCCGCCCGCCGCCGCCACCGCCACGACGCCAGCCCTGTCCGGAACTGTGGGTCCGGTGCGGCTGGCGATGCACGCCGGAGGGCGCACTCGCGGGTGCCGTGTGCGCCGATGCCGGCGGGATCTCGAACGCCGGCAGCGCCAAGACGGGCAGCGTGCGCTTCAGCAGTTTTTCGATGTCGCGCAGCAGCGGCGCCTCATCGGGTGCCACCAGCGAGACCGCTTGACCACTGCCGCCGGCGCGGGCGGTTCGACCGATGCGGTGCACGTAGTCCTCCGGCACGTTGGGCAGCTCGTAGTTGACGACGTACGGCAGCTCCTTGATGTCCAGGCCGCGGGCCGCCACTTCCGTGGCCACGAGGGCGGTGATGGCGCCCTCCTTGAAATCGCTCAGGGCGCGCACGCGCGCGCCCTGGCTCTTGTTGCCGTGAATGGCGGCGGCGTGGATGCCCGCGCCCTGCAGCTGCTGGCACAGGCGGTTGGCGCCGTGCTTGGTGCGCGTGAACACCAGCACCTGCTGCCAGTTGTCGCTCTTGATCAGGTGTGCGAGCAGATGCCGCTTGTGGTCCTTCGGCGCGCGATAGACGTGCTGCTCGATGCGCTCGGCGGTCGCGTTACGGGCTGCGACCTCGATCGCCACCGGATCGCGCAGCATGCGTGCCGCGAGTGCACGGATGTCCTCGGAATAAGTCGCCGAGAACATGAGGTTCTGGCGCTCGCGCGGCAGCAGCTTCAGGATCTGGCGGATCGCGGGGATGAAGCCCATGTCGAGCATGCGGTCGGCCTCATCGAGCACCAGGCAGCGCACCTGGGACAGGTCAAGCAGGCGCTGCTGCGCAAGGTCGAGCAGCCGCCCCGGGGTCGCGACCAACAGGTCGCAGCCAGCGCGCAGCGCCTGGATCTGCGGTTTCTCGCTCACGCCGCCGAAGATCACGAGCGTGCGCAGGCGCACGAAGCGCCCGTAGTCCTCGGCGCTGGCGGCGACCTGGGCCGCGAGCTCACGCGTGGGCGTCAGCACCAGCGCGCGCGGCGCACCGGCGCCGGGCGCGGCCAGCTTCTGCAGGATCGGCAGCACGAAGGCGGCCGTCTTGCCGGTACCGGTCTGGGCGCCGGCGAGCACGTCGCGCCCGGCAAGCACCGCCGGAATCGCTTCGCGCTGGATGGGGGTGGGGGTGGCGTAGCCCTTTTCGGCCACGGCACGCATCAGCTCGGGCGTAAGCCCGAGATTGGAAAATGACATTTTGTGGAAACCTCTTCTGAGCTCGCCCGTCAGCCCATCGGCTGCGGCGGTCAGGCGCGAGGCATTCAGTTAATGGTAAGTCGAAGTGCGTCGGATTTAAGACAGACTGCGAGCTAAACGGTGCTGACCGAGCACTAAGTACGTTTGCGGCGCGAACTGTACCGGCTTAGCCGCCCCGAGTCCAATTTTAGGTCGCAAATCGACAATTCGACACACTTGTCGGCGCGCGGCACATTGCGGCGCCCGCCGGGGTCGGCGCATCATTCCATCCCTGAATCGCACAGGGATTTGCATGGATTACCGTCCCCTCGCCGCACTGCTCGGAGCACTGTGCGCCCTGCTCGCCGGGTGCAATACCCGCAGCAACGTGTCGCTGACCGGCAACACGCCGGCGCAGTACTCGCACGTCTATCTGACGACCCAGGCCGTGTGGTTCAACACCAGCGCAACGGCCGGCCCCGATGACTCAGGCTGGGTGAAGTTTCCCCTCTCGACCCCGACCACCGTCGATCTGGTGGCCACCGGGGCGGGCACGCTTGCCACCCTCGCGGGCGACCTGCGGGTGCTCGCGGGGAGCTACGCGCAGATCCGCCTGATCCCGCTCGACTCCGGCGCGCCCCTCGCGGCCTCGGCCCAGACCCTGGGCGCGCTGTACAACGCCGAGGTGGTCTACGTCGACGGCAGCGGCACGACCCAGCAGGTGCCGCTTGAGCTGCTCAATCCCGACAAGGGTATCGGCATCCAGGCATCGCTGCGGGTCCCGGTGGGGGGAATCGGGAACGTGCTCGGCGGCTCGAGCACCGCAGGCGGCGCGTTTGTGACCGGCGCCAGCGATGCCACCAGCAGCGCCGGCACGAACGATGCGCTCTTTGGCACGACGAACGGTACGACCACGGGGAGCACCACCGGGACGGGCACACGACCAGGCACCACGACCACCCCGACCACCGTCGCTTCGTTTGACATCAACATCGACGGCACGCTCGATCTGGTGCCGTTCACCTACGCGGCCACCCCGGTGAGCGCGGTGCTCTTCAGTTCTCATGCGACCGCCTACGATCTTGCCAACGTCGGGACCATCCAGGGCACCCTCACGCTCACCAACGTCACGAGCACGACCACCGGATTGCCCACGATCCAGGTCGATGCCGAAACACTCAGCAGCGACGGCACCCGTCACGTCGTGGCGCTGACGGCGACAGTGAACTCCAGCGGCGACTTCACCCTTTACCCGCTGCCGATCAGCAGCTCCACGTCGACCTTCTATGATCTCGTGATCCACGGTCCAGACATCGCCACCATCGTCATCAAGGACGTCGAGCTGCCGGCGAACACCAGCACGAGTGCAGCGACGACCGGAACGAGCACGGGTGCGACCAACACCACGACCGGCTCGACCGGCACCACGATGTTCCCCTTCGGCACGACGACCACCACGGGCACGACGACAACTGCCACGGGCACGACCACCTCGACCGGCACGACCACCGCCAGCAACACGGTCTCGATCGGGACGCTGGTCCCGCGCGCGGCCACTTCCTACAGTGCCAACATCAGCACCGCAGCCAACAAGCCGCTGCCCGCCGGCGCAGCGGTGAATTTCTATCAGACGCTGGCCAAGGGAAGCGCGCCCTACGTCATCGAGACGAGCCCCATCGATCCCTTCAACCAGACCCTGTTCAACCCGCAGGGTCTGTCCGAGGGCACGATCGACTCGGGCACCTACGTTGCCAGTGGCGAGACCGTCAACATCGTCAGTGCCGCGCCGGTGGAAACTGCCGGGCACTACACGGTGGCTGCAAGCGCGCCCGGCTACAGCGACGGCCCGCTGACCACGGCCGTGGGACCGCCCAAGAGCGGCACCGCCCTCGTGCCGCTGCCGGGCCTGTCACTGGCCTCCGGGGCCAGCCCCGGCTCGGTCGTCGCGACCGTCACGCCCGCGAACGCCACGCAGTACGACCAGGGGCAGCTGCTGGTGTCGCACGAGGGCACGCTGGTCGCCTCCGTGCCGCTCGATACCGTGCTGACCCATGGCGGCGGAACGGTGACCGCCAGCGTCCCCGCCGGTACGTCCGCCTCCTATTACTACCTTTCGGTTCGGGTCTGGAACAGCCGTAACCCGGCCGGCACCCTCTCGCGGCAGTCGTTTCCGACCGTGCTCGACCTGCGTTCCAGCAGCAGCGCGACCCTGCCCGTCACGATCAACTGAAAGACGGCTCAAAATCAGTACACTAGCGGTTTTGCGCTCCGGCGCGGGCGCAGCTCACCGTGACTGACGGGGAACGTATCCGCCGCGGCTGTCTCTAAAAGCCACCGGGCCGGCTCGCAGACCTCGCCCGCTTTCAAGAACTAAGGGGAATTCTTCGATGACAGCCGTTCGTTCTGGCCGCCCGCGCGTCGCGAGCCTTTGGATCGCCTTCGCCGCCGGGGTGGCCGCGCTGCTGAGTGCCTGCGGCACGAGCACCAACTTCCACCCGGGAACACCGGTGCTGACCCTTTCCAGCACCAATACCCGCTTTGCCTGCTACATCGTCACCATCAGCCAGATCGCGCTCTACGGCCCCAACGGCCAGTCCGCCGTACCACTGCCGGCGCCGGTGACCGTCGATCTCACGCGCCAGACGGATCTCAGCGCCGTGATCTCCGCGTACGCTGCACCGCAGGGAACCTTTACCACCGCGGTCATTACGATCGACTACACGTACGCCAACATCTGGGTCAACGAGAACGGCGTCTCGGTACACGTCGCCCCGACCGTGGTGGTCGGTGGCAACCCGGTGCTCGTCACCGGGATGACGGTGACCTTCGATCCGAGCCGGCCGCTGGTCATCACGAACCAGGAGGCGCTGCGCGCACACATCAATTTGGACCTCGATGCCTTCAACAGCATCGACCTGGCGAACCTGACCGTGACGGTGCTGCCGTACGCCGTCATGAACCCACCGCAGCCGCAGCTCGACCAGTCGAACATGCGGGTGCGCGGCTATTTCGTCTATACGCCCTCCTCGGACGCCTTCGTCATCAATATCCTGCCCTTCGATGGCTACTTACAGCCTCTGGGCGGCATCACGGTCGATGTCACACCGCAGACGTACTACAACATCAACGGTGTCACGTACGTGGGCGCGGCGGGACTGGAAGCCATGAGCACGCTGCCGCTCAACGTGGTCATCGCCGCTTATGGCACGCTCTCGAGCCTCTCGGGGATCACGCCGACCTACACCGCCGACACGGTGATTGCCGGAACCAGCCTTGAAAATCCGATTCAGGATCGTCTCATGGGTGTGGTGAAGAAGCGCAGCGGCAACGTGATTACCGTGCTTGGGGGGCTGTTCGTGGTCTCCTCGAGCGGCGAACCGTACTATCCCTATGGCGTCGGCGTGACTTATCTGTCGACCACGGACGTCAAGCTGGACAGCAGCACCATCGTCAGCGAGGACGGCGTCGCCGGCACCTACGACCTTGGACTCGATCTCGGTGGGCCAGCAGATCACGGCGAGCGGAGTGGGCACGTTTAACTCGAGCGGCGCGTTTCTCGGCTTCAATACCACCGCCGGCCAGGTGCGGCTGCAGAACACGGTCGCCTGGGGTGTTCCCAATTCCGCGACACCGAACAGCGTCTCCCTCGACCTGGTCACGATCGGCGGATGGGCCGCGAATGCGTTCGATTTCACCGGGACTGCCGTGGGCGGCGGTGCGGTGCTGAGCGCCGCCTATCCGGTCAACACCGGCTCGAGCGACCAGAGCGCCAATGTGGGCACGCTGCTGGAGCTCAATGGCAACGCGGCACGGTTCGGCACCGCGGCGCCACCGCCCGGAACCACGCCGCCGGCGTTCAATGCCTCCTCGGTGTTCCCCGGCTCCACGACGCAGCAGGAGCTCGTGATCGAGTGGGTCGCCCCCGGCACCGTCAAACCCTTCAGCAGCATCAGTCCCACTGCCTTGGTGCCGGACCTGAGCAATACTGCTCTGAGTACCGTGCACTCCATTTATACCGGGCCCGTGCCGATCGATCTGAAGTCATTGCCGCCCGGCCTGGTCATTACGACCGTGGGCGCCGATCAGAATCAGCTCGTGCTCTCGGTCGGCGGCACGGTCCTCACGACGGGCGTATCGGTGTTCTCGACCCCGGCCAGCGCAGCTTCCGACTACAGCAAGCTGCTGACGACGACCTTTGCGGGCACCCACACGGCCGTGCACCTGGTGGCCTTTGGCAACTACAACAGCGCGAGCAACACCTTCGTCGCGACCCGTATCGACGTCGGTCTGCAGAACTGACGCCGAGACGATCCGCGCCGCAGGCCGCTAGCCGTGCCCTGGAAACGCCGCCCGGTCAGACCGCGAAACCTCGCGCAGGCGCTGAACATCGCGGACCTGCGCGAGCTTGCGCGCCGGCGCGTGCCGCACTTCGTGTTCGAGTACGTCGAAGGCGGGGCCGAGGATGAGGCGACGCTGCACGCGAACCGCCGCGCCTTCGCAAACTGGCGTCTCCTGCCGCGCACGCTGATCGATACCTGCGCCCGGCATACCCGGGCCGAGCTCTTCGGCGCTCCGGCGGCTGCGCCGCTCATCATCGCCCCCACGGGCTTCAACGGCATGCTGTCCCCGGAGGGCGACGTGGCGCTGGCGCGCGGCGCTGCAACGCTCGGGATCCCTTTCACCCTCAGCACCTTCTCGACCGCGCGGCTGGAGGATGTCGCCGCCCGCGCCGGTGGCCGTCTGTGGCTGCAGCTGTACGTCATGAAGGATCGCGGACCGGCGCGCGAGCTCATGCGGCGTGCGGCGGCGGCGGGATATGAGGCCCTGGTATTCACCACCGATGCCAACGTGTTCGGCAGCCGCGAATGGGACCGGCGCAATTACCGCGCGCCCGGCAGGCCCACGCTGCGCAGCAGGCTCGACGTGCTGCGCCATCCGCGCTGGCTGCGCGGCTTGCTCACGCACGGTGTGCCGCGCTTCCGCAACCTCGAGTCGTACCTGCCGCCGGAATCGGTGAGCGCGGTCGGCGGCAGCACGATCGTGCCGCAGCTCTTCGATGCCAGCATCTCCTGGCAGGACCTGCAGTGGATCCGCGAAGCCTGGCGCGGCAAGCTGCTGGTGAAGGGTGTGCTCGACGTGCGCGACGCCGAGCGCGCCGTCAGCCTCGGCTGCGATGGCATCGTGATCAGTAACCACGGCGGCCGGCAGCTGGATTACTGCGTCAGCCCGCTCGAGGTGCTGCCGCAGGTCGTGCGCGCCGTCGGCGCGCGCACCACGCTCATCATCGACAGTGGTTTTCGCCGTGGCACCGACGTGGTGAAGGCGCTGGCACTCGGCGCGCACGCGGTGATGCTCGGACGCGCCACGCTCTACGGCCTCGCCGCCGGCGGCGAAGCCGGCGTGACACATGCGCTCGGCATCCTTGTCAGTGAACTTGACCGCGTGCTCGGTGAGCTTGGCTGCACCCAGATCGGCGACTTAGGTCCCGGACACCTGAGCGCCGTGGACGGGCGCAACCCCTAGGCCCCGATCAGCGTTCGGGCGACTGCAGCAGTTGCTCGAGATACGCCTTCCACAGCACCGCATAGGTATGCGAACCGTGGCCATGGGTGTGCTCACTGAAGGGCATTACCACCGCGCGCCCGTGCGGCACGCGCCGGATCTCGCGCTCGAGGATGCCAAGCTCGGGGGGATTGATCAGGTCGTCGGCCGAATTCACGGCGAACAGCGGCGCCTCGATCTTCTCCAGCGCCGGACCCGGGTCATAGTCGTGCGAAGCCGCGAGCGCATAGAGAATGTCGTTGGCATCCTGGGTTTTCATGCCCTCGCTTACCGCGGTGTCGATCACGCGGTCCGCCTCCGCCAGCGTCGGCGCCTCCTGCTGGCGCAGCACCGGGTTGCTGCCCATGAGCCACAGCATCTCAAGGGCGGTGCGCAGGGAGGGCGGCTGCACCTGGTACTCGCCGTCGTGCCAGTCCGGGTCGTTGCGGATGGCGTCCATCGCCAGTCGCCGCCATACGCGGTTGCGGCCGGCGACCTGGGTCGGCAGGCTCGCCAGCGGCATGAGCGCGTCCATGAACTGCGGGTGCAGCTCGCCCCAGAGCCAGGTATGCATGCCGCCCATGGAGGTGCCCATCACGAGCCGCGCGTGATTGACCTTAAGTCCCTCGCTCAGCAACAGGTACTCGGCCTGCACCATGTCCCGGTAGCCGTAGTGCGGGAAGCGCGCATGCAAGCCATCGCTGGGCTTGCTCGAGTGTCCGTGGCCGATCCCGTCGGGCAGTACGATGAAGTAGCGGCCGGCATCGAGCGGCTGTCCGGGAGCGAACAGTTCGCCGGCGAATTCGGCGCGCACCAGGCTCGCCCCGCTGCCGCCGGTACCGTGCAGGATCAGCACCGCGTTGCGCACCACGCCATGGGCATCCTTGCGCGGCGCGCCGAAGGTGCGGTAATGGATGCGCAGCTCCGGCAGCGACTCCCCGGAGGCGAAGGCGAAGTTCCGCACGGTGAAATCCCCCTCGTGCGGCGGCGGATAGCCGCCGTCCGCCTGCGCGGCCGTGGCCTCAAGCAGCATGGCGACACCGCATCCGAGGAGTGCTGACCACAGCGCCCAGCCCCTCACGCCGCGTGACTCCCGAAGCACCACGCCGCGCGCGCGGCGCGCGGCGCGCCGTGATCGGCGCGACCGGTCTTCTGCCGACCTCCTTCGGATCGAATGCGGCCGCCTGCGCCTGCCCGCCCCGGGCAGGCGCAGGCCGAGTCTGAACCTGGGTACCCTGACATCAGGCGGCGAGCGTGCCTTTCGCCTTGGCGGTATGCGTGGCAATCAGGTCCATGAGCGCCGGGGAGAGGCAATCGTAGGGCTCGAGCTTGAGTTCCTTCAGACGTGCGCGCACCTCACCCATCCTTGCCGGCGGAAAGCCCGACTCGATGATGGAGGAGACGAACGCCGCGAATTCCGGTGCCGACCAGCCGCCTTCCTTCGAGAGTTCCGTGTGCACGAAGTCGAGGCCGTGGAACGGGTGGCCCTTGTTCTCGATGCGCCCGTACATGTGCACGCCGCAGCCCGTGCAGGCGTAACGCTGGATCGGGGCCTTCTCATCGACAATCTTGAGCTTGTTGCCGTTGGCCGTCACGGTGAGCTTTTCGCGCCCGATCACCGCCACCTGTGAGAAGGTCGCACCCTTGGGTTTCCAGCACTTGGTGCAGCCGCACACGTGATTGAATGCCGTGTTGCCCGCAAGGCTGACGGTCACCGGCGCTGAGGTGCACTTGCAGGTCAGAGTGCCGCCCGCAAAGTTCGGCGAACCGGCCTTCACGCCGTTGTCGACGGCCGGATGAATTGAAACTGCCATGGTGTTCTCCTTGCTCGCTCTTATGCCCGGTGCGCCGCCGCCCGGCCGCGCACGCCGTGTTCCGAGTTTCAGTACGTGACGACGCTGCGGATCGACTCACCCTTGTGCATCAGCTCAAAGCCGTCGTTGATCTTCTCCAGCGGCATCACGTGCGTGATCAAGGGGTCGATCGCGATCTTCTTGTCCATGTACCAGTCCACGATCTTCGGCACGTCCGTGCGCCCGCGCGCACCCCCGAACGCGGTGCCCTTCCACACCCGCCCCGTCACCAGCTGGAACGGGCGGGTCTTGATCTCCTGCCCCGCTCCGGCCACCCCGATGATCACCGACACCCCCCAGCCGCGGTGACAGCACTCCAGCGCCTGGCGCATCAGGTTCACGTTCCCCACGCACTCGAAGCTGTAGTCCGCTCCGCCATCGGTCACCCCCACCAGGTGCGCCACCAGATCCCCCTCCACCTCCTTGGGGTTCACAAAGTGCGTCATCCCGAACTTCTCCGCCAGCGCCTTCCTCCCCGGGTTCAGGTCCACCCCCACGATCTTGTTCGCCCCCGCAAGGCGCGCCCCCTGGATCACGTTCAGCCCGATCCCCCCTAAGCCAAACACCACCACGTTCGCCCCCGGCTCCACCTTCGCCGTGTTGATCACCGCCCCGATCCCCGTCGTCACCCCGCACCCGATGTAGCACACCTTCTCGAACGGGGCGTCCTCGCGGATCTTCGCCACCGCAATCTCCGGCAGCACCGTGAAGTTCGAGAACGTCGAGCACCCCATGTAGTGGTGCACCACGTCCTTGCCGATGTGAAAACGGCTCGTCCCATCCGGCATCACCCCCTTGCCCTGGGTCGCCCGGATCGCCGTGCACAGGTTCGTCTTGCGCGACAGGCAGCTCTTGCACTGCCGGCACTCGGGCGTATACAGCGGGATCACGTGGTCGCCCTTCTTCACCGAACTCACCCCCGCTCCCACCTCCACCACGATCCCCGCCCCCTCGTGCCCCAGGATCGCCGGGAACAGCCCCTCCGGGTCCGCCCCCGAGCGGGTGAACTCATCCGTGTGGCAGATCCCCGTCGCCTTCAGTTCCACCAGCACCTCCCCGGCCTTCGGCCCGTCCAGGTCCAGGGTCACGATCTCCAGCGGCTTTCCGGCAGCATAGGCAATGGCGGCACGGGTCTTCATGAGAGTGTCCTCGCGTCTTAAGCTGGTGCGACGGAAGTTTACCCCCGATCGATCCGTTCCATAATCGTGCCAAGACGCGCCGGCAGTGAGACACAATTGGCGCACTGCGCACACCCTAGCGACAAGGAAATGCACACATGGCGGAGACAGTGTTCGGGAAGATCATCCGCGGGGAGATCCCGTGTCACAAGGTGTACGAGGATGCTCAGGTCATCGCGTTCCTGGACATCAATCCCTTGAGCCGCGGGCATACGCTCGTCGTGCCCAAGGAGCCGGCGGAGACGCTCGACCAGCTCTCCGATGAAGCCGCGGCGGCCATCGGTCGCGTGTTGCCGCGGCTGTGCCGCGCCGTGGTCGCTGCAACCGGGACGCGGGACTACAACGTGCTCGAGAACAACGGCAGCGGCGCCCACCAGGCCATCGCGCACGTGCACTTTCATATCATTCCGAAACCGAATGACCGCGAGGGGCTCGGAGTCGGTTGGCCCATGACGAATCTGGACATGAAGGCAGGAGCCAGTTTGGCGAATGAGATCCGCGCCGCAGTCACTTAATACAGATCCCCGCAAAAGCTCAGCGGCTGCTCAGGTTTTGCGGCCAGGGACCTTATTGCCTCGGTCACGCCCAGAGGCACGCCTAACGTTCTGATTGCAGGGCTTGTTTAATCTAGTTGCTGGCCATGACGCGCGCTTGTAGAATGCGCGGCCCTCCTGGTGCGGGGTGGAGCAGTCTGGCAGCTCGTCGGGCTCATAACCCGAAGGTCGCAGGTTCAAATCCTGCCCCCGCTACCATTATTTCCTACTTTTATTAGGCCGCCGTCCGACTCCTCAATCGGAAATGCTGCCAAATCCGAGCGGTCGTCGAACCCGAGCGCTTCCCGTATTCCGTCCGCGAACATCGCGTAAAAATGCTTACCGCTCGGCGCAACGTCGAGCCATATCGAGTCGGGGAAGACTTCCCGCAGCACCCCCCGCGCGATCTCGCCACCCTGCGCGAGTCGGTGCCGCAGACGCTGCACGCGCTGCGCTACGGGCTCCGTGGAAGCCGGCGCGCCGGGCGTGGGTGATGCACCTGAATCACTGTCCTGAGCTGCTCTAGCTCCGCCTCGTGCCGCCTTCAGCGCGGCGCTTATCGCCGGCGAATACTCCCCTGCTCCGATCGCTTTCACGAACTGCTGGACCTGCCGTTCAAGCTCCGCGATCCGCGGCCTTAGGTTGACGGTCGCCGGGCGGCTCGACACGTAACGTTCCTCAATGGCGGCGAGCCGCTTCGGGTCGAACAGCGTCTCCTCGACGAAGTCGAGCAAGCAGCCGCTCGGCGTCGGTGCGAATCAAGCTGAGACTCACATCACATGCGGCGTCGCCGCCCTCGTGATGACTCGAGCACTGGTACGCGCTGGCACGCGTAGGTCTGGCACTTTCGCCAGCATATCGATGAGTTCCTCGGACAACCCATCAAAAAATACTCCTGGTCCTTCTTCTCGCTCATGTCGACGAACGGCAGGACCGCGACGGACTTTTCCGGAATCGCCGGTGCCGCAGTGGCCGGCACGGGCACTGACGCGACCGGCGTTGTTGCGGCCGTTGCAGCAGCTCGATGGCTGGATAGCCATAGCCGGTCCACCGCGAATCCCACGAGCGCCAAGCTGACGAGGGATGCGACGACGAGCGCCATCCGCTTGCGCGACCGTGCGGACACGGCCGGTGCGAGAGCGTGCCCCGTGGGGACCCCTGTCGGTGTCCCGGTAGGGGCTTGTATGGCGACCTGTACCGCAGAACGAGCTTGGGCAGCGCACGGGCCGTATCGCCAGAGCTCGCATCCAGCCACTGCGAGGTATTAAGGAAGTACTCAAGGCCGCGGCTATAGGTGCCTTGTCGATGCGCAGCGATATGACCAAATGCCGTTTTGAGGCTGCACGTTCCACCTCTCTGAGTACGTGAGGGGAGGTAGCAGCGTTCTGCGACAGTATCAGTACGATCGCCTTGGTGGCGTCGATGGCGTGGACGATCTCATCGCCGTAGAACGCGCCGGGGGTCACGTCCCTCAGCGCGATCCAGCACGTGACGCCTGCCTTTTCCAGAGCCTCACAGGCGGTTTCTGCAATGGCACTATCCAGCGATGCGTAGCTGATGAAGACGCTGGGCGTGCTACCGCTAGCCTTTTCATCGACGCCGCCCTCGGCCATTTCTGGTGCCCCCTTGCGCACCATCGTCGCGGATGCCGTATGGGTTGGCAACCGGGCACAGATGGGAGACGCGGAACGACCGCTATCCGGAGACCAATCCGCGTCGACGGAGGACCGGTTGTGGCCGGCTCCAGCCGTTGGGGTGACATACGACGCTTGGAGAGGGACCAGCGGGCGCTGTGACGACCTCGGCAAGCTCGGTGCCGGCGACTACCCGAGCCGAAACCTCTGTCTCCCCGGGGAAGTGAATCCATAGGCCAGAGCAACCACGAGGCAGATACCGTCCGAATTCAAGAGGCTAGTGACAGTAGGCAATTAAAGAAGCGGCCCCCGCTACCACTCCTATCTGGTTATCCACAGCTCCCACAGCCGTAAGTGCGATCTGCTCGTTGAGCGCCAACTCCGCCACCGGCAACGGATCGGTGCGAATGACCTCACCCCGAGACACGCTCACATCGCTGGTCGCTGCAACGGTCTTAGCACCGTGTCTATCGCGCTCGCTAGTTCAGTCGCTTCCGGAAACTTGGGGCTATCCAGTCAGACAGCCGCGTCAACGCGCTATTTACTTCTGTGCCGGTTCTATTACCCGCCAGGATTCGGCGGTCGGCACAGGCAGCACCTTCACTTCCATGCGGCTCTCCGGCACCCACAACGTGACCTTTTGCCCATCCTTCAGTTCGGCGGCAGGGGTCTCCTTGCCGTCGGCGTAAAAGGTTCCGCCCCCTTCCGGCTTGACGCTGAAAGTCGTGATCATGGTACCCGCGACGTTCATCAGCTGAAGCGTCAGGTAGTCTGGCAGGTTGTTGATATAGACCTTGGCATTGAACTTGGCGTACGTGGTGCCCTTGTACACTCGGCCCTCGAGACACGCTGCGGGTGCCTTCGGATACTTGTCAGAAATGCAGAGCTGAACTTGAAGGTGTTGCAGTCGACTTTAGGTAGCTGGTTCGGATCGACCTTCTGCGCCCACGCAAACGAAACCGGCACGATGAGCGCAAGACAGATTAGGAGCCTTGACGTTTTCATGGTCCTTACCTTTAAATGAATCCACGGCAACCGATGATTTTTGCGTTTCGACAACCGCGGCGCAAAAGCCCTGAGAATTCGTTGAGTCAAACTGGCTGCCGGCGTGGATGTCCGCATCGGCGGACCAATTCTGAATCCGTTTAAACAGTCTTTCGGGGAGCGAGCGACATTCATTGAGGGAGTCTGGATTCAGATATTAACGTTACTCGGGCCACGCGAAGTAGTCCGTACGGCAGCGAACATACAGACCCCCTTCCATGCGACGCTGACTCCTTCCATGGGCCTCGCGGCGCTGGCATGAACACGGGAAGCGCAACCCATAGGGTGGTGAATCTACGAGTCCTCCTCCTTGCGACGGCGGCATTCAACACGTCTGTCGCGTCGGCATCGCCGACGCAAGTGGCCGAAGCAGCAAGCAAACCATCCCCAGAGGTGTGGGCTGTGCAAGCGAGCGCCGGCCTTGACCCGGAAGTCATCGATGCTCTTCAGCGAATAAATGCTGACCGCCGACTACTCGCCCTGAGTGCCTACCTTCGCGCCGGAGGTACGTTGGCAGAGCGGTGGAGCTGGTCGAAGGAACAGCTATCCAGCTATCCCGCGACTCTCGAAGGCAAAGCCGTCGCGGCTGACATCGATGCAGTAGTCGCGGCATTGAGGCCGCCAATCCCGGCTTCACGTTACAGGTTAATCGGAAACTACGAAGTCTGGAGGTGCAGGTTGCGCAGTGGAACGTGGACGAGTCAGTCGGAACGGCCGCAGCCGCGCTCGTCGCCGCGCTCGAGCAACGCTTTTTTGGTAGGGCTTCAAAGCCCAACACGGATCAACTGCGACGCGCACTCATAGAATGGAAGCCTAGCGTTGCCATCGCGTTGGCCGCGCCCGGACTCTCCCCGCACGGACAAGGGCGAGCATTTGATTTTCAAGTCGAGCGTGGTGGAAAAGTCATCGCGGGCGTCAACGTAAACTTAGCAAGCCAAGAGTGGGATGGAGCGGGCTGGACACAGAAGCTGCGCGCTGCCGTGAGTGCAGCCGGCGACCATTTCTCGGGGCCGCTCGAATCACCGTATGAGCCGTGGCATTATGCGTACGTGCCCAGGGCTGATACGTCGGATGTATCTCGCTGACACCCCGCAAGGGAAAGTGCTCCGCAGACGGCTTGCCGCAACAGCTTCAAACGCCAGGCAACCACTCGGTTCTGTTCGTTCTTGTTCATGGGCTCTCTCCTGGTTCGAGAAGGGAGCCAGAATGTCACCTTAGTCTTGGGACTTCACAGTTGCGTTTCCTTGGGTTACGCATTAGCGCCCCAGCGCTGATCGTGAGACCCGGCCATGGTACGTAGAACGCTGTGTCTTCCTTAACATGGAGGCCGGCACAGGCTCCGCGGCTAACGCTGGCGGCTGCCCATTCCTGTTTCAACATCACGATAAGCGGCGGTCACGCAATCGAAGTCTTGAAGCACCTGCCGATTCTGCTCCGCATACCCGTCGTCTCCGAGTTCGCCGCGTAACTGCTCGTAGCGATCGGTGACTCTGCGATAGTCGCTTTGGAGGTTCTCAGTCGAGCCCCCGTCGACCACCGCGTGATCGAAAGTGCGGGCTGCCTGTGCCAAATCTTCGGCATCGCGGCTGATGCGGCCGTGGCGGCTGTCATCCCCGTGAAACTGGATTTGTGAAGAGAAGTGCCTGCTGGCGTCATCGAGACAAGACGCGGATGTCCGAAGTGATTCCGGACGAGACGTTGCGCAGGCAGCCAAGAGGCCTGCTGTGGCGGAAGAGCTCACAGGGGCGACGTAATTTCCGATGTACGTATTCACAAATATCGTCCCAAACGTTACTCAATGCCCGTAATTACTAATAAGCCCGCTTTGTCTGAATCAAACGATTGCATCCGCCCTTCGCGGGCTGCCATCGGCACCCCTACGCGTCTCCGAAAAAAAGCCGATTCACGCCCTACGTAACAAGAAGACGATCAAGGCGATAACGAGGATCGTTCCGAGAATTCCGCCGCCGATATACATGTGCGTCTCCTTCGCAAGTCCAGCGTCGTGATTGAAGCACGAAGACCCTTCGTCGTCTGGTCGCTAGCGTACACATGCTTCCAATCACAAACTTGACCTCTCCCACTCTTGGTCTCTTGGCTGTTACGGACAACATCTAAACAGGCGTGTAAAGCCGCGGAGGTGGAACTGTGCGCCAACCGCAATCTCGCCCGACTGTGCACTTGGCGGACACGTCGCGGCGCTTGGTCTAGGCGTTCGCGTCATCCTTTACGGCCCCGAGCGCCTTGAGCCGCCTCGGCCGGCAAGAAGACCGCTAGCCGGCAAGGTTGACCGTTAGCTTTAGGCGGAGAGGCCATCTGTTCTCTCCTTACATAAGGCGCTCATGCGGTGGCTCCATGTACGGTCCCGTACAGATCTGAGGACATAGCACTCCCAAACTCTTTTGAGGTTGGCAGTGGGAGAAGCACATGATCCTCTACGCGCTCGGCGTCGCGCTCGTCTTCGCAACGATGTGGTCAGCGTCTTCAATTTGAGGGGATGCCGCCGCAATGAGGCAGGTGCGGGAAGCTGCCGACTCCAAATCAGCCACCGAGCTTCGCGCAGGGCTTCGTATCGAGATTAAACGCTCGCACGCGGCAAGGCAGGGGTGGCGAGGGCCGGGCCGCGGCGCGCTATATGCACAATCCGATTCCTGCTGCGGGCTAGACTCGGGTCGATGAACGCACCCTCGCGGCTTAGGCTAATTCTGTTTCATTCGTCGTGTCGGGCAGCGCCCGTGCCGCGGTGGGTTCTAGCAGCGGACTGAGAGTCGAGAAAGCGTGCAGGAGTTAAACGAAAAAGCGGCAGACTGTTCGTTCAAGTCGTCCACATTGCCGGTTAGGAGACTATGCTAATCAAGTATTCTCGTCTGCTGTTTTTTCCAGCTTTGCTGCTTGTCGCCTGCGGCGGAGGCGGCGAGTCAATCTCTACCAACGCCCCGCCGCCTCGCGGTACGCTGCTGCAGAACCCGCCTGAGCTTCTGTCGACAGTCACCGCGCCCGCGCTGCTGTTCGAGCTCAACAGTGCAACCAATCAGCGACTGCTGTCCCTTAGCGGCGCGCCGGTTTGCGGCGTTCTTATCTATCACATCGAGTATGCGACGGTTGGCGGCTCGAACGAAGACACTACTGCATCCGCGGCGCTGATGGTGCCTACAGGTGCCGGTGCGAGCTGTACTGGCTCGCGTCCGATCGTCTGTACGCGCATGGCGCGACGACCGATCGCGCATTCAATATGGCGAACATGAAAAATGCGGAGACGCTGTTACTCGCCGCGGTCTTCGCATCGCAGGGCTACATCGTGGTCGCACCAAACTATGCCGGCTATGACACATCGACGCTTCCTTACCATCCTTACCTGATTGCCGATCAGCAATCAAAGGACATGATCGATGGACTGAAGGCCGCGCGCACTGCGCTTCCGCTCGCATCTGCCACGCTTACGAAGGATAGCGGGCAGTTGTTTATTACCGGTTACTCCCAGGAGGATACGTGGCGATGGCCACGCATCGCGCCCTGGAGGCTGCCGGAATGAAGGTTACCGCGTCTGTGGGGATGTCCGGGCCGTATGCCCTTGCCGCGTTTGCGGATGCAGTATTTTACGGTGAGGTCAACGGTGCGGCGCCGATATGATCCACCCTCCTCCTCACTGCCTATCAGGCTGCGTACGGCAATATCTACGCCAGCGCTGTCAATGTCTTTGAGCCACAATACGCGCCCGGCATTGAATCGTTGCTGCCCAGCACGATGCTCAGAAGTCAGCTGTATGCAGAGGGAAAACTTTCCCATATGCGCGCTTAGCCTGACACCGCCCGCTCCAGAATTTGCCGATATTACTCCACCGCCGACACCCGCAAACTTAGTCGGGTCTTCGCCCTCGGCTTTGGCAGCGGCAATTTGATCCAGAACAGCTATCGGCTCGGTTACCTCCCGCGACGCGCAGGCTCATCCCGACGGTCCAACGTTACCACGGGCACACCTGCCCAGCCCCTGAGCTCCCTTGGCGACAGGCGTTGCGAACGCAACGATTTGCGCGACTGGACTCCCAATGCATCGGTACTGCTATGCGGCGGCGATCTCGATCCGGTCGTATTTTGGCTCAACACTGAGCTGATGAAGGGCTACTGGGCCTCACATCCGCCATCGGCTGCATCAATCGGTGTCCTCGACCTTGAGTCCGCAGTATCGGTCAACGGCCGTTATGCCAATCTGACGCAGGGGTTTGCGTTGGCAAAGGCGATCGTTGCTGCCGACGCTGTCTCGCAAGGCGCTACCGACGGTGGCGCACGCGCAGTCTTCGAAGCCTACCACGTGACCTTAGTGGCTCCGTTTTGCCTTGCGGCCGCCAAGTCATTTTTCATGGACCAACGAACCTGATCCACCGTCGCCGCGGGACCGGCGGAACAGAGAGAAATTGAATTTACCTGCCCCAGCTATTATCGCACCAGCGTCTTTGACACGGCCGCCGCGAAGCTAGAGGCAATTTACTTGAGGGCTGCAGAAGCCGCCCTCGTTGCTCCGAAGGTCCCTGCCTCGGAATCACAGCGCGTCGAACGAGCGACCTACTGTTTCTCTTGGACCAGGAAGAAACCCCTGAGTCGGACTCCGTGCAGTTTCAGTGCATCCCGGCCTTCCACAGGGCGGCCGCCGGTGCGACCGCCCGACTGGCTGCGGACGCAAATGGCGACGACCATGCGTTTCGGTGCAGACCGTTGCGAGTCATTGCGTCACTTCCTAGTGCCCAGCGGACCTGGCGTGGGACAATCGGGTTAAGCGATTTCATCCGCTGCAAAAGCCGGCATATCGGTCCGGTTGGGGCATGCTCGTGGCTATGCGAGTGCACTCAGCCCGTCCGTTGCCGATCCCTAAATGCAGCAGCGCGGTCACAGCCACATTGCCAGCACCGGCCAGCGGCCTGTCGCTTGTCTATGCGGACGTCTGTCAGGCGTGAGTCGATGGCCGT
>CAVSFM010000020.1:0-40359 GCA_963727305.1 uncultured Pseudomonadota bacterium
TAACACGCAGTTCGCGAGGGTTGGTCAACGGACGCCAGATCCATGCCCGTTGCCCGTCTGCATCATCAGTCCATCACTGTCATGGACCTGCGGACGAAAATCGTCGAATCGCCGCCCGGTGAAATCGCTTCCGTAAAGAAACATCGAAGTCAGGGGAGCGATGCCGAGCTTGCCGATAGTGCGTCGCGGATACAGGGTGCAATTGACTTCGATCTGGGTAATGGCGCCGGGTCGGATATCGAACTGAAACTCTCCGACTGCGCTCTTGCTGTCCAGCAGAGCGTAAATCGTCAAGACCCGCTCGGCAGGCCGCGGGCGCACGAGCCAAAAGTCCGTGAAGTCGGGAAATCCTCCCCGCTGGGGGCGGCAGTGTCGACGGCAAGTCCGCGGGCCGACGCGCCGTAATGCTGGTTCCGCGCCAGAGCGCGGAAATAAGAGGCCCCGAGAAAGGTCAGCAGTTCGTCCTTGTAGGTCGGAGTTTGCAGCGGGAAGTGCACGCGGAAGCCGGCGTAGCCGAGGGATGCGGGAGCCTTCGGGACCTTCGCCAGATTGCCAAAGCTGAAGTAACTCGCGTTATACGCAATCGGGGTCACGCCAGCGCTGCTGACGTCAAAGATGTTGACGCGCTGGCGATTGTGATAGCCGCGATGAAAGAATTCGACCTCGAAGAGCGCCTGGCCACGCCAGAGGGAGCTCCCGGCACGGTAGCGGATGTTGCGATACTGCTCGAAGGTCAGATTGTTCAGCGCCTCGGGCAGCACCTCGGAAGGTGGCCGGTACGGCTGTCGGACACGTTCTTGCGCCAGCCGCCGTACGTCCTCGAACGTGAAGGCTCCCAAAGAACCGGCCGTCGTGACCGGGGCCGCGGCCACCATGCGTCTTGCCGGAGGTACAGTCGTATCCGCCGCACGCACCGCGCCGGCAAGCGCCACGCAGATTGTGGCCAGGAAGAGGGGCTTGATCACGATAGCGGGCAGGTCCAATGGGCCATCAGGCCGCGAATTCGCTAACCGCGGTTACGGCTGCGTGTCCGTTCGCAGCGAAGACAGGGGAGGATGTATTGCGACGTGACATGTGCCTCCATGGCGATTCGATTCAACAACGATCTGCAGCCGATTTTAGCCAGAGTTACGTTTTACGACCCTGTTTCTACGCGATTCCGCTGGCGCTCAAGGCAATCCGAAAGGCTGCATGAGCCCAGACAGGGACAGCTGCGGTCAAGGTGCGTTCACCCTCAAAAGTGTCGCCATACGGATGCACTGGCGGTTGATGGGAAATATCCGGAGGCGCCAGTGATTACGCGGGCCGGTACTGGTAAAGCCACGTCTCAGACAAAGCTCGTTCCCCGGATCGGAGGAACAGTCGCAGGTCGACCACGTCCCTGGAAGCGGGCGTGAAGTCGAACTGTGCGCGCCAGTGTCCTGACACTCCATCGGGCACAGCCTCGGCAAACACGTAAGAAAACTGCCCCTGCGGCGCAGACAGCACCACCTCGGGCACCACGCCGAACGGTAACTGCTCCAACGGGCCACCCTGAACTCGATCAGGAACTTCTGCACGCCGGGGGGTCGCGGCTGACCGGGCTGCCCGCCCCTGCCCAGACGGGTAGCTACGCAGCGGGCTAACGTCGAGGGAAAGGGCTCATCGGCGCTCCAGTACAGGCGATACCGGAATTGCAGGTGTGTTCCCGCCTTGACCGGCCCTGCGGCACCCACATCGCTGTGACGTTGTCCTGAATCTCATCGTCCGTCGGTGCCTCGATCAGCTGCACGGACCCTCTGCCCCAGGCATCGAGCGGTCGACCCAGAGACTGGGGCGGCGCTCGTAACGCACTCCGTCAAGGTAGTGATCAAAGTTGCGGTCACGTTGCAGCAGGCCGAATCCACGGGGTGCCTCGTCGCCAAACGCTGACGCTGTGAGCGCGGCGGGCAAATTGAGGGGTCGCCAACGTGTTCTCCACCCGGGTCCACAGCGCCAGGCCGTCGGAGTCGTGCACCTCGGGTCGCCAATCGATGCCCGTTGGTTTTGTGGCTTCGGAGAACCAGTACATGCTCGTGAGAGGGGTGATGCCCAGTCGGGCTACATCCTGGCGAAAAAACAGGCGCGCTTCGATCTCCATGATGACGGTGCGTGTTCGGTGCATCACGAACCGATAGGCGCCTGTGACGCTCGGGCCTTCGAGCGCCGCATAGACAGTGACCTCGTGTGCGCCATCCTGGGGCGGCTCGAAGTAAAAGCGTGTGAAGCAGGGGAACTCTTCAGTTCGATCGGGAGTGGCGAGATTGATCGCGATACCCCGTGCCGAGATTCCGTACTGGAACAATTCGCCGATGGCGCGGAAGTACGAGGCGCCGAGAAATGCGACCCAGTCGTTTGCTTGCCAGGGGAGCGCCTTCTGATCGCCCACTCGGCTTTCCTGAAATCGAAATCCGGAAAATCCCGCTCCTTTAGGCAGGTCTCGCGCCGGACTGTCGATTGGCATGCGAAAGCAGGCGGGGTCGAAGACGACTTCGCGGGCCACCGTGCCCTTGCCCGCTCCAGACAGCGTGTACATCCTTACCGTCGTCGGCGCGAACTTGCCCACGTGGAAAAACGTGACCGGGTATAGCCCTGGGCCCTCGCGAAACAGCGCACAGGCCGGATCGAAGTGAATTTTTCCCAGCGCTTCGTAGTCAATACGATCGAGAATCGCCTGCGGCAGCGATGCGGGCGCCACATACGGGCTCGCGGCACGGGCCTGGACCTCTCGTGTCAGCGCATCAAAGGAAAACGCTGCAGGCGGGGCGAGGGTTAGGCCACTGGCCGCCACAGAGGGCACCCGAATGCCCATCGCCGAGGCCGTGGCGGCGCCGATTCCGATGAGTACGCTGCGCCGGCTGTAGGTGACCGAACCGGAAGTGCCGGTGCGTCGCGACGCTCTGCCCGACGCGACCGGAGCACCACGTCGCTCACGCGGAGGGGTCAGCCCGTGAGGCGCCTCGTCATCTTCGTTTGTGGCGGAACCCAATGCAGGCCTTTCCATCAACCATTCAGCCGCGATGTTTCCGCGGGGGAGATGAAGAACTCAGGAGGTTCTTCGCCGCTTTGCTGCTGGCGGCGTTGGCCGGCCGCCAGTAGCGCGGAGATGAACGTACCCGACCAATCATGAATGTCATGGTCGCGTAAGGCACTGAGCAGTCTTGCGTGCCGGGTCCGTCGTTCGGCCAGCGGCATGTCGAGCGCATTCTTGAGTGCCCGCGCGATGGCCTGCGTATCGTACGGGTTGATGATTAACGCCTCGGTCATCTCGTACGCGGCGCCCGCCCGGTCGGACAGCACCAACACCCCCGGATCCTTGGGATCTTGCGCAGCGATGAATTCCTTCGCGACGAGATTCATTCCGTCGCGCAGCGGCGTCGCCAGGCAGACTTGAGCCAGCCGGAAGAGTCCCATCAGCGTACCGTGGGGGAAGTTGCGGTTAAGGTATCGGATCGGGGTCCAGTCGACGTTGGCAAAACGCCCATTGGTTCGGCCCGCGCGCTGCTCGAGCGCGGCTCGGATTCGGGTATAGGCCTCCACCTGCTGCCGACCCAAAGGGGCAATCTGGAGGTAGGTCACTTCACCCAGATGCTGCGGAAATTGCTCCAGAAACCGCTGGTAGGCTTCAAAGCGCTCCAACAGGCCCTTACTGTAGTCAAGGCGATCGACGCCGATGACCAGTTGGCGCCGCCGCAGATCCTGCGCCATATTGCGGATGTGCACCGAAGTCGCGCTTTTCGTGGCGGCGCGGGAAACTGCCTCGACGTCGACGCCGATGGGGAACACTCCGGTATAGACGCGGTGGGCCGAGCCGCCGGCGGCGCCCGCGGCGCTCACACAATTTTCGCCCCACACGGCGCGCGCAGCCCCGAGAAACGCCTGTCGATCCGTTTCCGTCTGAAATCCGAGCAAGTCGTAGGAAAGTAGGGCACGCAGCATTGATTCGTAAACGGGCAATGCCCGCAGTACCTCGAAATGCGGAAACGGCACGTGAAGAAAGAAACCTATGGGGGCGCGCACGCCTTGCTGGCGCAGCTGGCTCGCCAGGGGGATGAGATGGTAGTCGTGAACCCAGATGAGATCGTTGGGACGCAGCAGTGGTGTCAGGCTGCGCGAGAACAGGGCATTCACCTCCAGATAGGCAGCGTACTGCTCATCCTGGTACTGAAATCGATCAAGAAAATAATGAAACAGCGGCCACAACGTGCCATTGGCAAATCCATTGTAGTAGGGCTCGAATAGTGAGGCCGGGATGTTGATCGTGGCGTAGCATACGTTCTGGCGCTGCAGCAGTTCCGGTGATTCCTGAACAGCCTCGACGGGACCAGCGCGGCCGCTCCACCCGAACCACAGCCCGCCGGATTCGTGCATAGCAGCCAACAGCCCGACCGCGAGCCCACCGTCAGCCCGCGAGCCCGGAAGGGCAACGCGGTTGGATACGTTGACCAATCTGGTCAAACCTCGTCCTCCCAGCGTTTACTCAGGCGCATTGCCGTCGTGATGATGCCGACCATGCTGTAGGTTTGCGGAAAATTGCCCCACAGCGCGCCGCTGATGGGATCGACGTGCTCGGACAGAAGTCCCAGGGAATTGCGCACCTTCAAGAGCTTCTCAAACAGGGCTCTGGCGGCGTCGAGTTGGCCCACTCCGGCCAACGCGTTAGCCCACCAGAATGAACAGACGGTAAAGGCGTTGGTGGTTTCACCGAAATCGTCGGGGTGACGGTAGCGCACCAGGAAATCCCCCACGCGCAGTTCTCGCTCGATGGTCTGCAGCGTGCCGACGAAGCGCGGATCGCGCCAGCTCAGGATGCCGAGCTCCGGCAGCAGCAGCAGACTGGCGTCGACGACGTCGCCATCCAGCGTCGCCGACAGGGTTCCTCGGGCTTCACGCCACGCGGCCGTCAATATCCGTTGCTGCAGAGAATCCGCGCGGCTGCGCCAGTAACCGACGCGATCATCAAGCTGCACTCGCCGGGCGATACGGGCCAGGCGGTCGCAGGCGGCCCAGCACATCGCGGCGGAGAGTGTGTGATGCCGCTCGGTACCGCGAAATTCCCAGATGCCGGCATCCGGCTCATCGATTAGGAGCGCCGCCCGCTCGCCGAGAGCTTCCAGCCGTTTAAACTGTGCAATATCCCCGGGGTGCTCGAGGCGCTCGTCAAAGAATAGCTGGGTTGATGCCAGGATGATCGATCCGTACACGTCGTTTTGGCGCTGGCGGAAGGCGAGATTGCCAACGCGCACCGGGCCCATGCCCTCCACGCCCGCGAGCGTGCCCACGATGTGTTCGCTGAGATCGGCCTCGCCACTGATGCCATACACCGGCTGCAGGTGCGACTGTTGTTCACGCACGACTACGTCATCCAGGTAACGCAGGAACGCCTCCATGGCGCCGGTGGCGCCGAGGCGGTTCATTGCCTGGACGGTGAAATAGGCATCCCGCAGCCAGCAGTAGCGGTAGTCCCAGTTACGCCCGCTGTTGGGTGCTTCCGGCACCGAAGTGGTGGGCGCGGCAAGCACGGCACCGTTGTCATCGTAGGTACACAGTTGCAGGGTAATTGCCGCGCGGATGCAAGCGGCTTGAAATTCAAATGGAATCGCCAGGCCGCGCACCCATTCCTGCCAGTAGCGCGTGGTAGCCCGCAGCGTCTCGTCGGCCACCTCGTGCGCCGGGGCGCTCAGGGTCTCGTCATTGCCCAGCACCAGATCAAGCGGACGATCGAGCACAAAGATGCGCTCCTCGGCGAGGTAGGAGACCGGCGCATCGGTCGTCACTCGCAGAGTCTGGTTGCCATCGGAGAAGCGCACGTGATGACTGCCAAGTTGTCGCTCGAACAGCTTGCTGCCGTACCCGGAGGCGGGGCGAAGGCGGATCCGCACGGCAGGTCGCCCGCTCAGCGGCTCGATCCGGCGGACCAGAATTGTCGGGCGGTAAAGTCGGCCCTGGCGGAAAAAACGCGGGCACCAGCTGGTTATCCGCGCGGCATTGCCGTGAGGGTCTCGGGCGATCGATTCGAGAATCGCAGTGTTGCGCTGGTAACGAAGCTCAGTTTCGATTTGATCGATAACCGTGATATCGAAGACGCCACACTCATCCGCATGGGTACCGGCCGAGAGCAGTCCACAGAAGATCGGGTCACCGTCGGGTCTGGGCCAGCAGCACCAGGGGATAGCCCCGTTGGAGCGCACGAGGGCGGTAATCTGGCCGTTGCCTATGACGCCAACGTCCGCCAGCGTTTGCGACACCCGTAGAGGGAGCGCAGGCTGGCTCTCAGCCACGTCCGCCATCCGCTTCGGTGAGGGCGTGCAGCCAGGAGCGAACGGCATCGACCGAATCCAGGCGCGCCCGCGCGGCGGAAGATTGCCGTCGGCCCACGGCGATTGACAGGCCACCGGCAGCATTCGCCCACAGAAAGGCCGATTCGTCGGTGACGTCGTCGCCGACGTACACGGGCATCCTGCCGGTGAAGGGGAGCTCGGCCATGAACTCGGCAAGGGCGATAGCCTTGCTGGCGTCACTCGGGGTTATTTCTGCGACCATGTGTCCGTGCTGCACTCTCAGGCCCGCGGCGGGCAAGCCAGCCAGGCTGCGAATGGCGTTCTCCACCACCTCTCGCAGGTGCGGCGCCTGGCGATAGTGGACTGCCAGCGCGTAGTCCTTGTCCTCGAGCAGCAACTGCGGATACCTCGACGTTAGCTGCATCAGTACCCGACGGATTTCGCCGATCTTTTGTGCGGTTGGCGAGGCGCGACGCACGCAATCGCCACGCGCGTTGCGGCGTTCAAACCCGTGCAAGCCTGCGGCCGCAAAGCGCTCCGGCGCCGTGATGCGATCCAGATCGGCGATTCTTCGACCGCTGATCAAGGCGAGCGCATCCTGGCAGCGCATCCGCAGCGCGCACAATAGCTGCAGTAGCCGCGCGTCGCCGACGACGTCGGTGGGTCGTGCGGCGATTTCAATGAGCGTCCCATCCACGTCAAGGAACAGCGCGCACCGATCGAGCTGCAGCCTCTCGGGAGGAGCTGCTTCGCCGGCCGCCGTCGCGCTGCCGCCTGGGACGCGCGAGCGATGCGGTTTCGGGGAGGCATTCGGGGCAAGCCGCTCGTCCCTGGACTCATCGTTCACCACCGCCTTGCTCCTGAATTGCGGTTCGCTCGCGCGATTGTCCTGGAAAAAAGGGAGCGGCGCACACGGGAGTCGCCCGTGCGCGTGGCAAACCAACCTTCCATCGAGGTACGCGGAACCTCTGTAGCTTCGCCCAAGATGCAGGCGGCTCGGCGTAGTCTTCGGCTACCCTCGGCTGTAGGACGGCGTCGGAATCGACCCACAGGGGGCGAGTCCGCTGAACGCCGGTATCCGCGGCCGAGCTGCGGCAGCGCAGCAGTGACACCCGCTAACGAGGTCGCCTTAGGGAGACACCGGATATCCCCGCGGCAATGGAATGCCCTTGTGCGCGGCGACCGTTCTCAGCAGGTCGGGCCGGTCTGAAATGATGCCATCGACGCCCATGTCGATGAGGCGCGCCATGTCTTCGGGTCGATTGACGGTCCAGACGACCACCGGGAGCCCGAGTTGATGCGCCTCACGGACCGATCGCGCGTCTACATCGCCAAAATCCGGCGACCAGATATTGCCGCCGGCGGCCTTAATCGCACGGGGCAAGGAGCCGCCGTACTTTTGCGGATCGAATCCTGCGGTCCATGGGGAGGCCTTGGCGGCAAAGACGTTGGCATCGTCTTCGTGCTGCTCTGACAGATAAACAGTCGGGATCCTGGGCGCCTGCTTTTGTACGAGCTGCAAAGTGCGCCAGTCGAACGACTGGATCATGACGCGATCAGCAAAGTGCTCGCGGTTCAGCAGTTCGAGCACCACTGTGACGAAGTGCTCAGGATCGGGCGATTCGTCGGGATGGGTGGGGTCAATCTTGGTTTCGATGTTCAGGCGCACGTGGCGGTCGCCGGACTTGCGCACCAGCGCAAACACCTCAGCGAGGGTGGGAATGCGGGTGCCCGGTATCGCGAGTTGATCCGGAAAGCGGGCCGCATAGGCACTGCCGGGCCGGATCTGCCCGACATCGTATTGCTTCACCTCGGTCAGGGTCAGCTTGACGTAGGGGATACCCGGTGGCGGCAAATAACGGCCGTCTGGACCACGCGCCAGGTCGGGATTGAGCCCACGCTCGTGGGACACCACCACCACGCCATCCTTGGTGACACCCATGTCGAGTTCCAGCGTGTCGACTCCCATCGACAGTGCGTTGGCGAAGGATTGCAGGGTGTTCTCCGGACGCAAAGCGCGGCCACCACGGTGGGCCTCGATATCGAATGCGTCGAGCCGCGCAGATACTGCGGCCGGGGACTCGGCCAGGGCCGCCGTGAATGCCGCCACGCCGGCCGCGCCGACTAAGGCAGTCAACGCTAACGCGGCGCGCCGCGGACACAACGATCTGAATAGGGCATTCATCGGTCAATCTTGCGCGCGAATACCATGGTTCGCTCCGATACAGGTGTAAAAAGTTGTTGTGGTCACAGGCTATTCGCGCATTGGGCGCGCAGTCATTCTAGGGATCTCGGATTCAGCCGGCTTGCGTTTTCCCGACTTCCACGATCTTGCCTAAGCCGCGAACCTCGATCTCCGGCTCCGAATGCGGAATTTCTGAATCTTGCCGGTAACGGTCATCGGAAACGCCAAAACCAGGCGGATGAATTCTGGGATCTTGTAATGGGCGATCTTGCCGCGGCAGTAGTCGCGGAACTCCTCTTCACTGGCCGCCATGCCGGACTTCAGCCTGATCCATGCACCGACGGTCTGGCCGAGCAGCGGATGCGGAATGCCCACGACCTGCACACGCTTTCGAGGTCGTGCAGTCACACCGGCGGCGGGTCGGATCACCCAGACTCGCGTCACTCCCTGGCGCTTCTTATCCTACACTCCGCCCGAGCTTCCAGGAGCCGGCTCCATGGAAATGCCGCCTCCCGGGTCAGGCTCATGGCCGCGTCCGCAGCTCTCGGACTCGCGTTGCCACTGACGGCGGCGATGCGGACAATGCCATACAATTCAGTTCAGCCGCGGAGAAGGAAACCATGCGTATGTTCCGGTTTGCCATGGTCATCACGCTGTGCGCGTCAGCGCTAACCGTCGGCGCTGCCACCGGGTCCTCGGATCTGCCGCAGCGAGTGGAACTTAAGCGGGCCGACCTGTCAGGCGCGCCCGATATGGAGGTCATCACTTCGATCAGCGAATTTAGGAAAGGCGCGAGCATTCCGCGCCATTTCCATCATGGAATCGAGACTGGCTACGTCATGCAGGGCTCGATGGTGCAGCTTCCCGGCAAAGACCCCACGATGATGGAAACCGGAACGCCGATCATGAACCTCCGCGACGTGCCGCATGCCGGCTTTACGGTAGTTGGTGACACTCCGCTCAGGCTGCTCACGGTGCACGTCGTGGACAAGAATAAGCCCCTGTACGTTTGGGCGAATTAGGGGCCCGGTCTGAGGCGCGGCGGCAATTCCTTGGCACCGCCGCAAGACACACCCTTGTCAGGGAACGGACGCAGTGTAGTGAACGCGGCCACCACGAACGTTGATGCCGCCGTAAGTACCTGCCGGCGGTGTCGTGGCGTTCGCGTACGTATATGCCCACTTGGCGTCCTGTTGCACGATTTTGTTAACCGCCGTCAGCGTGACCGTTCTGGTCGCGCCATTTCCCAAGGGAGGGGCGGCCAGCGTCGTCGCGGTCGTATTATGGCTCGCGGTTGTCGTTATGGTGGCGTAGCTGATGGTGTCGCCGTTTCCATCCCTGAGCGGGCCGGTCGTCGTCGAGCTCAGCCTGACGTTGCCGTTGTTGGACACTACGACCGCGCTCTCTACACCGCCCGTGAGGTCACCACCGGTTCCGGCCAGAGGTCCCGCACCGACCTGTGCGGCGGTGGGTGACCAGGTGATCTCGTCGATCGTGGCCTGGGTCGCATATCCCCCGGACGCTGTACCGACCCCAGAGCCGACGCGCAGGAACAGGAACTTCGGGATGGCGATCTGAAAATCCACGTGGGCGGTCGCAGTCAGTCCGCCGGCCCCGGTGCGGAAACTTGATTCAGCATCACACAGCATCGGAGCTGCGATGCAGACGGCAGCGGCCAAAATGCTCTGCGCCACGAATGACGTCCGCATGTTGACTTATTCCTAAGCTCGATCGATTGCTCGTTGAACTGGCCTTTAGTCTACGGGCTATGCCAGCGGCCAAGCGTACTCGGATCACGGTTCAAGGCCCGGGTCGGATGTCCGGGGTCTCAGTTTGGTTGCTCGATCGGATCGAAGACTGCGCCGCTTGGTCTCTGGTGCTTGTGGTCGCAGGCGGCGATGGCAAAGCGAATGCCGATGCAGCGAAACCGTGATGCCAATCGCACTGCGGGACGATGGGCCGAATTTGCGTCCCGCAGGCGCCCAACCCTAACGCTTACGGTCCGAGCGCCGCCTTCAGCTTCTGTTCCACGTCAGCGTAACTCCAGAATGCGCGCATGGAGGCTAGTTTTCCGCTTGGGTTTATCTTGTAAATGCTGACCAGGTCGACGGTAACGAAGACATTTCCGGGTAGGGCGTTCGTCAGGCTCCAGACATTTGCGCACTCATTGCCACACGGATACGACTCGCGGATAACATAGGTCATTTTTCCGGGAGCGATTACTCGGTCCCAGAACTGAGCCAATGCGGCACGACCGCGATGACCTTGACCTGAAGGATCCAGGGGCGAGATCCCGACTGGGTCCTCAAGCACTGCATCCTCTGCATACAAATCCAGCCACGCCGCTTTCGTTCCCTGCGAAGCGTATCGGGCTGAAAGCGCTGCCGCGCGCTGCGCAGGGTGGCTGCTGTTTTCGAGCATCAGTCCGGTGCCTTTCGTATTCATTCGATATCCTCTGTGTTGATTGGCTGCGCATCCGCTCGGCTAGTATCTAAGCGAACGTACCTTGAGGAAAGCCCCGACGGCGACGCGCGACGCGGTGCAGCGCGCAGGCGTTTCGGTCTGGGCGTGCGGAGCCTACACTGCACGCCTGTGCTTGGGGCACTGAAATAGAAAGAGGTAAACGTCCCATATGTCGCCGCCTATCTCATCGGCAGCCTTCCATGGACGCCACACCACGCTGCTCGATGGGGGCACGGGACGAGAGCTCATGCGGCTTGGTGCACCATTTCGCCAGCCGGAGTGGTCGGCTCTGGCCTTGATCGAGGCGCCCGAGTACGTCACGAAAGTGCATCGGCGCTATATCGACGCGGGCGCCGAAATCATCACGACGAACAGCTATGCCGTGGTGCCGTTTCATATCGGCGCGCCGCGCTTCCAACGGGAAGGCGCAGCCTTAGCCGCCCTGGCGGGGCGCCTCGCGCGCGCTGCGGCCGACGCAGCGCAACGACCGGTGCGCGTGGCGGGCTCACTGCCGCCGGTGTGCGGCTCGTACCGACCAGATCTCTTCGACGCCACTGTGGCGCGACCCATATTGCAGCTGCTCATCGATGCCCTCGAGCCCTACGTGGACGTGTGGCTCTCTGAAACCCTGAGCTCAGAAGCCGAAATGGGACTTGCCGGCGAGTTACTGGCAGACACCAAGCGGCCGTGGTGGGTGTCCTACACGCTTAGCGATGATGGGACGCATTCCCAGGCGCGCTTGCGTTCTGGCGAAGCGGTAGGTTCTGCAGTCCTGCAGACAGCGCGGCGCGGCGCCACAGCGGTGCTGTTCAATTGCTGCCAGCCGGAGGTAATCGGACCGGCCCTGGCCGCCGCAAAGTCCGCATTGCAGACCGCTTCGTCGCTGGGTACTGGTCAGGCCGTACTCCTTGGCGCCTACGCCAATGCATTCGGGGCGAAAACCGCCTCGGCCAGCGCCAACACCGAGCTGAGTGACTTACGGCCAGACCTCGGACCCGCTGAGTATCTGTCCTGGGCGCAGCAATGGATTGCGCACGGTGCGGATATCGTGGGGGGCTGCTGCGGGGTAGGGCCGGAGCACATTGCATTGATTCACGATGCGCTGAGTCGAGCGGACGAGGACTCAAAGAGCTAAAAACTCCGATTCTGCTCCTAAAAAGCATACTCTCGCGCACGCCGCGAGCTATAAGAAGGCGGGGCATCTGTCGAAGCGATGCAGGCAGCACGCCAGCCTCGAGCAATGGTCCTTGGATCTCGAAAAAACTGGGGAAAGTAATGCGTTTCAGTCTGAGTGTGTTCTTTGTATTTCTGGTCGCGCCATTGATCGGGCGCGCGGAAGGCCCGCCAGCCAACGCAGCCAAGGCGGTATTGGTAACCGGAGCCAGCACCGGTATCGGCCGCAAGGTCACCGAGCGGCTCGCGGCCGACGGTTACTTCGTCTATGCGACCGCGCGCAAGGAAGGCGACCTCAAGGCACTCGGAGCCATTAAGAATGTGCACCCGCTTCGTTTGGACGTAACCGAGCCCGCGGACATTGCCGCAGCGGTCGACGCGATCAGCAAGGGCGGTCGCGGCCTATACGCACTCGTAAACAACGCCGGAATCGCGACGGTTGGCACGATTGCCGACATGAGTGCAGAAGAGTTCGATCTCGTCATGAAGGTAAACGCATACGGTCCGGTCAGGATGATCAAGGCATTCGAGCCGCTTCTGATGGCCGAGAAGGGGCGAATCATCAACATCGGCTCGATCTCCGGGATTCTAGCCAGCCCGAATCTGGCTGCATACTCCATGAGTAAGCACGCCATAGAGGCGCTCACAGATTCCCTTGCGGCCCAGCTCGCGGAATCCGGAGTGCAGGTCAGTGTCGTTGAGCCCGGTAACTACAATTCAAATATCGGCAAGAGCGCTCTAGCGCGCATCGGGGCGGACTCAAAGGCGGTGGTTTCGACTGGCTATAAGCTGAAAGCAGATCGGTCCATCTATAAGGAGCCAGACGAAGTAGCCGTGGTGGTAGAGCAGGCGTTATCTGAGCCCACCGTGCAGCGTCGATACATGGTGGTCCCGAACCAGGACGAAGCGGAGGTAACGATCAAGAAGCAGATCGAACAGCTCGTGCAGCTGAATGAGCGCCAGCCTTATAGCTACGACCGCGCAGCATTGGTGAAGATGCTCGACGACGCCCTTGCTCAGGTCCCGCCGAAGGGCAAATGAGACGCGAGCTTCGCGCCCTGCGGGGCTGGCGTTTGTCAACGGCTGAAGCCCACGTGAGGGCTCACGGGGCGAAACGGAGCGATCGGGCCAACGAGCCTGCCTGTTGAAGATAGGACTCCGTTGACAGATCAGAGCTTCTTGACGATAACGCGACCCGTGGCGTCTACAAAGACGTGATAGCGATTGCCGTCTTTGCAGGTCACGGCGTAATCGCTGTCGCCGTTTCGCTTCGAGTCAACCACCTGGTTGCAGGGGAATCCCTGTAGCGCGATCGTGGCCTTCAGGTCCTGGCCGGCTGACGGACTTTGTGCGGCACACACGGTCAATCCAAGGAAGGTAAGAGCAGGGAAGCCGAGAATCAAGCGCGCCAGCATGACAACTCCTGGGTGGGTCAGATATTGGCAAACGATTTCGAGTTTGCCAGAACGTTCCAAATCGCCTCGCGGGAAGAGGATATGGCACTGGCCAGTTGGGGGTCGTCGTCTTGGAGCACACTCACGACCTTCAGGAGCAGAACCTCGTATTTTTGACGCAGCTGCACGAGTGTGATCTGAGAGTGCCCGCCATAGAACGTCTTGAATTGGGCCAACAAGTCGTCCACCTGGTTCTTCAGCGACAGCTTGGTAAATACACCGATGGCGCGAGTATCGCGCAGTCGCTGCTCGAGTGTCTTTAGATCCATCGCGGGAGCGGCCGCTGCAGTTGTCTGCGACGGTGCGGATGGCGGAGTCGCCGCGTTTGGGACTACCGCAGCGGGCGGCGCCGTGGAAGTGCCGGACGCGGGCGTCTTGGCGACCGGGGCACTGGGTCGGCTGCTCGGCGAGGGGGCTTGTTTCGCTCCGGGTGCGCTCCCCGAGGCGGCGGAGGGTGCCGGTGATCCGGCGGCCGGAGAAGAAGCGGCATTAGCATCGGGTGAAGCAGCAGAGGGTGCGGCTTTTGAGGGCTCCGCCGGTGCGGAATTGATTCCGTCCGGCGCGTGTGCCGCGGTGGGCGTCTCTGCTGGTGGAGCCGACGCCTCCGGTGCTCTGATGTCCTTGTGCACGCAGGCAGCCACCATGAGGAGAATCGGTACCGAAGCGATCCCCAGTCGCTGCATTCGCCGCTCCGTTGCATTCGCGAGATGAGTTCCCGCGATGATTGTACCGATCGTTCCTGATTGGCGCCTCACCGTTGGCGTGTTAGGAGCGCAGCCCTAAGACAAGCCCTTCGGGAGGGCCCCGCCACGCAGAGCCGCCCTTTGCTATCCGGGTGGGACTTTGGGCATGCGGTACGCCCCTCCGCTTGGCACGAAGATGACGCTGTCGATCGTTCGTAAGGGACAGCCACAGATCATCGTTGTGACGCTGCGCGACCTGCTGCCTTAGCATTGTTTGCGTATGCCGCAGATAGGTCGCCTATAGTGCGCACACCACAGGCGGCGGATTCTGATCACCATGCCAGACCCGGGCTGCACGGTTCGCGACAATGCACGGGAGAATCGTCTGGAAATTCAGATCGGCGATCAGGTTGCATTCGCCGAGTATCAGAGTGATCCGCACACGATCACATTTACGCACACGCGCGTACCTGAGGCGCTTCGAGGGAGGGGGGTGGGCACGCGATTGATCAAAGCCGGGCTGTCGCTCGCCCGGGAGCAGAAGCTGAAGGTCATCCCGCAATGCCCATTCTTCGCCGCCTACCTCCGGACTCATCCTGAAGCCGGGGAGTAGCAGGAATCCGCGGGAGGATTCAAATCGAGCGCCAGCGAGAAAAGCGGGGAGCGCAAAGTTGAGCTTGGCATTTGGCGTTCGACGAGCAGGCCGTGCCGGTGACCTCGCGGGCCTGCGGCGCAGTTGAAAATCAGCCCGTCGGTCCCCAGATTTTTGCCTCATGAGCGACGGTTTGCATATCGTGTGTCCGCACTGCGAGACGGTCAACCGCGTTGCGGCCGTGCGCCTCGATGCGGCACCCAAGTGCGGGCATTGTCATCAAGCCCTCTTTACGGGGCAGGTGGTCGATCTCAACCACGCCAATTTCCGGAAGCACATCGAACGCAATGACGTGCCTGTGGTGGTGGATTTCTGGGCGCCTTGGTGCGGCCCGTGCCGGGTAATGGCCCCGCAGTTCTCGGAAGCCGCCGCCGAGCTGGAGCCCAGGGCGCGATTGATGAAGGTGAATACCGAAGCCGAGCCCGGCCTTGCGGACCAGTTCAGCATTCGCAGCATTCCCACTCTGGCGCTGTTCAAGTCAGGTCGCGAGATTTCCCGCCAGTCTGGCGCGATGGGCAAGGCGGATATCGTTCGATGGGTGCACGCTCATGCCGGACTTGGCCGGGCGTGAATGCGAGCGGTAAGCCGCTCTAGCTTTCGCGACCGAGCTCTCGCTGCAGTGCATCCTCGCGTGCATCTTCGACGGCCAGCAGCACGCCATCGGGATTGACCGTCGACTCATCGCGCGCGAATAGGCCGGTGAGCTTGGAATCTGCCGTCAATTCACCCTGCTCGAACTGCGCCCACATTTCCCGTGCGAACTCCGTTCCGAGCAACTCCGGGGCAAAACGTCCGAGCGTTCCGCGAATGTTGTTCACATCCCGCTCGAGCATCGCGAGCGCACTGTTGTTACCGGCCGCATTCACGGCCTGCGGCAAATCGATTATTACCGGACCATGCGATCCGACGAGCACGTTGAACTCAGAGAGATCGCCGTGAATGAGACCGATGCTCAACATGCGCACGACCTGCTGGACGAGGAAGCCGTGATACTCGCGCGCAGTCTCGGGTGAAAGATCGATTTCGCCGAGGCGCGGGGCGGGGTCTCCGGCGACATCGGTCACCAGCTCCATAATCAGGGTGTCGTTGAAATAGCCGTAGGGCTTCGGCACGCGCACGCCGGCGGCGACCAGTTTGTATAGCGCGTCGACCTCGGCGTTCTTCCACGCCGCCTCCTGCTCGCGCCGCCCGAAGCGCGTACTCTTGCTCATGGCACGCGCCTGCCGGCTACCGCGCACCTTGCGGCCTTCCTGGTACTTTGCGCGCTTCTGAAAGCTGCGCTGCGCCATATCGCGATAGACCTTGGCGCAGCGAACCTGCCCGCCGCTGCGTACGAGATAGACCGTGGCTTCCTTCCCGCTCTTGAGCGAGCGGATGACTTCATCGATCACGCCATCATCAATCAGTGGTTGCAGGGCAGCGGGTGTCTTCATGGGTCCTGTCGGGCGAATGCGGGTGCGCGTCACGGGCAATCCCGTGCAACGTCGTATAGAAAGAGTGGGCACAGACCCACCGCGTATGAATACGGAGCGCGATCGCGCACCCCAGCGCCAGCTCTGCAGCGATGCGGGTCAAGCGCTAAACGCTAACGCATTGTTTTTATTGGTGTCCGGGAGTGGACTCCAATCCAATCCCAAAAGTCTACCGCAATCTGGTGGTGGGCACGGCGGGACTTTTTTTGAGTGTCCCCCTGAGTGTCGCCGTGATCCCTGCCCCCGAGGTGCAGTGTGCCGCTTGTGTACCGGCGGGGCTCTGTTTCCTGCCGGCGGGCGATGCTTGGTACGGGTTTGCCACGTGGCCTAACATCTACGTTCGAGCTTCCGCACGGGATGGGGGCAAGATGATCGCCTCGTACTGGAGAACGATGTGAGAGCCGCGGACGCGCGCCAATTCGTGCTCGATTTCTTCAAAGAGCTGGCCAGCGGCAATGAGGCCTGCTGGGACCGCGTGGCGGAGGACGCCGACTGGAAGTTAATCGCTCGCGCCTCGGACTATCCGTATCCCTCGGACTATACCAAGGCGAGTTATCGAAGGTTGGTGGCAGACTCGGCCCACGAGTTTCCGACCGGACTGCGCTTCACAATCACAGGAACCACAGCCGAGGACGACCGTGTGGCGCTAGAAGCGGAATCTTACGGAATGACGCGAGCTGGGAAGCTGTACAACAACCTGTACCATTTACTGGTACTGCTGGAAAACGACAAGATCCGGACGGTGCGCGAATACCTCGATTCTGGGCATGCAACGGAGGTGCTTGGTCGCACTGTGAAGTAAGTGCTCGGCTCGCCGGGCCGCGGTAGCCCGTAAGAGCGCCGCGTCCATCGGACGTCACAGATCACTCTGGGGCGGGGTCCCGCCGGGAAGAATCACGCAGCGGCTTGCGCAGCCTCTGCATTCCCGCGAATTCGACAAACTGCGTGGTGGTCGCCCACAGGTAATCCCCATACAGGAACGGCTCGAACTGGACCGCGCCGCGCAGGGGCAGCGGTGCAATCTCCGCCTCCGCGCGTGCCTCGTGGAAGAACGCTATCGAGCGGCGCTCGCGCGTAATTCCGATGACGCGATGCTCGGTGGCCTTGATCCGCCCGCCGCACCATTGTTCCAGTACCTTGCCAAAATTCACCGCGAGGTGACCTTCGAGAGGCGGCACATCGATCCACTCGCCGCTGCTGTGGCGGGCCTGCAAGCCCTCGACCCCGTCCTGCGCGAGCAGCGTCAGGAACCCGGAATCGACGTGAGGGGCGCCGACCAGGTGGCGGCGCTGGCCTGCGTGCGTTACCCAGAGCTGCGGATCCCCTCGATCGATATCGTCGCGCACCGGATAACGGATCAGACGCAGCGTCGACAGCCCGCGCCCGAAGTAATCGTCGAAGAACCACTCCGACAGTCCGAGTCCGCGAGCGATCGAGCGCATGAGTGCGCTGGCTGCCATGTCCATGCCGCGGTAGTAGCCAGCGGCCGCGGTGCGCCAGCCGGGCAGCGCGTTCTCTAACGGGAGCGGCGTCGCTTCGCGCAGCGGGTCGGACGCATCGACCACGCCCGGGCCATAGGCGACGTCGGCTCCCATGTCGATGCCTTCCTTGGCTGTCGGAAATCCCTTCTGCAGGGGAAACCACCCGCGATAGACATTGCGGTGGTCAGGGTCGAATTTTTGCCGCCAGAGCGGACGGACTTCCTCCGGGGCAAGATCAAAGAGACGCAGTAATTGCGCGCGCGCCCTTGCGCCGATGGGCACTTCCTCTGGAAGGGCATGAATCAGCATGAAGCCGCAGCTGCCCGCAGCCGCCATGATTGCCTGGTCCGTCGCGGCACGCGCAACCAGATCGGCAGCGAACAGGGCACTTACGTCGATTGCGGGAATCGCTCCGGGACCTGAGTGTTTCACTCCAGGATCACCAGCGGAATCTCGCGACGGGTCCCGCGCTGATACTCCTCATACGTTGGAGCAAAGGTGATTAGCTGCGGCCATAGTGAGGCGCGCTCTTCTCTCGTTGCTAGCCGCGTGTTGGCAGCGTCTTGCTTGACGCCTGATGTAGACGGTTGCCGCGGGCCTCGCACGCAGATTAAGCACCCAGTCGGGGTCATCATGTGCTCCGCCCTTCGAGCCCACGACAAAGGTCTTATCGTCGAACACAAAGTAGGGGAGTACGACCGAGCGGGGCCGGCCGCTCCGGCGGCCTTTGGTCACGAGCACGAGGGCTTCTGCCTTGCGACTCTCGAACCGCGGATCCTTCGCCAGGCCCGCGCGTCTTGCAAAAAGCCACATGAAGAACGAGCCCCCGGTGTAACGCACCGCCCATACATCCAGTTTCATCACCAGCCGGGTTGCAACTGGAAGTCTGGCCATGGGCTTTGTTCCGCAAAGAGCGCAGAGCGAGCTGACGACCCGCCAGGTTGAGAACTGAACGCAGCGTACGCACCGATCGGGTGCGGAGCGATTGCCGGCAAGGATACTACGTCACCTCTTGGGGTAGGCCGTGAAAACGTAGTCCTGTTTCTGCACCACCGTGTGGCACGCGAACCCACATTTGGCGTCGTTTCCCTGCGGTGGCTGGTCCGCTGTCGTGCCGGGCCTGAACGCATCCGACGCCGCGTCATATTCAAACGCCCCATATCCCCATCCGCCACTGTCCGAAAATCGCTTGCTGTCCTTCACCATGAAATCCACGTCATGGAGGGCACCGGCCACGAGTGGTTGTCCAGGCGCCGTCTCGTTCTTTTTTGCGGTCCAATGGATCTTCGCCATCTTGGCGCCGTCGGGGAAGGGTTTGCCGTTACCCGGAATACCCGCTTTATACGCGTCGATCATCGCGGGGTTCCCCAGGATCACTGCAAGCTTGTCTCCGTTATGACTAAGAGAAATGACCTGCCAGTTTTCGTATCCCTTGAATTCTGAGAACGAAAGCCCGTTCGGCACTTTGACGGTGTACCGGTCCTGGGCGGAAATCGCAGCCCCGGTAGCCAGGACGGCGAGCGCTACTGTGATTCCGACACTAATCGGCATGCTTTTGCTCTTCATCGCTGCAGCTCCCTTTTTCTTCGAGTCGTGAAGACACGCGCATGATTGGGCCATGCGTGTTGAATCGCATCCATTCTACGATGCTATGGCTCGATGGCGAAGCCGATGACGGCGGCCAAGCCGACTCGTAGTCAAGACCAAGTTCCGGTTTGCGCGCATCGCGCGGTGCTGTGTTCTTCTACGCGATTCAAACCTGGCGAGTGTGGGTGACGCTTGCCGAGTCGCCGTACAGATTCGATGTCCCGCAGTGGTGTGCGGTGGTGGCGGTAGAGGCGTCCGGGCAGGGACGATAGTTGCCCAACAGCACCTCATCATCGTAATCCATTAAGCATCTCCCGCTGAGTGGCTAAATTTCGGTTCGCTGGGCCACTTACTGTGCTGTGCGGTACGGTACGAGGTCAGAGCCTCCAACAGTCCCGGCGATGGTATTTCGTATTTCTTTCGAACTTGCTGGATCTATTCGCCTGGTCGCTGTCGTAGCGTTGCCGGGCAGCCACCTGGCGGGGCGCCGGCAGCGAATTCCGGATACAGCACCAGAAGCTTGCGCATCACGCCATTGGTCCAGCCAAAACCGTCCTGCAGAGGGTATTCGCCGCCACCTCCGGCGCGCCCCGTCGAAATCACGTCGTACTTCTCCATCAGTTTACCGCTGCGCCGATAGACGTCCTCCACGTTCACCATCCAGCGGCACGCAATGGCGGCCGCCAGCGCGTGCTCCTGGTAACGACGCAGACCGGAGATTGCGATCCACTGCAGCGGCGCCCAGCCATTAGGCGCGTCCCACTGTTCGCCGGAAACAACTGGGGTGGTCACGAGCCCGCCGCGTTCGAGCAGATTTTGACGGGTCGTGGCGGCGACCGCCGCCGCCTGCGTCTGCGATGCCAGCGCCATGAACAGCGGATACAGCGTGGCGGCCGACAGCCGCGGAATGCGCCTTTGCTGCGGCCAGCGGTAATCCAGATAGGCACCCGCGGACGCGTCCCACAGATAACGGTCGATGGCCGCGCGCCGTGCTGCCGCACGCCGCGCGAACTCTTGATCACAGGCCTGGTCGCCCTGGCGCTGGCAGCCGGCCTGTATCGCAGTCTCAAGGCCAAATAGCAGACTATTGAGGTCGATGGGCACGATCGTGGTAGTGGCGATCGTGGTGGACGCGTGTGCGTCCGCGCGCCAGCGACTGCTGAAATCCCAGCCACTCTCGGTCGCCGCTCGAATGTCCCGGAATACCTGCGTCGCGGGTCGCTTGCTTGCGCGCGCGAGTTCCGTGTCCTCGCGGTACGATTCGTCACGAGGCGTATCGCGATCATCCCAGTAGCGATTGAGGATCGCGCCATCCGGCATCGCGACCACGCGCCGCTGCGCAGCGCCGGGGCGCACCTCGTCTGCGCCCTGCATCCAGAAGGCGTATTCGCGCCTGAGTTGCGGCAGATACTGCGCCAAGGCCGTCTGCGGAATCCTCACCCACAAGCAAGCCCACCATGGCAAAGAAAAATGGCGGTTGTGAACGGCTGAGGTAATACGTGCGCGTGCCGTTTGGCACGTGCCCGTAGGTGTCGATCAGGTAGGCGAAATCACCGATCATGTCGAGTACCAGGTCGTGCCGGCCGCTCTCCGCAAGACCGAGCATCGTGAAGTAGGAATCCCAGTAATAGACTTCTCGGAAGCGGCCGCCCGGAACGACATAGGGCTCAGGAAGGGGCAGGAGCGAGGCGTACGGGGGCGCTTCGGGTGTGTTGCGGGTGAGCTGCGGCCACAGCCCATCGATGTGGGCCAGGAGAGACTCCTGTTGCGGCGGCGACGCCGCTGAGCTGGCAGGGGAGGGCAACCAGAAATTCGCCTCAACGAAGGCCCTGAGTTTCGCGTCCGAATCGGGCCGCGCGGCGCTGAATCGGGTCAGGATCTGCGGAGGTGCACTTCTGGGTACGGCATCAGCAAACGTCTTCCCATCCGGAAAGATCGCTGCCATTTGCACAGCGACAAACAGGCTCTTGAAGAGCATCTGCGGCGAGGCGGGATTCGAGGGTCCGACGACGTCGCGCGGCTGGGCGAGCAAGGACAGGAACAGCAGCCCGCAGAGCGCGCCCACCGCACTCGCGCGCATGGCGCTGCGCTGCCGGCGTCGCGTGGGCGCGCGTCTCGGCCTACTAACCATGAATGCCGTCGGCAGCAGCCCGTGGCTTACGGGCGAAGATGCCAAACCCGAGAATTCCGACATAGCAGAGCGCTGGCACGGCCAGCGCCAACTTGAGACTCATCAGCCAATCGGCAGCGTGGCCGGTTATCCACGGCACCACGGCCCCTCCGACAATCGCCACGCAGATGATCCCCGAGCCCTGCGCGGCGCGCGGCCCCAGCCCCTCACAGGCCAGGGAGAAGATCGTGGGAAACATGATGGAATTGAACAGCCCAATGGCCAGCAGCGACCAGCCGGAAACGATCCCGCTGCTGTTGGCCGATGTAACCAGCAGCGCGATCACCGCCGCGGCCACCGCGGCGAGTACCTTACCCGGAGAGAACTGGCGCAGCACATACGCGCCGATGAAGCGCCCGACCATGGCCCCGCCCCAGTAGAAGGTCACGTGCTTGCCCGCCGCCTCCTGCCCAAGCCCCATGACCGTGCTCTGCATGAGGTAGTTCACGATCAGCGATCCTATGGCGACTTCCGCCCCCACGTACAGAAAGATGCACAGTACTCCGTAGCTGAAGCGCGGCTGGCGCAGCAAGTCCAGTGCCCGATGTCCCGCCGCGTCGTAGACGACCCGGTCTGCCAACTGTCCCCGGCGACGCCAAACGAGCGCCGCGACCAGCAGCAGCACCGTGGCGAGTCCCAGGTAGGTGCGCACAATCGCGTGGGTCTCACTGGCCCGAAAGGCCACGAGCGCGGCGGGTGAGAGCTGCGTAGGCTGCATACGCGCGGCGGCGCCGAGGATCAGGATGGAGCCGACGTAGGGGAAGATTGTCGTGCCGAGCGAATTGAATGCCTGCGCAAAGGTCAGGCGACTGTGCGTGGTCGCCGGCGGCCCGAGCAGCGAGATCAGGGGGTTGGCGACAACTTGAACTATGGTGATACCGGCAGCGAGTACAAAGAGCGCCGCCAGAAACGTGATGAACTGCCCGGAGGAGGACGCGGGCACGAATAACAGACAGCCCATGCTCATAGTCAGCAGCCCGATTACCGCTGTCTGCATGTAGCCGAGGCGCCGCACGATCGCGGCCGCGGGCACCGAAATCAAGAAATACGCCATGAAGAATGCCGACTGCACCAGCATGGCCTCCCCGTAGCTGAGGGTGAACAACGCCTTGAGCTTGGGGATAATGATGTCGTTCAGGCTCGTGATGCCGCCGAAGATGAAGAACAATGCGAAGACGAACAGCCGCAGCCTGCCGGCGTTCGCAGGCTCGCGTGCGCTGACCGGCGGGATCGTGAAGCTCGACGTCACCGGGTACTCTCCAAGCGGCGCAATCCACTAGTCGTCATGCGCCGGATGGCGGACGACAGATGCTGCATCCTAGATGCTAGAGTTTTCGATGGCCGATAGTGTGCACATCGTGTGTCCGCATTGTGAGACGGTCAACCTAAGCTGCGGAAACGTGCAGCACCGGATGCGGTGGCGCACGAAAATGGAGCTTGCCAGCCCCCGCGGTTACGATTGAGATAGCGGAGGGTCGCTCTACATGGTAAGTGCGATCATCGGTGGCTGGCAGACGAGCTGATCGACCTAGGTGGCACAATGCGACCCGCCGTAGTCTCGAGCGCGCCAAGCTTTGCGATGACCCACGTGAACTCCGGCGTTGGACGAAGCGGCCCCGCGCTGGTGACGAGACGGATCGGGGTTGAACCATGAAAATATCTGGCACGCACTTCCGCACGATCTGGGTGACGGAATCCGGAGCCGTCCAGGTAATCGATCAATCTCGCCTCCCCTTCGAGTTCGCCACCACTGACCTCGAAACTCTCGCCGATGCGGCGCGCGCGATCAAAACTATGGTAGTGCGCGGTGCGCCGCTGATCGGAGCAACCGCGGCATACGGCATGGCGCTTGCCGCGCGCGCGGACCCCTCGGACTCGCACCTCGCCGAAGCGGCGCGAAACCTACAAGCGACGCGCCCAACGGCGATCAATCTGGTCTGGGCGTTGACGAGAATGCGCAAGGTGCTCGCGGGAGTTCAGCCGAAGGAGCGAGTTGCGGTGGCGTTTCAGGAAGCAGCCGCAATCTGCGATGCCGACGTCGAGCAATGCCGTTTGATTGGCGTTCACGGCCTAGAAATCATCCGCGCACTTGCCAAAACCGCGGGCCGAAGGCTCAACATTCTCACGCACTGTAACGCCGGTTGGCTTGCCTGCGTTGATTGGGGCACTGCGCTTGCGCCGCTCTACATGGCGCACGACGCGGGGATACCCGTGCACGTCTGGGTCGACGAGACCCGTCCGCGCAACCAGGGCGCCGCGCTAACGGCCTTCGAGCTTGGGGCGCACGGCGTACCTCATACGGTCATTGCGGACAATCTAGGCGGTCATTTAATGCAACGGACCCAAGTGGATATGGTGATAGTTGGTAGCGACCGCACCACAGCGGGGGGAGACGTATGCAACAAGGTGGGCACTTACCTAAAGGCGCTTGCGGCCCGGGATAACGGAGTGCCGTTTTATGTGGCACTGCCGGTGAGCACCATCGACTGGTCCCTCCAGGCGGGGTCTGCAATTCCAATCGAGGAGCGATCGCCGGATGAGGTCACGCACATCACCGGCCGGAGCGCTTCGGGCCGGATTGAAACCGTCAGGGTGGTGCCGGAAGGAAGCGCCGCGCTGAACCTTGCCTTCGATGTAACACCCTCACGGCTGGTGACCGGACTGATCACGGAGCGCGGTGTTTGCTCCGCGAGTCGTGCAGGGTTGCAACGAATGTATCCTGACCTCCGGGCTGCCGAATGACGGACCTCAATGCCGGCTCCAGCGGTGCAGACCCGCGCACGATGGTGATTGAGGCCTGTCGTGAGCTGACACATCGAGGTCTGACGCATGGCACATCGGGTAATGTCAGCGTGCGCTGCGATGCGCGGCGGTTCTTCGTGAGCCCGAGCGGAATGGATTACGAGGTCCTGCAAGCCGATGATGTTCCGCTTATGGACCTCGATGGACGTTGGTTCGGCCGCCGCCGCCCCTCGAGCGAATGGCGGTTCCACCGCGACATTTTCAACTCGAAGCACGAAGTGGGCGCGATCGTTCACACGCACTCCGCACACGCGACCGCGCTCGCCTGCACAGGCAGGGGCATTCCGGCGTTCCATTACATGGTGGCGGTTGCCGGCGGGCGCGACATCCGCTGCGCTCCATATTACACGTTCGGTACACAGGAGCTTTCAGAAGCGGCGCTGGCCGCTTTGAAAGATCGCAAGGCGTGTCTGCTTGCCAATCACGGCGTCATTGCCACTGGCGCAGACCTTCGCTCCGCCATCTCGCTTGCCGACGAGGTCGAAAACCTCGCGCTACAATACTGTGCAGCCCTGTCCCTGGGAGAAGTCAGTATTCTCGATGACGCAGAGATGTGCCGCGTGGTCGAGAAGTTCCGCACTTACGGGCAACAGAATGCAGCGGACCCCGATCTCGTCTTTGGCGGGGCTCGGCCCCGTACTTTCGAAGGCAGTTGATTACGCCGGGGGAGCACGATTGAGAACGTTCGGGATCACACGATCTTGTTGCTGTGCACATCGGTCGGCTTGCCCTCGCTCCATGAGGCCCGGGGAGAGGCTTCTAACCTCGATGGTGAATTCGCCCGCAGTCAAAGTCTTAGGTAGTGGGACCTGTGGAGTTATCTATAAAGCTACCCACGCCTTGCAGGCACTGGGGCGATATCCGCTAGTACCGCGTCTCATACGTTGATACGTCCTCGTCGGAGTCGGTGCTCGCACACTTTGCGCGCCGTTGCAGTCACATCCTCACACAAGCGACGCGCCGAAGAGTCGCCCGTGAAAGTAAAAAATCAAGGCGTAGGCGAGGACCGCTACAAGCGGCCGCACGGTGCCTATCTCCCGCAACGCCGAACCAATGCGGTTTCTGCCGCTCAGCATCGCGGCGAATGGGACACTGGACGTGGTTCGCGCGAACTGTGTCCAACCGCTCCCGAACCGGTGGCGCCGCTTGGCATCAATGGCAACCGTGCCGCCGAGCGCTAACAGCAGTAACGAACCGAAGAGAATGAGGGATGCCAGGTCGCCGTTCACGATCAGGTGTGCCAGCGCCCAGAGCGCCATGCCCCACAAGAAGGGATGGCGCGTAATGCGGACTATGCCGCGGGCAATGTCAGTTCCTTCCGCGAGCTTCGATCCCATGCCGACTTGAGTCGGGCTGGGCGTGGCAAGGCCAATTACACCGAAGAGGAATGCGACGAACACCAGCACGAACGCGATGGGTCGTAAGCCCCATGGGTGATCCCACAGGTGCACCGTGGAGGCGTGTCTGTAGGCGTAAATCATCCAGACCAGCCCGATCAGGGAGGCGAACGAGAACGCCCCGCGATAAGGGCCTTCGCCGAGGCGCGCCACCAGCGTGTCACGCAGTCGCGTGCCGGAAACGCCAAAATGGATTAGCAAAAAATAGGCGCTTGCGGCAATGAGATTGAACATGAAGCTAGATCTCGTCTTTTGGGCGATTTTACTCCGTGTAAAAGGTCTAATTTGGTGCAAGCGCAGGCTAGGCGGACGTCGCGGTTTCAGGGGGGCGACGGACTTCATCGCCGCGACCAGACAGACCCTTTCGATCCAGGCGCTCTAAATGGTGCTCCGCAACAACGTCATGGTCTTTCGTGCCGTCTTTGTGCGCATCGCCCAGGACCCGAGGACCCGAAGCAGGCGCGCCCGTCTCTCGACGTCTTCAGAGACCACTTCGCCGCTATCGCACATTCATGATTCCGCTCGGCACTCATGAGTTAAGCTTGCGACAGGCGTTCGAACGGTGATGAGCCGGCGCACCGAGCACGGATCGATAGGTTGATACGCAGCGACCGTGCGGGTGGTTGCGCTGAAAGCTGGGGCGAGACCAATCGGCGCTGAAATCCTGAGTTGTCATGTGTTGAACTTGGCGGTCACCGGCAAGTTTCCCAGGCCGGGCGCGGTCATCCATGCAGCCACTTGAAAATGTCCTAAGTTCTTGATTGCGACTCAGCCACAAGGAGAATTCTTATGAGCGTCGGCCGATCTTGTTCGATCTTTCTTGCGATGTCTTTGATGAGCGCCCTAGCCTTTGCGGAGGGATTCGACGGCTCGCAGCCCTTAGAGTGCCTCGCGAAGAGTGGCCGCGATTGCCTTCCCACCGAGTCCACCTGTGGGCCGCTGAAGGCCGAATCGAATAAGGCGCCCGTCGTCCGGATCGACGTCGCCAACAAGCAGGTTCACTCGCCTTATCGCACTGAACTGCTTCCGATTTCATATACAACGACAACTGAATATTCCCTGATTCTGCAAGGCGCTGTTCTGAACTTCGGCTGGAGCGCAACCATCAACAAGAAGACAGGTGACATGACGATCGCCATCGCCGATCGGCAAGGCGCCTATGTCATTTTCGGTCAGTGCAAGGCGGCGGGGACGAAGTAGGACAAGTGAGACGGATCACGCCCCTGACAGTCACGAAGTCGTCGACGTGGCTACGCCGTATGACCCGTGGCAGGACGCCAGCTGCGCTGGGGCGCACTTGGATACCCTTATGTCTGCTCCGATAGGCAACTCGGTGCGGCACCCATCGCCTGCGGAAACTAATGGTGCTTTGGTGTAGGAATGCGTCGGGGTCCCAGTAAGCAAGTTGCTGCAGGCATACCACGACAAATCAGGGCGGTGTTGAGGGAATCAACTTCAGGCCGAGCAAGTCGCGGCGCGATGGCGGCCGGCGGCGTCCGGACGGCGTTCGACGGCAGTGCTCCACTTTCGCAAGGGCTCGTTAGGTGAATTCGCGCAAGCTGAATCGTTCGGCTGTTCGCAAAGGCGCGTCGTTTTGAAATACCTACTGAGAAGGAGGCCGACCCATGAATGCGCCCTACCAGGCTGATCCCGAGCTCGAAAAGCGCCTCTCAGGAAGACTGCTGGATGTCTTCATTCGAGCCGGAGCGATCTTCGCATTGGCGGTATTGTGCTACAACATATTCGCGCCCTTTATCTCCTTGATGGCGTGGGCGCTGATCCTGGCCGTGGCCCTTTATCCGCTCCATCAGAAGCTGGCGCGCAAAATGGGAGCAAAGCAGGGGCGCGCCGCAACGCTGCTGGTCTTGGGCGCCATCGTGCTGATCGTGGCGCCTATTACCGTCTTGACGCTCAGGCTGGGCGATTCAGTTCATAACTTGGTCGGCGGCCTACACGACAACACGCTGCAGATTCCTGCACCTCCTCCGAGCATTGCCAACTGGCCACTCGTCGGCAAGAAGGTCCATGATTTTTGGTCCCTGGCCCACGAAGATCTGCCCGCATTCGTTCAAAGCCTGCAGCCGCAGATTGGCGACCTGTCGAAGAAGGCGGTCGCGATGGTTTCCAGCATCGGCGTCGCAGTGCTGTTGTTCCTGGCTTCCATCATCGTTGCCGGCATTATCATGGCCTTCGGCCAGGAGGGTGCCAGAAGCGCCGGCTCCATCTTCGATCGCTTCGTCGGCAGCAGGCGGGGCGAGACATTTGCGGCGCTTTGCGCGGCGACCATTCGTGCGGTGGCACTGGGCATCCTCGGCGTGGCCGTCATCCAGTCCATCGTCATTGGCCTAATATTGTTGATTGCCGGGGTTCCGTTTGCCGCGGTGCTCGCAGTGCTGGTGCTAGTGCTGGGGATAGCGCAGATCCCAGCGCTCCTAATCACGTTGCCAGCTATCGCATACCTCTGGCTTGGCGGGCACTACGGTACCGCGGCCGCCGTAACCTACACTGTGCTGCTGGGCCTCGGCGGCATGCTCGACAACGTGCTTAAACCGCTGTTGCTGGGTCGCGGTGTCGACGTGCCCATGCCCGTGATCTTGCTGGGCGCATTGGGCGGGCTTGCGAGCGCTGGCATCCTGGGAATGTTCGTTGGCGCGACGTTGCTGGCCTTGGGCTACCAAATCTTCATGAGGTGGGTGGCCACCGATCCGGACATCCCAACCGCACCGGCGAGGATCGAATCCAAGGGTGTCGGTGGACCCGATCGCGAAGAAAGAGTTATACGAGATTGAAGAATGACGAGTTGGTGCCCGAAATTGCATGCGCTGGCGCGACATCGCTATGGGATACTAAGTCTGCTCAATGTCCGAAGGCTTCCAGAACTTGTCGATTGCTGACTCGCGGCGAGCCTGTTGACTTGGTGCCGCCGAACTCTGATCTGTCAGCGTATTGACCGGCGGCTGGGGTTCATCCGCAATATGCGCTTCAAGCATTGGGACGAGGCTGCGATGTGCTCATTTTGTGAGCGCGGTCAAGGAAGCTGCTAGAAACGAGCGCGTGATCAGTTCGGCGCGAGACCGCACAGGCGCTCCGGTGGCGCTAGCGCAGAGTCGAGCTGCGCATTGAAAAAATAGAGCGCCGGTTCGCGCCTCAGTCTTCGCCATGACCTTCGCTGCAGTTGACTAGTTGCAACGGAGGGCATCACATTGTTCAGCGTCTGCCGCAAAGTGGAGCAGCATATGTCCCGCAAGCATCAACCGACCGCATCTTCCGACGTGGCCAGCGTAGCACTGCCAGGCGCAGCCATGCACATGGCACGCGAGCATCCAGAGCTGTGGAAGGCCTTTCAGCAGCTGGGTGAGGAGGCGAGCCGCGCAGGCCCGCTCGATGCACGCACGCGACGCCTGATTCACCTCGCACTGGGCATTGCCGCCAGCTCGGAAGGGGCGACGCATTCGCATGCGCGCAGAGGCAGCTCCGAGGGAATCAGTCCGGAGGAACTCGAGCACGTGGCCGTCCTCGCCATCACGACTTTGGGATGGTCCCAGGCGATAAAGGGCCTAACGTGGGTGCGTGACATCACTCGCGCGCGGCCTGGTGCGGCGGCTCAGGAGCCGTTCGAACCGTGACGGAGGCGATATCAGCTTTGGTCGACCTCATGAGTTGGGATCCCGCCAAGCAGCCGGCCGTGGGACGGATCGGTCAAAGGCTCGTAAATCGTGCCCACGCGTACGCGCAGAATTACTGGGCGGTCCACTCGCTCACTGCGCGGTCGGCGGCCTAGACGGGTGCAGGGCGATACGTGTGGAACTATGAGCGGCTGGCCTGGCGAAGCGGGGCCTAGCTTCCGCTCTCATACTTGAACGAGACGCTGATGCGTGATCGATATGCTTCGATCTTGCCATTCTTGAGTTGCACATCGAGCTTTATGACTTCTGCAACTCTGAGGTCTCTCAGGGTTTTGCCTGCGCGGGTGATTGCGGCAGCAGTCGCCTTCTCCCAGGAGTCGGAACTCGTTCCTACGAGCTCGATTACCTTGTAAACATTTTCGGTCATGAGCATAACCCCTCTTGTTTGAACCTGACGCGCGGGCGCACGGACGTGCTCCGCTACCCTCGAGCTTGCGCTATTGCCTAGTCGAACGATGGCTCCCTGGAGCGCTTTTCACGGTTTCAGCTGCGTGCGTATTTCGCCGCCTGGGTGCGCGGCGCTGTGAACATTCAGGTAGAGATTGCCGTCCTTGAAGCTCTTGAACTGATCATCCGTCAGCATGGCGCCGCTGGGAACCGACCAGACGTTCTCGGACTTCTTAACTAGAGTAATGATCGGTGGACCATTTGTTCCTGGGGGCGCCAGGTGAATGTGGGCCATGGTTCCTTCAATGCCGACCGTCGTAATGGATCCTGAGACGGACTTGTCTGCTTTTATGACGATAGTTCCAGTAGCCGTCGCGGACGTAGTAACCGCGGGCACTTCCTGGTCACCGGTTAGCTTAACCGTAAGGTCTGCAGAAAGTGCCGACCCTAAGGCGCCAAAAAGTAATGCTCCGAGCAGAGCTGAGGTTTGGAATCGCCGCACTGAGCGAGGCATTTTCATTGAACGTACTCCTCAGTGGCGGCGCGGACTGTGCCGATGCCGCGCTTCGCGGCAAGAAAGCGGCCGCCGCCGATCTGGCCATCGTATTACTTAACGGCGAGAACATATACAGCTGCACAACTGATCGCTTGTCAAATCACTACGGAGCATCCAAGTGTTGTCTCGTATCCATTTCGAAGTCGCGCCAAACGCAAGCGAGAGCTAATCCTAAGTCAACGGCAACCAGATGCGTGATCTTAGGTGTGCCCTCGCTCAATCGACGGATGTCGTCCCGCAAGATACGGTTCGCATTCGTCATCTGGTTGTGCCGGCGCAGATGTTCGACCTGCGACTCGATCAAGAACGTCTCGAGGAATTGACTGAGGTTGGCGGTGTCTTCAAAGATTCACCACGCGTAGGCGCCGTGCCTCCGCACCCGATGGGGACAAGCATCAGGAGCTAACGGCGCCTCCCGAGGAAATCGAGTTGCTCTGTGAACTCGATCGTGGAGTCATTTCGCAAGCCACCCCCAGCCCTAGATCTAGCGGTGCCCGAGAGCGCTGCGACTGTGTCCTTACTCAGCGCTGCGCTCGATGGTGGCGGGGGCGCCTTTCGGCTCACTAATACGTACATTCCAAACACCCATGCGATCGCCGCGCTCCATCCTGCGAGAATGTCGGACGGATAGTGCACACCCAAATACACGCGTGAAACTCCCACAAGCCACACGAAAGCGAGGCTTACGAGCGTAATCGGCCAGCGCCAGCGAGTCGGCCAGCACAAGAGGATCAGAGCCATGCCGAGTGTGGCAGAGCCCATCGCGTGACCGCTTGGGAAGCTGTAGGTGGTCTCCGGTGTCAGAGACAGCCACAGATCGGGCCGCGTGCGCGCGAAATAATTTTTGGCCATGATATTGAGAACGGCCGATCCGGAGATGGCGATGCCAAAGAACAGGCCGTCGCGAAACCGCCTGCGGAAAACGAGCGACAGCAATACGATCAAGTCCAGCGGCACTACTCCCCATAGAAATCCCAGCCGGGTCATGAAAACGAAAAAGTGATCCAGCGCGGGCGTGGCCATTGCATGCAATAAGTTCAGCACCGGCCCATCGAACGGAAAGACTTCCTTCTCGTGCATTTCGCCGACTAGGGCCGCAAATATCCATAGCGGAAGCAGCAGGCAGACGAACCACAACAATAAGCGCCAACCGTGTTTCCTCACGAAACGCAAACCGTATCCGAGTTGATCGCGGACGACGCCAACAGCTTCCTTCGGGGATGCGGGTTCTGAGTCTTCCATGAGTGCTTCGTTTGCGATCGTTGTCTCAAGTGCGCCCGCGACTGTCAATGACGTGCATCAGTTGCTAGAGCCGTGTCGCACACACCTAACGCCATTCGCTTGGGATATTCACAGCGCTGCAGGCGAGATGAGCCGTTCGCTTCCCTCACATTGCCGCCCGAGAACACCGGTAGACGGTGCCCGCCTTGCCCCTCTTGATGAGCGGATGACTTCTTCGATCGCGCCATCATCGATTAAGGGTTGCAGAGCGGCTTCCTGAGTCCTTAAAGGCGTGACTTGGGAACTGTACTGTCGCCACGCTGTCTGAATACTGACCCCGCGTAACTCCATATAGAAAGAGTGGGTAGAATCCCACCCGCGGACGGTTACGATGAGCGCTAACGCTCGTCCCCCGACAGCCCCTTTCGGCGCTGCGGGATCACTTCCAGAAAGAGAATCGAAATAAACGCTAAGCTATTGTTTTTATTGGTGCCCGGGAGAGGACTCGGAACCTCGGCGGTAAATTCCATCGCTATCAATATCTTGGCGTGGTGGGACTTTTGGGTTACCCGAAAACTTACCCAGTAATTGAACGCACTGGCGCGATCTCCACTGATAGCGCGTGGTAGTCCGTTGATACGAACTTGCGCGGCCGGACGATCCCACGATCTGGCGTGCAGTCAAACGTGCCTGATTTCCTAAGCCTTCCCTCAGCTCTTTCGCAGCTGGTCACTGGTCTGGCTGACCGAATCGACCTTGACGGTAAGCGCCGACGAGTTACGTATCCTAACTTGTAGCAGCTCAGTGCCAAGCGCCACTTCATTTCCGAGGACGAGGCGCGTGGGCGCGGAAATGCGCGTTCCATTGACATGCGTCCCGTTCGTGCTGTCGAGATCCTCGATGGTTGCCGTTCCGGCGACAACTGTGATTCGCGCATGACGTCGTGACACCGTAGTGGCGTCGATGACCAGGGAACATTCTGCGTCCCGTCCGGCGATGTGCTCGCCGTCCGCAAGGGGCAGCGAGCGCTTCTTCCAGACGAGCTCAATCGTCGCGGGCACCGCACCTGCTGCGGGCATGCCGGTCGCGTTGGCGCAGAAAGCATATCCAGTCTTGTAGACGGTTCGAATGATATGTGAATCGCGCGGCGTATCACCAAGTACGGCGCGCAACTCTGATACCAGACGGGTCAGGCTCGTACGCGCTACGTAAACCTGTGGCCAGAGTAGTTCATCGAGTTCGTCATTCGTGACTACCGCCGGTCTGCGGCTGATCAACACCTCGAGCAGCTCGTACATCTTGGGCTCTAGAGGTACGATCTTGTCCGCGCGCTCAAGCTGTCGTGAGCGTAGGTCGAGAACGCAGTCTCCGAACTTCAGCCTCATGGTGTCAATCGGTGGCCAGACCGTATCTCCCGCACTCCCGCCTATTGCCGTGCTCCGCGAAGAGTACCTTAGCGCTTACAGGTCGGCCAGCACGTGGAAGGTGACAACGCACCGGCTGCGAGGAAGTCCGGGCGCGTCTTTGTGCCCGGAGCTGTGGCGACCCCATTGTTTCCCGGTAAGTCGGGCGGACTCCGGTCTTGGGGCCGGTGGTGCGCCGTGAGCGCTGGCAGATTCCGTTTCTCGATTCCGGTGAGCACCGCCTTCGTGGCGCATGGCAATTCGCGAATCTGCTCAAAGCTGCCGGCCACAGAACATACAGGCTGGGCACCCGCATGAATTTCACCGCAGAGCACTCTCGCGCCAGCTCCCCTTGGAGGAAAGGGTCCGAACGGATTCTCCCGTCCGGACCCTACACCGAGTTCATCGATTCGCGCTGCGCGTTTGCGTGGGGCCACCGATCTTTAGCTGGTAGTAGGCCGTGAGCTGCGGCAGGTTCAGCTCTTCGATAGCGTGAGCTTCGGCTTTCCTAGCGCATGCGGCCGCACGAGCCTGCTGCATTCGGTCGGTCTCAGAGCAGACCTGCTTTGCAGCCGCGTGAATGCGGCCGTAGAGTGATTCTACGCCGGCACGCGTATGCACATTCAAATCCTGGAACTTCACGGTTTCGGTTCGGACCTGATCGTCGGCATACGCGGTGGAAACGACGAACGCGCACGCCAGCAAAATTGCGGTCAAGGAGGCGAGAGGAATCCGGTCAGAGTTCTTGACGTTCGAGTTCATGATGATCTCCCAAGTCTGGTTGGTAACTTCACTCAGGCTTCAGACCGTGGTTTCGTCAACAGTCCTCAGGCCTCGGGTGTGACGTTAGCAATCGACTCCCTGGAGATCTTTAGGGAGTTCTTAGGAAGTAGTGATATTTGGTGCCACAAAGGACGAGGCCCGGATTGGCTGGCTGGGCGCGTCCGAATGCAGCAGGCGCGGCTCTGACGATGAGGAACCAGCGTCTAATCGTGGAAGACAGTTACGCGGTTCGGGATGTTCTGGATGCGCCGCCAACCGCGCCTTACCACTGCGCCGAGGCATTCACGAACAGGTACCTCCCCATGGCGTCGTAGACTCCGGGAAAGGTATTGCCGTTGCACAGTTCTCCGGAGCAGTCGTTCCCGATCACCAGTGGCGGCGCCTTGTCGGCGATGTTGTTCACGCCCAGTCGCAGCGTGAAGTTCTTGTTCAGATTGATGGTTCCGTTCAGATCGAAATAGTTGTACGCAGGGATGTGGGCAAGGGGCAGGTATGCGTATGGGATGCCGGACAGGAACAGACTCGGGTTTGTCAGGGCGGACTCGGATGGGCCGATGTAACGCCAGCGAAGGCCCACCGCGACTCCATGCCAGGGCGTTGACCAGGTCGCGTTCATAACATGGCGCCACTTCGGCGTTACGGCACCGCAAAGCGTGCCGAAGTAGCCGGCGCAGTCGTACGAGCCCGAGCCCGCCACCGGTGTGGTCTGCAAGCTCTGCAGATGCGTGCCCACGAATGCGAATGACAGCGATTCGGCTCTCGGTAGGGGCACGCGGTAGCTGCCATTGACATCGATGCCCCGGGTCGCGAGCTCCCCTTCGTTCACCAGGAGATCCCAAACGTACCCCGACGGAGTCAGCCACAGCGAACCCTGCGCGTCCCGGTGTATCAGCGGGCAGAAACGCCCCGCCTGTGCCGGGTTACCCACGCTGGCGAGGCAGTCGCGCATGACCGTGTCGGCGCCGGTGGCCGCGATCACGCCCTCGATCTTGATATTGAAGTAGTCGATCGACAGCGTGAGGTTCTCCGCCTCACGTGGCTGGAGCACCAGACCCACCGTATACGTATCGGCGACTTCGGGTTGTAGATCTGGATTGCCACCCTGCAGACCGTTATACGAGCCAAAGGAGCTTGGCAGGATATGCCCGTACTGCGCAGGTTTTACGCCGGTGAGCTCACAGGCCGCCAGCGAGGCCGTCGGCGTCCCGGCGCACGGATCAATGGAGCCGTCATCGCCGACGGACTGCAGCGAGAAGAGTTCGCTGATGTTCGGTGCGCGCACGGCACGTTGGAAGCTGCCACGCAGGCGAATGGAGCCCACCGGTGCCCACTGCAGACCGAGCTTGTAAGTGTTGGTGTCGAATCCATTGCTGTACCTCGAGTAACGATAGCCGCCGTCCACGAAGAGGTCATCGGCAAACACCCGGTGAGCGGCGAGCGGCAGACGCATCTCCGTGAACATCTCCTTGGCCGTGAACTCACCGGCGACCGCCCCTATCGGACCATTCGAGCCCGCAGCGTAGCCCTGCTGCTGCTCGTAGTTCGGTACAAAGGACGATTGCTCCTTCCGCCATTCCACCCCGAGGTTGAACTGTAATCCCTGTTCCGCCGCAGGCAGCTTCGCTCCGTACTTACCGAGATCGCCGGTCGCCGAGCCCGAGACGACTTGCTCAGTCACGCTGCCGGTCGTGAACGACGGGATGGACATGAATGCGAGAGAGGCAGGCGCTACTCCGTTCGGCACCCAGATGTTCCAGGGTACGCATTTTTTGTTTGGAGTGAACGCGGTGCCGGTCTGCCCGCCACAGACCGGCCCGCTGGGTCCCGGCAACACATTCAGCGCCTCTGCGATTTGCGGAATGCCGAGGTCGCTTTCGTTGTTATCGTCGATGTGCACCGTGCCACGCTGGGCGTAAATGTTGTACGTCCAGCCATCCGCAAAGCCACCCTTGACGCCCAGCACCGCGCGCGCCGCCTCGTTTATGTAGGTGGCGATCCGGTTGCCACCCTCGACGTTGCGACGAAAGATCGACATGTTGAGACCGGGATAGTTCTCGCCGTTGTAGACCTCGTAATTTCCGCCGTTGGCCGCGATGTTTGTCGGGGTGCAAAGCGTCGCGACCTCCTGTGCCGTCAGCAGCGGATCGGCGCACGGAATGAATTGCGTGTACCCAAAGGAACCGCTCGGGGCGATTTGCGCGGTCATCGAATTCCGCATGTACATCACGCTCGTGTACACGTCCGCCTGCGGGCTGAATTCGTACTTCACGAACGCGCCGCCGGTCCAGCGCTCGTTCGGCGTCTGGTAGTAGTTCACCGGTCCGAAGTTGTATTCGTCGCCCGGTTCCGCGAACGGCCGGAACACTCCGGTCTTGGGGTCGACCGTGTGATCGACGAGAGTCCCACTGTTGCCGAAGGCGTAGAACCGGCCGCCACGGGAGGTGTCGGATCCCGCACATGTCAGCTTGCCGGTTTGTGTGGTATTAAGCGTGCACGCGCTGTAGTCGAATTCGCTCTGCAGTGCCGCGGCCTGGTTGTCGTAGGTCACATAGCCGGTCACGTTGCCCCGGTTGTTCGCGAAGTTCGTACCCATGATAACGGACGCGTTCTTGCCGGACGCAGTGTTGACACTGCTCGGCGGCAGTACACCGCCGGCGGCGCTCAAGAGCGACGCTACTCCATCCTGATTGTCGTTGTTGTGATGGTTGACGTGGTAGCCCGCATCGACTCTCACGCCCTCGAAATGCGTAGTGATGATGAAGTTCACAACTCCTGCGACTGCATCCGCGCCGTACACCGCCGAAGCACCTCCGGTGAGGACATCAATGCGCTCAATGAGGGCAGCCGGAATCTGATTGACGTCCGACCAGTTGCGCCCGTCGGCAGATCCGGGCCCGAGCCGCATGCCGTCAACGAGCACCAGCGTGCGCTGGTTCCCCAAGCCGCGCAGGTTGAGCGCCGCAGTACCGTCCGCACCGTTGTTGACGGTGGAGTTGGTGCTCGCAAAGAACATGGGCAACTTATTGAGGACGTCTTCGACGCGCGTCAGGCCCGTCTGCTGGAATTCCACGGCCGACACGGAGGTGATCGGGCTGATGGAGACCTCATTTGGCGTGGCCAGGCGTGTCCCGGTGACGATGACCTCTTCCAGTGATTCGGCGGCAGCGGTTGGCGCTGGCGGCTGCTGGGCATAAAGGGGGGAGACGCCGCCGGCGGCGGTCGCGGTAGCCAGTGCGATGCACAACACCGCTAGTACGCGGCGATCTCCAGCCATTGGTTGGCTCCAGAGCGGAGTGATCTCTGCCGGACAGAGGCGGAGGCACCGTGAATTTTTATCGAGGAGCCGGCCGGTCCAGCAACTCGTCGTTATGCGGATTATCCTCGACGATCAGCACGACGCAATTCATGTAGCCAATTTTCCATCGCGGCGAGCCGAACGGAATGCGCAGCAACCGAGGGACCTCCGCACAACCGTCCTCACTGCGCCCGGCCCGGACGAGCGATGACGTTGCGCACGAATTAGAGCTCCGGCCCGTTGAGCCCGTCGCGCGACTCTGGCTGAAGGGCCTGCGCCTCGCCGATGGTGAGTGCCGCCGACCGAATGATGGCGGGTGTCTCGCCCCCCTTTCGCCGCGTGCTGCACCGCCGCAAAAGGATTGCCTCGCCTGCTGCTCGTCTCCCGCCGCGTAATACAGGCTGCCGGCATACGTGCTGCGATAGGTCGTATTCGCTCACCGGCCCCGGCCATCCAATCTCCTGCTGATGGATCGCATCCAGGAAGCGCCGTTAAGCGATGGTGACCTTGAACTCGATGACGGCGCGGTCGTCTGAGGAGCTCACCTCCGAGCTGCTGCTCGCCCGTCTCTGGCGGCGATGTCCTGCCCCCAGTAAGCGCCCGTGGTTTGCGGTCGCCGGCAACGCGGGCGCATGCTTGCCTGTCCCGAGGCCACGTATGTCCACAGAGCAAGAACGCGCACCGCTGTCGACCGAGGTCGCACCCGAGCGCCAGTCCGCGGACGGCTCGGTGCATCCCGAAGCGACCGCCGATGAGCGGCTGAGGGTCGGTGACCGGCTTTCCGGCCGCTACCGCATCGAGCGCGAGCTCGGTGAGGGCGGCATGGGGGTGGTGTACTTAGTCACCGATGAGCAGGTGATCGGGGAGACCTTTGCGGTCAAGGTACTGAAGGAGGGCCTGGACCCCCAGGCCCTGGAGCTGCTGCGCGAGGAGGTGCGCAGGACTCGTAGGCTTAGCCATCCGAACATCGTGGATGTGCATTCGGTAAATGTGGACGGAAAGAAGCTCTACGTGCTGATGGAGTACCTCGAGGGTAAGGCGCTGAATGCGCTGCTGGATGAGGAGTTTGGCCGTGGTATGCCCCTGAGCCGTGCTGCGCCGATCATCGAGGATGTGGGGGCGGCGCTCGGCTACGCGCACGACCACAGCGTGATTCACAGTGATCTGAAGCCCGCGAACGTCTTTGTGACGACCTCAGGCAGGACAAAACTGCTCGACTTCGGGATTGCCCGCGTCGCGCGCGGTCCGCTGCTGCCGAAGCGGTCGGGGCCGCTCGCGCTCACGCCCGCCTACGCCAGCCGCGAGATGCTCAGGGGCGAAGAAGCGGACCGGCGCGATGACATCTACTCCTTTGCCTGTGTCATCTATGAGATGCTCTCCGGTGAGCGGCCGTTCGGTGCGCTCAACGCGCTTGAGGCTCGCGAAGCGTGTTCGCAGGTGCCGCCTCTTGCGATGCTGACGCGGGACAGAACGCGGCGCTTGCCAAAGCGCTCGCCTTTGACCGTGAGGCCCGCACCTCATCGGTGGAAAAGTTTCTCGAAGGACTTGCCGCCGACAACAGGCCCCGCGCTCGCCCGATCGCGGTCCTTGGAGCGGCGATCATCGCGTCGCTGGCCGTGCTGGGCTTGGCTTACGTGGTCCTCGACAAGCTGTGGATCTCCAGGCACTCGGTAGTGGTTCAGTCCGTGGCCCCGGAGACTCAACCGGCGGTCTCGCGCGCCTCCGGCAGCGCAGCCACCTTCAACCCGCCGCTGCACTCGATCGCGGTGCTGGCGTTTGTAAACATGAGCGGAGATCCAAGCCAGGAATACTTCTCCGACGGGCTCTCGGATGGAGCTGCTCAACGATCTTTCACGCGTCAACGAGCTCCGCGTCGCTGCGCGGACATCGGCCTTCTCGTTCAAGGGAAAGGACACCGACATCGGCAGCGATCGCACGCAAACTGAACGTGGCGCGGTGCTTGAGGGGAGTGTGCGCCGCTCGGCTCATACGGTGCGCGTCACCGCCCAGTTGATCAACTCGGTCAGCGGGTTTCGCATGTGGTCTCAGACCTACGACCGAGAGCTGGGCGATGTGTTGAATCTGCAGACCGAAATTGCCGAGGGCGGTGGCGGGCGCTCTCAAAGTCACTTTGCTCGGAGACGTTTCCACCAAGATGGAAGTCGGCGGGACGCGTAACCTTGTAGCTTACGATAAGTACTTGCGAGCCCAGCATGATTACTGGGAATTTAAGGACGCCAGCGAACTGAAGCGAGCGATTGCCGGCTACAGCGAAGCGGCGCGTCTCGATCCCAACTTCGCTCTGGCGTTCGCAGGGTGGTCAATCGCCCTTACTCGTTACTTCACGCTATTTGGTGACCAAGTGCACGAGCCTTGGGAGGCCCTAGAGCCGCGCTCAAGGCGATCCAATTGGCGCCGGACCTTGCGGAGGGGCACCTGGCGCTGGCGATATTTCTTGACGTGTCCTTCGACTTTGGGCGCGCGAGTCAAGAATTCGAACGCGCCCTGGCGCTGGCCCCAGGTAGTGCGAGGATGTTGAAGGACTACGGGGAGTTTACCGCGCGCATGGGTCACCCTGACGCGGGACTGCCCGCCGTCCGCCGCGCGGTTGCCTTGGACCCCGCTAACATCTCGTGGCTTGGCGAAACCCTGAGGTGGGCGCGGCGGTACGACGAGTCCATTAAGGCGTACCAGGCTGCTTTGTCCTTCGATCCGTCCGATGATGTGCGGTCGTATATCATGCAACTCCACTACGATCTGGGGCAGTTCCAGAACGTGCGGTCGATGTGCGAAGGTAACCTCAAGCAAGTCGATGAGGGATAGCGCAGTACTATCTGGCAATGGTCTATCACAAGTTGGGCCGCGATGCCGATGCCGAAACGGCTTTGAAAAGATTTAATGTGTTACGGGGGGGATCGGTCGGCGCGTATGAGCACGCCACGATCGATGCGCAGTGGGGCAATACCGCCAAAGCACTCAAGTGGCTCGAAGAGGCCTTGGAGAGCCGTGAGCAAGACCTGAGATACTTGAAAGTCGACCCGCTCCTCGATCCGCTCCGCAACGAGCCGCGCTTCCAGGCAATCGAGCGCGCGCTGAAGTTTCCTAATTGAAGTGGAGCCCGAAGGATCCCGGCGTCGGCTGGGAACAAGGCGATTCGTAGGCAGGCATTTGATGCCATGCGGAAAACAATCGCCGAGTGGGCAAACAGGA
>CAVSFM010000021.1:0-8232 GCA_963727305.1 uncultured Pseudomonadota bacterium
GGGTGCTGACGGGATCGAACCGCCGACATTCGCCTTGTAAGGGCGACGCTCTACCAGCTGAGCTAAGCACCCGGACCTGAGGCGCCGCTAGGGCGCGCCCGGCACATTCTAATGCGCCGGGGGCACGTCCTGCTTCAGGCGCCGCACGCCGCGGCGTGCCGGCTTATCCTCGGCCGTCGCGGCGGCACCGGCACGACGGCCGGCGGTGCCGTCCGCGTTCTGCTGCGGCATCGGCTGCTGCGTCAGGGCCACGGCCAGCACCTCGTCGATCCACTTCACCGACTTGATCTCAAGGTTGCCCTTGATGTTGTCCGGGATCTCGACCAGGTCCTTCTGGTTCTCATCCGGGATGAGCACGGTCTTGATGCCGCCACGGTGCGCGGCGAGCAGCTTTTCCTTCAGGCCCCCGATCGGCAGCACTTCGCCACGCAGGGTGATCTCACCCGTCATGGCCACGTCCGAGCGGACCGGGATGCGCGTCAGGGCGGACACCAGCGCGGTGCACATGCCGATGCCGGCACTCGGTCCATCCTTGGGCGTCGCGCCTTCCGGGATGTGCAGGTGCACGTCGTGCTTCTGGTAGAACTCCGGCTCAAGCCCCAAGACCTGCGCGCGGCTGCGCACCACGGTCATCGCCGCCTGGATCGACTCCTGCATCACCTCGCCGAGCTGTCCGGTGTGCTGCAGCTTGCCCTTGCCGGGCACGACCGCAGCCTCGATGGTCAGCAGTTCGCCGCCGACTTCCGTCCAGGCAAGTCCGGTCACCTGCCCGATGCGGTTCATGTCCTCGGCCTTGCCGTAGCGGAAACGCCGCACGCCGAGGAACTTGTCGAGGTTGCGCGGCGTGACCGCGACCGACTTCTGCTCCTTCTTGTGCAGCAGCATCTGCTTGACCGCCTTGCGGGAGATCTTGGCAATCTCGCGCTCGAGGTTGCGCACACCCGCCTCGCGCGTGTAGTAGCGCACGATGTCGAGCAGCGCCGGGTCGGAGACCTTGAGCTCGTCGGGCTTCAGCCCGTTGTTCTTCATCTGCTTCGGCACCAGGTAGCGCCGCCCGATGTTCATCTTCTCGTCTTCCGTGTAGCCGGGCAGACGGATGACCTCCATGCGGTCCAGGAGCGGTGCCGGGATGTTGAGCGAATTCGCGGTGCACACGAACATCACCTCCGAAAGGTCGAGGTCGACCTCGAGGTAGTGATCGTTGAAGGTGGAGTTCTGCTCAGGATCCAGCACCTCGAGCAGCGCCGAGGACGGGTCGCCCCTGAAGTCCATCGACATCTTGTCGACTTCATCCAGCAGGAACAGCGGGTTGTGCACGCCGGCCTTGGACATGTTCTGCACGATCTTGCCGGGCATCGAGCCGATGTAGGTGCGGCGGTGGCCGCGGATCTCGGCTTCATCGCGCACGCCGCCTAAGGACATGCGCACGAACTTGCGGTTGGTCGAGCGCGCGATGCTCTGCCCGAGCGAGGTCTTGCCGACGCCCGGGGGGCCGACGAGGCACAGGATGGGCCCGCGCAGCTTGTCGACGCGCTGCTGCACGGCGAGGTACTCGACGATGCGCTCCTTGACCTTCTCCAGGCCAAAGTGGTCCTCATCCAGTACCTTCTGCGCGCGCGCGATATCCTTGATGATCTTGGTGCGCTTCTTCCACGGCACCTTGACCAGCCAGTCGATGTAGTTGCGCACCACGGTCGCTTCCGCGGACATCGGCGACATCATCTTCAGCTTGTTCAGCTCGCCCGTGGCCTTCTCGCGGGCCTCCTTGGGCATGCCGGCCTTGGCGATCTTCTGCTCAAGCTCGCTGATCTCGTTGCCGCCCTCGTCCATCTCGCCGAGTTCCTTCTGAATGGCTTTCATCTGCTCATTCAGGTAGTACTCGCGCTGGCTCTTCTCCATCTGCGCCTTGACGCGGCCGCGGATGCGCTTCTCGATCTGCAGCACGTCCATCTCGCTCTCGATGGCGATGAGGATGTGCTCGAGGCGCTTCTTGATGTCGAGGATCTCGAGGACCTTCTGTTTCTCGGCGAGCTTCAGCGACATGTGTGCCGCCACCGTGTCCGCCAGGCGCCCGGCCTGCTCGATGCCGGCGAGCGCGGTGAGCACCTCCGGCGGCACCTTCTTGTTGAGCTTCACGTACTGCTCGAACTGGGAAATGACCGAGCGCGCCAGCACGTCCATTTCCTTTTCGTCGTAAGTCTCCCCGTCCGGCAGGAGCGTCGCATCGGCGGCGTAGTACTCCCCGGCGTGCAGTTTCTCGATGCGCGTGCGGTCCACGCCCTCCACCAGCACCTTCACGGTACCGTCGGGGAGTTTCAGCAGCTGCAGCACCGTGGCGAGGGTGGCGATGCGGTACAGGTCATCCGCCTTGGGGTCATCGACGTCGGCCTGCTTCTGCGCGACCAGCATGATGCGTTTGTCGGTGCGCATGGCCACATCGAGCGCGAGGATCGATTTCTCGCGCCCCACGAACAGCGGCAGCACCATGTGCGGGTACACCACCACGTCGCGCAGCGGCAGCACCGGCACGTTCTGCAGTTCAGCGGGCGGGGAAGTCTGTGCAGTAGGTTCGGACACGCTCAAGCCCTCGATGGACCCATGGACAAGCGGACCGCGTCTGTCAGAGCGCGGCCGCTGGCGTTTGTAAGGCTAGTGTAACGGGAATTGAGGCGCAGGCTGCGCGTTTCAAGAGTGACGCGCTTCACGGGCGGCGCGTTCCGCGCAGCGAACTGCGCGGGAGCAAGGTCAGTGATGGTTCGACCCTGAGGCGCGCCGTGGCTGCTCGGCGTCCTCGGAACCGTAGACCACGTAGGGCTTGGTCTGCCCGTCGATCACCGTCTCGTCGATCACGATCCGCGCCACGTTGCGCATCGAGGGCAGCTCGTACATGGTATCGAGCAGCACGGTTTCAAGGATCGTGCGCAGGCCCCGGGCGCCGGTCTTGCGCTGCATGGCGCGATGGGCCACGGCCCGCAGCGCCTCCTCGCGGAACTCGAGCTCCGCGCCTTCCATCTCGAACAGGCGCCGGTACTGCTTGGTCAGCGCGTTCTTGGGCTCGGTGAGGATCGAGATGAGCGCGCCCTCATCGAGCTCGTCCAGGGTGGCGACCACCGGCAGACGGCCGACGAACTCAGGGATGAGCCCGTACTTGATCAGGTCCTCGGGCTCGACGTCATGGAACAGGTCGCTGCCGTGCGGGCGCGTGTTCAGGTCGCGCACCTCGGAGGTGAAGCCGATGCCCGACTTCTGCGTGCGGTTCAGGATGATCTTTTCCAGGCCCGCGAAGGCCCCACCGCAGATGAAGAGGATATTGCCGGTGTCGACCTGCAGGAATTCCTGCTGCGGGTGCTTGCGGCCCCCCTGGGGCGGGACCGAGGCGATCGTGCCCTCGATCAGCTTCAGCAGCGCCTGCTGCACGCCCTCGCCGGAGACGTCGCGGGTGATCGAGGGGTTGTCGGACTTGCGCGAGATCTTGTCGATCTCGTCGATGTAGACGATGCCGGTCTGGGCCTTCTCGACGTCGTAGTCGCACTTCTGCAGGAGCTTCTGGATGATGTTCTCGACGTCCTCGCCGACGTAGCCGGCCTCGGTGAGCGTCGTCGCATCCGCGATCGTGAAGGGCACGTTCAAGCAGGCGCGCCAGCGTTTCCGCGAGCAGCGTCTTGCCGCAGCCGGTCGGGCCGATCAAGAGGATGTTGCTCTTGGCGATCTCGACCTCGTCCTTGGCGCGCGCCGTGCCAGTGCGGGTCTGCAGGCGCTTGTAATGGTTGTACACCGCGACCGAGAGCACCTTCTTGGCGCGCTCCTGGCCGATGACGTACTCGTCGAGGACCTTCTTGATCTCGTGCGGCTTGGGGAGCTTGTCGCGGGCGCGCTCGGCGCGGTCCTCGAGCTCCTCGCGGATGATGTCGTTGCACAGCTCGACGCACTCGTCGCACACGAACACCGAGGGACCGGCGATCAGCTTGCGGACTTCGTGCTGGCTCTTCCCGCAGAACGAGCAGTACAGGAGCTTGCCGTCGTCGTGACGGTTGCGGGAATCTTCAGTCATTGAGGTCCCTCATTGGCTCCGCGCCGCGCAGAATGCAAGTCCACGCACGCAGTTTCTTATAGCACGGTGCCCGCACCCGAAGCAAAGCACCCCGCACGCCTAATCCCTTGGCAGCGCTCGGGATATATGACGCGGTTCACCACTTTGACATTTGCTGGTGCCGCCTGCGGGCTGCCAGGACGGCTCAGCCCTTGCTTGAGGGCACCGGAACCAGCGAACCGCGCTTGTCGAGCACGCTGTCCACCAGCCCGTACTTCACCGCCTCGGGACCGTCCATGAAGCGATCGCGGTCGGTGTCCTGCTTGATGCGATCGACGCTCTGGCCGGTGTGCTTGGCGAGGATGTGGTTGAGGCGGTCGCGCGTGCCGAGCATCTCCTTCGCATGGATCTCCATGTCGGCGGCCTGGCCCTGGAAGCCGCCGAGCGGCTGGTGGATCATGACGCGCGCGTGCGGCAGGCAGTAGCGCTTGCCGTGGGCGCCGGCGGCGAGCAGCACCGCGCCCATGCTGGCGGCCTGACCGATGCAGATGGTGCTCACGTCGGGCTTGATGAACTGCATGGTGTCGTAGATCGCCAGTCCCGAGCTCACCACGCCGCCGGGGGAATTGATGTAGAGCGCGACGTCCTTCTCGGGGTTCTCGGACTCCAGGAACAGCATCTGCGCCACGACGATATTGGCCATGTAGTCATCGACGGGACCCACGATGAAGATCACCCGCTCCTTGAGCAGCCGCGAGTAGATGTCGTAGGCGCGCTCGCCGCGGGCCGTCTGTTCGACGACGATGGGGACCAGATTCAGATTGCGCTCGTTCATGTACCACTCACCTCGTCGTGCGGTTCGGCGGCGCCCGCGGGCGCGGCCAGGGATTCGTGCTCATGGTCATGCTCGTCATGCTCATGATCCTGTTGGGCCTCACCGAAGCCGGTGAGTTCCTTGAAAGTCATCGGCCGCTCGGTGATCTGGGCCTGCCCGACCACCCAGTCGATCACCTGCTCCTCGAGCACGGCGGATTCGATCTGCCGCATGGCATCCGGGTTCTGCAGGTACGCGCGCCGCGCCTGCTCGGGGTCCGGGTAGCTCTCGACCAGCTCGGTCAGGCGCTCCTGGATACGCTCGCGCTCGGCCTTCATGCCCTGGCTCTGCACGACGTGCGAGATCAACAGTCCCAGGGCGGCGCGCCGGCGCGCCGGCTCCTCGAAACGCTCCCGTGGCGGCAGCGCGCGGGCATCGCGGATGCCCATGCGGCGCGCGGTGTCCAGCTGCAGCTCCTGCACCTGCTCATCGATCAGCGCCCGCGGCAGGTCGACCGGGTTATTGCGATAGAGGCCCTCGAGCACCTGGACGCGCAGGCGGTTGCGGATGACCCCGGCCAGTTCGCGCTCCATGCTCCTGCGCACCTCGGCACGCATCTCCTCCAGCCCGCCCTGCTCCACACCGTAGGCCTGGAAGAACTCGGCGTCGACCTCCGGAAGGGACTGTTCCTCGACTGCCTTAATGGAGAGGTGCAGGTCGGCAGCCTGACCGGCCAGGCGCTTGTTCGGATGGCTCACCGGGAAGGTGGCGGCGATCGTGCGGCTCTCGCCGGCGCGCGTGCCCTTGAGGCCCTCCTCGAGCTCGGGCATCGCCTGGCGCACCCCGAGCACCACGCGCACGTCCTTGAGGTCCCCGTCCTCGATCACCTTGCCGCCGATGCGCGCCTCGTAGTCAAAGAGCACCCGGTCCCCGTCGCGCGCCTCGCGCTCCACCGGGGTGAACAGCGGCCGCTGCCGGCGCATGTTCTCGATCATGGCGTCGACGTCGGTCTCGGTGACCGTCGCTGCGGGCTTCTCGATCGCGAGCGCGCTGGGGGAGCTCACCTGGATCTCCGGCAGCACCTCGAAGTGCGCCGCGTACTTGAGGTCCGTTTCCGGCCCGAGCGTGATCGGCTCGATGCGCGGGCCGCCCGCCGGGCGCAGCTTTTCCTGGCTCACCGCCTCGGCAAAGGAGGTGCGCATCAGATCGTTCAGCACTTCGGCACGCACCTGCTCACCGAACTGCTTGGTGATCACCGCCAGCGGCGCCTTGCCGGGCCGGAACCCCTTCAGGCGCGCCGTGCGCGACAGCTGCTTCAGGCGCTGCTGCACTTCTTTGGCGACCTCTTTGGCGGGCACCGCGACTTCCAGCCGCCGCGTGAGTCCGCCCGTGTCAGACAGGGAAACTTGCATCAATTCAATCCTTCAAAACCTACGGGACCCCGAGCCCCGAAGCCGCATACGAACCCACGAAAGGACCCTGAGGAGAGCGGGTGCGAAAGGCGAGGCTCGTCCCTCCCCCACACCCCCTTCCCGGCCAATGACTTAGCCACGCCGTGACCCGCCGGGGTCGAGCATTTTGGCATAGCGGGCACCCCCTTGGCACACCTCTGGGAAATTGCGCCCAGCGCCCCTCTGCGCGCTCGGGCGTCGGTCAGCGGGGCCCCATCCGGGGGGCGGAAACAGGCCTCCAGCGCCTGCGCACTGTAGGCGGCGCCGGCGGCCGACAGGTGATCCTCGTCGAAGTACAGCGCCCGGCCAGCGGCTTCATAAAGGCAGGTCGGCCCCGGACACAGTGCGGACTTCGGATCGGCGAACCGGAGCATGCCGGTCTGCGCCAGCGCACGCACCTCACCCTCCATCTGTCTGACTGGCGCCAGCGCGTCTGCGCGCGTCACGGCGAGAAAGCCATCCGGGATGCCACGGCGGTGCGCGATCAGCAGCGCGTGCATGGCGGGGTATTTCAGCTGCGGAACATCCAGTACGACACACACCGCGCTGTGGCCGGCCGCGCCAAGCGCCTGTACGGTCTGGCGCATGGCCGCGGTAAAGGCCAGCCCCGGGTCCGCGACCTCGAGTCCGCGGTGCCGGTGCAAAGCGCTGGTCGCTCCAGTGCCCACCCAGGATAACGAGCTGCGGCTTCACCGCGCGCACCAATTCGACCACGGCGGCGTTGAAGGCCATACAGCGATCCAGCGCGCGCGCTTCGCGGGTGCGATCGATCGCCCCGAGGACGGGCCAGCAGGAAGACTTCGCGACGAAGTACAAGGTCAGGTGGTGCCGCGCACTCAATTCCCGGAAAGCCGGCAGCAAGGACAGCGCGTGGCTGTCGCCCCACAGCAAGGCGCTCGGCCCCGCCGGCTGTCCGCGGGCCAAACCGGCAGACCCGACCGGCGCGGATCTGCTCCGGCTACTGGGTCATGCAGCGCGGCGATGGCGGTGACATCGGGCGTGAACAGCAGCGCACGCTCCGCCGCGGGAAGTCGCTGCGGAAAGCCATCCGAGTGCCACAGCAGCGACCCGATCGCCAGCACGAGCGCGCTGACAACGCTCGCCCCGAGGAGCAAGGCACGCCGGCTCTTGAACACCACGCGCTGACGCACCGGCTGCTCGATGAAGCGCCAGCTGACGGCTGCGAGCGCGAATATGCCGGCGATCGTGGCGACGCGTTCGAGGGCTGTCAGTGGCGTAATGCTGTAGTAGGCCGCGAACGTGAGCAGCGGAAGGTGCCACAGGTACAGCGAGTAGGAGAGGAGTCCCACGAGCACCAGCGGCGGCCACGCGAGCCAGCGGTTTGGCGCACTGCCGGAGCCAGTTCCCGCCGCCACCAGCGCCGCCGTCGCAGCGCACGGCAGCAGCGTATAGGCACCCGGGTAGGAGATCCGCGCCGGATCGTATAGCCACACTGCCGCGACCAGGACCAAGAGTCCCATTGCGGCTGCCAGTCTCGCGCACGGCGCGCGAGCGCGGCACGACTGCCGTCTGTGCCAGCAGCCCGCCGAGGAGCAGCTCCCAGGCACGCGTGGGCAAGGCGTAGTAGTTGAACCCCGCCCGATGGTGCGACGCCCAAATACACAAGCCAAACGACAGGAGCGCCAGCACGGCGATCACCCGCACGCCGCTGTCGCGGCAGATAGCGGTCAATCGCCAGGAGCAGCAGCGGGTAGCCCAGGTAGAACTGCTCCTCCACGGCGATCGACCACAGGTGCCGCAGGGGCGAGGAGAGGTAGCTCAGCTGGAAATATCCGACCCCTTCAGACCAAGCCGCCAGGTTGCTGAGAAACACCGGCGCGGCGGCCAGGGGCTTGCCGAGCATGACGAGCTCCGCGGGCATCAGCAGCAACCAGCCTGCGAGCGCCACCACCGCGCAGGTCGTCAGCAGCGCCGGC
>CAVSFM010000022.1:0-247264 GCA_963727305.1 uncultured Pseudomonadota bacterium
CTGGCTGCCCAGAAGCAGCCGCTCGACACACCGCTCGGCAAATCGCGGCTACTTTGCCAGAAAGTCCACGATCAGCTGAGTCGTCGCCTTCGGGTTTTCCTCCATGATCCAGTGACCGGAGTCCGGAACGATGCCGCCTCGTCGACATTGGTCGCGACGAACCGCAGATTTCGGCCATCCCGGCGCCGAATGACTTCTCCCCGCCCGACGCCAAGCACCGGCATGGTCAGCTTGCCTCCCTTGGCCAGCAGCGCCTTGTTGTCGATGGCGTCCTGGGAGAACGCGCCGAACTGCTCGAATGCGTCGTGCATGGCATGCGGTTTCGCGTAAAGCGCGGCGTAGTGCTCGCGCGTTGCCTCATCGATCTTCTTCGGATCGCGCCGACAGCTCGTTATAGAAGCGGTCGAGATAGATGCGCTCGCGGCCCGCCACCAGACGCTCTTCGTCGGGGCCGCGGAAGTTGAAGTGCCACAACAGCGGACTGTGCATGATATGCGTCCCAATCGCCGATGCCGGGCAGCGGCGCATCGATCACGGCCCAGCGCGTAATGCGCGTCGGGATATTGCGCGGCCAGCGCATAGCCCACCATGTTGCCGATGTCGTGAGTCACGAGATCGGCCTTTTGGATCTTTAGCGCGTCCATCACGCCTGCGATATCAGCGGCCTGGTTCTTCTTGGTGTAGCCGGTGTCCGGATGCGCCGAGAGGCCCATGCCGCGCAGGTCGGGAACGATGACGGTGTGGTCCTTCGCCAACACCGCCGCCAACGGCGCCCACATGTCGCCCGTGTCGCCGAAGCCATGCAGCAGAACGACCGCCGGTCCCTTGCCGCCGACGCGCACATGAAAGCGTCGTGCCGTTGGTCTGAATCTCTTCGACGTGAAAACCCGTTGGAAACGCTTGCAGTGCCGCAGCGACCTGCAGCGACAGCAGGAGTATCAATACGGCGCCTAATGCAACTCGAGGCATGATTGGGTTCCTCTTGGCGGAGACATCGCAACGATGAGAGAGAAGTATGCGGCCCTCGTGATCTTAAACCCTCGGGCACGTAGCAGTGCGGAGATGGCACTGATGTTCCGGATAGCTGACGTTCGCGAGAGGCAGCCTAGTGAGTCCCCTGCTGGCGTAAAGCGCGAGTCAGTTCGCGCAGCAATGGGCGCGTCGCCCGGCCGTAACCGTTGCGAGACATTGGCCGGTCGCGACGCGTCAGTCCTTCAACGTGACCCAGATCAGGTCGATCGGCTCCTTGCCGATGTTCCCTGACTCATGCCCTTCACTGAGGTCGATGGTCGGCATCCACCCGACCTTACCGTCCGTCGACGGCTCCGGATAAGCGTGCTCGCGTTCCTTATTCGAGCGCGTCGCCCACTGGCCTCCCTTAACGTGGATATAGAGCATGTTGGGATGGTGCGCGTGCACGCCCTCCCACTGCCCGGGAATGACGAGGAAGCGTTGCACAATGACCCGGTCGTTTTCGAACAGGTCCTCGCCTGGAATGTTCGGATAGTTGAGATACTCGTCCTTTGCCTTGTAGCCGCGAGCGGCCGGCGATGGAACCCGCACGGCCGGCTTGAGTGTCACCCAGATCATCACGATCGGTGTCGTGCCGGCATTCTCGCTGCCCTCATCTGCCGGATCGGCAGCATTCCGCCACACCACTCGGCCGTCCTTCCAAAGCGTGGAGCGTCCCGTCTCTCGGGATCTCAGCACGCCGCCCTTGACGAACACGAGCAGCTGATCGCCCATGTAAATGTGACGGCCAGTCGACTGTCCGGGCTGCAGCACGAACCTCTCGACGAGGACGTGCGGATTGTCGAGCACTACCAGACCCTGCAGCTCGGCATAGTTCGGAGAGCGCTGGGCCGCATCAGCAGGCACCATGCTCACGGTGAGCAGCACTAGCGCGAGCAAACGCATCTGACCCAGTCGGAACTTCATCGGGCACCCCCGTCTGATTATCCACGCATGCACAGACAGCTAACAGCAGCGCGTGGATTGCGCGCCAGCCGCGGTGACCGCCGGCAACCAGGATCCTGAACCCAAGAAGGTGGATTCCCCCGCCGACAAGCCGCCGGTCGCGAATGACCGCAGCGGGTCAGGTAACCCGGAATTCCGGGCCATCGGCGTACCTCCAGGCAGCTCCCGGCCGAGAACCGGTCCCTGACTCATAGTTGTTGGATGACCCGGAAGCAGACAATCACCTGAGCGTGGCCGTTTAGCCGCGCCGAGTTCTTTCCCGCTCCGCGGCTTCGAATTTCCTGGCGGCGCGTTTATTGCGCCAGCGTTGTCGCCGGTCCATCGTCATGGGCCACAAGAGGATAACGACGATGGCCATCAAGCAGCCGACCGCAACCGCATCGACGAGGTGACGCGAGAGAAAGCCCACGGGCGGGATGGTACCGGGCGGGCATCATGACTCAAAGGGCCGCTACGCGACCAGGCAGACTCCTCGCATAACGTGATCTGCGTCCTTGTTGCGAATTGCCTCTATCGGCAAGGATCGCAAAGCAACGAAATTAGGCGCACAAATGCGCAGGCCAGGATTTACGGTGAGAACGGACTGCCAGGATGAAGGACTCGGCAAGCTCGCCCTCTTAAACTTCCTCCCCTCCGGTACTGACTCCCCTGAGTTATTGCCCCATTCGCCCCGAAACCTTCGTAAGTCCCCGCAGCACAAGGCGCTCCCCGAGTATTGCGTCAAAACCCCTAATTCCTCCAGGGTGTCATTCGGCGAGGATGCGTTCAAGATACTGCGCGTGGGCACTCGATCGACAACGCACCGTGTTGCCTCTCCCCGAAACGTTCGGTTTGGCAGATCCGCTCGGCCTGGGAGACGAAGCACAGCGGCCACCACCTCGACTGGTATAATTGCTGTGTCGTGTGAAGCATCGGGAACCCGCTCAGATCCATGTCTCTTGACCGTCACAACGTGCGGGTCTTTTCGATCCCACTCCGAAGCCGACGACGGCGGGTACATGCCCGGCACGCCTGCGGAGCGGCTCGCGGAGGTCTGGGAGCTAACGCGGGAGGTATGGTCTTTCGCTGAGGGCACAGATGCTGAACAAAGACTACAAAGAGATGTTGCAGTGCTTGTCCGACGAGGGCGTTAAGTTCCTCATTGTCGGCGCCTACGCACTCGCCGTGCACGGCTTCCCGCGAGCCACCAAGGACATCGATTTCTTCGTCTGGGCAAACCCCGAGAATGCCGCGAATCTTCTTCGGGCCCTGGATCGCTTTGGAGCTCCGCTGGGGGATCTGTCTGTCACTGATTTCACCTCGGATGAAACCGTGTTCCAAATCGGTGCTGGACCCCGGCGGATTGACATCCTCACTCGGATCGACGGAGTCAAGTTCGAAGAGGCGTACGCACGACGTCTGACCGTACGACTCGAAGGCATAGAGGTGCCTGTGATCTCTCGCGATGATCTCATTGCCAACAAGCGAGCCAGCGGCCGCACACAAGACCTCGCTGACGTCGAGCGGCTAACAGGTCGAACGCGATCTCGCGACGACGATCTTACGCGTTAGCTCAGAGCACTCCCTGCCCCCTGCGCCGCCAAAGTATCCCCCACAGTTAAAGCAACAACTCGATTGATACGCCCACTCTATGCCGAACGTATCCGTCATTCTTCCCACATTCAATCGACGAAGATTTCTGCAGGCGGCCATCGAATCTGTATACGCCCAAACGTATGCGGACTGGGAGTTAGTCATCGCGGATGATGGCTCGGGGGAGGACACGCGTGCTTATCTGTCCGGAATCAGCTCCCCGCAGGTCCGAGTGATATGGCTCTCACATTGCGGCAATCCCTCACACGTTAGAAATGTGGCCATCAGCGCCGCTGCGGGGCGTTATCTGGCATTCCTCGATTCCGACGACATTTGGGCCCCTACGAAACTTGAACGCCAGATCGAGGCGCTACAAGCGTCCAAGGTAGCCCGCTGGTGCTACACGCTGGAGGACATGATTGACGATGTCGGTCGTCCCTACACCCGCACTGCCGTGCGAACGTTCCGTCCGATTGACGGCTGGGTCTTCGAGCCCCTGATCAGGCTCCAACTCGCGCTGTCCATGCCTACGATTGTTGCGAGTCGCGATCTGGTCGATGAGATTGGTGGGTTCGACGAGCAGCTTCGATTCGCCGAATGGCACGATCTGTGTCTGAGATTAGCCTTAAAGGGTCAAGTGTCGCTGTCCGGGAGATCCTTTACTCCGTACGAACCCATGGCGCGCACTACAGCAGTGACGCAATCGGCCAGCAGTCAGGTTGGCTGCAGCTCTACAGGAAGATGATGGGCCTAGTTCCAGGCCGGCAGCTGCGATCCTATTGTCGCCGGGAGTGTGCGGATACGTCTTTGAAGATTGCGTGGCTGCAGAATAACAAGCACGGCTACTGGGCGGGATGCTCGACCTTGGTCCATGCTTTGCCATTTGGGTGGCGGTACCCAAGCTGGTGGTGGGGCACCATCCGACGGGTGTTACGACCCGCCATTCCCACGGCTTTGATCTCCGGGCTCCGATGAAGCGGACTGAGCCTCTGCGCGCTGCGCGTGGGTGACCGCTCCGGTCCCGCGCGTCCGGGTCATTGGCGACCCCGAACGGCGCGCGCAGGGAGCTCAGAACTTGCGCGACACGTAGAGCGTCACCATGGAAATATCGTAGTAGGCGTCGGGGCGATACCCGCCCTGCGGATCACTCGGGAGGTTTCGCAGGCGGTTGAGTTTTGAATCGTATCGATAATCAATGCCAAGATCCCAGTGCGGCATGATGTTGCGCCACTGAACACCAGTTCCAAAATAAAATCCGTAGGCCGGTGTGGGGGCGGCGTAACGCGCAGCTCCGGAAAATAAATTTAAGGCCAGGTGGCCAGTAAAACGATAGCGGTAGTCAAGAAGGCGAGCGCTTATCAGGGACAGACCCTGAATGTCATCCGCCTCAATGGCCACACCCAGATCCTGATGGTCCGAGACCGCGCGCCGCGCGCCCAGCGCAACGTGGGGTCCGTAAGCGGTGCCCGACTCGAACGCGCGGGGTGTCCGAGGTGATGCTCGCCAGGACACGGTTGGCCACGACGCCGGCATCCACGAAGATCTCGGCGTTCGCGGAGCGCGAAGCACCCGAGTCTTCCGAGGAGTCGAGACCGGACTGCAGTGCGTCGCCGTAGCGCAGGAAGCCGGCCAACCGGGTGTAACTTGCGCCGTAGACGTCGCGCCCGTAGTCGACCTCGGTGCCCAGCACGTAATCCCTCCACGGGTAGGAGTAGGTCAGGGAGCCGGTATAGGCATGGTGATATGCAACGTTGGAGTAGAACGAATACGGCTCGTTGATGAGTGAGCGGAATTGTGCCTCGAGCAGCCCGCCGAAGTGCGGCTCCCACCCCAGGCGCAGCATGTTGCTCTGCCCGCCCACGGCGTCACCGAACTCGCGTTGATCGCCAAACCAGTGGCCGATGCTGAGTAGATAGTTCGTGATGCCGTCGCCGTAACCGGTCTGGGTCGTAGTGGCGGCCTTAACGTACCAGCTGGGTTGCCACTCGGAAAACTCGTACGTGAGGTCGAACGGCCCGAGCGCGCGGGAAATGAATGCCGGCCGAGAAATCGGTCCTCGAGAACGTGAAGCTGCCGCCCGAGGAGTCATTTCCGGCATATTCGAAATAGACGGAGAACGGCACCTTGCCCGGGAAAATGAAGCTGCTCGTGATTGAGGCTTCCTGTTTACCGAGGACCGGCGTGCCGGATGCAGGAACCGTCGTCTGTCCCTTGGTGGGATTGAACAGTGCCTGAAAAATGTCACTGAGGCTTTGCCCACCTGCGGCGCCGCCCCCGTACATGAGGACCCGGTTGGCCGCCAGCGACCAACCGGAATTTTCTGGCGCCATGCCCAGGTGCACGCCGGAGAATTTGGGATGACCCTGCGTCAAATCCCCATTAATGAGCTCGATCTTGTTCGTGTACGACGTTTCCGCGGCAAATAGCTCGTACTGCAGACCCCAGCGCGTGAGCGGGGCGTAGTTCGAGAGCGTGACGGAGGGCATCGTTGGCGCTTCCGTGCTGATCATCATGGCGCTGTCGGTCATGGGCGACCACCAGTGATCCCGATAGCCCAGATCAAGCTGTGCCCAATCAAAGCCGAGGCTGAGAAAGGACCCGGTCGCCGTCGCCCTGTCCTGATCAGCGACACCGCCCACATTCAGCAACACGTAGTCGCTCGGCTGGATATATGCCGCGCCCGCCACCTGAAAGGGAGTCTGCGCCGTTGCGCCGTGCTGGTTGGGCAGCACGGCGTCAGAGCCATTCGTGATCGCGCCCTCAACGCTGAAAAACTCAACGGCGGTATCCTGCATGTAGGGCTTGAGCGCCCGGCGGACACGCTCGCACAGAACTGCATCGACCTGACAGGCCTTCGGCAGGGCATCCAGCACGACCGCCGCGGGAATCGGTCGGGTCATGACCGGCTTGTCGCCCAGAATGAGAACACGCTCGACCGCGCGCTCGAGCTCCGGGTCCAGATTGAGCGGCAGATAGGGAGATACGCCCCGGGCGTACGCGTGAGGCTGTAATGCGGCTAACAGCGCAAGAAACAGGAGTGGTCGTCGTGTCGTCATATTCGTGAGCCACGTCCGTCTGGCCGCTCGCAAAGCCATTGCTGCGAAGAATAGCTGCATTTGCCACGGCCATCGGGACTGTTCCCCTTGGCCGGAGAGACCTTCAAATCAAGTTGGGCATGGAGTCTTAAGCGTTGGTGCGTCAGAATCGGCTGGGCTGATTGCTCGCTAGGCTTCGGCGCGTGCTGGGCTCCGTTCGACGTGCTGGTGGTTGTGCTGATTCCGGCCGCACTGACTTTATTATAGTGGACAAAAATAAGCCGACGCCCCGAAACACATGTGCCCTCATGGTTCGTTCCCATCACCATCAGCGCCATGGGCGATACCTGCCCGGCGTCGCGAATCGACTCGTCGGCATCCCGTCCGGAACTTTCCTCACTTCATGCGCATGGGACAATGGGTCCCGCGAAAAACCACGCAGACCACACAGACGGCCCATGACGGCACAACTGATCGACGGCAGGCAACTTGCGGGGACAGTCAAAAACGAAGTCCGCGGCGGCATCGAGGCGCTCCTGGCCCGCGGCGGGCGCCGGCCGGGCCTGGCGGTGATCCGGGTGGGCGACGATGCGGCCTCGGCGGTCTACGTGCGCAACAAGCGCCGCGCCTGCGAGGAGGTCGGGATTGTGTCGCTGGCCTACGATCTGCCCGAGAGCACCGCCGAGTCGCGCCTGCTCGCGCTGATCGACGCCCTCAATCACGATCCGGCCGTCGACGGCATCCTGGTGCAGCTGCCCCTGCCGGAGCAGATCAGCCGCACCGCGGTGATCGAGCGCATCAACCCGGCGAAGGATGTGGATGGCTTTCATCCCTACAACATCGGCCGCCTCGCGCAGCGCATCCCGGTCATGCGCCCCTGTACGCCCTACGGGGTCATCCGCCTTCTGCAGCACATCGGCGCACCCTTCAACTTCAAGGGCCAGAACGCGGTCGTCGTGGGCGCCTCCAATATCGTCGGCCGGCCGATGTCGCTCGAACTGCTGCTCACCGGCGCCACGGCAACGGTGTGTCACCGCTTCACGCTGGACCTGCGTGAGCACGTAAGCCGCGCCGACATCCTGATCGTGGCAGCGGGCAAACCCGGGCTCATCCCCGGCGCAATGGGTGCGGCCCGGATCGATCGTCATCGACGTGGGCATGAACCGCCTGCCGAACGGTCACCTGGTGGGGGACGTGGAGTTCGCCGCGGCACGCGCGCGGGCCGCCTGGATCACACCCGTGCCCGGTGGGGTGGGCCCGATGACGGTCGCCATGCTGATGCACAACACCCTCAAGGCCGCCCAGCGCCTGCAGCACCACGCGCCCGCTTAGGCGCGGCGCCAGACGGTCGCCCCGCCGGGCTTGTCCTCGAGGACCACGCCGCCCGCGGCCAGCTCCGCGCGGATGCGATCCGACTCCGCCCAGTTCTTCGCCTGGCGCGCCGCGATACGCGCCGCGATACGCCGCTCGACCTCGGCATCGCTGAAGGCCTGCGCCACTTCAGCTGCGTGACCCTGGGGCGGCAGTTCACCCGGGGATCCGGCAACCCCCTGCGGCTTGCCGAGCCGCGCCCAGTCGTCTACCGGGACGCTCAGCAGGCCCAGCACGCTCGCCAGCGAACGCAGCTCCGCGGCGAGTGCAGCGACGCGCACGGCATCGCCGCCATCACGCGCGGTATTCATCTCGCGCAGCATGTTCTGCAGCACCGCGAGCGCCTCGGGGGTGTTGAAATCATCGTCCATGCACTCGAGGAAGCGCTGTGTGTGGGCGCCCGGCGCGGGCTCGGCCGGTGGCACGCCGCGCAGCGCCAGATACATGCGGTTCAGGGTCGCATCCGCCTGCTCGAGCTGCTCGGTGGAGTAATTGATGGGCCCGCGGTAATGGCTGGAGAGCACGAAAAAGCGCAGCACTTCCGGGTGCCGCAACCGCGGCAGCACGTCGCGCACCGTGAAGAAGTTGCCGAGCGACTTCGACATCTTCTCCGCATCGACGTTGACGAAACCATTGTGCATCCACAGGTTCACGAACGTATCGCCGCTCGCCGCGCACGACTGGGCGATCTCGTTCTCGTGGTGCGGGAACTTAAGATCCAGGCCCCCGCCGTGCAGGTCGAAATGCGTGCCGAGGAGCGAGGTCGACATGGCCGAGCACTCGATGTGCCAGCCTGGACGCCCGGCGCCCCAGGGCGACTCCCAGGACGGCTCGCCGGGCTTGGCCTGCTTCCACAGCACGAAGTCGAGCGGATCGCGCTTGGCCTCGTCCACCTCGACGCGCGCGCCGGCACGCAGGTCCGCCAGGCGCTTGCCGGAGAGACGGCCGTAGCCGGCAAAGCGCGCCACCGCGTACATGACATCGCCGTTGGTGGCCACGTAGGCGTAGTCGCGCCTGATGAGCTCGCGCACCATCGCGATGATCTGCGGCACGAACTCGGTGGCGCGCGGCTCGCGGTCCGGCGGCAGGATATTGAGGCGCGCGCAGTCCTCGTGCATCGCCGCAATGAAGCGCGCGGTGAGCACCCCGATCGGCTCGCCGTTCTCCGCCGCGCGCCGGATGATCTTGTCGTCGATGTCGGTGATGTTGCGCACGTAGGTGAGCTTAAAGCCGCGCTGGCGCAGGTAACGCGTGATGACATCGAACACCAGCAGCATGCGCGCGTGTCCGATGTGCACGTAGTCGTACACGGTGAGTCCGCACACATACATGCGCAGCTGCCCGGGGGTGATCGGCCGCAGCTCCTCTTTCTGCCCGGTGAGGGAATTGTGGATGCGGATCATGCGAAGCGCGCCAGCCGCTCGCGCGCCTTGCCTGCGGGCATCGCCTTCAGCAGCGGCGCCAGCTCCGGCCCGTGGGCGCGCCCGGTGAGGGCCATGCGCAGCGGCAGATACAGCTCCGTCCCGCGCCGACCCGTGGCCGCGCGCACGGCGCCCGCGATACCCGGCAGGTCGGTCGCATCGCGCGCCGCAGCGGCGGCGGCGGCGGCGAAATAGCCGCTGCCCGCGCTGCGCACCATGGCTTCCGCGGCCGGCTCGAGCGCGGGCGGCGCCCCGAAGACGATATCGACCCAGGCGCGCGCATCCTCGGGCAGCACCAGGTTTGGCAGCAGCGCCTCGATGAACGCCGCCGCGGCGTGCGGCTCGAGCCCCGCCGGCAGCACCCCGCCGAGCCAGGCGCGTGCGGCGTCGCGGTCCAGCCGGTGCACCGCGTCCTTCTGCCACACGTTGAGCTGCTGCTCGTCAAAGCGCGCCGGCGAGCGGCCGAGGTGCGCGGTGTCGAAGGCGCGCGCCATCTCCTCGAGGCTCAGAAGCCCGTGCAGCGCGCTGGAGTGCCCGAGGCGAAACAGGTGATTGGTGATCGCCTCGGGCAGGTAGCCGCGTTCGCGGTATTCGCGCACGCTGGTGGCGCCGTGGCGCTTGGACAGGGGCGCGCCATCGGCGCCCACGATCAGCGCCACGTGCCCGTAGGCGGGAGCCGCCAGGCCCAGGGCGCCCAGGATCAGCAGCTGGCGCGGGGTGTTGGCCAGGTGGTCCTCCCCGCGCAGCGCCTGCGTCACCCCCATGGCGGCATCGTCAATGGCGTTCGAGAAGAAGAAGGCCGCGCGGCCGTCGGCGCGGCGGATGACGAAATCGCCGATGTCGTCGGTGAGAAAGCTCTGCGGCCCGTGCACGAAGTCGACGAACGTCACGCGCTCCCCACGCGGCACGCTGAAACGCAGCGTGGCCGGCAGCCCCTGCGCCACGCGCGCACCGCGCGCCTCGGCGCCAAGTTCGCGGCAGGTGCCGGCGTAGCGCGGCGGCCGCCCCGCGGCGAGCTGCGTGCGGCGTGACAGTTCCAGTTCGAGCGCCGTGCAGTAACACGGATAGGCTCGCCCGGCGTGCTCGAGCCTCTCGAAGTAGCCGGCATAGAGCCCAGCGCGCTCGGACTGCCGGTACGGCCCGTAGGCGTCTTCGCGGTCCGGACCCGCATCCCAGTCGATGCCGAGCCAGCGCAGATCGGCCATCAGGGCGGCGGTGTGGGCCTCGCTGCTGCGCTCGGTGTCGGTGTCCTCGATCCGCAGGATGAAGCGCCCGCCGCCATGGCGCGCCAGCAGCACGTTAAAGAGCGCCGTGCGCGCATTCCCCAGGTGCACCTCGCCCGTGGGGCTCGGTGCAAAACGGGTGACGGAAGCGCGCGGGGCAGCCTGCGCTGAACTTGTGCCGGGCGTCATGGCTCAATGGTACGGGAAACTCACGAATCGCAACAAAACGCCACCGGGCGCGGGGCTGCTATAGAATCCGGCGCCGGCGCGTCGCGCGAGTTCACACACCCAAGGGAGGATCGATGTCCATGCTGTCCCGGCCCCGCGCCGCTTTGCTCACCGGGCTCATTCTGGGTCTTTGGCTGCTGCCCGGCGCGCGCGCGGAAGACGCGCCCACCCCCGCCCCCGCCGCCGCCACCCCCGCCCTGGTGCGGGTAACGACCAGCATGGGGGATTTCGTGATCGAGCTGCGCCCCGACCGGGCGCCGCTGACGGTGGCCAACTTCCTGCGCTACGTGCGCGAGGGCTTCTATACGAACACCCTCATCCACCGCGTGGTGGCCAACTTCGTGGTCCAGGGCGGCGGTCACGACGCCACCTCCTTCAAGCTCAAGGACACCCACGAAAACGTATTCAATGAGTCGGGCAACGGGCTGCAGAACAAGCGCGGCACCGTGGGTATGGCCCGCGGCGAGCCGCCGCACTCGGGCAACTCGCAGTTCTACATCAACCTGGTCGACAACCCGGATCTCGATCCGGTGCCCACGCGCTGGGGCTACACCGTGTTCGGCAAGGTCGTGCAGGGGATGGACGTCATCGAGCGCATCGGCGAGACCCCGACCGGCTCGAGCGGGCCGTTCAAGGCCGATGCGCCCATGAAGCCGGTCATCATCACGAAGGTGGAGGTCATCGGGGCACACACGGTCGCTCCCAGCGTCCCCACCCCGGTGAATCCGACGCCGAACCAGGACAGCATCCTCTCGCCCAAGTAGGCGTACGCGCACGTGGCACGCCTGTTCGTCTCGGACACGCACCTCGACGTCACCTCGCCGGAGGCCACGCAGCAGTTCCTCGCCTTTCTTGCCGGGCCGGCGCGCGAGGCCGAGGCGCTCTACGTCCTCGGTGACCTGTTCGAGGCGTGGGTGGGCGATGACGATGCGGATCCGGACAAGGCGCGCGTCTGTGAGGGCCTAAGGGCCCTCGCCGACTCCGGCGTCGCCTGTTTCGCCCTGCACGGCAACCGCGACTTCCTCCTGGGTGCGGGCTTCAGCGCACGCAGCGGCTGCCGGCTGCTGTGCGATCCGGTCGTGATCCGGCTCGACGGCGAGGACGTGCTGCTCACGCACGGCGATGCCCTGTGCATCGACGACCATGCCTATCAGGAGCTGCGCAGCATCGTGCGCGATGCCGCCTGGCAGCGGCGCTTTCTCGCGCTGCCGCGCGTGCGCCGCGAGCTACTCGCCGATGAAGCGCGGGCCGGCAGCCGCGCCCACACCGCACGCACGGTGCCCTACATCATGGACGTCAACGCGGCTGCGGTGACGCGCGCCTTCGCGGCCGCCGGTGTACGGCGCATGATCCACGGCCATACCCATCGTCCGGCCGTGCACGAGCTGCAGATCGAGGGGGCCGCGGCCCAGCGCATCGTGCTCGGAGCGTGGTACGAGCAGGGCAGCTACCTCTCGTACGAGCAAGGCCGCTACCAGCTGCACGCCCTGCCGCGCTGAAGGGCCGCCGGCGACGACCCGGGCCCCTTCCATGGGGCGCCACGGTGCGGTGCGCTGGCGCGCGTCAGTTCTGGACGGGAGGCGGCGCGCCCGTCATCGGCGGTCCGCCGTGCCCGTGCGGCCCGTGCATCATCTTCGCCAGGATCTGAAACTTCGTGAGCTGCGCGGGTGTGAGCACCGGGGTGAGCTTCTGCAGGGTCTGCTGCTCGATCTGCTGGTGCATGGCCTTCATCTGGGTGAAGTCCGGCTCGGCGCCCGAGGCCTTCGCCTGCGCAAAGAGCTGCTTCATCTGCGCGTGCTCGTCCTGCAGGATCGCCTGGACCTGCGGCTTCTGCGCTTCGGTCAGATCCAGCAGCGTCGTGAGGTCGCTCATCATCTGCGCCTGATGGGCGGCCTGGTTGGGCGGTGGCGTCTGCGCCGATGCGGCGGCCGCGAATACCAGCGCCAGCGTTAACAGGGTCGACTTCATCAGCGGTCTCCTTACGGGGCAAGCGGATCACTTTCCCGCTCGCGGACCCCAAGCTTAAGGGGCAGCGGCCGTGACGCGGGTGAGGAATCGTGAGCGAGTGTGCCCATCGCAGGATTTCTTGACACTCACGCGGGGAACTCAGGCCCTCACGGGCGTGCGTGGCAGCACCAGCCGCGCCTCCAGGCCACCGCCGGGCATGTTGTGCAGCGTGAGGCTGCCGCCGTGCGCCTGCGCGATATCGCGCGCGATGCTCAGCCCGAGTCCCGTGCCACCGCTGTCGCGGTTGCGTGAGCTCTCGAGGCGGTAGAAGGGCTCGAACACGCGCTCGAGCTCGGCCAGCGGGATGCCCGGTCCCGGATCGCGCACCCGGATGGTGAGCTGCGCACCATCCTCAAGGAGCACATCGGCGCGGCCGCCGAACTTGATGGCGTTGACGATGAGGTTGGTGAGGCAGCGTTTGAGCGCCTGCGCCTTGCCGGTGAAGGGCTGCTGGGCGTGGCCGCTCACCGTGACCTCGCCCCCGAGGAGTGCGCATTCCGCGCGGACCTTCTCTAGCAGCGCCTCGACGTTGATCGGCGTGGGCGGCTCCCCGTCATCGAGTCCGCGGAACAGGGACAGTGCCTGGTGCACCATGCCTTCCATCTCATCCAGTTCGTGCCCGATGCGCTCCTGCATGGGAGGGTTGTCGAGCGCCTCCACCTGCAGCCGCAGGCGCGTCAGCGGCGTCTTCAGGTCATGCGACATCGCCGCCAGCACGCGCGAGCGGCTGTCGAGGTAGCGCCTGAGCCGGTCCTGCATCGTGTTGAAGGCGCGCGCCGCGTCGCGCAGCTCGCGCGCGCCGCGCTCCTCGAGCTGCGCCGGCCGCAGGTCGCGCCCCACGCTGTCGGCCGCGCTGGCCAGCCGCGAGAGCGGGCGGGTGATGCCGCGGGCCGTGAGGTACAGCACCACCACCAGGATCAGCACCAGCAGGATGAGGTTGGTCAGGAGATTGCGCGGCAGTGGCGTGCCGCCGGCGACGCGCGTCACCCGGTAGACCACCGTGGCGCCGTCGGGGAAGCGCACGGTCACGTCGTAGCGCAGTGCATCGTCCTGGTGGGCGGCGAGCTCGTGCGCTTCGTAAAACGGCACCGGCACGGGCACGGCAGGCGGCGGGGGCTCGGGGGTGAGACCGACGTGCACGGCAAATTCGGGGCCGAGCGCGGCACGCAGGTGCACTTCCAGGTTGGTCTCGAAGCCCGGCAGGATCGGCAGGCGCAGCGTGCCGCGCCCGGGCGGCGGCCCCGGGCCCCCGCCCGCTGGGGGATGCATCAGGTGCGGCGACCGGCCCGGGGGCTGCACGGCAAGTTCGCTCACCGCCTGCGAGCGCTCCTCGGCGGTCAGGGACTGCAGCATCAGCGTGCTCTCCGCGATGCGCCGGGTCCATTCGCGCACGCTCCCCTGCAGAATGAAGTGCTCGCGCTCCTGCGCGATGAGGAACAGCGCCACCGCCTGCGCGAGCAGCACCGCGATCACCGAGGCCGCCAGCAGCTGGCCGAAGAGCGACTGGGGCCAGAAGGCCACGCGTCTCATGAGCGCCCCGGGCAGCGCTCAGGGGCCGCGCGCCGCCACCGCCGCTCGCCATGAGGGCCGCACATGCGGACCGGGCGCGTCCGCACTAATCGGCCACGACGTTCACGCCGATCACGTAGCCCTCGCCGTACACGGTCTTGATGATCTGCGGAGCGCGGGCGTCGTCGCCGAGGATCTGGCGCAGCCGGCTCACCCGTACGTCGATGCTGCGATCGAAGGGGTCGGCGTCACGCCCCCGCAGCAGTTCGGTCAGCTGCGCGCGGGTCAGCACCCGGTTGGCCGAGCCGAGCAGCACCGCGAGCAGCCGGTACTCGGCGCCGCTCAGGGCGACTTCCTTGCCGGCGCTGTCGGTGAGCGTGCGCGTGACCGTATCCAGACGCCAGCCATTGAAGGAAAACCCGCGCACGTTATCCGGGCTCGGATCGCGCGGCGCGTGCGCCGCGCGGCGCAGGATCGCCTTGATGCGTCCGAGGAGTTCGCGCGGATTGAAGGGCTTGGCGACGTAGTCATCGGCCCCGAGCTCCAGCCCGATGATGCGGTCGACGTCCTCGCCGCGCGCGGTGAGCATGATGATCGGCACCTGCGAGCGCCCCCGCAGCTCGCGGCACAGTGTCAGCCCGTCCTCCCCCGGCAGCATCAGGTCGAGCACGACCAGATCGACGTGCGAGCGCTCCATGACGCGGCGCATCTCCTTGCCGTCGGGCACCGCGGTGGTGCGGAACTCGTGCTTTTCCAGGTACTGCGCCAGTAGCCCGCGGATCTCGCGATCATCATCGACGATCAGCAGGTGCGCCCGGTCATTCATGATGGTGTTTCGCTGTCCTTGGTAAGTGAGGATACCGGGGCAACAGACCACTGACAGCCCTGTTTGGTGCCGCAAATGCCCCCCGGCCGGGCCCTAGCTTGTAAGCAACTGTTGCCCCCCGGCGCCGCGCCGCAGCGGTCCGGAATGAAAACGCAGCACGTCCTCGGGGGTTGTCACCAGCTGCGCTTCGCACGCGGCGAGCTCGGCCAGGCGCGCCGGCCACTCCGTGGCGGCGGCGGCGCGCGCAAAACCGACATACAACTCGAAGTGCCGCGCCTCGCAGGCACCCAGGTCCGCGTACAGCCGCCCGAGCGGCGCCGGCAGGTGCGGGGCGAGCAGGCGGAAGCGCTCCGCCGAGCGCGCCTCGATGAGCGCGCCCATGAGCAGCAGGTCGAGCTTGCGGGCCGGGTCGGCCGTGCGCAGCGCGGCGCGCAGCTGCTGTGCGTAGCGGCCCGGGTGCTGGCGCCTGAACGGGATGCCCGCGGCGGTGAGCGCCCGCACGACCTGCTCGAAATGGCGCAGCTCCTCGCGCGCCAGGCGCGCCAGCGCCACGGACAGCGCGCGATCCTCGGGGTAAGCGAACATGAGCGCGAGCGCCGTGGAGGCGGCCTTCTTCTCGCAGTTCGCATGATCGAGCAGCACCTCCGGCCAGTGCGCGAGCGCATCGTTCACCCACGCCGCCGGCGTCGGCACCGCGAGAATGCCATCCGGCGCGGCTGCCTCGCCGCTCGCGCGAAGCGCTCATCGCGCGGCCGCGCGCGCGCGCCAGCGCGCGAGCGTCTCCTCGATCGCTGCGGCCGCCGCGGCGGCGCTGGGGAAGCGATCCCCGGGCAGCTTCGCCAGGAGCTTCTCCAGCACCGGCTGGACCGGAGCGAACTTGGCCGGCAGCTGCGGGATCGCCGCCTTGCGGTGCTTGTAGACGATCGCCATCGGGTTCTCGGCGCGGAAGGGCTTCTGCCGCGTGAGCATCTCAAAGAGGATCACCCCGAGACTGTAGAGGTCGCTCCTCTCATCGAGGGGCTCTGCGTGCCCCTGCTCGGGGCTCATGTAGTGCGGCGTGCCGAAGATGGTGCCGGTCTCGGTGATATCCAGGGTCAGCGCCGCATCCTTGGACATGCCGAAGTCGATGAGCGCGATGCTGCCGTCGGCGCGCAGCATGATGTTGCCGGGCTTCAGATCCCGGTGCAGCACGCCGGCGCCGTGCACCACGTCCAGGGCGCGGGCGATGGCGGCGGCGAACTGCAGCGCCTCGCGCGGGGTCAGCCGCGCCCGCAGCCGCTTGCGCAGGTCGCCGCGCTGGAAGTACTCCATGACGAGCCACGCGTGCTCATCGCTCACGCCCAGGTCGTACAGGCGCACCACCGCGGGACCCGCGACGCGCTGGGCGATCTCGTGCTCCTGCAGGAAGCGCCGGAATGCATCGAGCGGTTCCTGGCGCTCGCCGCGGCGGTCGCGCGCCACCTTGATCACCACCAGCGTGCCGGCGCGCTCGCTCTCGGCCAGGTACAGGTCCGTGGTCGCCCCGCGCGCCAGCGGGCGGATGCAGCGGTAGCCGCGGATGAAGGCCTCGCCAAAGCGCTGCGTGTCGCGGCCGGCGGGACTGGAGCGCCACAGCGCCCGCGCGTGCGCCTGGCGCTGCTCGGCGGCGGTGAGCACCTGCGTGAACACCTCGCGCCCGAGCTCCTCGCGGCGCACCGTGTACACGCCCATACCCGCCACCGCGCGCGCCGCCGCCGCGTCGCTCCCGCACAGGTACACCAGCGGCGCGAACCCGGCGCGCGCGGTGAGCTCGCGCACCCAGTCCAGCCCGCGCCCGCCGGGCCAGGCCTCGGTGAGCAGCACCGCATCGAACCCCTGCGCCAGGAACTCCGGCGCGAGCGCCCCCTGGCGCATCGGGTGGTGCACGATCAGCTGGGCCTGCGGCCGCCAGGCCGCCAGCCGCTCGCGAATCTGCGCGCAGCGGCGCGCATCCGCCTCGATCAAAAGCAGACGCATCGCCGGATTACAGCACGCGTGCCGATGCCCCGCCACGCGGCCCCGGCAGGGCGCGGGCCGCGGCGGCCCCGAGCTTCAGCCCGATCACCAGGTCGCCGACGTTGGTTCCGGTCGGCCCGGTGTGCACCAGGTCGGCGCTCGCGCCCAGGGCGCGCGCCGCATCGGCGCGCGCCAGGCACTCGTCCGCGTCCAGCTCCGCGAGCGCCACGCGGGCGCAGGTGTCGGCATCGACCAGCGCCCCGGCATCATCGGTGACCCCGTCGCTCCCGTCGGTGCCGGCCGCGAGCAGCATCAGTTCCGGATGGCCGGCGATCAGGCGCGCCGCGGCGAGCGCCAGGTGCTGGCTGCGGCCACCGCGCCCGGGGTGCGCCGGCAGTGCCACGGTCGACTCCCCGCCCCACACGCACACCTGCGTGGCCGACAGCAGCAGCTCGTGGGCGAAGCGCGCCGCAAGGCGCACCGCACTGTCATCGAAGCGCTGCGGGGCTGCGTGCACCGTCAGTCCGAGCGCGCGGGCACGCGCCGCCACCGCCGCGACCGCATCGCCGATCCCCGCCACGACGCTGCGCTGCACGTGGTCGGGGCCCTCCGCCGCCGGACCCAGGAGCCCGGAGCCGATGACCGCCGGATCATCCTGCGGCACATCCGAGATGAACAGTGCCCGCGCGCGGCGCCCCCGCAGCTGCGCCGTGAGCCGCCCGCCCTTGAGTGCCGAGAGCGCCAGGCGCCGTCGGTTGAATTCCCCGATGGCGATGCCCTGGGTGAGACCTGCGCGGTTCAGCGCCTGCAGCTCGCCCAGGGTGTGGCCGGCACCGAGCACTTCCACCAGACTCGAGGCCCCGCCGGAGATGAGGAACAGCGGCTGCGCCTGCGCCGGGAGCCCTCGCACCCACCCGAGCAGGCGCGCGCCGGCCGCGAGTGAGCGCTCATCGGGCAGCGGGTGGGCGCCGCGCCACACTTCCACGGCCGGGGCGGACGCCGCCTCCGCCCCCGGGTGCGTGATGATCAGGGTGTGCTCGATGGCGGCACCCAGGGCTTCGTGCGCTCCGCGGGCCATGGCGCCGGCGGCCTTGCCGACGGCGGCGACCCAGACGGGCGCGGTGAGGGCGGCGGCCTCGGGCTCCAGCGCCGCGCGCACGCAGCCGGCGCCCTCGACGCGCTCGAGGGCCGCCTGGAAGAGCCCGAGCAGCAGCGCGCGCCGCGGGTCGGAGCCTTCCGTCAGTTTCAGCTCCCGCGGACGACTTTGAGCTGGTTGCGGTCGCGGCGCGCGACCTTGGCCGCATCCGAGCGCTCGAGCTGCAGCCGCTCGAGGTACTCGGGCGTGACGTCGCCGGTCACGTACTCACCGGAGAAGCAGGAGGTGTCGAACTCCTCGATGCGCGCATCCTCGTGCTTGACGGCGGCAATGAGGTCCTCCAGATCCTGGTAGATGAGCCAGTCGGCGCCGATCAGCCGCGCCACCTCATCCACGGTGCGGCCGCTTGCGACCAGCTCGCTGGTCGCCGGCATGTCGATGCCGTACACGTTCGGGAAGCGCACCGGGGGGGCGGCGGAGGCGAAGTACACCTTGGCGGCCCCGGCCTCGCGCGCCAGCTCGATGATCTGCGCCGAGGTGGTGCCGCGCACGATCGAGTCATCCACCAGCAGCACATTCTTGCCGCGGAACTCGAGGTCGATCGCGTTCAGCTTGCGCCGCACCGACTTCTCGCGCTGGTCCTGCCCCGGCATGATGAAGGTGCGGCCGATGTAGCGGTTCTTGATGAAGCCCTCGCGGTACTTCACCCCGAGGCGCTGCGCGACCTGCAGCGCGCTGGTGCGGCTCGTGTCCGGGATGGGAATGACGACGTCGATGTCGTGGCTGGGGCGCTCGCGCTGCATCTTGTCGGCGAGCCGGTCACCCATGCGCATGCGGGCGCGGTACACCGAGATGTTGTCGATCTTCGAGTCGGGACGGGCGAAGTACACGTACTCGAAGATGCAGGGGGTGTGCCGCTGCGTCGCCACGCACTGCTGGGTGTGCAGCCGCCCCTGCTCGTCGATGAAGACCGCCTCCCCCGGGGCGATGTCGCGCACGAACTTGAACGACAGGCTGTCGAGCGCCACCGACTCGGAGGCGAGCATCCACTCGGTGCCACGCGGCGTGCGCCGCTCGCCGAGCACCAGCGGGCGGATGCCGTTCGGGTCGCGAAAGCCGAGGATGCCGTGGCCGATGATCATCGCCACCACGGCGTAGCCGCCGCGGCAGCGCCGGTAGACGGCGGTGAGCGCGGCGAACACGTCCGCGGGCGTGATGCGCGCGGTGCCGACGCGCTGCAGCTCGGAGGCGAACACGTTCAGCAGCACCTCGGAGTCCGAGGTGGTGTTCAGGTGCCGCCGGTCCTCGCGGATGAGGATCTCGGCGAGCTCGGTCTGGTTGGTCAGGTTGCCGTTGTGGCCCAGGCAGATGCCGTAGGGGGCGTTGACGTAGAAGGGCTGCGCCTCGGAGGCGCTGTCGCACCCGGCGGTCGGGTAGCGCACGTGGCCGATGCCGACGTTGCCCTTGAGCTCGAGCATGTGGTGCTGCTGGAACACGTCGCGCACCAGGCCTGAGCCCTTGCGCACGTACAGCGCGCCTTCCGCGGAAGTGGCGATGCCGGCGGCATCCTGGCCGCGGTGCTGCAGCACCGTGAGCGCGTCGTAGAGGCGCTGGTTGACCGCGCTGGTGCCGACGATGCCGACGATGCCGCACATGTTAGTTCGCTCCTAGCTGCGCTGTTCGCGTGCGTGCGCCACGTGGGGTTCGCCCACGAGCGAGCGCAGGCCGTTGGCGACCGACTCGCCGTAGGGAATCATGAGCGAGTGCCGCCACCAGCCTTCCGCCGGCAGCCGCAGCAGCTGACCTAAGATCACGAACACGCCCAGCAGCAGGAAGCCGCGCGCCAGCCCGAAGGCGAAGCCGAGCAGCCGGTCCATGCCGCTGAAGATCGACAGGCGCACGAAATGCCCGAGCAGCGCCCCGAGCGCAGCGCCGAGCAGCAGCACCAGCACCGTGATGATGACGCGCCCCGCCCACGGGCGGACGTCCGAGTCCGCGAGCAGTCCGCCCAGATGGGGCTCGATCAGGTCGGAGAAGTGCCAGGCGAGGAACAGGGCGACGATCCAGCTGCCGAGTGCCACCGATTCGCGCAGGAAGCCCCGCAGCGCGCCGGCGACCGCGGAGATCAGGATGGCGGCAATTATCAGGTAGTCGGTCAGTATCATCGCAGCCGTTCGTGACCACGCTCAGTCCCGCGCGGCGCGGATTGTACAAGAGAGCGCTCCCTATGCCTAAGACGCGCTTCACGAGCGCCCTCAGGGGTACTTCGGCACGACCGAACCGCTGTGGCCGGCGGCCTGCAGCTTTCCCATCAACTGGTTGGCGGCCGCGTGGTCGGGCACGGGGCCGACGCGCACCCGATACAGGTGCCGCCCGCCGGTGCCCTGCGAGACGCTCGCGGCGAACCCCTGCTTCTTCAGTTTCTGTGCCAGGTGCTCGGCGTTGGCCCGCACCGAAAAGCTGCCGACCTGCACCAACCAGGCCCCGGAAGCCTCGCCCGGCACCGTCGCCGGCGCGCTCGGGCCGGCCGGGGGCGCTGCCGGCGGTGGCGGCGCCGCGGGCTTCTCGCTCGGGGCGGCTGCGGCCGGGGCGGGTGCGGGCGCCGGCACCGCCTCGGGTGCGGGCACCGGCTGCGGCGCGGCGCTGGCCGGCTGCGCGCGCGCCGTGCGTGCGGGCGTCCTCGCCGAGCGTGATGGTGTAGGAGCGTAATGGCGGTTCCTCCGTGGAGGCGGGCACGGCCACGGGCGGCGCGGACCTCACCGGTCCGGTCAGCAGCTCGGGCACCAGAAGCACGATGAGCGCCACGAGAAGGATCGCGCCCGTCAACCGTTCTTTCACCAAGGCACCTACGATTGGGGCTGAAGCGCGCAACACAAGCGCGGCGGCCGCCGCGCGCCTCAACCGCGAGCGCGCTGCCTGCGGCCCGTCGTTAGTATATCCGAAGCCACTCGAGCGCCGGCCCCACCGTGTGCAGCGAACCGCACACCACCACGCGATCCCCGGGGCGCGCCTCCTGGCGCGCGCGCTCACAGCCGGCCACCACGGAAGGGGCGAGTTCCACGCGCTCGGGCGCGCGCGCCAGGCGCGCGGCGAGCTGCGCCGCACTGCCGCCGCGCTCGCCCGGAAGCGCACACACGATCCAGCGGTCGATGACGTGCGCGAGCGCCGCGGCGATGCCGGCGGCGTCCTTGTCCCTGAGAACGCCGATGACCGCAAACGTGCGCCCGCGCGCGGCACCAGGCAGCGGACGCGCGGCGAGCTGCGCGGCGAGCACCTGCGCGGCGGGCTCGTTGTGGGCGATGTCCAGGATCCACTCCACCTCGCCGGGCACCACCTGGAAGCGCCCCGGCAGCTGCACGCGGCGCAGCGCCCCGGCCACCCGCTCAGCGCTCAGGGGCGCGAGCGCCTGGCGCGCGCGTGTCAGCGGCGCGCTCGCCGGCACGCCCTGCCCCACGCACTCGAGTGCTGCGAGCGCGGTGGCGGCATTGCGGAACTGGATCTCGCCTGCGAGCGCCGAGGGCGGCAGCTCCCGCAGCGCGAGGGTGAGCCCCTCATAGTCCCAGCGGTCCGCGTGCACGCGCCAGCGAAAGTCGCGCTCGGCGATCACCGCGCGCGCGCCGCAGGCCTCGATCGCGGCGTAGACGCTCTGGGGCATCGCGCGCGTGCCGAGCACCGCCGCGCGCTGCGGGCGGAAGATGCCCGCCTTCTCCGCGCCGATGAGCTCGAGGGTATCGCCGAGGTAGTCGCGGTGATCGAAGCCGACCGAGGCCAGCACCGCCACGTCGGCGGCGAGCAGGTTGGTGGCGTCCAGGCGCCCCCCGAGCCCCACCTCCAGCACCGCCAGCTCCACCGCACGCTCGGCGAAGATCAGGAGCGCCGCCAGCGTGTTGTACTCGAAGAAGGTGAGCGTGGTCGCGCCGCGCGCCGCCTCGATGCGCTCGAAGGCCGCGATCAGCGCCGCGTCCGGGACTTCAGCGCCATCCACGCGGATGCGCTCGTTGTAGCGCAGGAAGTGCGGCGAGGTGAACAGGCCGACGCGCGCGCCGTGCGCACCGATGAGCGCCTCCAGGTGCGCCGCCACCGAGCCCTTGCCGTTGGTGCCGCCCACGGTGATCACCGCGCTCGCAGGCTCCGTGAGCCCGAGCGCGCGCGCCACGCGGGTGACGCGCTCGAGCCCCATGTCGATGCTGCGCGGATGCACCGACTCCTGCAGCTTCAGCCACTCGGCGAGCGTGCGCATCGCGGCCAGGGCGCGGACGGCGTGCGGCTGCCGCCTAGGCGGCGGCGGCCGGCAGCTTCAGGAACAGCCGCAGCAGGGCTGCGATCCGGTCACGCATGTCGCGGCGGTCGACGATCATGTCGATCGCGCCGTGCTCGAGCAGGAACTCGCTCCTCTGGAACCCCTCCGGCAGCGTCTCGCGCACCGTCTGCTGGATGACGCGCGGCCCGGCAAAGCCGATGAGCGCGCGCGGCTCGGCGAGGTTGAGGTCCCCGAGCAGCGCCAGACTCGCCGACACCCCGCCGGTGGTCGGGTCGGTGAGCACGGAGATGAACGGCAGGTGCGCCTGGGCCAGGCGCGAGAGGGCCGCGGCGGTCTTGGCCATCTGCAGGAGCGAGTACAACGCCTCCTGCATGCGCGCCCCGCCGCTCGCGGCGAAGCACACCAGCGGCCGGCGCTCCTGGATGCAGTAGTCGACGCCGCGCTTGAAGCGCTCCCCCACCACCGAGCCCATCGAGCCGCCGAGGAACTGGAACTCGAACGCGCACGCCACCGCCGGCAGCCCGTGCAGCGTGCCGGTGAGCACGATGAGCGCATCGCTTTCGCCGGTCGCCTTCTGCGCCTGCAGCAGGCGGTCGCGGTAGCGCTTGCTGTCGCGGAACTTCAGCGGGTCCTCGGGCGAGATGTTCGCGCCGATCTCCTCGATCGTGTCCGGGTCAAGGAAGCGCTCGAGCCGCTCGCGCGCGCCCATGCGCATGTGGTGGCTGCACTTGGGGCACACGTAGAGGTTGCGTTCGAGCTCGGCGCGGTAGAGCACCGCATCGCAGGCGGGACACTTGATCCACAGGCCCTCGGGCACCGAGCGCGTACGCCGCTCGGTCTTGATGCGGGAGGGCATGATCTTTTCGAACCAGGACATCGATTCCGCTCGCTGGCGTGCCTGCGGTTACGGGGCACACCGATCATAGCCGATCGGGCGCCAGCGCCTCGCCGCCGGGCGGCGCGGGCAGGCCGAACACCTCCGGGTAGCGCACCGCGACCAGGTACAGGCCCGCGGCCGGCGCCGTGGCCGCCGCGCGCGTGCGGTCGCACCCGGCGAGCACCTCGGCCGCCCAGTCCGGGCTCGCGTCGCCCTTGCCCACCGCGATGAGCAGGCCCGCGATGTTGCGCACCATGTGATGCAGAAAGGCATTGGCGGTCGCCTCGATCAGCACCCAGTCCCCGCGGCGCATCACCGCGAGCCGCTCCAGGCGTCGCACCGGGGACTTGGCCTGGCACTCCGCGGCGCGAAAGGCGCTGAAGTCGTGTTCGCCGACGAGCGCGCCGGCCGCCGCCTGCATGCGCGCCGCATCCAGCGGGCGGTGCACCCAGGTGGCCCGCTGCGCCTGCAGCGCCGAGCGGGCGCTGCGGTTGAGGATGAGGTAGCGGTAGGTGCGCGCCTCGGCGCTGTAGCGGGCATGGAAATGCCCCGGCACGGGCTGCGCAAAGTGCAGGCTGACATCGGGGGGCAGTTCGCTGTTGGCGCCGAGCACCCAGCTGCGCATGGCGCGCACCGCCTCGGTGTCGAAGTGCGCGACCTGTCCGAGCGCATGAACGCCCGCATCGGTGCGCCCGGCGCAGACCAAGGCCACCGGGGCGGCGGCGATGCGCGCCAGGGCCGCTTCGGTCACCTGCTGTACGGAAGGTGCGGCGGGCTGCGTCTGCCAGCCCGCGTAGGCCGAGCCGTCGTATTCAACGCCGACGGCAATCCGGGCACGCGTCTTGCGCCGTGCGCGAAGGCGGCGGGCGCGCCTGAACGCGCCTAGCCCGGGAGCGACTCGATGAGGCGCTGCGCCTCCTGCTTCTGCGCCGCGGAGCCCTCGGTGAGGACCTCCTCGAGGATGTTGCGCGCACCGTCCGGGTCGCCCATGTCCATGTAGGCGCGGGCCAGATCGAGCTTGGTGCCGACCTCGCTCATCGTCACCGGCTCGAGGTCCGGCAGCGCCAGATCCTCGGACGACAGGCGCTGGGTCGCCGCGAACGCGGCATCCGGCACCGTGGCCGTGCCGACGTCCAGATCGAGCGTGCCGCTGTCCTGCGCTGCGTGCGTGCCGGTGGCCATGCCGACGTCCAGGTCGACGTCCGTAGCCGTCAGGTGCTGCGCCGGTGGCATCGCCGACGTCGAGGTCCAGCCCCGTGCCGCTCAGCGCGCGCAGGCGCGAGGTCGCGCGAGCCGTCTCCGCCGAGGTTGGTGTTCTGCGTGAGGGCCGCCTCGAGCTCGTTCTGGTCGAACTGCCAGGCACCGGTGTTCTCGCCCGTCTCCTCCTTCGCGCTGCGCTGCGCATCCGCCATCAGGCGGCGCGACTCGTCATCGAGCCCGGCGACCAGCGTCGGGCCATCGGGCGTGGAGGCGGCGGCCGAGGCGATGCCCGGCTGGTCGATCGTGTCCACCTGGCCCATGTCCAGGCCGAGGTCATCGATCGCCAGCTCGGCGGTGTGCTCGGTGCCGCCCTGGCGCATGGCGTTCTCGAGCTTCTGACGAATCGTGGGATTGCTCGCAGGCGCGATCTGCGGCTGCTCGACCGTCGGGCCTTCCAGCTCCGCGGTGCCGCCCGGGCCCTGGCGCATGCGCGCGGTCATCTGCCGCGTGCTGCCGGTGCTGGCCTGGGTGCCCTCGAGCGCGAGGTTGCGGTCGGTGATCCCGGACTGCGACTCGGCGGTCGCATCCAGATCGCCCAGCCGCTGAACCGATGTCCAGGTCCAGCCCGTGCGCGCCGTCCTCGATGGGCACCGGGTCGCCCACGAGGTCGAAGTCCACCCGGCTCTGGCCGCCCTCGAGGTCGAGGTCGACGCCCCCGGCGGCAGCGCCCGTCACCCCGCCGGCGCCGGAGAACAGCGCATCCTCGGGGGCGAGCTGCTTGCCCATGATCAGGATCTTTTCCCACTCGCCCGGGGCCGCTTCCTGGCGGCTCTCGGCGAGCTCACGCGCGGCGGTCAGGAACTGCTCCTTGTTGCCCCACACGAAGAAGACTTCGAGGAGCTTGAGCTTCAGGTCGCGGCGGCCGGGCTCACGCGAGATGGCGATGCGGATCAGGTCGGCGGCCTGGTCGTAGAGGCCGTACGCCATGTGGAAGTCGGCTTCGGCCAGGGGATCGCCCTGGTCGAGGTTGATCGCGGTCTCGCTGCTGATGGTCTCGTCGCTGGCGACGTGCTTGGGCGCCGCCATCACCGGCTGGGTGCCGGTCAGCGACGGACGCGGTCGCTCGTGCGAGCCGGTCTCCTCGACCAGGAAGGCCGCTTCCGGAAGCGGCGCGGCAGCACCGGTGCGTACCGCGACCGGGCGCGGTGGCGGCGGCGGTGCGGGCTCGGAGAAGCTGTCGCGGGCACTGATCGAGCCGAGATCGGCCGTCTCGGCGCCGGCGGCGGCCAGGCGTCCGAGGGAATCGTCGAACTCGCTCGAGCGCCGGCTCTTCAGCTGGCGCATGCCGAAGAACGCAATGAGCCCGAGTGCCACCAGGGCCAGCACCCACCACAGGCTCATCAGCGTATCGAGGAACGAGCGGCCGCTGGGCGCCGCGGCGGGCTTCACGCGCGGCGCGGGCGCCTTCGCGGGCGGCGGCGCGGGAGCCGCTTCGATCGGCGGTGCCGGGGCGGGCGCCTCGCTGGTCGCCGGCGGGGGCTGCATGGCCGGCGCGGGCGTGGCCGCAGCCGGAGGTGCGGGCGCGGGTGCCGGAGCGGGAGCCTGCGCCGCCTGCTTGGCGGCCGCCTCGGCCTGCATGCGCGCCAGCTCCTGGTTCTTGAGCTCGAGGAGGCGCTTGGATTCACTCGCCGCCGCGGCCTGCGCGGCCGCACTGCCCGCGCCCTTGGCGCCCGGGGTCGCCGCGGGGCCCGGCGGCGTCACGTTCGCCGCGGCCGGGGCGGTCTCGGACGGGGTCACGAGCTTCAGGCGGCCGGGCTTCTCGGTCGCTGCCGTGGCGGCAGCGGCCGGCGCCGCGCCACGCCACGCGGCGTACTGGCGACGGATCTCCGCGGTCGCCTCGGCCGGGGAGACGGCCGCCGCCTCGGAGGCCTCGGGGATGCGCAGGACCGCGCCCGAGCGCAGCACGTTCATGTTCTGGCGGAAGGCCTGGGGGTTCGCCTGGTAGATCGCGAGCATCCAGCTGCGGGCCTTGGGCGTGTTCGGGCCGGCGCCGGCGACGCCGCCGGCGATCTCCGACAGCGTCTCTCCGCGCTGCACCAGGTGCGAGTTGCCGCCCTCGGGAGCGGCCGGCTGCGCCGCCGCGGCGGCCGCGTGCGCATGGCGCGCGGGGGCCGGGGCCGGCGCGGGTGCCGGGGCGGGGGTCGGGGCCGGGGCCGCGCTGCTGCCTTCGGGGGCGGCGGCCGCGGCGGCGCTTTCCGCCGGCGCCGGTGTGGCGGCGGGGGCCGGTGCGGGCGGGGTCTCCGCCGCGCGGGCAATCGAACCTTCGCGCGCGCCGGTGCCGGTGGCGGGGGCTGCGACCGGGGCGCTCGCCACGGCCGATTCGCCCGGTGCGTACACCGGCGGGTCGAGGAGCATCGTGTATTCGCGCACCAGGTGGCCGCGTGACCAGCTGACGTCCACCAGCAGCGTGACGAACGGCTCGGTGATCGGATCGGTGGAGCGCAGCCGGATGGTCTGCCGGCCATCGCTGCCGCGCGCGGTGGTGAGCTTGATCGTGCTCAGGTACGTCGGCCAGTCCAGGCCGTAGCGCGCGAAGGTATCGCGCGAGGCCAGCTGGACCTGCACGGTATTGGCCTCGTCCGGGGCGACGTCGACCAGCTCGATGTCCGCATCCAGCGGTGCATTGAGCGGCGAATGCAGATGAATGTCTCCCAGACCTAAGGCAAACGCTGCAGACGGCAAGGCGAGCAGCAATGCCATCGCCCGAGCGGAGCGTTTGGCGAACATCAGGGCACCCCGACAGGAATCATTGGGTGAAATATCTTGTAAAAACAAAAGGATGGGGCATAACTTGCGACCCCCCCATCAATCCCGCGGCAATATAACTTAAATAGGCCGCCGGGCCAAAGCCTCTGCGATCTGTACGCTGTTGAGGGCCGCCCCTTTCCGCACATTGTCCGCAACAACCCATAAGTTAAGTCCACGGTCCGGGGCGAGATCTTCACGGATTCTCCCGACATAAACTGTGTCGCGGTTCGCTGCCTCGGTAGCCGCCGTGGGGTACCCGCCCACCCGGCGCTCGTCCAAAACCGTGACGCCGGGCGCATTTCGCAGCAGCTCGCGCGCCGCATCCGCGCTCAGGGGGCGCCGCGTGTTGATGTGGACCGCCTCGGAATGCCCGTAAAACACCGGCACGCGCACGGCGGTGGCGTTCACGCGCAGCTGCGGCTCGCCGAGGATCTTGCGGCTCTCCCACACGATCTTCATTTCCTCGCGCGTGTAGCCGTTGTCCTCGAACACGTCGATGTGCGGGACGCAGTTGAAGGCGATCTGCTTGGCGCCGCCTTCGGTCTCGATCGGTCCCTTGCCGCTCAGGGCGGCGATCGACTGTCGCGCCAGCTCCTCGAGCGCCTCGCGCCCGGCGCCGGAGACTGACTGGTAGGTCACGACATCGATGCGCTCGATCCCGGCGGCGTCGTGCAGCGGCTTGAGCGCCACCATCAGCTGGATGGTCGAGCAGTTGGGGTTGGCGATGATGCCGCTCGTGCCCACAGTGTCGAGCGCCTGCGGGTTGACCTCCGGCACCACCAGCGGCACGTCCTCGCGGTAGCGGAACTCGGAGGTGTTGTCGATGACCAGGCAGCCGGCGGCCACGGCGCGCGGCGCATGCGCGCGCGACACCGCCGCACCGGCGGAGAACAGGGCGAAGTCGCACTGGGCGAAATCGAACTTCTCGAGCGGCTGCACCGGCACGTGGCGGCCGCGGAAGCTGACGCTGCGGCCGAGGGAGCGCTCGCTCGCCAGTGCCACCAGCGTCGCGACCGGAAAGTTGCGCTCCTCGAGCACGCTGACCATCGTCTCGCCGACGAGCCCGGTGGCGCCGACGACGGCGACCCGAAATTGCCTGTCCATGGGATGTTCCTCGCGTGCGCGCTGCGCGCATTCAGCGCCGGCGCGTGATGTCGGGCGTGCCCGGGCGCACGTCCATGTTCTGCGCGCGGTGGCGCAGGTAGTGATCCATGAGCACGATCGCCAGCATCGCTTCCGCGATCGGCGTGGCGCGCAGCCCGACGCACGGGTCGTGCCGCCCGGTGGTGACGATCTCCACCGCGTTGCCGGCCGTGTCGATGGTCGCACCGGGGATCTGGATGCTGGAGGTGGGCTTGAGCGTCAGGTGCGCGATCACGTCCTGACCGGTGGAGATGCCACCGAGGATGCCGCCGGCGTGGTTGCTGCTGAAGCCCTGCGGCGTCAGCGCATCGCGATGTTCGCTCCCCTGCTGCGCCGCGGCGCGCGTGCCGGCGCCGATCTCGACCGCCTTCACCGCGTTGATGCTCATCAGCGCGTGGGCGATGTCGGCGTCCAGGCGATCGAAGACCGGCTCGCCCAGGCCCGGCGGCACGCCGCTCGCCATGACGGTGACGCGCGCACCGATCGAGTCCCCGGCCGCGCGCACCTTCCAGATGAGCGCCTCGAGCTCGGCGAGGCGCTGCGGATCCGGGCAGAAGAACGGATTCTGGTAGGCGAACTCCGGCTCGACGGGCTCGATCACGAGCGCGCCGACCTGGCTCAGGTAGCCAAAGATGCGCACGCCGAGCCGCTGCGCGAGGTAGCGCCGCGCGATGGCGCCGGCGGCGGTGCGCATGACGGTCTCGCGCGCCGAGGAGCGGCCGCCGCCGCGGTAGTCGCGCAGCCCGTACTTGTGCTGATAGGTGTAGTCGGCGTGTCCGGGGCGGAAGCGGTCCTTGATCTTCTCGTAATCGCGCGCGCGCGCGTCGGTGTTCTCGATGAGGATGCCGATCGGGGTGCCGGTGGTGCGCCCCTCGAAGACCCCCGAGAGGATGCGCACCTGGTCGCCCTCGCGGCGCTGGCTGACGAAGTGCGAGGTACCGGTGCGGCGGCGGTCGACATCCTGCTGCAGGTCCGCCTCGCTCAGCTCGAGCCCGGGCGGGCAGCCATCGACGATGCACCCGAGCGCCGGCCCGTGGCTCTCGCCGAAGGTCGTCACGGTGAATAACCTGCCGATGCTGTTGCCGGACATGCTGTTCAGTGCTTCGTCAGCTGCTCGCGTGTCAAGAGAAAAACCCCGCCGCCGCCGCGCTCGAATGCCAGCCACACGAAGGGCAGCCGCGGGAAGGCGCGCCGCAACGCGTGCTCGCTGTTGCCCACTTCCACCACCAGCAGGCCGCGCGGCTTCAGGTGACCGGCGGCCTCGCGCAGGATGACGCGCACCGAGTCGAGCCCGGTGCGGCCGGCCGCCAGTGCCACCCGCGGCTCGTGCCGGTACTCCGGCGGGAGCCGGGCCAGCTCGCGCGCCCCCACGTAGGGCGGATTGCTCACGATGATATCGTAGGTGCGCCCGCGAAGAGCGCGGAAGTGATCGGAGCGGCGCAGCCGCACGCGCGACTTCAGGCGGTGGCGCCGCACGTTGGTTGCCGCCACGGCCAGCGCCGCGGCGGAGATGTCCACGGCGTCCACCCGCGCACGCGGCAGCGCACGCGCCGCGGCGATGGCGATGCAGCCCGAGCCGGTGCCCAGATCGAGCACGCGCCGCACCCGTGCCGGCTCGAGCCACGGCGCAAAGCCCCGCTCGATGAGCTCCGCGATCGGCGAGCGCGGAATGAGCACCCGCGGATCGACGCAAAAGCGCAGGCCCGCGAAGCCGGTGACGCCGGTGAGGTAGGCCGCCGGGATGCGCTCGCGGATGCGCCGGGCGATGAGTGCGCGGGCGCGCTGCGCGGCTGCCGCGCCCACCCGCCGCCGATAGAGCGCGCCGCTTGCGGCGTGCGGCAGCTTCAGCGCGTGCAGCACCAGTGCGGCCGACTCGTCGCGCGCATTGTCGGTACCGTGGCCGAAGTACACCCGCGCGCGCGCGAGCCGCCGCGCGCCCGCATCGATCAGCGCGCGCACCGTGGGCGGCGCGCGGGCCCGGGGCGCGCGCCCGCGCGCCGCCCGCGTGTGAAATAATTCGCTCATGACCCTGCCATCGTCCCGCTGGCTCCTGATCGCTGCCGCACTGTGCGCAGCCATCGCGGGCTTCTACCTCGCGCGACAACTTGACAGGCCCGCCCCGCAGCTGGCAAGCGGCACGTGGTTCCCGGCCGCGCGCGAAGTCCCCGACTTCAGCCTGCTCGACGGTGCGGGACGCGCGTTCTCGCGTCGCGACCTCAAGGGCACCCCGACGCTGGTGTTCTTCGGCTTCACCCACTGCCCGGACGTGTGCCCGACGACACTGGTCAAGCTCGCACAGCTGCGCCGGCAGGCCCCGCTGGCCGCGGGCCTGCGCGTGGTGTTCGTGTCGGTCGATCCGCAGCGCGACACCCCGGCGCGGCTCGGGCAGTACGTGCACGCGTTCGATCCGCAGTTCATCGGCCTCACCGGCGAGCCGTCCGCCGTGGCCGGGCTGGCACGGCACTTCGGGGTGGCGGTGAACCGCGTCGAGCTGCCCGGGGGGGACTACACCATGGATCATTCTGCGGTGATCTTCCTGCTCGATGCCGACGCGCGCCTGGTGGGCCTGTTCACCCCGCCGTTCAACGTGGCGGCGCTGGCCAAGGACCTGCGCACCGTGGCGCCTTCCCTCACGGGCGCACACCGGTGAGGGCGCCGGCTCCCGATCCGGTCCGCCTCGCGGCGCGCACCTTCATCGCCCTGCAGTACCTCATGCCGCAGCACGCGCTGACCGCGCTGGTGCACGCGGTGACGCGCAGCCGCGTGCCGCGGGTGAAGAACTTCCTGATCGAGCGCTTCGTCGGCAGCTATCACCCGGACATGAGCGATGCGCTCGAGCCCGAGCCGCTGCAGTACGAGAGCTTCAACGCCTTCTTCACGCGCGCGCTGCGCCCGGGGTCGCGCCCGGCGGATCCGGATGAGCGTGTGCTCGTCTCCCCGGTCGATGGCGCGGTGAGCCAGAGCGGGCCGCTCGAGGGCAACCGCCTCGTGCAGGCCAAGGGCCATGCCTACACGCTCGAGGCACTGCTCGATGAGGCGGGCGGCTGGGCGAGGTGTTCCGCGGCGGCACGTTTGCGACGCTGTACCTCGCGCCGTTCAACTATCACCGCATCCACATGCCGCTCGCGGGCACGCTGCGCGGCGCCTGGTACGTGCCCGGGCAGCTCTTCAGCGTCAACACCACCACCGCCGCGAACGTGCCGGGCCTGTTCACGCGCAACGAGCGCATCGTGTGCGTGTTCGAGCACGGCGCGCTCACCTTCGCCCTGGTGCTGGTCGGCGCGCTGTTCGTCGGCAGCATGTCCACCGTGTGGCACGGGGACGTGACCCCGCGGCGCCCGCGCCGCCGCGCCGCCCTGCCGCTTCAGTCGCTCGCCGCCCCGCTGAGCCTCGCCAAGGGCGCCGAGCTCGGCCGCTTCAACATGGGTTCGACGGTCATCCTGCTCCTGCCACCCGGGGCGGCGCGCTGGCGCGCGCCGCTTGCGTGCGGCAGCCCCGTGCGCGTCGGCGAGACCCTGGCGCAGCTGCCGTGAGTGCGGGCGCAGACTGGCGACCCACGGCCGCGCCCGCGCGCCTTGCCGCGCGCGCCCGGCTGCTCGCGCGCGCGCGCGGGTTCTTCGCCGAGCGCCAGGTGCTCGAGGTCGACACGCCGCTCATCGTCAACGCCGCGGTGAGCGACGTGCACATCCACGCCGCCGAGGTGCGGCTCGCGGGCCCGCACGGCGCGCCGCACTTCCTGCACACCTCGCCCGAGTACGCCATGAAGCGCCTGCTGGCCGCCGGCAGCGGGGACATCTACCAGATCTGCCACGTCGCGCGCGGCTTCGAAGCCGGGCGCCTGCACAACCCCGAGTTCACGCTCATCGAGTGGTATCGCCTCGGGTTCTCCCTCAGCGCCCTCATGGACGAGGTGGACTCACTGGTGCGCGCACTGCTCGCCGAGGGCGCAGGCGCGCGCCGCAGCGAGCGGGTCAGTTATCGGGAGGTGTTCCAGCGCTGCCTCGGCCTGGACCCCTTCAGCACGAGCGCGCCGGAGCTCGCACGCGCTGCGGCGGCGGCCGGCTTCAGCGGCGGCGCCGCGAGCACGCGCGACGAGTACCTCGAGCTGCTCATGGGGGCGCAGATCGGCCCCACGCTGGGGCGCGGCGGCCTCACCTTCGTGTACGGCTACCCGGCCAGCCAGGCGGCGCTCGCGCGCCTGGATCCGCAGGACCCGCATGCGGCGCAGCGCTTCGAGCTGTACGCGGACGGGATCGAGCTCGCCAACGGCTTCCACGAGCTCACCGATGCCGCCGAGCAGCGCGCACGCTTCGCGCACGAGCAGGCCGAGCGCGCCCGGCGCGGCCTGCCGGTGCACTCGCTCGATGAGCGCCTCCTCGCCGCGCTCGCCCACGGGCTGCCCGACTGCGCCGGCGTCGCGCTCGGCTTCGATCGCGCGCTGATGCTCGTCACGGGAGCTGAGCACATCGATGAGGTGCTGCCGTTCCCGACCCGGCGGGCGTGAAGTGCGCCCGCGGATGTCGGGCGGCCGCAAAAGCCGGCACAATGGCGGCGCTGCCCGTACCACAACCCTGCGGCACTTCCTATGAGCCACGCGGCCCAGCGCCACGACTTTCGCGACAAGGCCCGCGCCTATGAGCACCTCGCCCAGGAGCTTGGCGCGCTGCTCGCCGGCGAGCGCGACACGATCGCCAACGCCGCCAACACCGCCGCCTTGATCTTCGCGGCACTGCCGCAGGTCAACTGGGCGGGGTTCTATTTCCTCAAGGACGGCGAACTGGTGGTGGGGCCGTTCCAGGGCCAGCCGGCGTGCGTGCGCATCGGGCTCGGCCAGGGCGTGTGCGGCACGGCGGCCGCCGAGCGGCGCACGCTCATCGTCCCGGACGTGCACGAGTTCCCCGGGCACATCGCCTGCGACGCGGCCTCGCGCTCCGAGATCGTCGTGCCGCTGCTGAGCGGTGGCCTCCTCCTCGGGGTGCTCGACCTCGACAGTCCGCAGAAGGGGCGTTTCGATGCCGCCGATGCCGCGGGACTGGAGCGCCTGGCGGCCCTGTTCACCGCCGCGATTGCCGCGCCACCGCCGGGCGGCGGATGACCGCGGCGCAGCGCGCAGCGCGCGGCCTGCTGGCCGGCGCCGCTGCCTTCACGATCTGGGGCCTGTTCCCGCTCTACCTGCACCCGCTGCGCGAGGTGCCGGCGATGCAGGTGGTCGCGCACCGCATCAGCTGGTCGTGCCTGTTCATCCTGGCGTGGATGCTCGCGCGCGGCGAGCTGCGCGTCCTCGCCGCCATCTTCACGCAACCGGCGCTGCTGTCGCGCCTGCTGCTCACGGCGCTGCTCATCAGCACCAACTGGCTGGTGTACGTCTGGGGCGTCAGCCACGGACACATCGTCGACACCAGCCTCGGCTACTACATCAATCCGCTGATCAACGTGGTGCTCGGGATCTTCGTGCTGCGCGAGCGCCTGAATCCCGTGCAGTGGACGGCCGTGGCGCTGGCGGGCGCGGCGGTGGCGTACGTGACCTACGAGGCCGGGCGGCTGCCGTGGATCGCGCTCACGCTCGCGTTCAGCTTTTCCCTCTACGGGCTGGTGCGCAAGCTGATCAGCGTGGATGCGCTCCCCGGGCTCGCCACCGAGACGCTGCTGCTGCTGCCGCTGGCGACCGGGTACCTGTGGTGGTGCGCGCACCTTGGCAGCGGCGCCTTCCCGCACGCCGGCGCCACGGTGAGCGCGCTGCTCATTGGCATGGGGCTGGTGAGTGCGCTGCCGCTGTTCCTGTTCGCCTTCGCCGCGCGCCGGCTCCCCTACTCCACCGTCGGCATCCTGCAGTACATCGGACCGAGCCTGCAGCTGGCGTGCGGCGTACTCGTCTTCCACGAGCGCTTCGACGGCGCCCGCGCGGTGGCCTTCATGCTGATCTGGCTGGCGCTGGCGATCTACGCGGCCGACGGGGTGTGGCGCTCGCGCGCGCCGGCGAGCCTGGCGAGCGCGCGCGGCAGCTGAGGTCTAGCGCGCGCTAGAACTTCAGGCCGACCGTGATCGGCACGTACTCGAACTTCTGCGTCGTCTGAATCTCGTTGTAGCGCGCCTCGAAGAACAGCGTCATGCCGCTGCGCAGCGCAAACGACATCCCGGCACCGGCGTTCCAGCCGAACTTGGTGACATCGTTCTGCGACACCACGACGTCCCCGGAGGCGAGGTAGCAATATCCAAACCACGGATCGCACACGTAGCCGTAGCCCTGGGTGGTGAGCGAGATCTGCGTGTAGTAGCCGCCGCCGCCGGCGATGATGTAGGCATAGGAGCCCTGGGCAAAGGGAAAGCGCAGCTCGGCGTTCGCGGTGACGGAGAACAGGTCCGCCCAGCCGCTGTTGATCTGCAGGCCGCTCTGCGCAGTGCCCTGGTTGATCAGCTGGTTCGTGGCGTTGTTCTGCGCGTAGTTCATCTCCAGGCGCAGTGCGAGCGGGCTGCCGGGCTGGCGGAACGCAACCCCGAAGCCTACGTCCCAGCCACCCTGCAGGATGTCGCTGGTCTGCCCGGCCGGCTCGTTGAAGCCGCCCAGGACATACAGCTGCACCGGACGCGAATCCGGGCTGCTCGGGGTGTAGTAGTACTGCGCCTGCGCGACCGGAACCAGACACAGGAGCCCGAGGGCTGCCAGCAGCGTATTACGGAGTGACATAAGCGAAAACTCGCGCATGATCGGGTGCTGAGCTTAACGCATCAGCCGCTGCGCGGTTTACTACCGGCCGCGCGAGATGTACTCACCCGTGCGCGTATCAATGCGGATCACTTCGCCCTCGTTGATGAACAGCGGCACGCGCACCACCGCACCGGTCTCGAGCTTTGCAGGCTTCTGCCCGCCGGTGGCGGTGTCACCGCGCAGTCCAGGGTCGGTCTCGACGATCTTCAGCTCGATGTGTGGCGGGGGCGTCACCACCAGCGGCACGTTGTTCCACAAGGTCACGATGCAGACCACGCCGTCCTTGAGCCACTGGGCGTTGTCACCGAGTGCGGCCTTGCCGGCGGTGTACTGCTCGAAGTTGTCCGGCACCATGAAGTGCCAGAAGTCCCCGTCCTGATAGAGGTACTGCATCTCGGTGTCGACGACGTCGGCGGCCTCGAGCGACTCCCCGGAGCGGAAGGTCTTCTCGATGGTGCGTCCGGTCTTGAGGTTGCGCACCTTGATGCGGTTGAAAGCCTGACCCTTGCCGGGCTTGACGAACTCGTTGTCGATCACCGCGTAGGGATCGCCATCCAGCAGGACTTTCATGCCCCCGCGGATCTCGCTGGTGGTAAAGCTGGCCATGTGTCGCTCTCGTAAGTGAGGGGCCGTTCAGGATGCGCGGCCGGCCCAAAAAGGCCGCGTATCATAGCGGCATCGCTTAAGCCCCGCCAGCGAGGCTCCCGGCGCGCACGCCTCAGCGTGCGCGGATGCGCCGCCAGTGCGCGAGCGCGGCGATGATCGCCACGAGTCCCAGCCACTCGTGCACGAGCGCGGCCCCGGCATGCAGCCGCGCCGTCGTGTAGTAGAGGGCATAGCCGCTCAGCACCAGCACGCTGGCCAGTCCCAGGAGCCACAGCCCGGAAGGCCGGTTCATCCCCTGCCACCAGCGCACCCGGATGTGGCCCGCCGCGACCCAGCCGAACAGGAACACCGCGGCCACCGCGACCAGGCCGTGCACGCGCAGCAGCGGCGCCTCCCAGGGGTTCGGCAGCGGCCCGAATTCGTTGCGCTGCGGAAACACCCACTCCAGCAGCAGCCACAGCGCCCCGGAGAGCCACAGCAGCGCGCACACGCCAAGGAGCAGGCTGCGCAGCGCGCGCGACATCGGCGCCCGCAGCGCCGCCCGCGTCGCCAGTTCCTCCGGCGTCGGATGCCGATGCACCATCGCGGCTCTACCCGGCCGCCGCCGGGGAACGCAGTGCCACCTGCCACAGCGCGTACAGCCAGCGCACGCCCTGCGTCACGTGCTCGCACGAGAGCGTGGCGCCGGCGATGTTCTTGATGTCCGTCTGGACCTTCAGCGCACCGAGGTCCGCGCGGCCCGCGAACTGCCGCCGCCACGCCTCGCTGCGCACCTCCGCGCCGTGGCTCTCGCGGTAGCTCAGCACCTCCAGGGGGCCGAGCCGGCCCGCCGCATCGATGGCGGCGGCGTAGGTGATGAAATCCTGCTTGCCGATCACCTCGTCGATGAACACGTAGCCGAGGAACTCCTCGCCACGCAGCGCCCTGAAGGCGCGCAGGCTGCGATGGGGTGGCTGCTCACCGGCGAGTGCCGCCACCTGCGCGTGCTGTGCCGGGGAGAGCGCGAGCGCCACTTCCGCGAAGCGCTCGGCGTGCGGAAACAAGGCGCGCTGCGCATCCTCGACCGTCAGGTAGTCCGCGGCGATGACCACCTGCGAGGGCAGTACGCTCGCGGCGCCGAGCACGGCCAGCCAGCCCAGGGGCCCCGGATCGATGCGGCTCATGAGGGTATCTCAGGCTCTCAAATGCGAATGATTCTTAATTACTGTAGCATAGACCGCAACGCGTCTGCCGCCTTGAGCCCCATGCCGAACGCCGCCACCTCCGCCTGCCCCCCGGCCCAGCCGCCAGGTTTCGGGGTGCCGCTGCGGCGCATGCGCGTGGCGATGGGCACCACGGTCGTCATGGAGGCCCATGCGGGCTCGCGCGCGCAGGCGCATGCGGCCCTCGCGGCCGCCTTCGCCGCGCTGGCCGCGATCGAGCGCTGCCTGCACCCGAGCGCCGCGGGGAGCGAGCTCGCGCGCCTCAACGCGGCGCGCCCCGGGACCGCGGTTGCGCTCGGCCGCGCCACGCTCGAGGTGCTGCGGTTCGCGCAGCGGCTGCACGCGCTCAGCGCCGGGGTGTTCGACCCGTGCCTGCCCACACGGGCCGGGCGGATCGCCGACCTGCAGCTGCTCGAGGGCGCACGCCCGCGGGCGATCGCGCACGCACCGCTCGAGATCGACTGCGGCGGCATCGCCAAGGGCTACGCGGTGGATGCGGCCATCGCGGCGCTGCGTGGCGGGGGCTGCAGCGCGGGGCTGGTGAACGCGGGCGGCGACCTGCGCGTCTTCGGGGCGCTTACGGAGCGGCTGTGGCTGCGCGAAGCGGGCGGCACCCTGCGGCCGCTCGAAGTGCGCGAGGCCGCCGTGGCGGTGAGTGATCGCGATGCACCGCACCCGCCGGCCGGACATCGCGGCTATTACGTGCGCGCGGGAAGAGCGGGCGCGCAGCGCTACGCTGCCGTGCGCGCACCCGATGCGATGACCGCGGACGCGCTCACCAAGTGCGTGCTGCTGGCAGCACCTGCACAGGCGCGCGCACTGTCGGCGGCCTTGAGGGCCGAGCTGCTCGCCTAGCACCGCGTGTTCCGCGACCCGGCTCACGCGGGCGCGCGCTGCACGGGTGCTAGAATGGCGCTGTGCCGCGAGCCCATTGGTGGAGGCCGCCTTGTCTGAGCCGAACGCCGTTCCACTCATCGTGCTAAGCGCGGCACGCGATCCCGTGGAAGCGGTCAACAGCACGCTGCGGCGGGCCGGTCACCCCGTGCATTGCACCTGGATCCCCGCCCTGCGCGACCTGGGCGATGCACTCTCGCAGATCAATCCTGAACTGCTGCTGCAGGTCGCCGGCACGCCCGCGGAGCTCGGCCCCGTCATCGGGCTGCGCGACCAGCTGGCGCCACAGGTGCCGGTGCTGCTGCTCGCCCCGAGCGTGGATGAGGCCCTCATCGCCGCCGCGATCGAGCGTGGCGCCCGCGATGCGGTAACGCTCGGCAACCAGGCGCGCCTGAGCGCGGTCGTCCTGCGGGAACTGGCGGTGTTTCGTGCCGCGCGCGCCCTCGATGCGACGCAGAAGTCCGCCCACGACGCGCGCAGCCAGCTCGACAACGTGCTGCAGCGCTCGAACGACGCGATCCTGCAGGTGCAGGAAGGCATCGTCATCGAGGCCAACCCCGCCTGGCACGAGCTCTACGGGGTCGAGGACGGCCTCGCCGGGCAGCCGGTCATGGACCTGTTCGAGGAATCCACGCACGCGGCGCTGCGCGGCGCACTCGCCGCCTGCCAGCAGGGGCGCTGGAGCGATCACCTGCTGCGCGCCAACGCCCTGCTCGGGGATGGCACGGTGCTGGCGATCGAGATCACCCTCGCCTCCGGCGAGCACGAGGGCGAGCCGTGCGTGCGCCTCATCGTGCCCGCGCGCCCGCGCGTGGAGGAACTGGTGATCCCGGTGGCGGCGGCGCCGCTGCGGCCGGAACCGGCCTCGGGCCTGCTGCGCCGGCCGGAGCTGCTCGAGGCGCTCGCCGAGCGCCTGGCGACACCGGTCGCCGGCGGCATGCGCTGCATGGCGCTGGTGCGCATCGACAAGTTCGCCGCGCTCGAGCGCGTCATTGGCGTCACCGCCAGCGAAGAGGTGGTCGCGGAGGTGGCGCGCCTGCTGAAGGAGACGCTGCACCCGAAGGAGGTCGCCGGGCGCTTGGGTGGCGTGCGCTTCCTTGCGCTCCTCGAGCGCGGCAACGAGCACGACATCAGCGCCTGGACCGAGCGGTTCCTCGCGCGCGTGCAGCGCCACGTCATGCGCATCAACGACAAGTCGATCGCGGTCACCTGCACGATCGGGCTGTCGATGGCCCCGGGCGAGCCCAAGCTGGATGCCGTGGTCCAGGACGCGATCGAATGCGCGCGCCGCGGCAGCGCCCGCGGCGGCAACCAGAGCGTCGCCTCCGACCGTGCCGACACCGACAGCCGCGTCATGTCCTACGACAAGGTGTGGGTGAAGCACATCAAGGCGGCGCTCATGGAGAACCGCTTCCGCCTGGTGCAGCAGCCGATCGCCAGCCTGCAGGGCGATGACCCGGGCATGTTCGACGTGCTGGTGCGCATGATCGATCAGCAGGGCAAGGAAGTGCTGCCCTCGGAGTTCATGGCGGCCGCCGGCCGCAACGACCTGCTGAAGAACATCGACCGCTGGGTGGTGGGGGCATCGCTGTCCTTCGCCGCGCAGAAGAAGCCCGAGTGCCTGTTCGTGCGGCTGTCGCGCGAGACGGTGCGCGATGGTGCCTTCCTCGAATGGCTCGACAACCACCTGAAGAACAGCCGCGCCGAGCCGCGGCGCCTGTGCTTCCAGGTGAACGAGGAGAGCGCCGCGAGCCACATCAACGAGGTGCAGAAGCTGACCGCGGCGCTGCGCGAGCGGCGCTTCCGCTTCGCGCTCGAGGGCTTTGGGTCCGGGCGCAACAGCTCGGGCATGCTCGAGTCGCTGCCGCTGGATTTCGTGAAGATCGACGGCACGCTGGTGCAGGGGCTGGCCGGCGACCCGCAGCTGCAGCAGCGCGTGAAGCTCTTGGTGGAAGCCGCCCGCAAGCAGCGCATCCAGACGATCGCCGAGCGCGTCGAGGACGCCAACACCATGGCGGTGCTGTGGCAGATCGGCGTGCAGTACATCCAGGGCTACTTCATCAACGAGCCCGAGGAAGTGGTGCTGCGCGCCGAGCGCTAGAAGGCGACCCCGAGCCCGAGGTCCCAGCGATTGAAGCTCGAGTTCTCCTCGAACCACTGGTAGTCGGTCTTCAGCACCACGTGCGGCCCTAGGTAGAAGTTCGCCCCCGCGGTCCACACCCGGTCGTGATTGACCGGCCACAGCCCATACTGCCCCGGCGTGCCGAGCGGCACGAGCCCGCTCGGAATGTCCGGGCCACTCGTGCCCTGGTAGCTTGAGCCCATGTTGTAGTGTTCAAAGCGCGCGAACGGATTGAGCCGGTAGTCGCCGCGCTGCCACAGCTGGTACGCACCCTGGAAGTAATAGCCGTAGAAGGCCGAGGGAATCGGGTTCGGGGAGCCCGGATTGGCGGCGTTGACGGAGGCGGTGTGGCTGATCGCGCCGTGCGCATAGAGGGCACTCAGATCCCAGCGCCCGGGCTGCCAGCGCGCGTGCCCCTCCCACAGCGTCACGCGCGGCGATGCCCGCCTGCGGCGCGCCGGGCGGGGGCGGCACCGGCTCGGCCTCGCCGCTGCTGATGGCCCCGCCGAGGGTGAGAGCGGGGATGCCGTAGTAGCTGAGCGCCAGGTACTGCGACAGGTAGCGGGCGCTGGCGAGCGCGGCCTCCTGGTGCGTCGCCTGCAGCGGTGCGACGCCGCTGTTCTCGAGCTGTAGCGCGCTCTGGTAGGGCGGGAACTCGGGTGCGAAGTCCCAGTCGGCGAGGTTGTTGCCGGTGGTGAGCCCCACGTTCCAGCCAAAGCCGGCGGCGGTGTCGCCGTGCAGGTTGAAGCCCCCCTCGCGCCAGGTGCTGGGGATGATCAGCGTCTCGACAAAATTGCGCTGCATGCCGTAGAAGTTGGTCGGCTCGTGATGCTCGTTCAGGAGGCCGAACGGCATGAGGAACACCCCGGCGCGCACCGTCACGGCGTCGTTCAGTCGCCGGTCGACGTAGAACTGTTCCACCTCGAATTCGCCCACATCGTCGGCCGAGCTCACCGCGTGCTCGATCTCGTACTCGGAGTTGAACTCGGTGCGCTCATCGAACCGGTAGCCGATGCCGAACACCGCGCGCGCCAGGTCGAACTGCGTCTGGCTGCGATCGTTCACCGGGTCGGTGTAGTACACCTCGCCATAACCCCACAGCCGCAACCCGGAGCCGAGCTCGCTCAGCACGGTGCCGGCCGGCGTGCCGCTGCCCGCCACTGCCGGGCTCACCGGCGTACCCGGCAGCGCGGAGGCATTCGGCAACGCGCTCGCCGGTGCGGTTGCGTCCGGCGGCGGCGTCGCCCGGGCGACGCCAGCGGCGGGCGCGGCGGGCGCGCTCAGTTCGGCGAGCCTGCGGTCGACTTCGCGCTCGTGCTCGCGCAGCGCGCGGTTTTCATCGGCGAGCTGCTGCAGGGCGGCCTGCACCTGCCGCAGCTGCTTCTGCAGCGCATCGAGTCGGGCCGCGTCGGCGTCGGCCGCCGGGGCCGCCGCGCTCGCCAGCAGCGCCAGCACCAGTGCGCCGCAGGGCGCGATCAGTCTCGGTGTCGGTTTCATGAGAGCGTTCTTTCCGTGTTCTTAAGGAGCACCCGGCAGACACTGGGCGGGCGTGGGATGGGCAGCGGGCTCGTTCGAGTCGTAGCCGTCAGTGAACGTGCACAGGAAGGCGAGCCCGTCGTCGATCTCGGACGCGCTCAAGGCCGGGGCCTGGCCGCCGGCGAAGCTGCGCGGGGTCTAGGGGATTTTCCCGGCGACGTGGCCGTCGAAGGCGACGGGCAGATCCCGCAGGACGCGGTCCGGCGGCGGCGAGGCTGACATCGACGAAGAGCGCCGGGGCCGCCTGCGCCGAGCGCCCGGCCGGCGGCGGGGCTGCGCGGCCCCCGCCGCTGCTGCCGCCAGCGGCGCTCAGCCTCGGGGTGCAAGAGACCCCGACCGCCACTGCGTGGCCCTGCTCGAACATGAACCGCCCCGGACGCCGCTAAGCTTGTTATCACTAATGGTAATGCGAATCATTCTTATTCGCAAACACAGCGGATAACGGCACAGCCTTCCCGGGCCGGGCCCTCAGGAAGTCGGCGGGAGCTTCGCTTCCATGCGATCGATCTGGCGGGGCCAGCCGCGCTTGAGCACCGCGCCGCGCTGCGCGCGCTCGCCGACGTAGTCCTGCAGCTCGCGCCACTCGAGCACCTTCTGCTGCTCGCCGGCGTACAGGATGAGGCTCGCCTTGGGCGGCACGACGGCCACCGCGGTCATGAGCTCGGTGCGCGCACTCGCCTTCTTGCCCGGGATGTCATAGAGCTTGTTGCCCTTGCCGCGCGGCATCTCCGGCACTTCCCCGACCGGGAATGCGAGCAGCTTCCCCTCGCTGCTGACGACCGCCACCAGGGCGTCCGCCGCGGGCACCGGGGCCGGGGCGAGCACGTGCGCATTCTGCGGCACGCTGAGCACGGTCTTGCCGGCGCGGCGGTCGCTGATCAGGTCCTTCAGGCGCGCGGTGAAGCCGTAGCCGGCATCGCTCGCGAGCAGCCACAGGTCCTCGGGGTCCCCGATCATGACGCCGGCGAACTTGGCGCCGTCGGGCGGATCGAGCCGCCCGGAGAGCGGCTCGCCGTGACCGCGCGCGGACGGCAGCGAGTGCGCCGGCAGCGTGTAGGTGCGCCCGGTGCTGTCGATGAATACCGCCGGCTGCAGGCTGCGTCCGCGGGCGAGCGCCTGGAAGGCGTCGCCCCCCTTGTAGGAGAGTGCGCCGGGCTCGACCTCGTGGCCCTTGGCCGAGCGCACGAAGCCGCCGGTCGAGAGCACGACCGTCACCGGCTCGTTCGGGATGAGGCTGGTCTCGTCGATCGCCTGCGCCGCCTCGCGCTCGATGATCTTGGTGCGGCGCTCGTCGCCGTACTTCTCGGCATCCTGGCGGATCTCGGTGGCGATCAGCTTCTTCAGCTTCGCCTTGCTCTTCAGCAGCGCCTCGATCTCCGCGCGCTCGGTGGCGAGCGCCTGCTGCTCCTCGCGGATCTTCATCTCCTCGAGCTTGGCGAGGTGGCGCAGGCGGGTGTTGAGGATCTCCTCGGTCTGCTCCTCGGAGAGCTTGAAGCGCTTCATCAGCACCGGCTTCGGCTCATCCTCGCGGCGGATGATGCGGATCACCTCATCGAGGTTGAGGAAGGCAATCAGCAGGCCCTCGAGGATGTGCAGGCGGCGGGTCACCTTGCCGAGGCGGTATTCCAGGCGTCGCGTGACGGTGCGCGTGCGGAACTCGAGCCACTCGCTCAGGACCTCGCGCAGATTCATCACCCGCGGCCGCCCATCGAGGGCGATGATGTTCAGGTTGACGCGGTAGCTGCGCTCGAGATCCGTGGTCGCGAACAGGTGGTTCATGAGCTCGGTGAGGTCGACGCGGTTGGAGCGCGGCACGATGACGACGCGCGTCGGATTCTCGTGGTCGGACTCGTCGTTGAGCGCATCGACCATCGGCAGCTTCTTGGCGCGCATCTGCTCGGCGATCTGCTCCTGCACCTTGGTCGGGGAGACCTGATAGGGGAAGGCGGTGATGACGATGCTGCCCTCCTCGATCTCCCAGGTGGCGCGCGCCTTGAACGTGCCGATGCCCTTCTCGTAGAACTCCTTGAGGTCCGCGCGCGGGGAGATGATCTCGGCCCCGGTGGGCAGGTCCGGCCCCTTCACGAATTTCATGAGCTGCGCGGTGGTGGCCTCGGGCTCCTCGAGCAGGTGGATGCAGGCATTGGCCACCTCGCGCAGGTTGTGCGGCGGGATGTCGGTGGCCATGCCGACGGCGATCCCCGAGGTGCCGTTCAGGAGCAGGTTCGGCAGGCGCGCCGGCAGGAACACCGGCTCCTCGAGCGTGCCGTCGAAGTTGGCGGTCCAGTCGACCGTGCCATCGGAGAGTTCCCCGAGCAGCACGTCCGCATAGCGGGTGAGCTTCGCCTCGGTGTAGCGCATCGCGGCGAAAGACTTCGGGTCATCCTGCGAGCCCCAGTTGCCCTGCCCGTCGATGAGCGGGTAGCGGTAGGCGAAGGGCTGCGCCATGAGCACCATCGCCTCGTAGCAGGCGGTGTCGCCATGGGGGTGGAACTTGCCCAGCACATCTCCCACGGTGCGCGCGGACTTCTTCGCCTTGTTGACCGCCGAGAGCCCGAGCTCGCTCATCGCATAGGTGATGCGCCGCTGCACCGGCTTGAGCCCGTCCCCCAGGAAGGGCAGCGCGCGGTCGAGGATGACGTACATCGAGTAGTCGAGGTACGCCTTCTCGGTGAAGGTGCGCAGCGGCTGCCGCTCCACTCCCTCGAAGTTGAGCTCCTGGTTCTCCGGCACGCCTAGACCTGCACTTCCGCCAGATTGCCCTTCTCTTCGAGCCACTCACGCCGGTCGGCCGCGCGCTTCTTGGCGAGCAGCATGTCCATCAGCTGGTCGGTATTGTCCTTGCCCTCGATGGTCAGCTGCACCAGGCGCCGCGTGCGCGGATCGATGGTGGTCTCGCGCAACTGCGCGGGGTTCATCTCGCCGAGGCCCTTGAAGCGCGTCACCGTGGGCCGGGTGCGCGCGTTCTCCTTCTCGATCTTCTTCAGGAGCTGGTCGCGCTCGGCCTCATCGAGCGCGTAGTGCACCTGCTTGCCGGCATCGATGCGGTACAGCGGTGGCATGGCGACGTACACGTGGCCGTTCGCCACCAGCGGGCGAAAGTGCCGCAGGAACAGGGCGCACAGCAGCGTCGCGATGTGCTGTCCGTCCGAGTCCGCATCCGCCAGGATGCAGACCTTGTGGTAACGCAGCTGACTCAGGTCGGCCGAGCCCGGCTCGGTGCCCAGCGCGACGCTGATGTTGTGCACTTCCTCGCTGCCGGCGATCTGGTGTGCGTCCAGCTCCCAGGTATTCAGGATCTTGCCCCGCAGCGGCATGATCGCCTGGAAGTCCTTGTCGCGCGCCTGCTTGGCCGAGCCGCCGGCGGAATCCCCCTCGACCAGGAACAGTTCGCAGCGGCGCGGCTCCTGACTCACGCAGTCGGCGAGCTTGCCCGGCAGCGCAGGTCCCCCGGCGATGCGCTTGCGGATCACCTTCTGTGCGGCCTTGGCACGCTCCTGGGCGTTCTCGATGGCGAACTGCGCGATGCGCTCGCCGGCATCCGGATGACGGTTGAGCCACAGCGCCAGCGAATCGCGGGCGAAGCCCTCCACCAGCGGCGCCGCATCGCGCGACCCCAGGCGCTCCTTCATCTGGCCGGCGAACTGCGGCTCGTGGATCTTCACCGACAGCACGTAGTTCGCCTTGTCCCACACGTCCTCGGGGCTGAGCTTCACGCCGCGCGGGATGAGATTGCGGAACTCGCAGAACTCGCGCACCGCCTGGGCGACGCCGGCGCGCAGGCCATTCACGTGCGTGCCGCCCTCGATGGTCGGGATCAGATTGACGTAGCTCTCGCCGATCACTGCGGCCGCGTTCGGCGCCCAGCACAGCGCGTAGTCGACCGAGTCGTTGTCGCCGGCCTTGGTGCCGGTGATCGGCTCGGCCGGGATGCGCTCCTCCTTCTCCAGCTCCTCGACCAGGTAGGCACCGAGGTCGCCGGTGTAGAACCACTCGTCCTTCTCCCCGCTGGCCTCGTTCTTGAACGTGATGCGCAGTCCCGGGCACAGCACCGCCTTGGCCTTCAGCGTGTGCTTCAGCTGCGGCACGGAGAACTTGTCGGAGTCGAAGAACTTCGGGTCCGGCCAGAAGCGCACCGTGGTGCCGGTGTTGCGCTGGCCAACGCTGCCCACCTCCTCGAGCCTGGAGTTGAGCTTGCCGTCCCGGAAGCTGATGTTGTATTCCTTGCCGCCGCGCTTGATCCAGCACTCGAGCCGCTTGGAGAGCGCGTTCACGACCGAGACGCCGACGCCGTGCAGGCCGCCGGAGAACTTGTACGTCTTGTCGGAGAATTTGCCGCCGGCGTGCAGGCGCGTGAGGATCAGCTCCGCCCCACTCACCTTCTCCTTGGGGTGGATGTCCACCGGCATGCCGCGGCCGTCGTCGGCCACTTCCAGCGAGTTGTCCTTGTAGAGCGTGACGTCGATCTGCTTGCAGTGCCCGGCGATCGCCTCATCGACGCTGTTGTCGATGACCTCATGCGCCAGGTGATTGGGGCGCGAGGTGTGCGTGTACATCCCCGGCCGGCGCCGCACGGGCTCCAGGCCACTCAGGACTTCGATATCGGAGGCGGTATAGGACTGACTCATCCGCTGCTTGCAACTCTTTCCATGAAATGCCGTGCCGCGCGCGGCCGGCGCGAGTGTAGCAGCCCGCGGCGCGGACTTGGGTGTTCGCAGGAAAAGGACGCCGCGCCTTGCGGCGCGGCAGCGTCAGCCGAGATCCGCGACCAGTGCGTCTCGCACGCTCGCCGGCACCACGACCTCGTGAGGGTAGTGCGGGTGATCGACGCCGGCGCTGAGCGCGCCGCCCGACTTCAGCGCCGCCACCATCGCGGCAGTGAGTTCAAAGCGCAGGAAGTGCACGGCGGAGGTCTTCTCGGCGTTCTCGCGCTCGAGGTCCTCATCGGCGATCGCGAACGCGCGCTCCAGGCGCGCGACCTGCACGAAGCAGCGGTCCTCGACCCCCTTCAGCCGTGCGAGCGCCGCCGGCCGCTCCGCCGGGTCAAATTCCAAAAGCAGCGTCACCTTCCAGTTGCGGCCATCGGGAATCAGCGGGTTGTAGGCGGCGAGCTCCTCGGCGATGCCGTGGGGCTCGAAGATGCGCTCGGTGCGCAGCATCTCCTGCACCTGGTACTGCACCGTGAGGCGATCCTCGAACAGCCAGGTGCAGTTGGGCCCCACGGCGAGCGTTCGCTGCGCCTTGTGCCGCAGCACGCGGGCGCGGAATGCCGGCCGCTCGCGGGCGTACTGCTCGAGCGACATGAGGTCGGTGACTGCGAGTTTCTCCATGGGTGCCGCCGCAGTCCTCAGAGGCCGTAGGCGAGGCGCAGGAGCTTCAGCGGATGTTGCGGCGCGCGCTTCTCGCTGAGAATGCTCTCGATCTGGTGCCCCGCCATCGGGCAGTCGCTGCTGTAGTGATCGGCCTTGGCGCTCTCGATGCGCTGCGCCACCGGGCGCCCGATCTTGACCGAGGCGGCGCGGAACTCCTTCTTCACCCCGTAGGTGCCGTTGTGGCCCGAGCAGCGCTCGATGACGTCGACCGTCGTGCCGGGAATCAGCTTGAGCACGTCGCGCGTCTTGAGGCCGAGGTTCTGCACGCGCAGGTGGCAGGCCACGTGGTAGCTCACCTTGCCGAGCTCGCCCTTGAAGTCCGTGCGCAGCAGCCCCGCGGCGTGGCGCAGCATCAGGTACTCGAACGGATCGAAGACGTGCGCGGCGACCTGCTTCACCGCCGCGTCATCCGGGTACATCAGCGGCAGTTCCTGCTTGAACATCAGCACGCAGGAGGGGATCGGCGCCACGATGTCGTAGCCGGCCGCAACCGCCGCGGCGAGCTGCGGGATATTGGCCTCCTTCAGCTGCGCCACCGCCTCCAGGTCCCCGAGTTCCAGCCGCGGCATGCCGCAGCAGCGCTCCTTGGGCAGGAGGCTCATCTCGATGGCATTGTGCTCGAACACCGCCACCAGGTCCTCATCGAGGGCCGGCTCGTTGCGATTGCCGTAGCAGGTGGCGAACAGCGCCACCCGCCCGGTGGTCTCGGCCGTCGCCTGCGCGCTGCGGCCGCCATCGACGCTCATCGGCCGCGCGCTCGTGCCGAGGCGCTTCAGGCGCGCGCGCGCGGTGCGCGCGTGGTACTGAGGCAGCGGTGCGCCCGGGTCGACGCCGAGCACCTTGTCGAGGAGGGCCCGCCCCGGGGCCGAGTGATTCACCGCGTTCACGATCTCGACGACGACCGGTATGCCGGCAATCGCGCCGACCGTGTCGGTGGCCGCCAGCACCTTCTCGCGCAGGCCGATGCCCTGCTTCTTGGCGCGCACGGCCTTGGCGCGCAGCATCAGGTGCGGGAAGTCGACGTTCCAGGGGTGCGGCGGCACGTACGGGCACTTCGTCATGAAGCACATGTCGCACAGGTAGCAGTTGTCGACGACCTCCCAGTAGACCTTCTTGTCGACCCCGTGCACCTCGCCGTCGGCGGTCGCATCGACCGCATCGAACAGCGTCGGGAAGGAGCCGCACAGATTGAAGCAGCGGCGGCAGCCGTGGCAGATGTCAAAGACGCGCTCGAGTTCCTTCTCGAGCGCCGCCGCGTCATAGAACGCCTCCGTGCGCCATTCGAGCGGGTGGCGGGTGGGGGCCTCGAGAATGCCCTCACGCCTGCCCTCCTGCGGAGGCGGTGCGGCCGGAGTGGTGCTCATGCGCGCGTGCGAACTTTCAGGCGCGCCGGCCGCGGACCCGCAGCGCAGGTCCGCGGTGGGCGCCGCGGGAAATCGGTCCGAAAGAGCCGACAGGCTTACAGCGAGTCGAGTGCCTTCTGGAAGCGGTTGGCGTGCGAGCGCTCGGCCTTGGCCAGCGTCTCGAACCAGTCCGCGATCTCGGCAAAGCCCTCTTCGCGCGCCGCCTTCGCCATGCCCGGATACATGTCGGTGTACTCGTGCGTCTCGCCGGCGATCGCCGCCTTGAGGTTGTTGCGGGTCTCGCCGATCGGCAGCCCCGTGGCCGGATCGCCGACCGCTTCCAGGTACTCCAGATGTCCGAAGGCATGCCCGGTCTCGCCCTCGGCGGTCGAGCGGAACACGGCGGAGACGTCGTTGAACCCCTCGATGTCGGCCTTGGTGGCGAAATATCCGTAGCGGCGGTTCGCCTGCGACTCGCCGGCGAAGGCCTCTTTGAGATTCTTTTCCGTCTTGCTGCCTTTAAGATTCATGTCATTCCTCACTTAGACTGGGTCTAACCGCAGGTGCGGAACTGTATGCTTCACTTATGATCGCGTCAACCGCGCGTTGACCCTCGCCGGCACGGCTGTGTAACGTTGCGCGCCCTCGCGCCGCAGCGCACACCCCTTTATGGAGCCCCACACGGTGTCCCGCAACAGCAAAGTCCCCGATTTCGAGCAGGCCCTGGCCGAGCTCGAAACCCTGGTCGGGCGCCTCGAGGGGGGCGACCTGCCGCTCGATGAGGCGCTGAAGCTGTTCGAGCGCGGGGTCGCGCTCACGCGCCAGTGCCAGTCCTCGCTCCAGGGCGCGCAGCAGAAGGTCGAGATCCTGCTCAAGCGCAGTGGCGAGGCGCAGCCGGAGCCGTTCGAGGAGCCGGGGGCGGAAGGTGCGGAGGCGGATCCGGAGTGAGCCCGGCGTCGCTGCGCGAACCCCTCCCCGGGCGTGCGGATTTCAGCGCGCGGGTCGCGGCCTGCCAGGCGCGCATCGAACAGGTGCTGGAGCGCGCGCTGTCGCTGCCGGATCCGGGGACCGCGCGGCTGCGCGACGCCATGCGCTACAGCGTCCTGGGTGCCGGCAAGCGGCTGCGGCCCACGCTGGTGTATCTCACCGGTGAGTCCCTGGGGGCGGCACCGGAGGCCCTCGATGCGCCGGCCGCCGCGGTGGAACTGATCCACGTCTACAGCCTCGTCCACGATGACCTGCCGGCGATGGACGACGATGACCTGCGGCGCGGGCGCCCGACCTGCCACCGCGCCTACGACGAAGGCACCGCAGTGCTGGTCGGGGATGCACTGCAGGCACTGGCCTTTGCCGTGCTCGCCCACGAGCCCCTCGGCGCCGTCCTCCCCCGACACGCGCCTGGAGATGATCCGCGTGCTCGCCCGCGCCACCGGCACCGGCGGCATGGCCGGCGGACAGGCGATCGACCTGGCCGCCGTCGGACGGCAGCTCACGGTGGCGGAGATCGAGGAGATGCACCGGCGCAAGACCGGCGCGCTCATTGAGTGCAGCGTGCTGCTCGGGGCGCTGGCGGCCGGCCTCACCGCTGGCGCCGAGCTCACGGCGCTGCGGCATTTCGGTGCCGACATCGGCCTCGCCTTCCAGATCCAGGATGACATCCTCGATGTGGAAGGCGACCCGGCGCTGCTGGGCAAGGCCACCGGCGCGGATGCCGCGCTCGAGAAGCCCACCTACCCCTCGACCGCCGGGCTTCCCGCGGCGCGCCGGCGCGCGCGCGAGCTGCGCGACTCCGCGGTCGCTGCCCTTGCGCCCCTCGGGGCGCGCGCCGGGGCGCTGGCGCAGGTCGCCGATTTCATCGTCAGCCGTGCCAGCTGAGGCGCCGCGCGGGCGTTGCCGTTCGGTACCGCCGCGGGGCTTGTGTACACTGACGTGGCGATGACCGTAGCGCTGGATAAGTACCCGCTGCTCGCCCCGATCAGCAGTCCCGCGGACCTGCGCCGCCTGAGCGTTGGCAAGCTGCCTGCGCTCGCCGCCGAGCTGCGCGAGTTCCTCATCCAGAGCGTCAGCACCCGCGGCGGCCACTTCGCCGCCGGCCTTGGCACGGTCGAGCTCACCATCGCGCTGCACTACGTCTACAACACCCCGCGCGACCGTCTCGTCTGGGACGTCGGCCACCAGGCCTACCCCCACAAGGTGCTCACCGGGCGCCGCGACCAGCTGCATACCATCAAGCAGGACGGCGGACTGGCGCCCTTCCCGAGCCGCGCCGAAAGCGAATACGACACCTTCGGCGTGGGTCACTCGAGCACCTCGATCAGCGCCGCCCTCGGCATGGCGGTTGCGGCCGCGCAGCACGGCGAGGACCGGCGCGTGGTGGCCGTGATCGGCGACGGCGCGCTCACCGCCGGCATGGCGTTCGAGGCGCTCAACCACGCCGGCTCCCTGCCGGCGGACCTGCTGGTGATCCTGAACGACAACGACATGTCCATCTCGGAGAACGTCGGCGCGCTCTCCAACCACTTCGCGCGCGCGCTCTCCGGGCGCGTGTATGCGCACCTGCGCGAGGGCGGCAAGAAGGTGCTGCGGCAGATGCCCACGGTGTGGGAGCTGGCGCGGCGCTCCGAGGAGCACCTGAAGGGCATGGTGCTGCCCGGCACGCTGTTCGAGGAGATGGGCTTCAACTACATCGGCCCGATGGACGGCCACGACGTGAAGGCCCTGGTGAGCACGCTGCGCAATCTGAAGAAGCTGCGCGGCCCGCAGTTCCTGCACGTGGTCACCAAGAAGGGCAAGGGCTACGCGCCGGCGGAAGCCGATCCGATCAAGTGGCACGGGCCGGGCCCGTTTGATCCGGCGAGCGGCACCATCTACAAGGAGAAGAGCTCAGGTCCCAGCTACTCGCAGGTGTTTGGCGAGTGGCTGTGCGACATGGCCGAGCGCGACGCGCGCATCATCGGCATCACCCCGGCGATGCGCGAGGGCTCGGGCCTGGTGGAATTCTCCAAGCGCTTTCCGCAGCGCTATTTCGACGTCGCCATCGCCGAGCAGCACGCGGTCACCTTCGCCGCCGGGCTCGCCACCGAGGGCCTGAAGCCGGTGGTGGCGATCTACTCGACCTTCCTGCAGCGCGGCTACGATCAGCTGATCCACGACGTGGCGCTGCAGAACCTGCCGGTGGTGTTCGCCGTCGACCGCGCGGGCCTCGTCGGCAGCGACGGCGCCACGCACCAGGGCAGCTACGACCTGTCGTACGCGCGCTGCATCCCCAACACGGTGATCATGGCGCCGGCGGACGAGAACGAGTGCCGGCAGATGCTCTACACCGCCACCACGCTGGAGGCGCCGGCGCTGGTGCGTTATCCGCGCGGCAGCGGCCCCGGGGTTCCCGTGCAGCAGGAGATGAGTGCGCTGCCCCTTGGCAAGGCGCAGCTGCGGCGTGAGGGCAAGAGCGGGCTGGCGCTGCTGGCGTTCGGCTCGATGGTCGCTCCGGCGCAGGCGATCGCCGAGCGCCTCGATGCCACGCTCGTCAACATGCGCTTCGTGAAGCCGCTGGATGAGGATCTCATCATCGCCCTCGCCCGGCGCCACCGGGCCTTCGTCACCATCGAGGAGAACGCGACGCAGGGCGGCGCGGGCTCGGCGATCGGGGAGCTCCTGGTCTCCGAGGGCGTGCCGATGCCGCTCCTGCAGCTGGGGATCCCCGACCGCTTCATCGAGCACGGCTCGCGCGAGGGATGCCTCGCGGCCGCGGGCCTGGACGCCGCCGGCCTGAGCGCGAGCATCGAGCGCTGGTGGGGGCTACAGGCCCCGGAACGCCTGCGTTCCGCGGGCGGCGTGTGACGCACCCGCAAATGTTCCCTGCCGGTGCGCCGCGCGGTCATTTAACTTCGCGCGGCTCTTGCGGCGCGCAATCGGGTCCTTAATAAGGGGTATAGCCGCGGCACCGCGGGCCAGCCCAGAATGGGGTTACGGCTTTTCGCACCTTTCCTGTAGGCTCTTCTGATCATGAATCCGCCCTATTCCACGGCCAAGATCGCCCATGCGGCGCCGGAAGTTGAGGACGTGCAGGCGCGTGCCGACACGCGTCGGCTGCCCATCAACCGCGTCGGCATCAAGGACATCCGCCACCCCGTGCGGGTGAAGGATCGCTCCGCCGGCGAGCAGCACACCATCGCCAAATTCAACATGTACGTGAGCCTGCCGCACAACTTCAAGGGCACGCACATGTCGCGCTTTGTGGAGATCCTGCACGGCGAGCGCGAGATCTCGGTGGAATCCTTCCGCGCGATGCTCGGCACCATGACCACCCGCCTGGAGGCGGACACCGGCCATATCGAGATGAGTTTCCCGTTCTTCATCATGAAGCGCGCGCCGGTGTCGGGCGTGGAAAGCCTGATGGACTACCAGGCCAAGCTCATCGGCGAGCACCACGAGGGCAAGACCAAGATGTGGGTCCAGGTGGAGGTCCCGGTGACGAGCCTGTGCCCGTGCTCGAAGAAGATCTCCGAGTACGGCGCCCACAACCAACGCTCGCACGTCACCATCAAGGTGCGCCTGCGCAGCCACATCTGGATCGAGGAGCTGATCGAGATCGCCGAGAGCGAGGCCTCCTGCGAGCTCTACGGGATCCTCAAGCGCCCCGACGAGAAGTACGTCACCGAGCGTGCCTACGACAACCCCAAATTCGTCGAGGACGTGGTGCGCGATGTCGCCACCCGGCTGAACCGCGATGAGCGCATCGGCGAGTACGTGGTGGAATCGGAGAACTTCGAGTCCATCCACAACCATTCGGCCTACGCGCGCATCGAGCGCGACAAGGAACTCCCCTAGGCCGCGGCCGCCGGCCGCGGCGAGCGCCGCGGATGACGATTTCTTAATGGCAGCCGCCGCCGCCGCCCTCTAACTTGGTGCGTCTCCGCAATTCGTCAGTGTGGGAGCGCCGGATGAGCGCGCGCATGCAGCTTCGTCACTTACTGGCCGTCCTGGCGCTGTGCGCCGCCGGCTTGGCCGTTGCGGCTGAGCCGCCCGCCTCCCCCTCGGCCACCCCGATCAAGCACACCTCCAGCAAGGCCTGCAACAAGCAGGCGGATGCCAAGAAGCTCACCGGCTCGGCGCGCGCGCAGTTCATCAAGAGCTGCACCAAGCGTCCCGAGGCCGTGAACCAGTGAGTCGGTGAGCGCGCCGCAGCTTCAGGCCGGCAGATCGATGAGCACCCGCAGTCCCGGCTGATTGTCCTCGAGCACCAGGCGCCCGCGGTGCAGCCGCACGATGGCCGCCACCAGGCTCAGGCCGAGCCCGCTGCCTTGCGCTGAGTTTCCGGCGCCGAAGCGCACGAACGGCTGCCCGGCGCGGGCCCGGTCGGCGGCGGCGATCCCCGGGCCGTCATCACTCACCAGGAGCCGCACCGCGCCGCTTAAGGGGCGCACGCTGACCTCGATGCGGCCGCCACGCGGCACGTACTTGAGGCCGTTCTCGATGAGGTTGGTGAGCAGCTGCGCCAGCAGCTGGCGGTTGCCCCTGACGATGGCCGGCGCGGCCGGGCCGCCGGCGAGTGTCAGCCCCTGGGCGGCGGCGAGCGGCTCGAACAGCTCCACCAGCTCCGCGGCCAGCTCCGCCACGTCCACGGCGGCCGCCGAGGCGAGCGGGGCCCCCGATTCGGCGAGCGCGATCTCCAGCAGCGTTGCGAGCGTGCGCTGCAGGTGCTCGACTTCGCGCAGCGCCGACTCGACCGATTCGTGCACGCTTGGCTCAAGCGGCGGGGAGCGCAGCAGCAGCGCGTCCATGCGCGTGCGCAGGCGGTGCAGCGGCGCGCGCAGGTCGTGCGCGGCGCTGTCGAAGGTGGCACGCAGCGTGCGTGCCTGCTCCTCGAGACGATCGAGCACGTGATTGACCGACACCGCGAGCGAATCGAACTCGTCGCGCCTGCCGGCCACCGGCAGCCGCCGCCCCGCTTCGCCCGCCAGGATGCTCTCGCAGGTGCTGGCCACCTCCCCGACGCGGCGCGCCAGGCGGAAGCTGAACCAGAAGCCGGCGAGCGCGGCCACGAGCGTCGACAGCCCCATGCCCCAGAGGGTCGCGATGCGGAACTTGTCCGCAAAGCGCCGCCCCTGGGAGATGTCGGTGCCGACCAGCAGCAGGTCCCCGCCCGGGAGTGTGCGCACCGCGGCGCGCACCGGGTGCACCGCGCGGCGCCCCGGCTCGATCGTGCCGATCTCAAACTCCGGCCAGCGCTCGGTGGGCATGCCGTCGAAGGGCCAGTCGGTGACGTTGCCCGCGATGCGCTCGAAACTGGGGTCGGCGAGCATGTACACCGCGCCGATGCGCCCCCAGCTGTCGATGCGCAGATTGATCTCATCGGTCACCCCGGCGATGCCGCTGCGCGCGAACTTCTCCTCGAGGCTGTGCAGTTCCGTATCGATGATGAGATCGACCTCGTCGGTGATCAGGCTCTCGGTGAGCAGGTAGGCGCTGCCGAGCGTCACGCCGACCGCCAGCGTCACGAGCAGCATGTAGCCGACCGAGAGGCGAAAGGCGCTGGTGTTGAAGAGGTCGAGCCGCACGCGCGTCGCCTCTAGGGCTCGCTGCCCAGCAGGTAGCCCCTGCCGCGCACGGTATGGATGAGCGGCTTGTCGGTGCCGCGGTCGATGGCCTGGCGCAGGCGGCTGATGTGCACGTCGATCAGGTTGCTCTGCGGGTCGAAGTGCAGGTCCCACACCCCCTCGAGCAGCATGGTGCGCGTCACCACCTGGCCGGCGCGGCGCATCAGGTATTCCAGCAGCTTCAGTTCCCGCCCGGTGAGATCGACCTCGCGGCCGCCGCGGCTCACCCGCCGCGAGAGCAGGTCGAACTCCAGGTCTTCCACCTTCAGGCGCGTGGCGTCGGGGACACTCGGGTGACGCCGCAGCAGCGCCTCCATGCGTGCCAAGAGCTCCGCGAACGCGAACGGCTTGGTCAGGTAATCATCGCCCCCGGCCTTGAGCCCGCGGACGCGGTCATCGACGCCGCCGAGGGCCGAGAGCACCAGCACCGGGGTCGCGATGCCCTTCGCGCGCACGGCCTCGATGATGGCAAGTCCATCCACGTGCGGCAGCATGCGATCAGTGATGATCAGGTCGTAGCGACCGCTGCCCGCCTGCGCGAGCCCCGTGCGCCCCTCGGCGGCGTGCTCGACGGTGTAGCCGCTGTCGCGCAGCCCCTTGATGAGAAAGCGCGCCGCCTCGGTGTCATCTTCGATGAGCAGTACATGCACGGGGCGAGAGAGTAGGAGTCCCCGTGGCCGGCGCGCAAGCGCGCCGTGGAACTCAGGAGGCCGGCGGGATCGGGGTGCGCTCGGCGCTCTGCAGGCGCGCGATCAGGGAGCTGAGGAAGACGCGGTTGAAGCGCAGCTGGCACGAGGCCGACACCTGCTCGAGCAGGGTCGAGCTCACCTTGAGCACCGTGACCACGCTGGCGCCGGCGCGGATGGTGGCGGTGCGCTTGGCACCCTGCACGTAGCTGGCCTCGCCGAAGCAGTCACCGGTATCGAGGGCGCCGATGCTCTTGCCGTGGCGCTCCACGACGCAGCCCCCGGTGACCAGGATGTAGAAGCGGTCGTCCATCTCGCCTTCCTTGACGATCTCCTCGCCCGGCGCGTAGTCCTGCCAGCTGCTGGCGCGCAGCACTTCCCAGATCTCCGCGTGCGAGAACTCGTGGAAGAACTTCAGCCGCCGCAGCACCCCGAACTGCTCCTGGCGGTCGATGCGCGAGTTGGCCTCGCGCAGGCGCTGGTGCACGCGCGTGAGCTCGGCGGCGAAGTCCAGGCCGCTCTTGCAGCGCTTCTCCGGGTCCTTCTGCATCGCCTGCGCCACCACCGTCTCGAGTTCCTCGGGGACGTCCTGGCGCAGCGTATGGATCGGCGGCGGGGTCGCGTACACGATCTGGTGCAGCAGCTTCTGCAGGTTGCCGGCGCGGAAGGGGCGCGAGCCGGTGAGCAGCTCATACATCACCGCGCCGAGCGAATACAGGTCCGAGCGGTTGGTGAGCTCGAGGCTCTGCACCTGCTCGGGGGACATGTAGGAGGGGCTGCCGGCGATGCCCTCGATGCGCGAGATGTCCGAGTCCGACACCAGGGCGATGCCGAAGTCGATGATGCGCACGTCGCTGTCCTGCGTGAGCATGATGTTGGAGGGCTTGATGTCGCGGTGGATGACCCCGCGCGAATGCGCGTAGTTGAGCGCCTTGGCGCACTTGAAGATGATTTCGACGGTATCGTCGATGCGCAGCAGGTTGTCCGGACGGCAGTAGGCGGCGAGCGTGCGCGCCCCGTGCACGTGCTCGGTGACGATGTAGCAGTGGCCGTTCTCCTCGCCGGCGTCGTAGATCGGCAGGATGTGCGGATGCTGCAGCATGCCCACCAGGTGCGCCTCGGAGAGGAACATCTTGCGCGCGATGCGCGCGCGCTCCTCGTCGCCGCCGGTGTCCATGTTGTAGACCTTGATGGCGACGTCGCGGCCGTAATAGGCGTCGTGCGACAGGTACACCACCCCGGTGCTGCCGCGCCCCACCTCGCGGATGACCACGTACTTGCCGATCTTGTCCGGCATGCGGACCGCGGGCTTGGCGGCAGGAACGGATTTCGAAGCCGGTAGTGACATGGACGCGCGCTAGTCGGGACGGCGCGTCAGGATAAGGTCTCACCCCGACGCTCGACTGTGATGCACCCCACACGCACCCGGGAGCATCGCGCCGCGCCCCTGCCGGGCGCGCCGCCGTGGTCAGCTAGAAATGCTGATACCCCGAATGCGAGAACTCCATCACAGTACCGGCACGCATGACCCGCGCCCCGCTGCCCGCGCGCAGCGTGCCGATGCGCGTGTACCCCCAGCGCTGCGGCGGCAGCTGCGCCAGCAGCGCCTCGAGGCCCGCCGGCGGCACGGCGAAGCACAGCTCGTAGTCATCGCCGCCGCTGAGGGCGAGCCGGCGCGCCTCCTCCTCGCCGAGCGCCGCGCGCAGCGGCTCGGACACCGGCAGCGCCTCGAGATTCAGCTCCACCGCCACGGCGCTCGCCGCTGCAAGCTTGCCCGCATCGCCCAGCAGGCCGTCGGAGACATCGATGCAGGCGCTCGCGTGCTGACGCAGCGCCTCGCCCAGGGCGACGCGCGGGCTCGGGAACAGGAAGCGCTCGCGCAGGTAGGCGCGCGCCTCTGCCGGGGCTTGCAGGCGCGCCTGCTCGAGCGCGAGGCCCGCCGCCGCATCCCCCGGGCAGCCGGACACGAAGAGCGCATCCCCGGCGTGCGCGCCGCTGCGCCTGAGCGCCGTGCCCGCCGGCACGAGCCCGAGCAGCTGCACCGTGATGCACAGCGGGCCGCGCGTCGTGTCGCCGCCGACCAGCGCGACGCGATGCTCGCGCGCCAGCGCGCTCAGGCCCGCGGCAAACTCCCCGAGCCACGGTTCCTGCGCCTCCGGGAGGGTCAATGCCAGCAGCGCCCACGCGGGGCGCGCCCCCATGGCGGCCAGATCGCTCAGGTTCACGGCGAGGGCGCGATGACCGATCGAGGCCGGCGGGGACTGGGGCGGAAAATGCACCCCCGCCACCAGGGTATCGGTGGTGGCGACGAGTTCGGCGCCCTGCGGCACCTGCAGAATCGCCGCGTCATCACCGATGCCCAGGCGCACATCCGCGCGCTGCGCGCCGCCGCCGCGGAAGTAGCGCTCGATGAGGGAGGTCTCCGTCAGCGCCATGACTGCTCAGGGGGGCGCTAGTGTTCGTCCGGCCGCAGCTCGCGTGCCGCCCGATCGAGCACTGCGTTGACGAACTTGTGTCCGTCGGTGGCGCCGAAGCGCTTGGCGAGCCCCACCGCCTCGTTGATGGCGACCCGGTACGGCACGTCGGGGCGCGCGCTGAGCTCGAAGAGCCCGAGGAGCAGGATGGCATGCTCGATCGGATCGAGGAACTTCGGTTCCCGGTCGGCCCAGCCGGCCAGGCGCACGTCGAGGTCCGCGCGCGCGTGCCAGACGCCTTCCACCAGCGTGCGGAAGTACTCCGCGTCGGCGCGCGGCATGTCCTCGGCGTCCTTGAACTCCAGCACCAGGTCCTGCCAGGGCGCGGCGTTCAGCTGCCAGCGGTACAGCGCCTGCAGCGCGAGCTTGCGCGCCACGCTGCGTGTGCCGCTGTATTCGCGCGGGCTCACGGCACTCACAGGCGCGCCATGACCGCGGCCATCTCGAGCGCGCACTCGAGTGACTCCCCGCCCTTGTTGCCGGCGGAGGTCGCGGCGCGCTCCAGGGCCTGCTCGAGCGTTTCGACCGTCAGCACGCCGAAGATGACCGGCACGCCGGTCTCGAGGCTCGCCAGCTGCAGGCCGCGCGCACATTCGCCGGCGACGTAGTCAAAGTGCGGGGTGTCGCCGCGGATCACGCAGCCCAGGGCGACGATCGCATCGTAGCGGCCGCTCTTGGCCAGCTGCCGCGCGACCACCGGCAGCTCGAAGGCCCCCGGCACGCGCACCACGCGCAGCTCCGCCTCCGCGCCGCCGCGCGCCAGCCACGCCGCGCGGGCCCCCTTCAGCAGGCTCGCGACGATCAGGTCGTTGAAGCGTGCGGCGACGATCGCGACCCGGCGGCCGCGGGCGCCCGCGTCGGCCTCGCTGAGCTCGGCCGAGCTCACCCCTCTTCCCCGACGTAACCCTCGATCTCCAGCCCGAAGGCCGAGATGCCGTGCATCTGTTTGGGCGCCGAGAGCACGCGCATGCGGCGCACGCCCAGGTCCTTGAGGATCTGCGCCCCGACGCCGAAGGTGCGCAGCACCGCCCCTTCGCCCTCGGTGGCCGCCTCCTTCGCGCCACCTTCCGGGCCGCTCGCGGCGGCGAAGGAGCGCACGGCGTCGGCGAGCTCACGCGAGGTCTCCGGCTGGCGCAGCACGACGATCACGCCGCTGCCGGCCTCGACGATGCGCTGCATGGCGGCGCGCAGCGTCCAGGTGCGTACCGCATGTTTCAGGCCGAGCAGATCGCGCAGCGTGTCGGCCAGATGCACCCGCACCAGCGGGGCTGGCGCACCATCGAGGCGCCCATGCACCAGCGCCACGTGCACTTCCTGGTTGACGCCGTCCTGGTACGCATAGAGACGAAACTCGCCGAGCTCGGTCTGCACCACCTGCTCGGACAGGCGCTCCACCGAGCGCTCGGTGCGCAGGCGGTAGCGGATGAGATCGGCGATGGTGCCGATCTTCAGCCCGTGCTGATGCGCGAATTCCTGCAGCTGCGGACGGCGCGCCATGCTGCCGTCATCGTTCATGACCTCGCACAGCACGCCCGCAGGCTTTAAGCCCGCCAGGCGGCACAGGTCGACCGCGGCCTCGGTGTGACCGGCGCGCACGAGCACGCCGCCGCGGCGGGCGCGCAGCGGAAAGATGTGTCCGGGGCGCGCGAAGTCGCCCGCCCGGGAGGCGCCTTCCGCCAGCGCGCGGATGGTGGCGGCGCGGTCGCCGGAGGACACGCCGGTCGTGGTGCCGGCGCGCAGGTCCACCGAAACGGTGAAGGCGGTGCGGTGCGACTCGCTGTTGACCGGGACCATCTGCGGCAGGTCCAGGCGCGCGAGCTGCTCCTCCTCCATCGGCACGCAGATGATGCCGCTCGTATGGCGGATCATGAAGGCCACCGCCTCGGGCGTGGCGTGCTCGGCCGCCATGATCAGATCGCCCTCGTTCTCGCGATCCTCATCGTCCATGATGATGACCATGCGCCCGGCGCGCAGCTCGGCGAGGATTTCCCCGACCGGACTCAACGAGGTTCCGGAGCCTGCGGGGGCAGCTTTTCCGGGCAGCGGCAGCACTTTGGACATGGCGGAAGAATCGCTCGGTTCGGCAGGCCAGTATACCCGAGCCTTCGTCCGGGGCCGTCCTCAGCGTGGCGCGGCGGCCGCGCGCGGCAAGAGCGGCAGGACCAGCTGTTCCAGGGATTGCTCGGTCACGGCCGTGCCGGACACCAGGCGCGCGCGCACCACCCCGCTGGCGTCGATCACGAAGGTCATCGGCACCGCCAGCGCGGGCCCGAAGCCGTTGGCCCTGGCATCCGCGGCCAGGGCGGCCGGGTAGCTGAACTTGCGCATGATGTCCGTGACCGCGGCGCGGTCGCGGGCGTCATCGACGCTCAGGCCCAACAGCACCAGGCCCTGCCCCCGATGGCGCTGGTAGAACTTATCCAGTGCGGGCATTTCCGCCCGGCACGGGGAACACCAGCTGGCCCAGTAATTCACCACCACCACCTTGCCGCGCGCGCGCGCGAGATCGAACTCCTGGCCGTCGAGCTGCGTGACGATCAGCGCCGGCGCGGGCGCCCCGACCGTCGCGACCGCTGCGGTGACGGCACTCGCAGCCAGCAAGGCCCAGCCACCGGCGCACGCGCGCAGCCACCATTTCCGCGTAGCCATATTCCACTCCTTAAAACGGGCCCGTGCGGGCGGCACCACTAGCCGGCCGGCACGGCGAGCAGGCGCGCCAGGTAGCGCGCCACCTGGTCGACCTCGAGGTTCACGCGCGCGCCGGCGGCCAGGCTCCCGAGCGTCGTGACGGACTGCGTGTGCGGAATGATGTTCACGCCGAAGCTCGCATCGGTCACCTCGTTCACCGTGAGGCTCACCCCGTCCACGGCCACGGAGCCCTTGGGCGCGATGTAACGGGCGAGCGGCGCGGGCACGCCGATCACGAGGCGCTGCGAGCGGGCATCGCCGGTGATGCGCAGTACCTGCGCCACGCCGTCGACGTGCCCGGACACGAGGTGGCCGCCGAGCGCATCGCCAGCGCGCAGCGCCGGCTCCAGGTTGACCGCGCTGCCGGCCTTGAGCTCCGCAAGCGTCGTGAGCGCGAGCGTCTCGCGCGAGACGTCCGCGGCAAAGCTGCGCCCCTCGATCTGCACGGCCGTCAGGCAGCAGCCCTGCACCGCGATGCTGTCGCCGATGCGCAGGCGCGCGGTGTCAAGCTGCGGGCAGGCGATCACGAGGCGCACGTCGCCGCCGCGCGCCTCGAGGCGCTCGATCCGTCCCACGTCCTGCACGATCCCGGTAAACACGGACTGCCGTTTCCTTCTAGGGAGTGACCGGCCGCAGGCGCAGCCGCAGATCATCGCCGATGCGCTGCGAGTCGAGGAAGCTAAAGCCGGGCGCATCCGTGAGGTTCGCCAGCGGCGACAGCTCGACCAGGGCGCGGGCGGTGGGCCCGAGGAGCTTCGGCGCCACATAGAGAAGGAGTTCGTCCGCCAGCCCCTGGCGCAGGATCGCCCCGGCGAGCGTGGCGCCCGCCTCCACCAGCACTTCGTTGGCGTCCAGCTCCCCCAGGCGATCGAACACCGCCCCGAGGTCCAGGTGCTCCCCCTGCGAGGGCAGGGTCTCGACGCGCGCCACGCGCGCGCTCAGTGCCGCGGCCCGTGCCTCATCGAGGCCGGAAAGCGCGGTGAGGATCAGCACCTCGCCACCGCCGGTGAACAGACGCGCGCCCTCGGGCGTGCGCAGGTGCGTGTCGAGCACCACGCGCAGCGGCTGGCGCGCCTCGGCATCCGCGGGCAGGCGCACGCTCAGGCGCGGATCATCGCTCAGCACCGTGCCGACGCCGGTCAGCACCGCGGAGCTGCGGGCGCGCCACGCCTGCACGTCCGCGCGCGCCGCCTCGCCCGTGATCCACTGGCTCGTGCCATCGGCGAGTGCCGTGCGGCCATCGAGGCTCATGGCGAGCTTCACCCGCACGAACGGTCGCCCGTGCTGCATACGCTTGAAGAAGCCGGCATTCAGCTCGTGCGCCTCGGACTCGAGCAGGCCCGACTGCACCGTGATGCCGGCCGCCGTGAGGGCGGCGGCGCCCTGGCCATTGACCTGCGGGTTCGGATCGCCGATGGCGTACACCACGCGTGCCACGCGCGCGCCGGTGAGCGCCAGCGTGCACGGGGCCGTGCGCCCGTGGTGACTGCAGGGCTCGAGTGTCACGTAGACGGTGGCGCCCGCGGCCTGCGGGCCCGCCGCGCGCAGCGCGGCGACTTCCGCGTGCGCCTCGCCGGGGCGCTCGTGCCAGCCCTCCCCGACGATGCGTTCGCCGCGCGCAATCACGCAGCCGACGCGCGGATTCGGGTCGGTGCTCGTGAGGCCGCGCGCGGCCAGCGCGAGGGCGCGCTGCATGGCGCTGCGGTCGAAGTCGGAGAACGTGTCGCGTGACTTCACTTGCCACCACCGGGTCCGCGCTTGGCGGCGGCCGGCTCGTCCGGCGGCAGCAGCGGCAGCTGCTCGCGATTGGCGCGGCTGCCGGGCTCGCGCTTGTGTGCCCGCGCCGGTGCCGGCGCGGGGCGCGCGCTGCGCAGCCGCTGGATCTCCTCGTGGAAGGCCTCCACGTCCTCGAACTGCCGGTACACGGAGGCGAAGCGCACGTACGCCACCTCATCCAGGTGGCGCAGCTCCTCCATCACGAGCTCGCCGATGGCGCGCGAGGACACCTCGCGGTCCCCGAGGCTGCGCACCTTGTGCACGATGCGGCTCAGCGCCTCGTCGATCTGCTCGCGTGCCACCGGACGCTTCTCCAGCGCCTTCTGCATGCCGGCGCGCAGCTTGGCCTCATCGAACGCCTCGCGCGCCCGGTCGCCCTTGATCACCAGCGGCATGAGCAGTTCCGCGGTCTCGAAGGTGGTGAAGCGCTCGCCGCACTTCAGGCACTCGCGGCGGCGCCGGATCTGGTGCCCCTCGCCCGCCAGGCGCGAGTCGTTCACCTTGGTCTCTTCGTGGCCGCAAAATGGGCAATACATGCGCCGTGGGCACTCCGGCCCGTTACGGTCCGTACACCGGGAAGCGGTGGCACAGTTCGATCACCTGCGGGCGCACGCGCGCGACCGCCGCCTCGGCGCCTTCGGCGTCCAGGACCTGGGCGATGAAGTCGGCGACCTGCTCGATCTCCGGCTGCCGGAAGCCGCGCGTGGTCGAGGCCGGGGTGCCGAGGCGCAGGCCGCTCGTCACCGTCGGCGGGCGCGGGTCATTCGGTACCGCGTTCTTGTTCACGGTGATGTTGGCGCGGCCCAGTGCGGCGTCGGCCTCCTTGCCGGTGATGTTGCGATCGGCGAGGCTGAGCAGGAACAGGTGGTTGTCGGTGCCGCCCGAGACGATCTGGTAGCCACGCTGCGCCAGGCGTGCCGCCATCGCGCGCGCGTTGACGAGCACCTGCTGCTGGTAATCACGGAACTCCGGCTGCAGCGCCTCGAGCAGCGCCACCGCCTTGGCGGCGATGACGTGCATGAGCGGGCCGCCCTGCGTGCCGGGGAACACCAGCGAGCTGAGCTTCTTGGTGATCGCGTCGTTGGCGCGCGCGAGGATCAGGCCGCCGCGCGGGCCGCGCAGCGTCTTGTGCGTGGTGGTGGTGACCACGTCCGCGTGTGCGATCGGGCTCGGATAGATGCCCGCGGCGACGAGGCCCGCGACGTGCGCCATGTCGACGACAAAATAGGCGCCGACGCTCTTCGCGATCGCCGCGAAGCGCGCCCAGTCGATGACGCGCGAGTAGGCCGAAAACCCCGCGATGATCATCTTCGGCCGGTGCTCCTCGGCGAGCCGCTGCACCTGCTCATAGTCGATCTCGCCGGTGTCGGGGCGGATGCCGTACTGGGCGGCGCGGAAGAACTTGCCGGAGAAGTTCACCTTGGAGCCGTGCGTCAGGTGGCCGCCGTGATCGAGGCTCATGCCGAGTATCGGATCGCCCGGCTGCACCAGCGCGAAGTAGGCCGCCGCGTTCGCCTGCGAACCGGAGTGGGGCTGCACGTTGGCATAGTCGGCGCCGAACAGCTGCTTGGCGCGGTCGATCGCCAGCTGCTCGGCGATGTCGACGTACTCGCAGCCGCCGTAGTAGCGCTTGCCGGGATAGCCTTCGGCGTACTTGTTGGTGAGCACCGAGCCCTGGGCCTCGAGCACGCGCGGACTGGCATAGTTCTCGGAGGCGATGAGCTCGACGTGCTCCTCCTGGCGGCGGCGTTCACCCGCCAGGGCGCGTGCCAGCTCGGGATCGAAGCCTTCGATCGTCATGGACGTCCGGAACATGTGCGGGGGCACCTTCTGCGCTGAGGAAACGGGGCCGCGAATTGTACCGGAACGAGGCTGCCGCCGCCCTTGTTGTCAGGCGTCGCCCGGGCGGTAGTTTCGCGACAATGCCGCCGCCAGCAGCGCCCGGCGGGCGCAGGGCGCGCGGGCTCTTTACAGCAGGTTTTCCACCACGGCGTTCCAGGCCTGAGCGAGGTTCTGGCGGTTGTAGCCGCCGCCCCCCAGCGCCAGCACGCGCCCGTGGCCGCAGCGCTCGGCAAGTGCGGTGAGCTCGCGCGCGGCGCGCCCGTGGGACTGGGGGCTCAGGCGCAGGTGCGTGATCGGATCACCCTCGAGGCTGTCAGCGCCGCACTGCAGGAGCACGAACTCCGGGTCGAACTTCTCCAGGTGCGCGATGACCTTGGGCCACTGCGCGGCGAACACGCTATCGTCCGCGCCCGGCGGCAGCGGCACATTGAGCTTCATGCCGCGCGCGGCGCCCTTGCCGATCTCCTCCGCCATGCCCGTGCCCGGATAGAGGTAGCGGCCATCCTCGTGCAGGTCGGCGAATATCACCGCCGGGTCGTCCTCGAAGGCGTAGAACACGCCGTCGCCGTGGTGCGCGTCAATGTCGACGTAGGCGATGCGCTTGAGTCCGGCGCGCTTCAGCAGCTCGATCGCCACGCCGCAGTCGTTGAACACGCAGAAGCCGGCGGCGCGGTCACGCGCGGCATGATGCAGGCCCGCGATCGGCACGAAGGCACGCCGGCACTCCCCGTGCATGATGGCCTCCAGCGCACTCAGGGTCGCGCCGACCACGCCGGCGGCCGCCTCGTAGACGCCACGGAACGCGGGCGTATCGCCGGCATCCAGAAAGCCGGTGCCGCTCACCGAGCGCTCGCGCACCAGCTCGAGATATTCCGCCGTGTGAAAGGCGCGCAGCTCCGCGTCGGTGGCGGTGCGCGGCTCGAGCACCCGCACGCGCCGGTCGAGGCCGCGCGCACCGAACTCGCGCACGAAGGCCGCGAGGCGGTCGGGGCCGAACGGGTGCCCGTCGCCAAAGCCATAACGGGCCAGACGCTCGCTGATGACGACCGCCACGCTCGGCGCGGCGCTCGTGCTGCTGCTGGGGGACGCTGCCACGGCGGGCAAGCCTAACACAGCAGCGCAGCCCGCCCGTCGGCGCGCGCCGGCGGCCCATTCCCCCGACCCCCGACGATATAATCCGAAGAACCTGCGTTTGCCGCCACCTACACTCGAGACTGCATGGCCCAATACATCTACACGATGAGCCGCGTTTCCAAGATGGTCCCGCCCAAGCGGGCCATCCTGCGCGACATCAGCCTTTCGTTCTTTCCGGGCGCCAAGATCGGGGTGCTCGGCCTTAACGGTTCCGGGAAGTCCTCGCTGCTGAAGATCATGGCGGGCCTGGACAGCGCCTTCGACGGCGAGGCGCGCCCGCAGAGCGGCATCCGCATCGGCTTTCTGCCGCAGGAGCCGCAGCTCGATGCCGCCAAGGACGTGCGCACGACCGTCATGGAGGGACTCGGCCATACCTTCGCCCAGCTGCAGGAGTTCAACAGCATCTCCGAGAAGTTCGCAGAGCCCATGGACGATGCGCAGATGAACACCCTGCTCGAGCGCCAGGCGCAGCTGCAGGATGCGATCGATGCCGCGGGGGGCTGGGAGCTCGAGCGCAAGCTCGAGATCGCCGCCGATGCGCTGCGCCTGCCGCCGTGGGAGGCGCTCATCGGCACGCTCTCGGGCGGCGAGAAGCGGCGCGTGGCGCTGTGCCGGCTGCTGCTGTCCGTCCCCGACATGCTCCTGCTCGATGAGCCGACCAATCATCTGGATGCCGAATCGATCGCCTGGCTCGAGCACTACCTCGAGCAATACCCGAGCACGGTGATCGCGGTCACGCACGACCGCTACTTTCTCGACAATGTCGCCGAGTGGATCCTCGAGCTCGACCGCGGCTACGGCATCCCCTGGCACGGCAACTATTCCTCCTGGCTCGAGCAGAAGGAGAAGCGCCTCGCGCTCGAGGAGCGTGAGCGTGAGGGGCTGCGCAAGACCCTCGCCCACGAGCTCGAATGGGTGCGCCAGAACCCCAAGGCGCGCCAGGCGAAGAGCAAGGCGCGCCTGCAGCGCTACGAGGAACTCGCCTCGCGCGAATTCCAGGAGCGCAACGAGACCAACGAGATCTACATCCCGCCCGGGGAGCGCCTCGGCGAGCTGGTGATCGAGGCCCAGGGACTGCGCAAGGGCTACGGCGAGCGGCTGCTGATCGACAACCTGGCCTTCACCCTGCCGCGCGGCGGCATCGTCGGCATCATCGGTCCGAACGGCGCCGGCAAGACGACGCTGTTCCGCATGCTGACCGGCGCGGAAGCGCCCGACGCCGGGCAGATCCGCGTGGGACCGAGCGTCAAGCTCGCCTACGTCGACCAGTCGCGCCAGACGCTCGATGACAAGAAGACCGTGTGGCAGGAGATCTCCGGCGGCCTCGACATGATCAAGGTGGGCAACTACGAGACCCCCTCGCGCGGCTACGTCGGGCGTTTCAACTTCAAGGGCACCCAGCAGCAGCAGCTGATCGGGGAGCTCTCCGGCGGCGAGCGCAACCGCGTGCACCTGGCCAAGGTGCTGCGCTCAGGCGGCAACGTGCTGCTGCTCGATGAGCCCACGAATGACCTCGACGTGGAAACGCTGCGCGCGCTGGAGGAAGCCCTGCTGAGCTTTCCCGGCTGCGCCGTCGTCATCTCCCACGACCGCTGGTTCCTCGATCGCATCGCGACCCATATCCTGTCCTTCGAGGGCGACTCGCAGGTGGTCTGGTTCGAGGGCAACTACCAGGACTACACCGAGGACTACAAGCGCCGCAAGGGCGAGGACGCCGCGCAGCCGCACCGCATCCGCTACAAGCCGCTGACGCGCTAGGCACCGCGGCGGCAGCGCACCCGTGTCCCCCGCGAGCCCAGCTGCGACGACGACCGAGGAGCAGGAGCGGCCCTTCTGGCGCTGGGTCGGTCCGCTCGCGGCGCTGCTGGTCTTCGCCCTGGTGGTGGCCGTGCTGCACCGCGAGTTCGCGCAGCTGCACATCAAGAGCGTGTTTAGGCACCTGCACGCCATCCCGCGCCGGCAGATCCTCGCGGCCCTTGGCTTCACGGCGCTCAGCTACTGGCTGCTCAGCACCTACGAGGTGCTGGCGCTGCGTTACCTGCGCCGGCTGATCCCCTACCCGCGCATCCTCTTCACCTCCTTCATCGCCTACTCGTTCGGGCACACGCTCGGCTTTGCCATCTTCACCGGCAGTGCCATCCGCTTCCGCCTGTACGTGACCGCCGGCATCAGCGCCATCGAGGTGGCGACGGTGACCGCCTTCTGCAGCCTCTCGCTCGGCATCGGGCTGGCGACCATCTCCGGTCTGTCGCTGCTGCTGTCGCCGGCGCACGCCGCCACGGTGCTGCACCTGCACCACAACTGGTCGCTGCTCGTGGGCGCAGCACTCCTGTGCGCGGTCGCCGCCTACGCGCTGTGGGCCTGTTTCGCGCACACCGCGTTCGAGATCCGCGGCTGGGCGCTGCGGCCGCCGGGCCCGGCGATCGGGCTCACGCAGCTCGCGCTCTCGGTGCTCGACCTGTCGCTCTCGAGCGCGGTGCTCTGGTCACTGCTGCCGCCGGATGCGCACGTGCCCTTCATCAGCTTCCTCGGCGTGTACGCGGCCGCCGTGATCGCCGGCATCATCAGCCACGTGCCCGGCGGCGTCGGGGTGTTCGAGGCGGTCGTGCTGCTCACCGTGCCGGACGTGCCCCCCGAGGCGATGCTCGGCTCGCTCCTTGCCTACCGGGCGATCTACTACCTCGCGCCGCTGATCCTCGGCACGGTGCTCTTTGGCGGCAAGGAACTCGCCGCCCAGGGGGCGCGCCTGGTGCGCGCCCAGCAGCTGGCGAGTGCGTACATCGCCCCGGTGGTGCCGCAGATCGCCGGCGCCCTCACCTTCCTCGCCGGGGCGCTGCTCTTGTTCTCCGGGGCGACGCCGGCGGTGGATGAGCGCCTGGCCTACCTCGACCGCTTCCTGCCGCTCGCGGTGCTCGAGTTCTCGCACCTTGCCGGCAGCCTCATCGGGCTGGGGCTCCTGGTGCTCGCGCGCGCGCTGTTTCGCCGCGTGCAGGCGGCCTACCACATCTCGGTGTGGCTGCTGCTGGCGGGCATCGCCGCCTCGCTGCTGAAGGGGCTGGATTTCGAGGAGGCGACGCTGCTCGCGCTGGTGCTGGGCGTGCTCGCCCTCGGGCGGCGCGCGTTCTACCGCCCCACGCAGATCCTCTCGGAGCGCTTCACCCCGGTGTGGGTGGTGGCCATCACCGGCGTGATCGTGATGGCGGTGTGGATCGGCGCGCTCTCCTACCGGCACGTCGAGTACTCGCACGAGCTGTGGTGGACCTTCGCGCTCGATGCCAATGCGCCGCGCATGCTGCGCGCCTCGCTCGCGGTCATCGTGCTCGGCACGGCCTATGTCCTGTGGAACATGCTGCGGCCGGCGCGCCCGGACCCGGCGGTCGCCGGCACCGCGGAACTCGAGCGCGCCCGCGCGCTCATCGCAGGCTCGGACCTGACGCTGGCGAACGCAGCCCTCACCGGCGACAAGCGCCTGCTGTTCTCGGAGGCCGGCGACGCCTTCGTGATGTACCAGATCGCCGGCCACAGCTGGATCGCGCTGGGCGATCCGGTCGGCGCGCAGACGGGGGCGGAGGAGCTGGTGTGGCGGCTGCGCGAGATCTCCGATCGCCACGGCGGCCAGACCGTCTTCTACCAGGTGTGCGCCGAGCGGCTCGCGCTGTACGTCGACTTGGGCCTCGCGGCGCTCAAGATCGGCGAAGAGGCGCGCGTGCCGCTTGAGTCCTTCTCCCTCGAGGGGGCCGCCCGTGCCGACCTGCGCCAGTCCCACCGGCGCGCGCAGCGCGACGGCGCCAGCTTCGAGGTGCTGGCTCCCGAGGCCGTGGACGCGCTCATGCCGGCACTGCAGGGCATCTCCGATGCCTGGCTCACGAGCAAGTCCACCGGCGAGAAGCGCTTCTCCATGGGCGCGTTCACGCCCGCTTACCTGCGGCAGTTCCCGGTCGCGGTGGTGCGCTCCCAGGGCGAGCCCGCGGCCTTTGCGAACCTGTGGACGACCGGCACCCGGGCCGAGCTGTCGGTGGATCTGATGCGCTTTGACCCGGACGCGCCGCGCAGCGCCATGGACTACCTGTTCATCGAGCTGATGCTGTGGGGGCGCGCGCAGGGCTACCGCTGGTTCAACCTCGGCATGGCGCCGCTGTCGGGGCTCGAGGCGCACCCGCTCGCGCCCGCGTGGCACCGGGTCGGCAACTTCGTCTTCCGCCACGGTGAGCACTTCTATAATTTCGAGGGCCTGCGGCGCTACAAGGCCAAGTTCGATCCGCACTGGGAACCGCGCTACCTCGTGGCGCGCGGCGGCATCGCCCTGCCCCGGGTGCTCATCGACGTGTCGGTACTGATTGCCGGCGGCATGAAGGAGCTGTTCGCCCGATGAGCCGCGCGCGCATGCAAACCGTACGTCTGAGTCGTCACGGCGCTGTCACTGCTGGGGCTGCTGGCGGGCAGCGGCGGCGCTGCAGCGGGCGCCGAGCCGGCGAGCGCAAAGAATCCAGCCGCCCGCGGCACCGGCGCCGGAAGAGCTCACCCGGGACGCCAATGCGCTGCATCTGCCGGGGGGCCGCTTCGGCACGCTCAACGTCTATGTCCCGGCGGGCGCGCCGAAGAGCGTCGCGATCTTTTTCTCCGGCGACGGCGGCTGGGAACTCGGCGTCATCAGCATGGCGCACGCGCTCGCGCAGTCCGGAGCGCTCGTCATCGGTGTCAACATCCGCCAGTACTTCGCCCGCTTGCAGCAGGCCACGGCGCATCCCCCGGCGCCCTGCCAGATGATCGCGGCGGATCTGGAAACCCTGAGCCACCAGGTGCAAAAGCGCCTCGGCCTGAGCGAGTACCTCGTGCCGGTGCTGGTCGGCTACTCCTCCGGCGCGACGGTGGTCTACGCGACGCTGGTGCAATCCCCGCCCGGTACTTTCGCCGGGCGCGCTGAGCCTGGGGTTCTGCGCCGAGCAGGATTTCTTCGGGGCGCAGCTGTGCCCCGGAGCGGGCCTGCACTACACGCCGAACGCGCAGCACGAGCTGGTGTTCCAGCCCTCGGCAACCCTGCGGCAGCCGTGGATCGCGCTGCAGGGTCAGAAGGATGAGGTGTGTAACCCGCACGCCGCCGAGGTGTTCGCCGCCCAGGTCGCCAATGGCCAGATCATCCGGCTGCCGCTCGTGGGTCACGGCTTCTCGGTGGAGCGCAACTGGATGCCGCAGTTCAAGGCAGCCTACGCGTACCTCAGCGAGCATGCCGCGAGCCCGGTGAGCGAGCGGCCGCCGCAGATCAGCGATCTGCCCGTGCAGGAAGTGCCGGCGAGCGGCAACGCGGCGGAGTTCGCGCTGCTTCTGACCGGGGACGGCGGCTGGGCGGGTCTCGATCAGGAACTGGCGGCGCGCCTGGCCGCCAGCGGCGTGCCGACGGTGGGCCTCAATTCGCTCAAGTATTTCTGGAAGGCGCGCACGCCGGAAGAAGCCACGCGCGACGTGGCGCGGATCCTGCGCCATTACCTCGCCGCCTGGCACAAAGAGCGCGTGCTGCTCATCGGTTACTCCTTCGGCGCCGACGTGCTGCCGTTCGTGGTCAACCGACTGCCGGCCGAGCTGCGCGCGCACATCGTGAGTGTCAGCCTCCTCGGCATCGACGCCAGCGCCTCCTTCGAGGTGCGCCTGTCCGACTGGGTCGGGGGTGAGGATGCGGGTCTGCAAACCGGCCCGGAGGTCACCCGCCTGGCGCTGCCGGTGCTGTGCCTGTACGGCGCGGGCGAGCAGGACTCGATCTGCCCGGGGCTGCCGGCCGGAAGCGCCACGCGCGAGCAGGTCGGCACCGGCCACCACTTTGGCGGCGAGTACGGCACGCTCGCCGAGCGGATCCTGAGCTTCGCACGCAGCGCGCGCCCTGTGACATAACGTGGCGCCGCCTGCTCCGGAAGCCCGCGGACCTGCGTCCCGCGGCGGCGCTGGAGTACCATGGGGCTCAGGCGGCAGATACAACAATTTAGGGCCGCCGCAAGCGTTCACCATGTCGCTGTACATCGATTCAGCCAGCCGACTGCACCACGACCTCGAGAAGAATCTGGTCGTGACGTGCCCGAATTGCCAGGCGGTGGCGCACATCACCCCGAGCGCGGTGCCGCGCTTTGAGGATCTGCAGCTGTACCGGCCCAAGCAGATCGGCGTGGTGTACCTGTGCGATGCCTGTCACGCACCGATCTTCCTGCGCTTCACGGTGCGGGTGTACGGGGCGACGCGCATCGAGCTCGCGCCGCAGTTCACCGAGGTGGAGCGGGCGCGCGAGAAATTCAGCTTCGCCTACATTCCCGAGGACGTGGAACTGTTGTTCCGCGAGGCGCTCACCTGCTTCTCCAGCGGCGCCTTCAACGCGTTCGCCTCCATGTGCCGGCGCGCCGCGCAGGCGATGTTCGGCGAGCTCGGCGAGGCCGGCAAGCTGCGCCTCTTCGATGAACTCAACGAGGTGCGCGACCTGGCCAACATCGCCCCCGAGATCTTCACCAAGATGAAGAGCGTGCTGTTCGGCGCCGAGCTCGATGCACGCTCAGCGCTGCCGCAGCTCGATGGCTACGAGGCCGGCATCATGCTCGAGGTCGTCAAGGACCTCTTCTACGAGGCCTACGTGCGCAAGGGCAAGCTGCAGCAGGCGATCATGGTGCGGCGCTTCTTCCTCGACGAGACCGGCAGCAACGTCACGCCCTTCAGTTCCGCCGGCTAAAGCGTTCAGCTTCAGCCCACGAAGCGCCGCGCGTTACGGAACAGCCGCGTCCAGCCGCTGTACTCACCGACGTCGCGCGGGTGCCAGGAGTTCTGCACGTAGCGGAATGAGCGCTCCGGGTGCGGCATGGTGATGGTGACGCGGCCATCGTCGTTGCAGAGCGCCGCGATGCCAAACGGCGTGCCGCTCGGATTGGCCGGATAGGTGCTGGCGACGCTGCGGTCGTGATGGATGTAGCGCACGCCGACCAGCCCGCTTGCCGCGCAGGCCGCGGCCGCCTCGGGGCTGGCGAACTCGGCCCGGCCTTCCCCGTGCGACACGGCGATCGGCAGCACCGAGCCTTCCATGCCGGCGAGCAGCACGGAAGGGGACTCGAGTATCTCGACCAGCGAGAAGCGCGCCTCGTGCTGCTCGCTGCGGTTCTTCACGAAGCGCGGCCAGTGGGCGGTGCCCGGGATGATGCTCTTCAGCGCGGCGAACATCTGGCAGCCGTTGCAGATCCCGAGCGCGAAGGTGTCGCCGCGGCTGAAGAAGCGCTCGAACTCCTCGCGCGCTGCGGCGTGAAACAGCACCGACTTGGCCCAGCCCTCGCCGGCGCCGAGCACGTCGCCGTAGGAGAAGCCGCCGCAGGCGATCAGCCCCTTGAACTCACTGAGCGAGCGCCGCCCGCTCAGCAGGTCAGTCATGTGCACATCGTGCGGGGTGAACCCCGCGCGGTCGAACACCGCCGCGGTCTCGACCTGGCTGTTGACGCCCTGCTCGCGCAGGATCGCCACCGCCGGGCGCACGCCGCGCGCAATGAACGGCGCCGCGATGTCCTGCTGCGGATCAAAGCTGAGCGCGACGCTCAAGCCGGGGTCTTCCTCGGCGGTCTGCGCCGCGAATTCCTCGTCGGCGCACTGCGGATCATCGCGCAGCCGCCGCAGCCGCCACGAGGTCTCTGACCAGGCGCGCTTCAGGTCCGCCCACGACTCATCGAGGTGCACGGCCCCGACGCGCACCTGCACGCGCAGCTCACTGACCGGCGCGCCCAGGTAGAGTGCCGCTGCCGCGAGCTGGTGGCGCGCGAGGATCTCGCTGAATGCCGGCTCATCGCCGGCGAGGATCTGCACCACCACGCCCGGCTCCTCGGCGAACAGCTGCGCCAGCGCCGCGCCGCGTGCGGCCGGCAGCGCGATGTCGAGGCCGCAGTGGCCGGCGAAGGCCATCTCCAGCAGCGTGACCAGCAGGCCGCCGTCGGAGCGGTCGTGGTAGGCGCGCAGCATCCCCAGGGCGCGCATGTCGCGCAGCGCCGCGGCGAGCTGCAGCAGCGGCTGCGCGGCATCAAGGTCCGCGGGCTCATCCCCGAGCTCGCCGTACACCTGCGCGAGCGCGGAGCCGCCCAGGCGGTTCTTGCCCCCGGGCCAGGTCGATGAGCCAGAGCGACGTGGGCCGCTCATCCATCTGCAGCGCCGGCGTCAGCGTGCGGCGCACGTCGCGCACCGGCGCGAAGGCGGAGACGATCAGCGATACCGGCGCGACGACGCTCTTGTGCGTCTCGCCCTCGCGCCACGCGGTCTTCATCGACAGCGAGTCCTTGCCGACCGGGATCGCGATGCCGAGCGCCGGGCACAGCTCCTTGCCCACCGCCTGCACGGTGGCGTAGAGCGCCGCGTCCTCCCCGGGCTCGCCACAGGCGGCCATCCAGTTGGCCGACAGGCGGATGTCGCCGAGGGAGGCGATGTCGGCGGCGAGGATGTTGGTGATCGCCTCGGCCACGGCCAGGCGCCCCGAGGCCGGGGCGTCCAGCACCGCCACCGGCGTGCGCTCGCCCATCGCCATCGCTTCACCGGCGTGGCCGTGGTAGTCGGCGAGCGTCACCGCCACGTCGCTCACCGGCACCTGCCACGGGCCGACGAGCGGGTCGCGGCTGATGAGTCCGCCGACGGTGCGATCGCCGATGGTGATGAGAAAGGTCTTGTCGGCCACGGCCGGCAGACGCAGCACGCGGTACAGCGCCTCGCGCGCATCGAGCGGCGCGCTGTCGAAGGGCCGCGCCGTGACGGCGGCGCTGCGCACCTCGCGCGTCAGGCGCGGCGGCTTGCCGAGCAGCACCTCGAGCGGCAGGTCCACCGGCGCGTTGTCGAACAGCCGGTCATGCACCCGCAGCTGCCCGGAGCCGTCGATCTCGCCGATGACGGCGAACGGGCAGCGTTCGCGCGTCGCGATGGCGCTGAATTCCGCCAGCGCCTTCGCCTCGATCGCCAGCACGTAGCGCTCCTGCGCCTCGTTGCACCACAGCTCCAGCGGCGACATGCCGGTTTCCGCGCTCGGGACGGTGCGCAGATCGATGCGCGCACCGCGCGCGCTGTGCGCGACCGCCTCGGGCACGGCATTGGAGAGCCCGCCGGCGCCGACGTCGTGGATGAGGATGATGGGGTTGCGGGCGCCGAGCGCCCAGCAGTGATCGATCACTTCCTGCGCGCGCCGCTCGATCTCGGGGTTGCCGCGCTGCACGGAGGCGAAATCCAGTTCCGCATCGGAAGCGCCGCTGCCCACCGAGGAGGCCGCACCGCCGCCGAGGCCGATGAGCATCGCAGGTCCGCCGAGCACCACGAGCTTGGCGCCGACGGGCACCTCGGGCTTGTGCACCTGGGAGCGCCGCACGTTGCCCAAGCCCCCGGCGATCATGATCGGCTTGTGATAGCCGCGCACGCGCTCGGGCGCATCGCCTGCGGCGGGCTGCTCAAAGGTGCGGAAATAACCGCAGATGGCGGGCCGCCCGAACTCGTTGTTGAACGAGGCCGCGCCGATCGGACCTTCGAGCATGATCTCGAGCGCCGAGGCCACGCGCGCGGGCTTGCCGAAGTCGCGCTCCCAGGGGCGCTCGTAGCCCGGGATGCGCAGGTTCGAGACCGAGAAGCCCGTCAGCCCCGCCTTGGGTTTGGCGCCCCGGCCGGTGGCGCCCTCGTCGCGGATCTCCCCGCCCGAGCCGGTCGCTGCCCCCGGAAAGGGCGAGATGGCGGTGGGATGGTTGTGGGTCTCCACCTTGATCACGATGTCGATCGGCTCATGGCTCGCGCGATAGATGCCCGACAACGGGTCGGGAAAGAAGCGCACGCCGGCTGAGCCCTCGATGACGGCGGCATTGTCCTGATACGCGGACAGCACCCCGGCGGGGTTGCGCTCGTGCGTATAGCGGATCATGCCGAACAGCGTGTCGGCGCGCGCTGTCCCGTCGATGATCCAGCGGGCATTGAAGATCTTGTGGCGGCAGTGCTCGGAATTCGCCTGCGCGAACATCATGAGCTCGACGTCAGTGGGATCGCGCTTAAGTCGCGCGAAGCTCTCGAGCAGGTAATCCATCTCCTCGGCGGACAGCGCCAGTCCCAGCCGGCGGTCCGCCTCGATGAGCGCCGCGCGCCCGCCGGCGAGGGACACCGTGGCGAGCGGCTGCGGCGGCGTCTGCTCGAAGAGCCGCGCGGCGTCTGCGGTCTCCCACAGCGCCATCTCCGTCATGCGGTCACACAGTGCCGGGGCGAGCCGCGTGAGGGCGGCCCGCGACAGCGGCCGCGCCGCGCTCAGGCCGTACTCGATGCCGCGCTCGAGGCGGCGCACCGGGCGCAGCCCGCACACCTGCGCGATATCCGTGGCCTTGCTCGACCAGGGCGAAATGGTCCCCGCGCGCGGTACGATGAGGATGCGGCTGGCGGTCGCCGCGCTCGCCGCCGGCAGGCTCGGCCCGTAGGTGAGCAGCTGCGCGAGCACCGCCTGCTCGGCCCCCGAGAGCGGCGCGGCGAGATCAGCGAAGTGCACGAAGCGTGCCTCGAGCCCCTGCACCGCCGGCTCCAGCGCCTGCACTCGCTCCAGCAGCTTTGCGATACGGAAAGTGGAGAGGGCCGGCGGTCCCGGGAGCACGAGCATGCTACCGGCGCCTCACTTCTTGTCGCCGGGCGGCACGGAGTACAGCGGCATCGGGAACTGGGTGACGTTGGCGCCGCCCTCGAGGGCGGTGATCTTGCTGACGCCCTGCTTCTTCACCTCGTCGATGCGCAGGATCGAGTGCATGGGCAGGAAGGTGCGCTTGACGCCCGCGAACTCCCCCTTGACACGCTCCTCGGAGGGGTCGAGCACGACCGAAGAGCGCTCGCCGAACACCAGCTCCTCGACCTCGATGAAACCAAACAGCTCCCCGTGCGTGACCTTGCGTGCGTACACCTCGTAAACCTTGCCCTGGTTCACGAACATAATGCGGAAAATGTGACTGGTTGCCATGGTTCGGCGTAGGTCCGCTGCTAGCGTTGAGGCTGGCCATTATATGTCCGGGCGCGCCATCGGCGCTGCGCGGCGTACGGGGACCGCAGAGTACTTGCAAACGGACGGGTTGTCCTTGAGTCGGGGAAGCATGCTCAGGCTGAAGATTGTCAGCGACCAGCGCCGCACGCTGGCCGAGCGCAGCAGCGCTGTGTTCTCGGTCGAAGGCGGCACCATCGGCCGTTCGGCCGACAACGACTGGGTGCTGCCCGATCCGTCGCGCTACGTGTCCGCCCACCATGCGCGTGTGCAGTTCCGCGAGGGACACTTCTACCTGCAGGACGTGAGCACCAACGGCGTCTACGTCAATGACGACATGGAGCCGCTCGCCAAGCGCGGCTCGAGCGGCTACCGCCTCACCAACGGCGACGTGCTGCGCATGGGCGAATACCACATCGTCGCCGCGCTCGAAGCGCCCAAGGCCGAGGACGAGCCCCTCGGCGCGGTACCGACCAGCATCCAGGTGCTGCGTCCGCTGCGGCGCCCCACCGAGGACCTCGGCGCGCCCATCAATCTCGAGGACCTGCTGCTGACCGAGGAGGACGTGCTGCCGGTCAGCGCCTACGGTCAGAGCGTGGAGTCCGGACCGGTGCGCGCACTGGCTCGCACGCTCGACCCGCTGCCCCCGCTGCGCTCGCCCGCGCGCGAGCCCGAGGCGCCCGCGCCGCCGGCGCCGCCGGCTGCCGCAAGCATGAGCACCGAATCGATCTCGCAGCGCATGGCACGCCTGGCCGAGGTCGTGGCGCGCGAACCCAAGAGCGGCAACAGCGTCATGGCGCTCGAGGACCTGCGCTCGGGGCTGGACGCGTTCTGCCGCGGCGCGGGCATCGTCCCGGAGCGGCTCCCGGCGGATGCGCAGGGCCGCATGCTGCATCTGGCCGGCCGGCTGGTGCGCGAAGTGTTCGTCGGCTTGAAGGAGCTCGAGCGCACCCGCGCTGAAACCCGCAACCGCTACCGCATCGAAACCGCGCCGCCCGACCCGGAGGACTCGCGCCCCTCGCTCGAGAAGCTCATGGTGGAGGACCTGCTGGTGGCGCTTTTGGTGCAGCACGAGGGACGGCGCCTCGACTCCGTGCAGTGGCTGCGCGAGACCATCGGGGAGGCGAAGCTTCACGAGCAGGCCTGCGCCCAGGCCACGCGCGCGGCCTTCGTCGAGTTCCTCGACCGGCTCGATCCGGCCGAGCTCGAGGCGCGCTTCGAGCGCGCGGCGCGGCGCGGCAAGGCGCGCACGGCTGACAAGGCGCAGTACTGGGAACTGTTTACGACCTTCTATCGCAATCTCATCGAAATGCCGGCAGACCATCTGCCACACACTTTCGTGGAAGCATTCGCCGCGGCGTATCGCGAGGGATTGAAGAAACCGGAAGTCTGAAGGGCCGCGCAGGGACTCAATGGCGGAGAGGGTGGGATTCGAACCCACGTGCCGGTTTTACCCGACCATCCGATTTCGAGTCGGCGCCGTTATGACCGCTTCGGTACCTCTCCGGCTGCCCTGCGAGTCCTGCGGGGGCTGGTATTCTAGCGGAAAGCCCGTGCGGTGAGGGGAGGTTCGTGCGCGTAATTGCTCTCGCCGCCATGGTGGTGCTGTTCGCAACCGCAGGGGGTTGCGAGAAACTCAAGCCGCCGGCGATCTTCGACAAGAGTGCCGTGCAGCAGATCCGCGCCCGCGGCGAGCTGCGCGTGGTGACGCTCAACCTGCCGACCTGCTATTACCTCGGCGCGCAGGGCACGGAAGGGCTGGAGTTTGATCTGGCGAGCGCCTATGCCGCCTCCCTGGGCGTGAAGCTCCACATGTATCCGGTACCCAACGAGCACGCCGCACAGGCGGAGATCGGCGCCGGACGCGCTGACATCGCCGCCGCCTCCCTCACCAGTTCCCTCGACTGGACGCGGGTCGCCGATGCGGCGAACCCCTATACCCTCATCCCGCAGCTGGTGGTGTATCAGCGCGGCGGCGTGCAGCCGCGCGACACCCTGCAGCTCGAGTCGGCAAAAATCGCGGTGCGGGCCGGCAGCCCGCAGGAGCGCATCCTGCAGCGCCTGAAGAGCACCGTGGCGCCGACGCTGCAGTGGGAGGAAACCGCGCCGAGCTTGGCCGACCCGGTCGAGGACGTCGAGTCCGGCGGGGCGCAGTACGCGATCACCGACGAGCGCGAGTTCTCGTTTGCGCATCATCTGTATCCGAACGTGCTGGTCGGCTTTGCGCTGCCGGAGAAGCGCCCGGTGCAATGGATGGTGCGGCGTGAGATGCCGGGACTGCTGGCGAGCGTCAATGGCTTCTTTCAGCGCCTCGCCGCCTCGGGCCGCCTGCCGCAGATGGTGCAGGAGTCCTCCGGCGATACCCGTCCGTTCGCCTACGAGGAGTCGCGCGAGTTCCAGGGGCACGTCGGTGACCGGCTGCCGCAGTTTCGCGCCTGGTTCGAGCAGGCGGCCGCGCAAAGTGGCATCGACTGGCGGCTGCTCGCCGCGGTCGGCTACCAGGAGTCCAAGTGGGAGGCGCACGCGGTCTCCAGTGAAGGCGCGGTGGGCGTCATGATGCTCACCGCCGACACCGCGCAGGCGATGGGCATCAAGGATCGCACCAATCCCGAGCAGAGCATCACCGCCGGGGCGCGCTACCTCGCACAGGTGCGCGAGATGATCCCCGACCGGATCGCAGAACCTGATCGCACCTGGCTGACGATCGCCGCCTACAACGTCGGCTTCGGGCACCTCGAGGATGCACGCATCATCGCGCAGTCGCGCGGCCAGAACCCCGATTCATGGGCGGATGTGCGTGCCGTGCTGCCACTGCTCGGGCAGGAGCGCTGGTACGAGCAGGCCAAGCGCGGCTATGCGCGCGGCTGGGAGCCGGTGCAGTTCGTCGACCGCATTCAGCGCTATCTCACGCTGCTCGAATGGCAGCCCGGGGAGGCCCGCGGGGCCGTGGCGGCGCCGGCGCTCGAAGCCACTACCGTCGCCGCGCCGGCGAGCGGCGCGGCAGTCTCGGCGCCCGCACCGGTGATGATTCCGCCCCTGCCGGTGCCGGCGGTGCAGGCGGCGCCGCCCGCGAAACCGGCGGCGCGCCCCGCGCACTGACGCCGCAGTCAGCGGCGCTGGCTGAAGAACTCCTGCAGCAGCGCGCCACACTCCTCCATGAGCACGCCGCCGAAGACGTCGACGCGATGGTTCAAAGCCGGCAGCGCAAACACGTTCACAATGCTGCCGGCGCCGCCGCCGCGCGGGTCCCAGGCACCGAACACCACCCGCCGCACACGGGCGTGCACCAGCGCCGCGGCGCACATGATGCACGGCTCGAGCGTCACGTAGAGCGTCGTGTCGGTCAGGCGGTAGCTGCCGAGCGCAGCCCCCGCCGCGCGCAGCACCGCAACTTCCGCATGGGCGGTCGGATCGTGACTGGCGATCGGCTGATTGCCCGCGGCCGCGAGGATCGCCGCACCCTGCACCAGCACGGCGCCCACGGGCACCTCGCCGCGCCCGGCGGCGGCGCGCGCCTGCGCCAGCGCCGCGCGCATGAAGAGGGCGTCTGCGCCCTCCTCAGCCGCCATGCGGCGGCTCGGCGGCCGGCGGCGGCAGAAACAGCGCCGGGTCCACGAAACTGGCGTTGAGCGCCACGCCGAAGTGCAGATGCGGCCCGGTGACGCGCCCGGTGGCGCCGACCTTGCCGATGATCGCACCGGCCTTCACCTTATCGCCCGGATGCACGTCGATCTCGCTCAAGTGGCAGTACATGGTGATGAAGCCGCGGCCGTGATCGAGGAACACCGTGTTGCCGTTGAAGAAGAAGTTGCCGGCGTCGATGACGCGTGCATCCGCTGCGGCCAGGATCGGCGTGCCGGCGTCGGCGGCGATGTCCATGCCGGAGTGCGGACTGCGCGCCTCGTTGTTGAATACGCGCCGCGAGCCGTAGGAGCTGGAGCGGATCCCGGGCACCGGCGGCAGCAGGCGCAGCGTGGCGGGCGCGGCGGCAGAAAACGTGGCGACGTCGGCGTGGATGCGCGGCTGCTCCTTGTTGAAGCGCGCCAGGTCCTTGGGCGAGAGGTCCACCTTGCCCGGCGCCACCGTCAGGTGCTGCACCGTGTACTGCTTGTCGGCAACTTCAAAGCTGAGCGCACTGCCCTGCGCAGAAGCCCCGTGCACGCGGACCACGGCGTGCCCCGGCGCCTGCGACAGCGGGATGCCGATGACGGCGACCCAGTGGTCAGCCTCGGGCAGCACCAGCACGCGCCGCTCGGCGAAGGTCACGCGCGGCGGCTCGCCCGGCGGGGCGGCGATCGTGACGAGCGCCACCCCGCCGGGCACGAGCTCCGCCTGCGGCATCACCGAGGCCGCCGGATCGGTGGCGGCACGCACGCCCGGGAGCGCGAGCAGTAACGCGGCCCAGGGCCAGCGGCGCGGCCTCGCGCGGGTCATTTCTTTGCGGTCACGCGGGCGGTGAGGCTGCCGCGCGCGAGCCGCGCCTCGATCTGCTCGCCGCACTCGATGCTGGCGGTGTCGCTGATGACGGCGCCGCGCGCGTCGGTGACGATGGCGAAGCCGCGGCTGAGGGTCGCCAGCGGGCTCACCCCGTGAAGCCCGCGCTGCGCGAGCGCCAGGCGCTGCGCGATGCCGGCGAGGTGCGTGCGCACCGCGTGTGCGAGGCGCGTGCGCAACTGCTGCTCATGCGCGCAGTACTCGCGCACCGTGTGGCGAGGTGAGCAGCGCGCCAGCCGCGCGCGCACGTCTGCGAGGCGCACGTGCTGGCGATGCAGGCGCCCATACATTGCGCCGCTCAGCCGCAGCGCCAGGTCATCCAGGCGCTGCACCTGCTGGTTGAGGCGCACCCCCGGGTGCGCGAGCCGCAGCCGCCGCTCGGTGTTCTCCAGGCGCGCGCCCAGGCGGCGCAGTTCGCGGCGCATGCCCCCGCTCAGGCGCTGCGCGCTGCGCCCGAGCGCCTCGAGGCACGCGAGGCGATCGGGCACCACGAGCTCGGCGGCGGCCGAGGGCGTGGGGGCGCGCGCATCGGCAACGAAGTCGGCGATGGTGAAATCCACCTCATGGCCGACGCCGCACACGACCGGCAGTGCGCAGGCGTGAATCGCGCGCGCCAGCTGCTCGTCGTTGAAGGCCCACAGGTCCTCGAGCGAGCCGCCGCCGCGCGCCAGGATGAGCACGTCGCATTCGGCGCGCAGCGAGGCCAGCTGCAGCGCGCGCACCAGCGCCGGGGCTGCGGCCGGGCCCTGCACCGGCGCCGGATAGATGAGCACCTGCGCCGGCGGGAAGCGCCGCTGCAGCACGTGCAGGATGTCGCGCAGCGCCGCCCCGGTGGGCGAGGTGATGACGCCGATGCGGCGGGGAAAGCGTGGCAGGCGCCGCTTGCGCTCAAGGGCGAACAGGCCATCCGCCGCCAGGCGCGCCTTCAGGCGCTCGAACTCGCGCTTGAGCGCACCTAGTCCCGACTCCTCCAGGTGCTCGACGATCAGCTGGTACTCACCGCGCGCCTCGTACACGCTGATGCGGCCGCGCACCAGCAGCTGCGCCCCGGGCTTCGGGGTGAAGCCGACCAGCGCGTTCTTCATGCGGAACATGGCGCAGCGCAGCTGCGCGTCCTTGTCCTTGAGGGAGAAGTACCAGTGCCCGGAGGCGGGCTGGGAGAAGTTGGAAAGCTCGCCCTCGAGCCAGATCACGCCGAGGCCGCGGTCGAGGAGTGCCCGGACCTCACGGGTGAGCCGGGTGACGCTGTAGACCTCGCGCGCCGGGGGCGCCAGGCCTTGAAGTTCAGGTTGTACAGGCATGTCGGCACCTCTGCCGTCCGGAGCGCCTCGCAGGGGAAACGCCGCAAGGCATGGTACCTGGGGGCCCCGAACACGTTCGCGGGTACGCTGTAAAAGCAAGCGTACAGGATCCCGTAGCCGACGTTTGGCCTCAGAGGTGTGCGCTTTACCGAGGTGCGGCTGTCTGCTGCTCGCGCAGCTTCAACGATCTGCCGGCCACGCCCCCTGTCCGGGCTTGGCGCGCGTGATCGACGTGGCCTGCAGGCGCGCTCCGAGCGAATCGGCCGGAGCGAGCACGGTATACGCCTGCCCTACCACCAGCTTGGTGCTGCGTTGCGCGTCCACGGCTGCGCGCGCGTCCACTTCCACCTTCCCGCTCGATCGCGTCAGCAGGGTGAGCTGGGAACCGCGTACAGCCAGCAGCATCCCGGTAACGCGGGTGGTCCCGGCCTGAAGATTATCCTGTGGGGTAACCACCGCATTAGCCGCCAGCGCCGTGCCGTTCGGCCCGAAGATCGTCAGAGATTTGTACGCCGCCACGTAGGCCAGCCCGTTGGCCACCATCGGAACGATGTTGGCGTTGCCGCCCAGATTGGGCCACTGGCCGGCCGCGCCCGAATACAGAAGCTTCAGCGTTCCGTTTACCGGCGTCGCCGCGAACGCGTAGAGCATCAGTCCGCTGGTTGACGTGGGCCGTTGTACCGCCCAAATGATGGCGGTTCCCGGAATGCGCAGATTCGACGTCACCACCGTGAAGAAACCCGGATCCTGCTCTGAGGCGGGAATCGTGGAGGTGGTGGACTCGGCAACCCAGTGCGGCGCCGGCGTCGTTCCTACCTGCCAGGTCTGCAAGGAGCCGGCGGTAGTCACGACACGCCCAATGCCGTCGTGTCCCCGATAGTACGAAGCCCCGCACCAGCAGCCAGCGCCGAGCTGCTGCGTGTCCACGGCCGTGGCCAGGTGAGCCTGATCGAGCAGAAACAGCCGCCCGTCTTTGGATACGATGGCCGCCAGATTGGCACCGCCCGGCTGGGCAGGCAGCAACATCACCCCCGCAGCCCCCAGGTCCGCGTCTTCGATGTCCAGCTGAAACACATTCGAGGGGGTAAAGACGCCGGTACGCGAGCCCAGGTTGGGTGCCAGCCCGACGACACTTTCCTGAATGTTGGTGACACCGTCGTAAGTCGTCTGCGACGGGCAGTTCTCGGGGGAGACGTAGAAGTTGCAGTCCGAGTTTCCGGTCGAGAAGAAAATCGTGCTGCTGTTGGCCGCCAGGCCAAATCCGGACATCCACACCGAACTGAGGAAGAAGCTGGTGGGCGAACTCGCTTGGGTGTCGTTGAGCTCGGCGCCCGTGAGCGGCGCCAGGTTGACGGCCTTCCATCCCAGCACCCAGCCGCGTGAGTGATTGGCCTGGAAGTCGCAGAAGCTGCCGAATCCGGCGTAGATCACGCCCCCGTGCTCGAGCAGCGCCGGACGCTGGCGCTGGTAGGTTGCATTGAAGGCGAAGGTCGAGCCGTCCGTGAGCTTCTGGGTCGCCGCCACGGTGACCGCCGGCACGGCGTCGGCCAACGTCACCAGATCCAGCGCGTGCAGCTGATATTGGGGCGAAGCCCCCAGGACGTAGGCCATCACGTACAAACGATGGCGGTTGAGATCGACGACCGGCGTGCTGGTAATTCCGACGTTGGGTCCGTTGTTACCACAGCCGAGCGGCGTGGGCACCGGAGCTCCGAAGTTCCGTGTCGCGAGCACCGCCCCGCTTTGCGCATCGAGTGCGTACACCGTGTTGTTTTCGGTCACGACATACAACACGTCGTGCACGCCGCCGGCAATGGTCTCAGCGGGCACCAAGAGTGGTTGCGCATCGACCTGATCGTCGAGCGTCACGGTCAGCAACACGCCAAAGTTCGCCGGGAAGGCCGACGCGGTCAGCACCGTCTCTGACTTGTTCCAGCCGGTCCGCAGGGCGTCGTAGTGATAGGTGGTCACTGCGATGGCCGCACTCACCCCCTGTGCGGCGGCGACGCACACCAGACATCCCAATACCGCCAGCGCGCGCTTCGTAGGACTCATGATTGCTCCCCGGAGAATATTTATTGCGCGGTGAATCCGCGTCGTTCTTAGTGAAAGGAACATAGCACCCTGCCCCAAGTGCGTCGAGCGACGCGCGCGCATTCCTTATGTCAGACGGGCGTCTCGCGGCAGCCCGACCTTAGCCTCCGCTTTGGCAGTGCGGTCGGGCGGCCGACTGACCTGGGCTGCGTACGAGGCCGGTATCCACACGAGTGGACCTCCCATCTGTGCGGGCAGCGCGTGCGACGCGAACAGCCACGCGCAGCCCAGGCGATCACCGATCGTGCGAAGCGCGTCTCGTTTCCCCGAAGAGAAAACACCGGATGCGCGCCGGGCCCCTAGGAATTGCCAACACCGGCCCAATCGCCTTGCCGCCATCGGCCAGATCCGCCCGCGCCAGAACTCGCGTAGCGCTTGCTGGGGCGCATCCGGCGCCACGAGGTTTACCGAAGCGCTCCGGGCGCATATAATTGCGCATGCGCATCCTCGAAGAAGCTCTCACCTTCGACGACGTCCTCCTGGTTCCGGCTTATTCGGAAATTCTTCCACGCGAGGTCGATCTCTCCACCCAAATCACGCGCCGGATCCGGCTGAACGTGCCGCTGATCTCGGCCGCCATGGATACGGTCACCGAGGCGCGCCTGGCGATCACCATCGCCCAGGAAGGCGGCGTCGGCATCATCCACAAGAGCATGACCATCGATGCGCAGGCGCGCGAGGTCGGGCGGGTGAAGAAGTTCGAGAGCGGCGTGATCAAGGACCCGATCACCGTGTCCCCGAACATGAGCATCCGCGAGGTGCTCGACCTGACGCGCTCGCGCGGCATCTCCGGCGTGCCCGTGGTGGTCGGCCGCAAGGCGGTGGGCATCGTCACGCATCGCGACCTGCGCTTCGAGCACAAGCTGGAGGCGCCGGTCTCCTCCGTCATGACGCCGCAGGAGCGCCTGGTGACGGTGCGCGAGGACGCCCCCAAGGACGAGGTGCTGGCGCTGCTGCACCGGCATCGCATCGAGAAGCTGCTGGTCGTGAACCACGACCACGAGCTGGTGGGCATGATCACCGTGAAGGACTTCCAGAAGGCCACTGAGTTCCCGCGCGCCTGCAAGGACGAGACCGGTCGCCTGCGCGTCGGGGCCGCGGTCGGCACCACGCCCGACACCCTCGAGCGGGTCGCGGCGCTGCGCGCCGCGGGGGTGGACCTGGTGGTGGTCGATACCGCGCACGGGCATTCCAAGGGGGTCATCGACACCGTCAGGCGCATCAAGGCGCACTGGCCGGATGCCCAGGTGGTCGCCGGCAACATCGCCACGCCGGAGGGCGCGCGCGCCCTGGTGGACGCGGGCGCGGACGCGGTCAAGGTCGGCATCGGCCCGGGCTCGATCTGCACCACCCGCATCGTCGCCGGGGTCGGCGTGCCACAGATCTCCGCCGTGGCGAACGTCGCCGAGTCGCTGCGCGATACCGACGTGCCGGTGATCTCCGATGGCGGCATCCGCTTCTCGGGCGACATCGCCAAGGCACTCGCCGCGGGCGCCCACGCGGTGATGATCGGCGGGCTGTTCGCCGGCACCGAGGAGTCCCCGGGCGAGGTCGAGCTCTACCAGGGCGCCTCTTACAAGTCCTACCGCGGCATGGGTTCGCTCGGTGCCATGGGCGAGCGCCACGGCTCCGCCGACCGCTACTTCCAGGATGCGGCCTCCGAGCTGGAAAAGCTGGTGCCCGAAGGCGTCGAGGGACGCGTGCCGTACAAGGGCAGCGTCGTCACCATCCTGCACCAGCTCTCCGGGGGTCTGCGCGCCGCGATGGGCTACACCGGCAGCCACAACATCACCGACCTGCGCACCAAGCCGGTGTTCGTGCGCATCACCAGCGCCGGCGTGCGCGAAAGCCACGTGCACGACGTCACCATCACCAAGGAGGCGCCCAACTACCGGGTGTCCTAGAAATCCACCCCATGGCGAGCGTCCCCCGACCTGTCGAGTCCTCCGCGGCCAGCCACCCGGACATCCATGCGCACCGCATCCTCATCCTCGACTTCGGTGCGCAATACACCCAGCTGATCGCGCGCCGCGTGCGCGAACTCGGGGTCTACTGCGAGATCCACCCCTGGGACATCACCGACGCCGCGGTGCGCGCCTTCCAGCCCCGCGGGGTCATCCTCTCCGGCGGCCCGGAGTCGGTGACCGCTGAAGACCCCCCGCGCGCACCGCAGGCCGTGTTCGAACTGGGCGTGCCGGTGCTGGGGATCTGTTACGGCATGCAGACCATGGCGCAGCAGCTCGGCGGCCGCGTGACGCCCGCGCGTGAGCGCGAATTCGGTTACGCCGAGGTGACCGTCACCGCAGCGTCGCGGCTGCTCGAGCACCTGGCCGACCGGCGCAACGCGGCCGGCGAAGCGCAGCTGGACGTGTGGATGAGCCACGGGGACCGCGTCGCCGCGCTGCCGCCGGGATTCACCGCCAACGCCTGCACGGCCACCATCCCCTACGCCGCCATGAGCGATGAGCGGCGCCGTTTCTACGGCGTGCAGTTTCACCCGGAGGTGACGCACACCACGCAGGGGGCGCAGCTGCTGGAGCGCTTCGTGCGCGAGATCGCCGGCAGCGATGCGCTGTGGAGCGTCGGCAACATCATCGAGGATGCGGTCGCGCGCGTGCGCGCCCAGGTGGGCAAGGGCAAGGTGCTGCTCGGACTGTCCGGCGGCGTCGACTCCTCGGTGGTCGCGGCGCTCCTGCATCGGGCCATCGGTGAGCAGCTGGTGTGCGTGTTCGTCGATCATGGCCTGCTGCGCCTGGGCGAAGGCGACCAGGTGATGGCCACGTTCGCGCAGCACCTGGGCGTGCGCGTGATCCGCGTGGACGCCGAGGCACGCTTCCTCGGGGCGCTCGCCGGCGTCGGCGACCCCGAGCAGAAGCGCAAGATCATCGGCCGCACTTTCATCGAGGTCTTCGACGAGGAGGCCCACAAACTGAGCGGCGTGCAGTTCCTCGCCCAGGGAACCATCTATCCGGACGTCATCGAGTCGGCGGGCGCGCGCACCGGCAAGGCGCACGTCATCAAGTCCCACCACAACGTCGGCGGACTGCCGGAAACGATGAACCTGAAGCTGGTCGAGCCGTTGCGCGAGCTGTTCAAGGACGAGGTGCGTCGCCTCGGCGTCGAGCTCGGTCTGCCGCGCGAGATGGTGTACCGCCATCCCTTCCCCGGCCCGGGACTCGGCGTGCGCATCCTCGGCGAGGTGCGCAAGGAATATGCCGACCTGCTGCGCGGCGCTGACGCCATCTACATCGAGGAACTGCGCCGCCACGATCTCTACGATCGCACCAGCCAGGCGTTCGCGGTGTTCCTGCCGGTGCGCTCGGTCGGGGTGATGGGCGATGGACGCCGCTACGATTACGTGGTTGCGCTGCGGGCGGTGGAGACGATCGACTTCATGACCGCGCACTGGGCGCGCCTGCCGTATGAATTCCTCGATCACGTCTCGCGGCGCATCGTCAACGAGGTCCCCGGCATCTCACGCGTGGTCTACGACATCTCCGGCAAGCCCCCCGCAACCATTGAGTGGGAGTGACGACGCGCTGCGCCGGGTCAGGGTGGGTTAGGGCTGCCTGCTGACGATGATCGTTCCGCGGCGATAGAAATCGGGCCGCCTCCGGTTACTCGGCCCGCCTGGGCCGGCGGATGGCCCGCACCTTGCCGCTGCGGCCGCCGCCGCAGAAGAACTGATCGCCACCATCGGATTCGAGTCCCGATACCCCGGTTCCGGAGGGCATCTCGAGTCTCTCCAGGACCTTTCCCGTGCGCGGATCGATGCGCCTCACATCGCTCTCGTCACCTTCCCAGGTTCCATGCCAGAGCTCCCCGTCAGCCCAGGTGACGCCGGTCACGACCCGGTTGCTCTCGATGGTGCGGAGGATCGCGCCTGTCTCCGGATCGACCTGGTGGATCTTCTTGCCGCGATGCTGTCCCACCCAGAGCGTGCCTTCGGCCCAGGCCAGACCCGAGTCGCCCCCGCCGCCAGGCGCCGGGATCGTCGCAAGAACGCGGCCCGTCGCCGGGTCGATCTTCTGGATGCGGTCCTCGGCGATCTGAAACAGGTGCTTGCCGTCGAAGGCGGTTCCCGCATGCGCGGCGACATCGAGAGAGCGCACCGTCTTGCCGTTCTTTGGATCGAAGGCGCTCAGCCGGTCACCGGACGCAAACCACACATGCTGGCCGTCGAAGGTCACACCATGCACGTGGTCGACGCCCGGAAACGGCCCATACTCGCGGAGGATTTCGGCAGCTGATGTTTTCATGTCTGACACTCTAGTCACTCGGCAGCGGGCCCGGGAGTAACAAGGTTGTCGTGAATCCCGGCACCGGCCCGCTCATCCAGCGGCGGGCCCGCCCGCGGCCATGGGACTGCACCCTGCCTGCGGTCGCCAGCGAATCGAGGGCGCGCTGCACCGTGCGCGGGCTCGCCCCCAGCGCAAGCGCCAGGGCCGAGCTTGACCAGGCCTCACCGTCGGCGAGAAAGGCGATCAGCGCCGCATGTCGACCTTCAACCGGGGGCGCCAGCACGACCACCTGGCGCGCGCGGCGCGGCGCCAGCGCGAAGCCGCGTGCCGTGGCGCTCACGCTCGCGAGCGGGCGCAGCGCGACGCGCAGCCGCCCCATCTCCACGCGTAAGCGTGCGCGATGCGATTCGTCGGCGCGCTTGGCACGGAATGCCCGCTTGACGAGCGCCTCTCGCGACGGGTCTGCGGGCCACGCTTCGCCGAGCGCACGTGCCAGCGCGAACAACACCGGACGCCGCGCGAGCGAGACCACCGTGCCTGCGCCGCGTACCACATGCCGGCATGCGTCCACGACGAGTGTGCCGGGCTCCAGCGCCGCCTCAACCTGCTCAAGCAGGAGCAGTTGCTCCGCGCCCTGCGCAACCAGGCGTGCCGCGGGCGTGTTCAGGACTCCGGCTGCACGTTGCACCTCGGCCAGCAGCGCGGGGATGCCGGCCTGGCGCGCAGCGCGCTCGGCGCGTTCGAGCGCAGCGCGCGCGACCCTGGCCCGAATGCGTCGCATGGCGATGCCCGCCACGATCAGCTCATAGGCGGCCCTGGACGCGGGCGGGAACGGCGCCGGATCGAGCCCGACGAGCGCACGCTCGGCCTCCTCGAGACGGCCGATCAGGAGCAGGCGCCGCACCTCAAGATGCCGCGCATGCGCGGCGTTCACCCAGTCGCCGTGTTTCTCGAGCGTCGCCCGTGCCGCCGTGAGTGCCTTTGGCGCCCAGCCCAGCTCGCGCGACACGAGCGCGATCTCGGCCTCCGCGACAACACAGCGCGCGCGCGCCACGGCCTCTCGGGGACCGAACGCGCGTGCCGCGCTCTTTAGCAGAGCCTTCGCCCGCACGAAATCGCCCAGTTGCGCCATCGCGATGCCGCGAAGCGCGAGCGCAGGCGCGTCATCACGCAGGCCAACTCGCTTCAGGACGCCAAGCAGATCACCCGCGGCGAGTGCCCGTGCCGCAGCGGTGATCAGCGAGTCCATCGAAATCCCGTCACACTTGTCACTCCCGCCGTTCGCCCTCTGGCGGCAAACTACTTCCTGACGAACAGCGAGCGATCGGCGCTGAACGGTAGCGCGCCACAGCCGCAAGACACAAGCGATCGCTCTGCTTCGGAGAGTCTGCGATGACCACGCTTACATCCACAAAGAAGGCCCGGAAAACACAAGGACTGCACGCCATGAACACGCCACCTGTTGTGTCGAAGCAAGAATGGGAAGCTGCTCGCGAGCAGCTTCTCGTCAAGGAGAAGGCCCTGACCCGGGCCCGTGACGCGCTGGCCGCCGAGCGGCGGCGGATGCCTTGGCTTGCCGTGGAAAAGACCTATACGTTCGATGGGCCCAGGGGCAAGGTAAGCCTGCTCGATCTGTTCGAGGGCCGCCGTCAGCTGATCATCTACCGCGCCTTCTTCGAGAGCGGGGTGCACGGCTGGCCGGAGCATGCCTGCATTGGCTGTTCCCTGGGTGCCGACCAGGTCGCGCATCTGGCCCACCTGAACGCGCGCGACACGACCCTGGCGTATGCCTCGCGTGCACCGCAGGCCGACATCGCGCGCCTGAAGACGCACATGGGCTGGAGGGTCCCCTGGTACACCATCACCGACGGCTTCGACGCCGACTTCGGGGTGGATGAATGGCACGGCCACAACGCCTTCATCCGCGACGGCGAGCGCGTGTTCCGCACTTACTTCATCAACAGCCGCGGCGACGAGGCGATGGGCACCGTCTGGAGTTACCTCGACATGACGGCGCTCGGGCGTCAGGAGACGTGGGAGGACTCGCCCGCGGGCTACCCCCAGAGCCGCCCGTACAAGTGGTGGAACTGGCACGACCGCTACGTCCCCGACGCCGCGCCTGACCCGAAGTGGGTCGCGGTGTCGGACGCCGGAGAGGCCGCCTTTCGCAAACGCGACGGCTAGTCCGATGAGCTGCGTAGACCTCCCTGCCGTCGGGCGGCAAAGCGCATGGCCCAAGGCAAGCGCGGACTGGTTAGTGTCGCTTGCGGCCGCGCCGACCTTCGCCATCATGGCGCTGCTGACGGGAATCCAGGAGGGCGGCATGCCGGGCATGCTGTGCGCGGCCGCGCATGACGCGTCGCCCTTGACCGGAATGGTCCCGATGTACCTGCTGATGAGCGCCTTCCATTCGACGTCATGGCTGCGGCTGATCACCCACTGGCGAAGAGGCGCCTCCCAGGCCTGACTGGACGGTTGGCAGGCGCGGATCACACTTCGGTGACGCAGGCTGGCATCACCCCAAGCGCAGGCCTATCCTTGGCCGGCGCGGATCTCGTGATTCCCTTGCAACCTGGGAGCCGAACATGAGCAGCGATGTCCCTCAGTTCTCCACGGCCGAATATGCCGACAAGGCGGGCGCGACGGCCTGCAAGGCCTGCGGCCAGAAGATCAGCGGCCCGCATTACCGGGTGAATGGCGTGCCGGCGTGTGCGAGCTGCACCCAGCGGCTCAGGGACCAGCTGCCACAGGACTCGCATCAGGCCTTTGTGCGCGCAATCCTGTTCGGGATCGGCGGGGCCATTCTCGGCTTTGGTATCTATGTGGCATTCGCGCTGGCGACGGGCTGGATGGTCGGCTACATCTCCCTCGCCGTCGGTTACCTCGTCGGCAAGGCGATGGTCATGGGCTCGCGCGGCGTCGGCGGCCGCCGCTACCAGGTAGCGGCCGTCCTCCTGACCTACGTAGCCGTCTCGCTGGCGGCCGTGCCCATCGCCCTCTCTGCGCACCACGCGAGCGGCTCGGTCATCCCCCCTGTCGGGGTGCTGGTAATGATCGGCCTCGCTTCGCCGTTCCTCGAGATGTCGGATCCCATGCACGGGATCATCGGCCTGATCATCCTGCTGGTCGGCCTGCAGATTGCCTGGAAGATCACCGCGGCGCGCAAGCTGGATATCGTGGGTCCTGTCAGTGAGCCTTCCGCTGCGGCAGCGCCAGGCTGAAATCTCAAGAGCAGCGCGGCCAGCATGTCCTCCCCGTCTCCTGAGCTGAATCAGGAGTGCCCCCGCTGCAGAGCTGCCCTCGCTCCCGGGGCGCTGGTGTGCAATGGCTGCCACGCGCTGGTGCACGCCACGAGCTCGAGGGACTCGTGGCCAGCGCGCGCCGCCACGAAGAGCGCCGCGAGCTCGCCGAGGCGCGCGACGCCTGGGAGAAGGCGCTCGCACTGCTGCCCGCGGACGCCGCGCAGGCCACGTGGATCCGCGGCAATCTCCAGCGTCTGGCGGCTTCCGACACCAAGGTCGCGGCGCCGGCACCTGCCCGCAGCTGGGTGCGCAGGCTCGGTCCCCTCGCGCCACTGGCGATCCTGCTCGTAAAGGGCAAGTGGCTGCTCGCACTCTTCAAGCTGAAATTTCTGCTCAGTCTCGGCACCTTCGTCGCCTTCTACTGGGCGCTGTATGGCCTGAAGTTCGGCGTCGGCTTTGCGCTGCTGATCCTGGTCCACGAGATGGGTCATTTCATTGACATCAAGCGCCGCGGGCTGCCGGCGGACATGCCGGTGTTCCTGCCGGGCTTTGGCGCCTATGTGCGCTGGACTGCCCTGGGAGTGACGGCACGGACACGCGCGTTCGTGAGCCTCGCGGGCCCCCTGGCCGGTTGCATTGGCGCGGCCGTGTGCGCGTTGGTGTGGGTGCGTACGCGCGATGGGCTGTGGCTTGCGCTGGCGAGCGCGACGGCGCTCCTCAACCTGCTCAACCTGATTCCGATCTGGGTGCTCGATGGCGGACAGACGATCGCCGCCCTCAGCAGGAACGAGCGCATCCTGCTGGCAGCCACCGCGGTCCTGCTGGCCGCAGGCTTTGGTCAACCGGTGTTTCTCCTGGTGGCGGCCGGCGCCGCCTATCGGGTCTTCACCAAGGACTCCCCGGCCGCGCCGAGCCAGGCCGTCACGGCCTATTACGTACTGCTGCTGACCGCGCTCGGTTTGCTGATGGCGCTGGCGCCGCAAGCCGCGGTCCATTCGTGAGACTGCCGTGAACCTGAGGTGCGGTGAATCCGCGAGAAACGCTCGCCGATCGAAGACTACTGCGTGCGTGCAGTCGGCAAGCCTACCTTCGGCTCCGCACCCAGGGTTAGCCTCGCCCGGCACTGTGGCACCGCGGCACGGTGCCGGCACCCAGTCCTATCCCTTGGCGCCACCCTCGCTGGGGGCGGGACGCCGCGAGCGCCGGCCGTGCCGCTCCGGCGCGGGGGGCGCGCTGGAGTGCAGCACCGGCGGCAGGATCTCGGGCAGCGGCTCCGCGGTGTTCATCCCGGCCTTGATGAGCCGGATGAGCTCCGCATCGATCAGCGGGTCGAGCGGCGGGGAAGTGTAGGCGTTCAGCAGCCGCTCAACCTCCGCCTTCACGCGCTGATCCAGGTTCTTACTACCCTCCTGCATCCAGCTCTCGCGGTTGCTGCGGTCGAACACCGCCCCGGGCAGGTACAGTTCCTTGGGCCAGTAGTTGAGCGTATGAGGGGCCGTGAGCAGGTGCTTGTCCTGCAGCAACTGGCGCACCAGGCCCACCGTGGGCAGATCCTCCATGACCTTCAGGTCGCGGCAGAAGTGCAGCGCCTGGCCGCACAGCTCGTCATCGAATACCAGTTTCTCGAGACTGAAGGTGAGCACGTAATCGAGCATCCCCGGACCGGAGACCGAGTTCATGCCGGCGATGGCCGCGAGCAGCGCGCCGCCGAAGGTCTCGGCGCCCGCCTGCGCGTCAAGGTACTTGCCCTCACCGAGGGCCATGTAGCCCTGCGTCGGCAGCTTAAGGTGCTTGGCAATCTCGACGTAGGCGACGTTCAGGTGCAGTGCCTCGATCGCCGCCATGGGTGACATGGCGGTCTTCATGTGAAAGGTCGCCGGCGCACCGCCGAAGAGTATCGGCGTGCCGGGCCGCACGATCTGCGCCATCGTCAAGCCGGCGAGCACGTCGGCCACGTGCATGACGGTCGCGCCCACGAGCGTCACCGGTGCGATCAGGCCCATGAGGGTGACGGGCACGATCTCCACCGGAATGCCGAACTCGGCGCAGTCCAGGAGGTTCTGGCAGGAATCCTCGCTGTAGCGGAAGAAGCCGGTGGCCGTGACGGTGAAGATCGACATCGGGCGCTGCACCAGATCGGCCTTGTCGCGGCGGAACAGCTGCATCATCTGGGCCATGCGCGGCACGCCGTGCTCGGTGAACGCGCCCGAGACCACCGGCCGGCGCGAATTGGTCATGACCAGGTACAGGCGCCACGCATCCGAGACCTGCGGCTCGATGTCGTTGGTCGAGAAGGCGGTCGCAAGGTACCCCAGATGCTTCAGCCCATCGGCGATGCGCACGTACTCGATGAAGTCACGGGTGTTGGAATGGCGCGTCTCGCCGGTGCGGTGATCGAGGATGTGCAGGCCGCTCGAGCCGGGGACGAAATGCACCTTGTTTCCGCCGAGCTCGGTGTACGGCGTGCCGTCGCGGTCATAGAGCGCAAAGGCCTTCGGTGTGGTCTCGATGGCGCGGTCGACCACCTCCGGCGGAAACAGGATCCGCTCCGCCGCATCGGCCGTGCGCGCCATTTTCAGCCCGCGATCGAGCAACAGCTGGCGCATGCGCTGGCCGCGCACCTCGACGCCGATCTCGGCAAGGATGCGCTTCGCCTCCTCCAGGATCGGGCCGACGAGCGCATCGGGGACAACGCGAAGTTGTGGCCTCATATCATTTCAATTTCTGCAACTCACGGACCGCGGACGCTGCCGGCTGACGCAGTGTGCCGCTGATGCACGGGCGGAATGAATAAGTACTTGTCAGTATGTTCTGGAGCAAGTCGCCCCGGGCCGCCCGTGCCCGCGGCGCGCCGACATCGGCGCCGGTGCGCGGCGGCCGGCGCGGGAGTTCGCAAGGTACGCGCGGCCGGCACGTCAGCCGTTGGGTGTGTGCCAGTCCTTGAATGGCGTGATGAACACCGAGGAGATGCGCCAGCCTGCCTTCGTCTTCACGAACACCCCGCTCCAGCGAATCGGCACCGTGACCGGATCCTGGCCGCGAACACCCTGCGTGAACAAGAGCGGCGTGACCAGCACCGCCACTCCGGGCGCAACGTTCGCAACGTGCGCCTCCTTCAGCTGCGGCTCCAGTTTCCACACGCCCTTCCACTGCCGGGTGCACTCATCCAGCGCATCCTGGGTGCCCCAGATCGAGTCACCCCGGTACTGGCCCCATACGAAGTCGGGCGAGTCCAGGAGCACCGCGGCGACGGCGGCGCGATCGTGCGCATTCTGGGCCGCAATGAAGCGCGCATAGACGGTCATGACGTCCGCCTGCGCTCCCGCGGCATCCGCCGGCGCGCTGGCGGCGGCGACCGCACCCGCAGCTGCGACGGTGGCCGGAGCGGCGGGCGCAGTCACGGACGCCGGCGGTGGAACCACCGCGGCCACCGGGGCGGCAGCCGCCGGAGCAGCAGCCGCCGGAGCAGCAGCCGCCGGAGCGGCGGCCACTGGCGCGGCAGCCACCGCCGCCGCAGGCGCCGATGCCCGGGTCGCACCGGCGGCCGGCGCGTTCGTGCCGCCGAAGCTGCCATTCAGGGTAAAGCCGGTGGTGACCAGGAGGCGCGACTGCTCGGCGCTCGCGCAGTTGAGGTCCGAGACCACGGGATTCTTGATACCGGTCATGCCATCGGGGCGCAGGTAGGTCGTGCCGGCCACGCCGTTCTCCAGGAACTTGCCGGTCTTGGGGTTGACCAGGCAGTAGTAGCGATGCGTATCCGGCGGCGTGCCGACGTCGAAGTAGCCGCGCACGACCTCGCGCTTGGGATCCTGCTCCAGCGCCTGGCGCAGGGAGGCCAGCATGCCGCCTTTGGACTGAGCCACCTGCGCATCAGGTGCGGCGGCCGTCGCGCCGCTGTCGGCCGGCGGATCGGCGCTAGCGCTGCACCACGCTGCGCAAGACAGAACGAAGATCGCAGCAGCGTGCGCACGATGATGCGCAGTATGAATCGCAGTTTCCACGCAGACCCCCGGACCTGTTCTTGGCGCAGAGATTCTAGCCGCTCAGCTGCCGCCGCGCTGCACCGCGGGCGGGAGCGCTCGCAGGCAGTGAGCCAGATTCGGCACACACCGAGCGGTTCGGCGCAGTTTCTGGAGTCGCTCCAAGGAAGCGCGTGGACCGAGCCCCGCGCGACGCGCACGCCGTGAGAAGCGCGAGCTCTACTGCGTCTGGGTCGGCGCCGGTGCGGGCTGGGCAGGTGCTGCTGGCGCGGTTGCCGGCTTCTTCGAGAAGCTGCCGAAAAGACCGCTGAGCTGCTTGGCGGCATCGCCGACCGCGCTGATGGGCGCGGCGATGGATGTTGCCTGGTTGGTCGTATTGACCTCGGCCTGGTGAATCTTGGCGTCCAACTTACAGCCCGTCATCTTCGCCATCTGCGGCGTATTGCAGGTGCTCTGCACCGTGGAGCTGGCCGTGCTCGCCGCCGGGATCGCAGTCGCCGTGGGAGCGGCGGCCGCCGCGGGAGCCGCCGCCGCTGCCGCGCTCGGCGCCGCTCGGCCGCGCGCCGCCGGCGCGGCCGCAGTGCGCACAGGCGCCGCTGCGCCCGTTGCCCCGGGCGGCGGGCTCGCCGCGGCGGCCGGCGCCGCAGCGCCCGGGGCGGTCACGGGGATGCCGGCGAGCACCTGCGTGCCGAGCTGTAACTGACCGCTCGTCACGCGCGCGTCGACCAGCGGGAACTCGACCATCATCGTGCCCTGGTCCGCGCGATTCAGCGTGAGCACGTGCTGGCGCGCGCCGTAGCGGTCGACGAAGTACGCGTTGTTGGGTTTGTGCGGCACGTGCGCATCGTCGATGAACTGTATGCCGGTCAGCTGCGAGCCGCCGCCGCCGGCACGGACCGTCTGCGTCTCCGCCTGGTGCACGAACGCGAACGTGCACACGACGGTGCTGCCGTTGTGCTGACAGCCCTGCGGGTAATAGAGGCTCGTGCCGTATTCCAGCGTACCGAGAGAGGCTGCGGGTGGCGCGTCGGCCCTCGCGCCCGACCCGGCCGCGAGCAGCAGGCCGGTCGTCACAGCGCCGATCGGCCACGCTAATTTCCTGAGTGTCTTCATGGTGGCTCCCGCTTATCTATTTCTATTTCTTCTGGCCCCAACAGCACGACACGCTGATCGTCCGCCTTGCGGGACGATGCCAAAAAGCATACTCCAAGTGCGGCGCGCGCCGCTGCAGCATGCGCGCGGCCCGCCGGGCACCGGGAACGCCGCCACAGGGGGTGGCCGGCCGTACCCGGCTGCATTATCAAGCACTTGGGGGAGCACGCCCGGCCGCCGGTGTCGCCCACGCGGCGCCACGTGCATGAGGCGCCGCGCGGTCAGCGGCGCTTGCGGCTCCCCGAGCGGCGCCGTGTCTGCTCCGGGCGGGGCTTTACGCGCCGCTCGCGGGCGTACGGGTTCTTGTCGGTGCGGTATTCGATGAAGACCGGCGTGGCGTAGAGGTCATAGGTCTTGCGAAAGACGTTGGCCAGGTAGCGCGTGTACGCATCGGGCACGGCGTTGGTCTGATTGCCGTGCACGATGATGCGCGGCGGGTTACGCCCGCCCTGGTGGGCGTAGCGCAGCTTGATGCGCCGGCCGCGCACCAGCGGCGGCTGATGCACGGTGAGTGCGTGCTCGAGGGTGCGCGTGAGCTCGCGGGTCGGCAGCGTGCGCATCGCCGCCTCGTAGGCGCGCACGGTGGCCTGCATGAGCTCCCCGACCCCGGTGCCGTGGCGCGCGGAGATGAAGATCTGCGGCGCGAAGGGCACGAAGTCGAGCTTCAGGGACAGCTGCCGCTCGATCTGCTCGCGCTGCTCCGGCGCAATGCCGTCCCACTTGTTCACCGCGATGATCAGCGCCCGGCCGCGCTGGAGCGCGATGCCGAGGACGCTCGCGTCCTGCTCGGCGATCCCCTCGTGGGCATCGAGCACCAGGATGACGACGTGCGCCTCGGCGATCGCCTGCAGCGTCTTGGCGACGCTCGCGCGCTCGACCACGTCCTCCACCTTGGCGCGGCGGCGCACGCCGGCAGTGTCGATGAGCACGAAGGCGCGGCCGTCGCGCTCGAAGGGCACCAGGATGCTGTCGCGGGTGGTCCCCGGCTGCTCGTTGGCGATGACGCGCTCCTCGCCCAGCAGCCGGTTGAGGAGCGTCGACTTGCCGACATTGGGGCGGCCGATGATGGCGATGCGGATGGCGCCGTCCTCGGGTTCCTCGGCCGCCTGCGCGGCGAACCCGGCGAGCGCCTGTTCCATGAGCTCCTCGCACCCCTGCCCGTGGCTCGCCGAGATCACCAGCGGCTCGCCAAATCCCAGGGCGTGGAAGTCCGCGGAGACGATGTCCTCATCGAGTCCCTCGCCCTTGTTCAGCACCAGCGTCACCGGCTTGCCGGAGCGGCGCAGCTCACCGGCGACGAAATGGTCCTGGCTGGTGAGCCCGGCACGCGCATCGGCGAGGAAGATCAGGCGGTCGGCCTCGGCGACCGCGCGCTCGGTCTGCGCCCGCATCTGCGCGGCAAGACCTACCGGGTTTTCGACCAGGCCGCCGGTGTCGATCACGACACACGGCACCGGGCCCAGGCGGGCGAAGCCGTACTGGCGGTCGCGCGTCAGCCCGGGCACGTCGGCCACGATGGCGTCGCGCGTGCCGGTGAGCACGTTGAAGAGCGTCGACTTGCCGACGTTGGGGCGGCCGACGAGCGCGATGACGGGCAGCATGGCTGACGGTGGCAGCGGTGCTGCTGCCGGACCCTACTGGGGTGCTGCCGCGGGCGCCGGCGTCTCAGGCGCCGGCGACGCGGGCGCCGCCGGCCGGCGGTGGCGCCGCCGCCTGCTTCTTCTTGCCCTTGGTCGCGAGCGGGCTGGCGCGGTACACGCGGATCTGTCCGCGGTCGTTGACCACGAGCACCAGGTCCCCGACGACGACCGGCGCGCTGCTCACCCGCGTATTGCTGCCCGAGGTGCGGCCGATGATCGTCCCGCTCGCCTTGTCGAGCCAGTGCACGTAGCCCTGGAAGTCGGCGAGCACGATCGAGTTGTTGTCCATGTTCGCCGGTGCGGTCAGGCCGCGATGCAGCAGTACGCTCTGGCGCCAGACCTCCGCGCCGGTGCGGGCGTTCAGGGCCACGACCTCACCGTCGGCGGTGGAGACATACAGGTTGTCATCATCGAGGGTCATGCCGCGGTAGCTCGACATCTCGTGCGACCACCAGACCTGGCCGGTTTCGAGTGCGAGCATCGCCACGCGCCCCTGGAAGCCGACCGCGTACACGTTCTGGCCCTGCACCCACATCGTCGAATCGATGTCCGAGAGCCGCTCGAGTTCGGTGCGCCCGTGCGGCGGGGTCACGGTGGCCTCCCACTGAACGCTGCCGTCGCTGCCGTTCACGGCAAGCACCTTGCCGTTGTCGAACCCGCACAGCACCACGTCGCCGACGATGATGGGGCGTGCCGTGCCGCGCAGCGACAGGCGCGGCACCTGCTGCTCGAGCGACCACAGCTCGTGCCCGTCGGCGGGGTTCAGGCCATGGAGCTTGCCATCGCCGGTGCGCACCGCGATCACCTTCGCGGAGATGGCCGGTGCCGCCAGCACCTCGCCGTTCAGCCGCGCCTGCCAGCGTGTCTTGCCGTCGGCGGCGTTCAGGGCAAAGAGCCGCCCGTCGCTCGAGCCGATCAGCACCAGCTCGCCCGCGGCGGCGGTGCCGCCGGCCAGCGGCGCCTTGAGGTTCACCCGCCAGGCACGGCGGCCCTTCTGCAGATCGAAGGCCTCCACGTCGCCCTTGTGGCCGGCGGCGTAGACGCGGTTGTTATCGACGGCAAGCCCGAGCCCGAGGCGCAGCGGCAGCGCCTTCTTGTCGTCCACCGTGGCGCTCCACTCGTGCTGCACGCGCAGCGTCGGCTGGAAGACGGTGAGCTTCGCCGGCTGATCGACCGACTTGTCCTTGGAACAGGCCACGACCAGCAGCGCCAGCGCGAGCCAGGCGCAGCGGTGCCCGTGGTGCAGGTGCCTCACTGGGTCGCCGCCGCGGGTGTGCTCGCAGAGTTCGGTGCCCCCTCGGGCGTCAGATCGGCAATCTTCAGATCCAGTAGCGGCGTGCCGGCGCCGCTGCTGCCGGCCTTGGCGCTGCGATACTCAGCCAGTGCGGCCGTCTTGTCGCCCTTGGCATAGTAGGCATCGCCGCGCACCTCGTGGAAGCGCCCGGCAAAGGCACCCACGTCGGTGCCCGTCAGCGTCGCGAGCGCCGCGTCGGGCTTGCCCTGTGCGATCTGCACGCGTGCCAGGCGCTCGCGCGCCACCAGCGCCAGGTCCCGGTCACGGGAGTGTTCGACGACCGCCGCCAGTTCCGCCGCCGCCTTGTCGGCTTCATTGCCCTCGACGTACAGCCGCGCCGCGAGCAGGCGCGCCTGATCGGTGTACGGGGACTTCGCATGCTCGCGTTCCAGCTGCCCGAGCGCCAGCATGGCCTGGGAGCGATCGCCGCGCTCGAGCGCCTGCACCATCTGCATGTAGCCGGCGCCGGCCTGCACGCGTTCGCTCTCCTGGTGCTGCTGCCACCAGCGCCACCCGGCGATCCCGGCCAGCATGACGGCGATGGTGAGGACCACCGCGGGTGCGTTTTCCCGCACCTGCCCCTTGATCCATTCCCATTGCTCTGTTTCTGTCAGGTACTCGTCCACGCATCCTCCCCAAGTCTCACACCGGCGCCATGCCGCCCGGGCGCAGCAGTGCCAGCGCCTGATCCACTGCGCTCGCCAGATCCGCGATCGGACACTCGCTCTGACCGGCCTGCGCGCGTAAAGGTTTCACGCCCACGACCCCGCGGGCCAGTTCGTCCTCCCCGACGATCAGGGCGAGCACCGCCCCGCTCTTGTCGGCGCGGCGAAATTGTGCTTTGAAGTTGCCGCCGCCGGCGTTGAGCTCGATCCGCAGCTGCGGGCGCGCGCTGCGCAATTGCTCGACGATCTGCAGGGCGCGTGCGGCGACCTGCGTGCCGCTCACCACCACGTAGAGATCCGGCCGCGCCGGCGCCGGGGCGCGCCCGGCTGCCACGCAGCAGCGCGACCAGGCGCTCGATCCCCATCGCAAAACCGATGGCCGGGGTCGCCTCGCCACCGAGCTGCGCGATCAGGCCGTCGTAACGGCCGCCGGAGCATACGGCATTCTGCGCACCGGTCGAGTCGGTGATCCACTCGAACACGGTGCGCGTGTAGTAATCCAGGCCGCGCACCAGGCGCGGATTCAGGTGGTAGCTCACCCCGATGCCATCGAGCATCTGGCACAGCTGCTCAAAGTGCGCCCGCGACTCCGGGTCCAGGTGCTCGGCCAGGAGCGGGGCGCCGGCGATGATCGCCTGCATGTCCGGGTTCTTGCTGTCGAGGATGCGCAGCGGGTTGCCCGTCAGGCGCCGCTGGCTGTCGGCATCCAGGTGCGGTTCGTGCGCGCGCAGGTACTCGACCAGGCGCGCACGGTACTCGCGCCGGCTCTCGGGCGTGCCGAGGGAATTGAGCTCCAGTTTCAGCCCCGTGATCCCGAGCCGCTGCCACAGCCGGGCGCTGAAGGCGATGAGTTCCGCATCGATGTCCGGACCTGCGCAACCGACCGCCTCGACGTCGACCTGCCAGAACTGGCGGTAACGGCCCGCCTGCGGGGTTTCGTGGCGGAACATCGGGCCGATGCACCAGAGCCTGTGGCGCTGGCCGCGCAGCAGGCCGTTGGAGATCAGCGCGCGCGCAATGCCGGCGGTCGCCTCCGGGCGCAGCGTGAGGCTGTCGCCGCCGCGGTCGGTGAAGGTGTACATCTCCTTGCCGACCACGTCGGTGTGCTCGCCGATGGCGCGCTTGAAGAGCTCGGTGTGCTCGAGCACCGGCACGCGGATTTCCTCGTAGCCGTAGGCGGCGAGGAGCTCGCGCGTGCAGGCCTCGAAATACTGCCAGGCGCCGATCTCCCCCGGCAGCAGGTCATTCATGCCGCGGATCGCCTGGATTTCCCCGGCCACGGCGCTAGTCTCCGCGCCCCGTCTGCGGCGTGGCGGACACGCTGCCATCGGCCTCGACCGACACGTGCGCATCACCGCGCCGGCGCACCAGACCTTCGAGCGATGCCGGCCGGCCGTTGACCTCCAGCGTCACCGCCGTGGCATTGCCGAGCACCACGCGCAGCGGTGGCGCGCCACTCACCGAGCGCGCCCCGCCCGCAACCCCCAGCCCATCGAGCAGCACCTTGCCGCGGGCATCGGCCACCCGCACCCAGCTCGGCCCGGTGAATTTCAGCGTCAGGGTTTGCCCGCCGGCGCGCGCACCGTCAGCCGGCGCGTCCCGGGCGGGCGCGGCGCTCGCGGGCACCGCCGGCGCCGCCTCAGTGGCAGCCGCGGGGGCTGAGTCGCCTGATGCTGCCGGCGGCGGCGGCGCCGTGGCCGTTGTCGGGACGAGCGAGTGCGGCTTGGCGTGCGGCAGGTTCAGCAGCCACCACAGCAGTCCCGCGAGCGCCAGCGCCACGACGCCGAGCAGCGCCGGCAGCAGGAAGCGCGATGACTGCGGCGCCCGCTCGCGGCGCGGGATGCGGGTGAGATCGGGGCGCACCGCGGGGGTGGCATTCACGTACAGATCGAGCAGTTCCGCGGGCGATTCGCCGATCAGCTCGGCGTAGCGGCGCAGGTGTCCGCGCACGTACACCGCAGCTCCGAGCGGCTCGAAGTTCCCCACCTCCAGGCCCTCGAGCACGCGGGCGTCCACGTGCAGCTTCTCGGCCGCCTGCAGCACCGTAAGTCCACGACGCTCACGCGCGGCACGCAGCCGCGCGCCGATGCCGACGCCGCCCTCTTCCCTCGTCATGTCATTTCAGCCGGTGTGATCGAGCCCGGCCAGCGCGCGCTGCTGGTCGGTTCCCGGGTAATTCATCTGCAGCTTGCGCGCGTAACGCTGCGCGCCGACCTGGTCCTTCTGGGCGCGCGCCACGCGCACGCCGAGCAGCAGCAGATCCGGGTTGTCGCCGAAGTTGGTCAGGTACGCGTCGATGAGCGCGCGTGCCTGCGTCAGGTTGTTGTGCTGCATGTCAAGTTCGGCCAGCTGCACCACGGCATCCACGAAGCTCGGCTTGATCTGCAGCGCCTTCACGAACTGCACGCGCGCCTGATCGTCGCGCTTGGCCGAGCGCAGGCATACGCCGGCGTTGGTGTAGGCCGCCTCGGGGGTGCTGTAGAGCGCGTTGGTCGCGGCTTCCTCGAACAGCTTGACGCCCTCATCGGTGCGCCCGCGCTGGCACAGGAACACCGCGTAGTTGTTGATGACGTTGGGGTCCTTGGGCGCGAGCCGCAGGGCGGTGCGGAACTCCGCGTCGGCATCCTTCGGCATGCCCATCTTGTCGAACAGCATCCCGCGCACGCTGTGCACTTCGGGATTGCTCGGATCCTGGGCGAGCGCCCGGTCGAGCTTGTCCTTGGCGAGCGCGAGATTCCCCTGGTTCATGTAGGCACTGCCGAGCTGCGTATTGGCGACGGCGGCGTTCTGCGCGTTGGAGAAGGTCTTCTTGCTGCCGGTGTTGCAGGCGCTCAGCAGCAGCGCGGCCGCTACGCCCGCGAGGCACAGCCGCAGCGAAACGCAGCGCAAGTCAGGCATGGATTTGCTCATGGTTGAACCGTGACGCCGATGACCTTGCTCCCCAGGCGCACCGTGGTGCGGTCGAGCACCCGGCCTGCGAGCTGTCCGCAGGCCGCGTCGATGTCATCGCCGCGCGTGCGACGGATGGTGGCGAGCACGCCGCGCTTGATGAGCTCGTCGCGAAAGCGCTGGATGACCGGCGCCGGGGAACGCGTATAGCGGGTGCCGGGAAAGGGGTTGAACGGGATGAGGTTGACCTTGGCGGGGTGGCCGTGCAGCAGCCGCGCCAGCGCGCGCGCCTGCGCGGGCGAATCGTTGACGCCCGCGAGCATCACGTACTCGAAGGTCACGCTGCGGCCGTTCTGCTCATCGAGGTAGTGCCAGCAGGCCTGCAGGAGCTCCGCGATCGGATGCTTGCGGTTGATCGGCACGAGTTCGTTGCGCAGCTCGTCATCGGGGGCATGGAGCGAGACGGCCAGCGCGACATTGGTCTCCTCGGCGAGCCTGTAGATCTGCGGCACGAGGCCCGAGGTCGAGAGCGTCACGCGCCGCCGCGACAGGTCAAAGCCGTAGTCATCCAGCAGGATGTGCAGCGCCGGCACCACGTTGCGGAAGTTCGCCAGCGGCTCGCCCATGCCCATGAGCACGACGTTGGTGACGTGACGCTGGTCGCCGTAGGGCGCCGCCACCGGCGCCGCGCCGCGCGCGCGCTCCTCGCGCGCAAGTTCCTGCTCGGCGAGCCACACCTGGCCGACGATCTCCGCCGTGGTGAGATTGCGGTTGAAACCCTGCTGCGCGGTCGAGCAGAACGAACAGTCGAGCGCGCAGCCGACCTGCGAGGAAATGCACAGCGTGCCGCGGTCGGGCTCGGGGATGAAGACCATCTCGAACGCCTGGCGCGCATCGGCCTCGAGCAGCCACTTGGTGGTGCCGTCGGCGGAACGTTGCACGCTGAGGATCGGCGGCGGCTGCACCAGCGCGCGCTCGGCGAGGCGCGCGCGCAGCTCCTTCGCCAGATCGGTCATCTCGGGGAACGAGCCGACGCCGCGCTTGTACAGCCACTGCATCAGCTGGCGCGCGCGAAAGGGCTTGCTGCCCAGTTCCGCGACGAACGCCTCCAGCGACGGGCGCGTCAGCCCGAGGAGGTTGGTGCGTTCACTGACGATGGCATCCATGGTGCGCGTGGCTCGAAGAGCGCTCTTCAGGTCCTGGGGTGCAGCTCGATGGCGCTGAAGAAGTAGGCGATCTCGCGCGCGGCCGTATCGGGGGCGTCCGAGCCGTGCACCACGTTCTGCTCGATGCTCTTGGCAAGGTCGGCGCGGATGGTGCCCGGAGCGGCCTTTTTCGGATCGGTGGCGCCCATGATCTCGCGGTTGCGCGCGATCGCGTCCTCTCCCTGGAGCACCTGCACCACCACGGGCCCGGAGGTCATGTAGCGCACCAGGTCGCGGAAGAACGGCCGCTCGCGGTGCACCGCATAGAACCCCTCGGCCTGCGCCTGGGACAGCTGCTGCATGCGCGCGGCAATGATGGACAGCCCGGCCTTCTCGAAGCGGCGGCAGACCTCGCCGATCAGATTGCCGCTTACGCCGTCGGGCTTGACGATGGACAGGGTGCGCTCGAGCGCCATTCGCGTGACCTTTCGAAATCAGATGATGGATGCAGAAAATGGATCCCGCCGCGGTCGTACCCGCCCGGGCAAGCGGCGCAGTTTACCTTGGCGCAGCCGGATGCGGCAACGTAAAACGCCTTGGAAGTATCGGTTTGTTAAGGCTTTTTTCGCGTCCCCTGGCGGAAGTGCCCCCGGGCAGCGCGACTTCGCTGCTAGACCGAGAAGCTCTCGCCGCAGCCGCACTCGCCCTTCACGTTCGGATTTCGGAAGCGGAAGGCCTCGTTCAGCCCCTCCTTCACGAAATCCACGACCGTGCCATCGATGAGCGCGAGGCTCGAGCGGTCCACGAACACCTGCACGCCGCGGTCCTCGAACACCGCGTCCTCCGGGTCGGCCTTGTCGGCGTAGTTGATGACGTAGGCGAAGCCGGAGCAGCCGGTCTTGCGCACGCCGAGCCGCAGGCCCACGCCGTGCCCGCGCGCCGCGAGAAAGGCCTTAACGCGGGTAGCGGCGGATTCCGTCAGGGAGATGGCCATCGGTCCTCACATTGTAGCGCCTTCGTTCCACTGCGTAAGGCAGGCACGCAGTGCATCTTCGACCACCAGCAGCCGCCCCAGTTTCTCGACCGGCACCGCGCGCGCCTGCGCCCAGTCGCGCGGCGCGCCGGGGATCAGGTCGAAGCGCGAGCGGCCGCGCAGCCGCTCACACAGCCACTGCGCGGTATCCACAGTATGGGGGCAGGCGAAGGCGAGGCAACGGGCCTCTTTCACACTGTCCCCATCGGTGAGCAGCTGAAACCGCACCCACGTGCCCTCTGCCTGGGTGCCGGCCTCCCCCGTGACGCTGCCGGCGGCCGCGACCCCCCACCCGGCCGCAAGCGCCCCCGCCGGCGAGAGGGCCCGCAGCCGCTCGACCACGTGGCGCACCTCGGACACGGCCCGGTCGACCTCGGCTGCGGTGCTGAAGCGGCCCAGGCTGAAGCGCAGCGAACTCTCGGCGAGGCGCGCATCGCGCCCGAGCGCGCGCAGCACGTAGGAGGGCTCGCTGCTGGCCGAATTGCACGCCGACCCCGTGGAGAGCGCCAGTCCCTCCAGGGCGCCGAACAGGCTCTCCCCCTCGACGCCCTCGAAGGAGAGGTTCTCGATGCCCGGCACCCGGGGTGCATCCGCGCCATTGCGAAGCACGCCGCCCAGGCCCGCAAGACCGCGCCACAGGCGCTCCCCCAGCTCGCCCAGGCGGCCAGCCTCCGCCGGCCGTAACCGCTGCAGCAGCTCGCAGGCCGCGCCGAAGCCGGCGATCTGGTGCACGGCGAGCGTGCCGGGGCGCAGGCCGCGTTCCTGGCCGCCGCCGAAGCTCACCGGCTGCACGCGGGCGCGCGCCGCGGCGCGCACGTAGAGCGCACCGATGCCCTTCGGTCCATAGAGCTTGTGCGCCGTGAACGAGAGCAGGTCGACCCCCAGCGCGCGCACGTCGAGCGCCATGCGCGGCACCGCCTGCGCCCCATCGCAGTGGAAGGTGACGCCGCGCTCGCGACACAGCGCCGCGAGGCCCTCGATGTCCTGCCGTACCCCGGTCTCGTTGTTGGCGCCCATGATCGAGACCAGGACCGTGTCGGGGCGCAGCGCCGCGGCGAGCGCCTGCGGGCGCAGCAGCCCGCTCGGCTCGGGCGCGAGGTAGGTGACCGGTGCGCCGTGGCGCTCCAGATGGCGGCAGGGATCCAGCACCGCCTTGTGCTCGGTGCGCATGGTGATGACGTGCCGGCCACGGTCGGCGCTGGCGGCCGCCACGCCGAGGATGGCGAGATTGTTGGACTCGGTGGCCCCGGAGGTGAACACGATCTCCTGCGGCAGGGCGCCGATGAGTGCGGCCACCTGCGCGCGCGCCGCGGCCACGCGCTGCGCGGCCGCGCGCCCGAAGGCGTGCGCGGAAGCCGGGTTGCCGAAAGTGTCCGCCAGCGTCAGGCATGCGCTCATGACCGCGGCCACGGCCGGATCGACCGGGGTGGTCGCCGCGTAGTCCAGATAGATCGGCGCCGCCGCGTTCACCGCGGCTCCCCGGCGTGCCGGCGCCGGCTCTGCACCGCGGTGAGGATGCCGCGCAGAATGTTGACCTCGTTCTTGTCGAGCTCGGCACGCTGCAGGAAGCGGCGGATGCGCGCCATGAGGTGCGTGCCGCTCTGGGTGCGATCGCGGAAGTCGATCTGCTCGAGTACCTGCGCGAGGTGGGTGAACAGCTGCTGCATCTGCTCGGTGGTGGCGAGCGGCGCTGCGAGCGGTCCGGTGGGCGCAACCCCGGCCCCCTGGGCGCGATACAGCTCGTAGGCCACCAGTTGCACGGCCATCGCGAGGTTGAGCGAGGGGTAGGCGGCGTTGGCCGGGATGCGGATCAAGAGGTGGGCGCTGTCGAGTTCCTCGTTGGTGAGCCCGGTGCGCTCGGCGCCGAAGATCACCGCCGCCGGTGCACGCTGCGCCTCGGCCACGATGCGCGTGGCGGCATCGCGCACGTCGGCCACGCGGAAGTACTGGTCCCGCTCGCGCGAGGTGGTGGCCGCGACGAAGCCGCAGCCGCTGATGGCCTCGGCCAGGCTCGCGACCACGCGTGCGCCGGCGAGCACGTCATCGGCCCCGGAGGCGCGCGCCAGGGCCTCCGGATCGGGGAAGTGCCGCGGCTGCACCAGCACCAGTTCGCGAAGGTCCATGTTCTTCATGGCGCGCGCCGCGGCCCCGATGTTGCCGGGATGCGAGGGCGCAACCAGTACGATGCGAATGGCGGGGGAGTTCATCTGCTACGCTAGTGTCACATGGCGTCCAAAGCTGCAACGGCGGCGGGGGCCGTCGAGTTCACTACGCGAGCTTAGTTACCGTGCAGCCGCTTCTCAATATTGCCGTGCGCGCCGCGCGCCGCGCCGGCGAAGTCATCATCCGCAGCCTGAACCGCCTGGAGTCGCTCACCGTCACCTCCAAGGGCCGCAACGACTTCGTCACCGAGGTCGACCGCGCCGCCGAGGCGGAGATCATCGCCGTCATCCGCCGCCACTACCCGCAGCACGCCTTCCTCGCCGAGGAAAGCGGCAGCAGCGGCGAGCACGAGACCGTGTGGATCATCGATCCGCTCGACGGCACGACCAACTTTCTGCACGGTTTCCCGGTGTTCGCCGTCTCCATCGCCTGCCAGATGAAGGGGCGCCTGGAGCACGCGGTGATCTATGACCCGATGCGTGGGGAGCTGTTCACGGCCAGCCGCGGCGCCGGTGCGCACCTGGAGAACCACCGCATGCGCGTCAGCAAGGCGCGCGGCATCGATGGCTCCCTCATCGCCACCGGCTTCCCCTACCGCGCCAACACCCGCTACCTCGACTCGTACATGGCCATGCTGCGCGCGGTCACCGAGCAGGCCGCCGGCGTGCGCCGCCCCGGCTCCGCCGCGCTTGACCTGGCCTACGTCGCCGCCGGGCGCGTCGATGGCTTCTGGGAGATCGGGCTTGCGCCCTGGGATACCGCCGCCGGCACGCTCCTCATCCAGGAGGCGGGCGGTCGCATCGGCACGCTCACCGGCGGTGAATACCAGCAGGGCGGCCACATCGTCGCGGGCACGCCGCGCGTCTACACCGCGCTCCTCGAGCTGCTCGCGCCGCACGTGCCGCCGGATCTGCGCGAGCCGTAACGGACGGTCGCGGCGCAGCGCACACGCGCGCGCCGCCTCCTCGCTTTCGCCAGAGTGCTTGTGTACAGTCCTCGCGCAAAAGCGGGGGTCTCATGGCGTCACAATTACTCGCGACCAAGTCCATCGATGAGCTGCACGCGCAGGAGGCCTCCGGGAACGAGCTGCGCCGCGCGCTCACCGCCACGCAGCTGACGCTGCTCGGTATCGGCGGCATCATCGGCACCGGCATCTTCGTGCTCACCGGCACCGCGGCCGCCAACCACGCCGGTCCGGCCCTCGCCCTGTCCTTCATCATCGCCGGCATCGGCTGCACGCTCGCGGGACTGTGTTACGCCGAGTTCGCCGCGATGATCCCGGTCTCCGGCAGCGCCTACTCCTACTCGTACGCGACGCTCGGCGAGGGAGTCGCCTGGTTCATCGGCTGGAACCTGGTGCTCGAGTACCTGTTCGCGGTCGCCACCGTCTCGGTCGGCTGGTCCGGCTATGTGACCAGTTTTCTCGATTCCTTAGGCATACACATACCGGCCGCGCTCTCGCACGCGCCGTTCGATTCGATCGGCGAGGGACTGCATCTGGTGCGTACCGGTGCCATCATCAACGTGCCGGCGATGCTGATCGTGTCTGCCATCGCGACCATCTGCTACATCGGCATCAAGCAGTCCGCCGTCTTCAACTCCTTCATCGTCGTCATCAAGGTCACCGTGGTGGTGCTGTTCATCCTCTTCGGCGTGAGCTTCATCAACACCGCCAACTGGCACCCCTTCATCCCCGCCAACACCGGGCACCTCGGCACCTTCGGGTGGAGCGGCATCTTCGCGGCCTCGGGCGTCATCTTCTTCGCCTACATCGGCTTCGACGCCATCTCCACCGCGGCGCAGGAAACCAAGAATCCGCAGCGCGACATGCCGATCGGGATCCTGGCGAGCCTCATCATCTGCACCGTCCTCTACGTCGATCGTGGCGAGCGTGCTCACCGGCATGGTGAGCTACAAGGAGCTCGACGTCGCCGCGCCCGTGGCGCTCGCACTCGACAAGTACCCGCAGCTGCACTGGCTCGGCTACCCGGTGAAGTTCGGGGCGATCGCCGGCATGACCTCGGTGATGCTGGTGATGACGATCGCGCAGGCGCGCATCTTTTTTGCGATGGCGCGCGATGGGCTGCTGCCGCCCTTCTTCGGGCACGTGCACCCGAAGTTCCGCACGCCCTCGACCGGCACCGTGGTAACCGGCATCTGCGCGGCGATCATCGGCGGCCTGCTTGCCGGTGAAAATCCTCGGCGAGCTGGTATCGATCGGCACGCTGGCGGCCTTCGTCACCGTGTGCATTGGCGTCTTGATCCTGCGCCGCACGCGCCCCGACCTGCCGCGCCCGTTCCGCGCCCCGCTGCCGTACGTCACCTGCATCCTCGGGGCGCTGGTGTGTGGCGCCATGATGGTGTCGCTCGGGACGGCGACCTGGATACGCCTCATCGTATGGACCGCGATCGGCGTGCTGATCTACGTGTTCTACGGCTACGGCCACAGCCGCGTGCGCGCGCAGGGCGTGCCGCAGCGCTGAAGCGCCTGCCCTGGGCTACGGGCGGCGGCGCACGCGCATGTTGATCAGCTCCACGCCCACCGAGAACGCCATCGCGAAGTACAGATACCCCTTGGGGATCTCGAAGTGCAGCCCCTGCGCCACGAGCGCCATGCCGATCAGCAGCAGAAACGCCAGCGCCAGGACCTTGATGGTCGGGTGGCGCGCGATGAAGCGCGCGATCGAGCTCGACACCACCATCATCACCAGGATTGCCACGACGATCGCGGCCACCATCACTTCCAGATCCTTGACCAGCCCGATCGCGGTGAATACCGAATCGAGCGAGAAGACGATGTCGATGAGGCCGATCTGCACGATGATCCCAGCGAAGCTGCCGGCGAGGCGCTTCGGGCCGGCCACGGCCTCGGCACCCTCGATGGTGTGATGCATCTCCAGGACGCTCTTCGCCAGGAGGAATAGCCCGCCGCCGAGCAGCACCAGGTCGCGTCCCGAGACCCCGTGGGAGCCGACCTCGAACAGCGGCTGCGTCAGGTGCGTGACCCACACCAGCGAGAGCAGCAGCAGGATGCGGGTCGCCATGGCGAGTGCCAGGCCGCCGATACGGGCCCTGCCCTGCTGGTGTGCGGGCAGGCGCGCCACCAGGATGGCGATGAAGATCAGGTTGTCGATGCCGAGAACGATCTCCAGCAGCGACAGCGTCAGAAACGCGAGCCAGGCATGTGGGTCAGCGAGCAGCGGCGCGCTCCTTCGCTAGGGCAGGTGATCCAGGGCCGCCTTCTTCACGCTCGGGAACACGTGCTCGGCCGTCAGCCCGCAGTCGAGCGCGATCGAGCTGGAGATATAGATCGAGGAGTAGGTGCCGGCGATGATGCCGATCAAAAGCGCCGCGGAGAATCCCTTGAGCACCGGGCCACCGAGGAACAGCAGCGCCACGACCACGATCGAGGTGACTACCTTGGTCATGATGGTGCGCGACAGCGTCTGATTGATCGCCTCATCGAGCACCTCGGCCGGCGGTGAGCGCCGGTTGGTCTCGAAGCGCTCGCGGATGCGGTCGAAGACGATCACGGTGTCGTTGAGTGAGTAGCCGATGACGGCGAGGATGGCCGCCACGACCGCCAGGTCGAACGGCATCTGTGTGATGGAGAAGAAGCCGAGCACCAGGATCGGGTCGTGCAGCACGGCGAGGATGGCGCCGAAGGACAGCCGCCAGGTATGAAAGCGGAACGCGATGTAGCCGAATATCAGGATGAGCGTCCACGCCAGCGCCCAGATCGCGCTCACCCGCAGCTCATTCCCCACCTGCGGCCCGACCACATCCAGCTGCGCCACCTGCACATTCGGATCGAGCTGCCTTAAGGCCCCTTCGAGCTTGCTGCGCACCTCGGTGGCGGCCAGCTTGGCATCCGGCGGCAGGCGGATCGCGATGTCGCGCGAGGAGCCGAAGTTCTGCACCTCCGGCTCGCGGAAGCCCGCGCCCGTGAGCGCCGTGCGCACTGCATCCACGTCGGCCGCGTGCGTGAAGGCGACCTCCGCGCTCACGCCGCCGGTGAAGTCGATGGCGAGATTCACGCCGCGCGTGAAGAACGAGCCGAGCGCGATGGCGATCAGGACGGCGGACAGCGTGTACCACAGCTTGCGCGTGGCCATGAACGGGAAGCGGGTCTGATGGCTGAAAAATTCCACGGAGGTTCCTTGCGAGGCGCGCGCTAGCCGATCGCCAGCCGGCTGATCTTGCGCCGGCCGCCGTACATCAGCGTCAGCAGCGCGCGACTGCCCATGAGGGAGGTGAACATGGAGGTGATGATGCCGAGCGACAGCACGATCGCGAATCCCTTGATGGGCCCGGTGCCGAGCACCCACAGCACGACGCCGGCGATCAGCGTCGTGACGTTCGAATCGGTGATCGCGGAGAACGCCTTGTCGAAGCCGGCGCGGATCGCCGCCTGCGGCGTCACGCCCTTGCGGATCTCCTCGCGGATGCGCTCGTAGATCAGCACGTTGGCGTCCACCGCCATGCCGACGGTGAGGATGATGCCGGCGATGCCCGGCAGCGACAGCGAGGCGCGCATCATCGACAGCAGCGCCGTCAGCAGCACCACGTTGGCCAGCAGCACCAGGTCCGCCACCAGCCCGAAGGTCTGGTAGTACAGCGCCATGAAGAGGAACACGCCGGCCATGCCGACGATCAGCGCCGTCACGCCCTTCTGGATGTTCTCGCGCCCGAGGCTCGGGCCCACCGCGCGCTCCTCGATCGGATAGATGCCGGTGGCGAGCGAGCCGGAGCGCAGCAGCAGCGCCAGCTCGCGCGCTTCGCCGGCGCCCAGGCCGGTGATCTGGAACTGGTTGCTGAAGATGCCGCGGATGGTGGCGTCGTTGATCACGTCCTCGTCGGTCACGTCGCGCGTGACCTTCTTGCCGTCGACCTCGACGGTCTCGCGATGCTTCTCGATCAGCACCACCGCCATGCGCTTGTTGAGGTTGGCGCGGGTGGTCTTGAGCATGTTCTCGCCGGCGCGCGCATCGAGCTTGATGTTGACCGCCGGCCCCTCCTGCGACTGTCCGCTGGTGGCGTTGGTGAGCTGATCGCCGGTGGCGATCACCTCACGCTTCAAAAGCAGCGGCCGTCCGACGCGCGTGTGCACGTACAGCTTGGAGCCGAGCGGCGCGCGCCCGGTCTGCGCGGCCTCCATGGCATTGTTCTGCATGTCCTCGAGCCGGAACTCGAGGGTGGCGACGCGCCCGAGGATGTCCTTGACCTCGGCCGAGTTCTGCACGCCGGGCAGCTGCACGTTGATGCGATCGATGCCCTGGCGCTGCACGATCGGTTCGGACACGCCCAGCTCGTTCACGCGGTTGCGCAGCGTGGTGATGTTCTGCTGGATGGCGTAGTCCTGGCGCTCGCGGATCTGCTGCGGCGTCATGACGCCGATGATCGCCGCACCGCGCTCGAGGCTCGTGGTGCTGATCGAGAGCCCGGCGAGCACCTGGGTGAGCGCGTTGCGCGCGGCGCTCGCATCCGCCTCGGGCGGCAGCACGATGCGCACCGCGTTCGGGCGCTCGCTCCCCACCGCCACGGTGGTGACGTCGCCGACCGGAATGCTGGCGGCGGCCAGCGCGCGCCGCGTGTCCTGGGCGTAGCCCTCGAGCGCCTGCGCGACCGCGGCGTTCACGTCCACCTGGTAGAGCAGGTACAGGCCGCCGCGCAGGTCCAGGCCGAGCGGCATGGGCCGCAGCCCCAGCGTGCGCAGGAACTCCGGCGTGCGCGGCGCAAAGGACAGGGCGGTGATGTAGGTGCCGGTGTACTTGTCGTTCACGGCGTCGCGCGCCGCGAGCTGCTCCGGAACGTTGGCGAAGCGCACCATGAGGCGGCCGTTGTCGATGTAGCTGCGCCCGAAGGGGATGTTGCGCTCCTTGAGGAACCCCTCGAGTTCCTTCTCGCTATCGCTCGTGACCGCGTTGTGGTCCTTGCGGGCCACCTGCAGCGCCGGGTCCTCGCCGAAGAAATTCGGCAGCGCAAACAACATGGCGAGCAGCAGCACCGCCGCCACCAGGACGTATTTCCAGCGCGGGTATTCCAGCATCTCAGGCGCTCTTGAGCGTGCCCTTGGGCATGAGCTGCGTGACCTGCATCTTCTGCACCTTGATGCGCACGCCGTCGGCGATCTCGAGCGTGATGAAGCTCTCGCCGACCTCGGTGACCTTGCCGAGCAGTCCCCCGGTCGTCACCACCTCATCGCCGGTGGCGAGCTTGGAGAGCAGGTTCTGGTGCTCCTTGGCGCGCTTCTGCTGCGGACGAAACAGCAGGAAGTAGAAGATGACGAAGAACACGCCCACCATCAAAAGCGGCGTGAACTGGCTCGCGCCACCAGGGGCGGCCTGCGCCCAAGCGTCGGAAATCAAACCATTCATTTGTGTGGTCCGGGCAGCGAAAAGGGCGGCATTATGCCACAGCGTCAGCCGCGCGCCGGGCTGTTAAGAAGGCCCCCGCCCAGGCGACGAGGGTGCCGGCGCGGATGGCGGCGCGCAGCCCGCTCAGCAGCTGCAGATAGAAGTGCAGGTTGTGGATGGTGTTCAGGCGCGCGCCCAGAATCTCATTGCAGCGGTCGAGGTGGCGCAGGTAGGCGCGGCTGTAGTTGCGGCAGGTGTAGCAGCCGCAGGTGGGGTCCACCGGACCGAGATCCTCCTGGTGGACGCTGTTGCGGATGTTGATCACCCCGAGCGCCGTGAACAGGTGGCCGTTGCGGGCGTGGCGCGTCGGCATGACGCAGTCGAACATGTCGATGCCGCGCAGCACCGCGGCCACGATGTCCTCCGGGCGGCCGACCCCCATGAGATAACGCGGCCGCGCCTCGGGCATGTGCGGCACCAGCGCCTCGAGGATGGCGAGCCGCTCCTCTTCCGACTCCCCCACCGCGAGCCCCCCGACGGCCAGGCCCGGCCATTCCAGCTGCAGCAGCGCCTCGAGTGAGGCCAGGCGCAGGTTTGCATGCATGCCGCCCTGCACGATGCCGAACAGTCCCCCGGGCGGCTCGGGGGCGGCGTAGTAGTGACGGTGGCTGCGCAGCGCCCAGCGCATGGAGCGCTCCATCGAGGCGCGCGCCGCCGCCTCGGTGGCCGGGTGCTCGGTGCAGTCATCGAGCGCCATGGCGATGTCCGAGCGCAGCGCGAGCTGCATGTCCATGGAGTCCTCGGGCGTAAGCCGCACCTCACTCCCATCGATCGGCGAGCGGAAGCGCACGCCCTCCTCGCTGAGCGTGCGCAGGCTCTTGAGGCTGAACACCTGGAAACCGCCGGAGTCGGTGAGGATCGGGCGGCGCCAGTGCATGAAGCGGTGCAGGCCGCCGTGCGCTGCGATCACCTTCGGCCCCGGGCGCAGCAGCAGATGAAAGGTGTTGCCGAGGATCACCTGCGCGCCGAGCTCCTCGAGTTCCTCGGGCGTCATGGCCTTCACGGTGCCGTAGGTCCCCACGGGCATGAAGGCCGGCGTCTCGATCGCCCCGTGCGTGGTGAGCGAGGCGCCCGACACGCGCCGCCCCGTCGCGCGCTTCGACGCTGAAGGTGGGGATCACGGGCGCTCCCGCGCGAGCAGCATGGCATCGCCGTAGCTGAAGAAGCGGTAGCGCGCGCGCACCGCGTGCGCGTACGCGGCGAGCACGGCCTCCCGCCCGGCAAAGGCGCACACCAGCATCAGCAAGGTCGACTCCGGCAGGTGAAAGTTGGTGAGCAAGGCGTCAACGACCTGAAAGCGAAATCCCGGCGTGATGAACAGGCGCGTCTCGCCCGACCACGGCACGAGTTCCCCGGCGCCGGCAAGCGCTGCGGACTCCAGCGCGCGTACCACGGTCGTGCCCACGGCCACCACGCGCGCGCCGGCGGCGCGCGCCGCGGCGATCGCCGTGCAGGCTGCCGCACCCACCGTCACGCGTTCGGCGTGCATTGTATGCGCAGCCAGATTATCCGTGCGCACCGGTTGGAACGTGCCGGCCCCCACGTGCAAGGTCACGAAGCTCTGGTTTACGCCGCGCGCCGCGAGTTCCTCCAGCAACGCGGCATCGAAGTGCAGGCTGGCAGTGGGCGCGGCCACCGCGCCCGGCTCGCGGGCAAAGATACTCTGGTAGCGCTCGCGATCGGCCTCCGCGGGCGGGCGATGAATGTAGGGCGGCAGCGGCGTCACGCCCCAGCACTCGAAGAACTCGCGCGCCGGGAGCGGCAGCCGGATATGCCACAGATCCTCAGCGCGGGCGATGACCTCGACCGCACCGCCCGCGGTTGCAATCTCCAGTCCGACGCGGATCGGCTTGCTGGCCGAAAGCTGCACGAGTGCCTCGCAGCCGCCGAGCGCACGCTCGAGGAAGATCTCGACGCGGCCGCCGCTGGGCTTGCGACCGAACGCGCGTGCCGGCAGCACGCGCGTGTCGTTGAGCACGAGCAGGTCGCCGCGTCGCAGCATTTGCGGCAGCTCGCGCACCCGCCGGTCCGTGCAGGTGCCGGGCGGCATCAAGTACCAGCATCCGGCTCGCCGCGCGCTCCGCCAGCGGGCTCTGCGCGATCAGTTCGGCGGGCAGCTCATAGGCAAAGTCCTGGCGGCGCACGCGCGCATGTTACACGGCGGGGTTGCACCTGCCCGCGGGCCGGGGTAGCTCCGACGAACGATGGGGCCAGACCCGGCAACCTGCGCAACAACACCACGGTGCCGCAGGCCGTGATCCGGATAATAAAGGCCCGCAGCAGCGCTCGCCCCGGCCACGCCAATGTATAATTCGCGCGCCTTGGCCTGCGCCAGGGAACGAACACTCGATGCCCGAGTGGCGGAATTGGTAGACGCAGCGGACTCAGACCAACAACTTGAGCCCGCGGGGAGAAATCCCCGCGGTGAAGCCCGTCAAACTCGGTGAAGGCCCTGAGGCCACGCGCCTCGAGCTGATGCCGAGCCAAGCCCCGGGAGCCCCCGGGGAAGGTGTAGAGAGCAGACGGCGGGCACCTAAAGCCCACAAGGCCACGGTGAAGGCGTGCTCCAGACTACGAACCCGCGTGCCAAGGGCAGCGGGGCGGCGAAAGCCGAAGTGGTAAGAAAATCCGCCGCCCTTAAAAGCGTGTCGGTTCGACTCCGACCTCGGGCACCATGTAACTAGGAAAGGAAGCTTGGCGTTAAGGTCCAGGGCGGGACGCAGCACGAAACGCACCTCGTTACGGTGTTCACCATGCACCCGTCGCCCCTGTCACTGCCCGCAGACGGGTTGCTGTCCAGGGCGCCTTCATGCGAATTTGTCACCGGAAACGAAAACAAATAAGGCTTGACAAAGGGATTGCTGATGTTGCGAACGGCCGCGCGCCTCCACGGTACGCTCACCCTTTTTTGTTCGTTGTTGCTCGTCGCCTGTGGCTCAGTGGCCACGGACCCGATCAACAGTGGTGATGTCGCCGCGCCGAGCATCGTTTCGCAGCCGGCAAGCCAGTCGGCGCTGGTCGGTGATACCGTGAATTTCTCGGTCGTCGCGACCGGCTCCGAGCCGCTCACCTACCAGTGGAAAAAGAACGGCAGCGCCATCGCCGGCGCCACCACGCCCAGTTATGGGCAGATGGCGGCCCCCGAGGACGACGGCGCGACGTTCGCCGTAGTCGTCAGCAACCCGGCCGGCAGCATCGAAAGCGCTGCCGCACAGCTGACGGTCAGTGCGACGCCGCTCGCCCCCACGATCACCGCCCAGCCGGCCGATCAGACGCTCACGGCCGGCCAGAGCGCAACCTTCAATGTCACTGCCAGCGGCACCGCCCCGCTGTCCTATCAGTGGCAGAAGAACGGCGGCGCGATTGCCGGCGCGAACGCGGCGAGCTACACCACGCCGGCGGCCTCGAGCGCCGACAGCGGCGCGACCTTTGCGGTGGTGGTGAGTAACTCGGTCGGCAACGTCACGAGCCGCGCAGCGGTGCTGACCGTGACGGCGACAGCCGTGGCCCCGGGCATCACCACGCAACCCGCAAACCAGAGCGTGCAGGCGGGCCAGAGCGCCAGTTTCAGCGTCGTGGCGACGGGCAGCGCGCCGCTGACCTACCAGTGGCGCCGCAACGGCACGGCGATCTCCGGGGCGACGGGTGCGCTCTACAAGACCCCGGCCACGAGCAGCGCCGACAACGGGGCCGTCTACGCGGTCGTGGTCAGCAACGCGGTGGGCAGCATCACGAGCGCGAACGCCACGCTCGACCGTGACGGCGGCGCCCAGCGCCCCGAAGATCACCACGCAGCCCGCAAACCAGAGTGTGCAGGCGGGCCAGAGCGCCAGTTTCAGCGTCGTGGCGACGGGCAGCGCGCCGCTGACCTACCAGTGGCGCCGTAACGGCACGGCGATCTCCGGGGCGACGGGTGCGCTCTACAAGACCCCGGTCACGAGCAGCGCCGACAACGGCGCCGTCTACGCGGTCGTGGTCAGCAACGCGGTGGGCAGCATCACGAGCGCCAACGCCACGCTCACCGTGACGGCGGCGCCCAGCGCCCCGAAGATCACCACGCAACCCGCAAACCAGAGCGTGCAGGCCGGCCAGAGCGCCAGTTTCAGCGTCGTGGCGACGGGCAGCGCGCCGCTGACCTACCAGTGGCGCCGCAACGGCACGGCGATCTCCGGGGCGACGGGTGCGCTCTACAAGACCCCGGTCACGAGCAGCGCCGACAACGGCGCGGTCTACGCGGTCGTGGTCAGCAACGCGGTGGGCAGCATCACGAGCGCGAACGCCACGCTCACCGTGACGGCGGCGCCCAGCGCCCCGAAGATCACCACGCAACCCGCAAACCAGAGCGTGCAGGCCGGCCAGAGCGCCAGTTTCAGCGTCGTGGCGACGGGCAGCGCGCCGCTGACCTACCAGTGGCGCCGCAACGGCACGGCGATCTCCGGGGCGACGGGTGCGCTCTACAAGACCCCGGTCACGAGCAGCGCCGACAACGGCGCGGTCTACTCGGTCGTGGTCAGCAACGCGGTGGGCAGCATCACGAGCGCGAACGCCACGCTCACCGTGACGGCGGCGCCCAGCGCCCCGAAGATCACCACGCAACCCGCAAACCAGAGCGTGCAGGCCGGCCAGAGCGCCAGTTTCAGCGTCGTGGCGACGGGCAGCGCGCCGCTGACCTACCAGTGGCGCCGCAACGGCACGGCGATCTCCGGGGCGACGGGTGCGCTCTACAAGACCCCGGCCACGAGCAGCGCCGACAACGGCGCCGTCTACGCGGTCGTGGTCAGCAACGCGGTGGGCAGCATCACGAGCGCGAACGCCACGCTCACCGTGAAGGCGGCGCCCAGCGCCCCGAAGATCACCACGCAACCCGCAAACCAGAGCGTGCAGGCCGGCCAGAGCGCTAGTTTCAGCGTCGTGGCGACGGGCAGCGCGCCGCTGACCTACCAGTGGCGCCGCAACGGCACGGCGATCTCCGGGGCGACGGGTGCGCTCTACAACACCCCGGCTACGAGCAGCGCCGACAACGGGGCCGTCTACGCGGTCGTGGTCAGCAATGCGGTGGGCAGCATCACCAGCGCCAACGCCACGCTGAGCGTCACCGCCGCGGTCCAGGGCACCGATCTCGTCACCTACAAGAACAACGCGGCGCGCACCGGAGCGAATCTCACCGAGACGAGGCTCACACCTGCCAACGTCAACGCCTCGACCTTCGGCAAGCTGCACTTCCTCGCCACCGACGGCAAGGTCGACGCCCAGCCACTGTATCTGTCGGGGCTGAACGTCGGCGGCGTGACTCACAACGTCGTGTTCACCGCGACCGAGAACGACTCGGTGTATGCGTTCGACGCGGATACCGGCACCCGGCTGTGGAAGGTTTCGCTGGTTCCGCCAGGCGAGAAGGTCAGCGACCCGGTCAACTGCGATGCGCTCGCACCGCTCGTCGGCGTGACCGCGACGCCGGTGATCAGCCGCGCCACCGGTACCATCTACGTCATCGCCATGACGGTCGCGAGCAATGGCAAGACCTACTATCATCGCCTGCACGCGCTCAGCCTCACCACCGGCGCGGAAATGTTCGGCGGCCCCAGCGAAATCACCGCCTCCTTCCCCACGAGCTCCGGCTCGATCACCTTTGATCCGCGGCAGTACCTGGAGCGCTCGGGACTGCTGCTACTGAACGGCACCATCTACACCGCCTGGACCTCGCACTGCGACAACAAGTTCTACACCGGCTGGCTGATGGCCTACAGCGCGAGCACGCTCAAGCAGACCGCGGTGCTGAACGTGGCGCCCAACAGCGGCGGCGTCGGCCCGGCCATCTGGATGTCCGGGGGCGGCATCGCCGCAGACAGCGGCGGGAATCTCTACGTGATCACGGGCAACGGCGCGTTCGAGCAGACGCTCGATGCCAACGGCTTCCCCAACATGGGCGATTTCGGCGACTCGTTCCTGAAGATCTCGACCGCGGGCGGCGCCTTGAAGGTCACGGACTATTTCTCCCCCTCGACCACCGCCAGTCTGAGCTGGGGGGACCTGGATCTCGGCGCCGGCGGCATCCTGCTGCTGCCGGACCTCGTCGATGCCGGCGGCACGGTGCGGCATCTCGCGGTCGGCGCCGGCAAGGACGGCCACATCTACGTCGTCAGCCGCGATTCGATGGGCCACTTCAGCCCAACCAGCAACAACATCTGGCAGCAGCTCACCGGAGTGCTCGGCACCCTTTATGAGACGAGCACCGGCGTCGGCGGCGTCTGGAGCACGCCGGCGTACTTCAACGGCGCGGTGTACTACTGCCCGAGAGACGGCTCACTACAGTCCTTCCGCATCACGCAGGCCCGGCTCGGCAGCACGCCGAGCTCGAAGAGCACCGCGACCTTCCCCTATCCTGGCTGCTCCCCGATAGTCTCCGCCAATGGCAGCAGCAACGGCATCGTCTGGGCGAACCAGCGCACCACGCCCAGCGCGGTGCTGTACGCGTACGACGCCTCCGACCTCGGCAAGATGCTCTATAACAGCAACCAGGCTGGCGGCCGCGATCAGCTCGGCGTAGCGGTCACCTTTGTGACGCCGAGCATCGCCGACGGCAAGGTATTCGTACCGCAAAGCAACGGTGTGGCCGTCTTCGGCTTGCTCTAGCGGCGGCACGCGGCGCGCGCGCGTCGACAAGGCGTACTGCCGCCCGTATCCTCGCCGGCACAGCATGAAATACTGCAGCGAATGCGCGGCGAAGGTGCAACTGCGCGTGCCGGTGGGCGACCACCTGCCGCGCTACGTGTGCGAGGCCTGCGGCACGATCCATTACCAGAACCCGCGCCTGGTGGTCGGCTGCGTACCCGACTACGAGGGCAGCATCCTTTTGTGCCGCCGGGCCATCGAGCCGCGCCGCGGCTTCTGGACCGTGCCGGCCGGCTTCATGGAGAACCGCGAGACGCTGCAGCAGGCCGCGGCGCGCGAGTCGCAGGAGGAAGCCCTCGCCGAGGTGGTCATCGGCTCGCTCCTCTCGGTGGTGCACGTGCTGCACGCCGAGCAGGTGCACGTGTTCTTCCGCGCCAGCCTGCCGCAGGCGCGCTTTGCCCCGGGACCGGAGAGCCTGGAGGTGGCCCTGGTGGCCCCGCAGGACATCCCCTGGGAGGAGCTGGCCTTTCGCAGCACGGATTTCACGCTGCGGCGCTACTTCGAGGACAAGGCCGCGGGGCGCGAGCAGCACTACTTCACCACCCTCGACCGGCGCGCCCCGCCGCATTCCCCGGGGTGAAATTCACCCCCGGCACGGCGGCGTGGCACAATGCCGCCCCCGTCCCGGCTCACGCCTTCACGCCTCCGGCCGCCCTTCGGGGAACATCCTTTGAGGAACGCGAATGACTTTTGTCGTCACCGAAAACTGCATCAAGTGCAAGTACATGGACTGCGTCGAGGTCTGCCCGGTCGACTGCTTCCACGAGGGGCCGAACTTCCTGACCATCGATCCCGAGGAGTGCATCGACTGCACCCTGTGCGAACCGGAGTGTCCGGTCGAGGCGATCTTCTCGGAAGAGGAGCTGCCGGCCGGCCAGGAGCACTTCAAGCAGCTCAACGCGGAACTTGCCAAGCAGTGGCCGGTGATCACCGAGAAGAAGGATGCCCCTGCCGACGCCAAGGAATGGGAAGGCAAGCCCGACAAGCTGAAGCTGCTCGAGCGCTAGGCGCGCGCGCCCGCTAACGCTGCGCGGTCGTACCCTTGGCGGCGGCCTGCAGGTCCTTCAGCATCACGTCCGGGGGCTCGTAGCCCGAGAGCAGCTCGCCGTCGGCGAGCAGGATCGCCGGGGTTCCCTGCAGGGCGAACTGCTGGCCGAGTGCATAGGAGCGCGCCACCGGGTTGTCCGTGCAGGCCTTGGTCTTCAGGTCCTGGCCGAGCTTGGCCTTGGTGAGGGCATCGTTGCGATCCGGTGAGCACCACACCTGCTCGGCCTTGGTCCAGGAGCTGGAGTTGGGGCCGGTGCGCGGGTAGAGCAGGTAGCGCACGCGGATCCCGAGCTTGTTGTAGTCGGCGATCTGGCTGTGGAGCTTGCGGCAGAAGGCACAGTCGACGTCGGTGAACACCGTGATGGTGTACTTGGCATCCTTCGGCCCGAACACCAGCATCTGGTCCTCGGGGTAGGCGGCCATCAGCTTGTTGCGCAGCTCGCGGCGGTGCACTTCCGTCAGGTTGTTGTCGGCGGCGATGTCGTACAGGTCGCCGTTGATGGCGTACTTGCCGTCGGCGGTGACGTAAGCGATGTCGGTGCCGCGGGTGTACTCATACATGCCCTTGATGGGCGAGGCCCGCAGGTCATCGACCTTGGCGCCCGGCAGGTGGCTGACCACCTCGGTGCGCGGATCGGACGGATCCGCCGGGGGCTGCGGCGGCGCTGCCGCCTGGGCCAGGGTGCCCGCCAGGGCCAGCCAACCGATCAGGACTACGCGTGTCATGGGGCTTCCCGTTGCCTTTAAGGGATTGTACCGACTTGGAGGCGCCGGTCCCCCCAAGGTTCACCGCACTGCAAAAGGGCTGCGGCAAGTCACGCACAAGTCTAGCAGAGGGGCCGGGCGCGGCAGGAACGCGGCGCGTTCCCGCAGGCGCCCTACCCGCGCGGATGGTGCGTCGAGTGCAGGTCCTTCAACCGCTCGCGCGCGACGTGGGTATAGATCTGGGTGGTCGACAGGTCGCTGTGGCCGAGCAGCATCTGCACCACGCGCAGGTCAGCGCCGTGGTTGAGCAGGTGCGTGGCGAAGGCGTGCCGCAGGGTGTGCGGCGAGAGCTCTTTGGCGATGCCGGCCTTGCGCGCGTAGCGCTTGATGATGTGCCAGAAGGCCTGGCGCGTCATGCGGTCGCCGCGGCGCGTGGGAAAGAGGTAATCGGTCTGGCGCTCGAGCAGGATCTCCCCGCGCGGGCCGCGGGCGAATTCCTTCAGGGCGCGCATGGCCTCCTCGCCGAGCGGAATCAGCCGCTCGCGGTCGCCCTTGCCGAGGATGCGGATGACGCCCTGGTTCAGGTTGACCTGGCTCTGGCGCAGGTTCACCAGTTCCGAGACCCGCAGGCCCGTGGCGTACAGCACCTCGAGCATGGTGCGGTCGCGGTTGCCGAGCGGGTCGGTCACCAGAGGGGCCGACAAGAGCGACTCGACTTCCTCCTCGGTGAGCGAGCGCGGCAGCGAGCGCCCGATCTTGGGCATGGCGATCTGCGCGGTCGGGTCATCCTTGATGGCGCCCTCGCGCATGAAGTAGCGGAAGAAGCGCCGGAAGGAGGACAGCTGCCGCGCGGTCGAGCGCGGCCGGGCGCCGGCGCGCACGCGCCAGGCGATGAAATCCTGCAGGTCCGCGCGCGTGGTGCGCATGATCGACCACGTTGCGCTCGGCCAGCCAGCGGGCGAGCGCGGTGAGGTCGGCGCGGTAGGCGGCCAGGGTGTTCGGCGACAGGCCGCGCTCCATCCACACCGCGTCGAGGAAGCGGGATACCGCCGGATCGGTCGAGTCGGCGGCGGGGGTCATGGCGATCGCGGGATTGGACAAGCCTGGTCTTCCTGGGAGGGTGGGGTTGGCGCCGCGCACCGGAGCTGCGCTGTGCGTGCCTCGAGTTCCCGGTAATGTGGTGACCGCAGTATGGTGAGTGGGCGCCCCGGATCGACGTGACCACCTTCACATCGGCGGGCTCGCATTAACATAAAGAGAACCAGTTCACATCCGCAGCCACGTTTTTCGCCATGAGCCACGAACCTCTGTGAACCTGCGCGCCATGTCCCGCGCCGCCCTGCTGCGAGCCCTGCAGCTCCTGTACACGCTGTGGATGAGCGTCGCCTTCCTCGCCCTGGGCCTCATCGCCCTGGTGCTGCTGGTGCTGCTGCCGCGGCTCGCCGCAGCGGCGCGCGGCCGCACGCCACCTGGCGCGCGCCTTTCTCACCAGCGCGGGCATGCCGCTCACGGTGCGCTTCCCGCAGCACCTGCCGCCCGGACAATGCGTCATCGTCTGCAACCACGCCAGTTACATCGACGGGGTCGTGCTCACCGCGGCGCTCCCGCCGCACTTCGGTTTCGTGATCAAGCGCGAGGCGAGCCAGGTGCCCCTCATCGGGGCGCTCTTGAGGCGCCTGGGCTCGCAGTTCGTCGAGCGCTTCGACCGGCACAAGAGCGCCGCGGACGCGCGGCGGGTGCTGCGCAGCGCCACCGCCGGCCACTCGGTGGTGTTCTTCCCCGAGGGCACCTTTCCGCAGGTGCCGGGGCTTTTGAAGTTTCACCTCGGCGCCTTCGTCACCGCGGTGCGGGTGGGGTGCCCGCTGGTGCCGGCCACCGTGCGCGGCACGCGCCGCGCGCTGCCGCCCAAAGGGCTGCCGTGGCCGGGAACCATCGAGTTCGAGCTGCTGCCGGCGCTCGCCCCCGGCGCGGGCGCCGATGCGCACGCGGTGCCGCGGCTGCGGGATGCGGCGCGCAACGCCATCCTCGCCGCGCTCGGGGAGCCGGACCTTACATGTTCCGCCGGTACTGACCGCCCACCTGATACAGCGCATGCGAGATCTGCCCCAGCGAGCAGACCTTGACCGTCTCCATGAGCTCGGCGAACACGTTGCCGCCGCCGGCGGCGACCTGCTGCAGGCGCTCGAGCGCGGCGGCCGAGCGGTCCGCATTGCGCGCCTGGAAGGCGCGCGCGCCGGCGACCTGCGCCTGCTTCTCCTCCTCGGTCGAGCGGATCAGCTGCGCGCCCTTGTGCTCCTCGGCGGCATCGGCCCCCGAGAGGTAGGTGTTGACGCCGATCAGGGGCAGCGAGCCGTCGTGCTTGCGGGTCTCGTAATACAGCGACTCTTCCTGGATCTTGCCGCGCTGGTACATGGTCTCCATCGCCCCGAGCACCCCGCCGCGCTCTGACAGCGCCTCGAATTCCTTGTAGACCGCCTCCTCGACCAGGTCGGTCAGGTAGTCGATCGCGAACGACCCCTGCCAGGGGTTCTGGATCTTATTCAGGCCGAGCTCGCGGTTGATGATCAGCTGGATCGCCACCGCGCGGCGTACGCTCTCCTCGGTCGGGGTGGTGAGCGCCTCGTCGTAGGCGTTGGTGTGCAGGCTGTTGCAGTTGTCGAACAGTGCGTACAGCGCCTGCAGGGTGGTGCGGATGTCGTTGAAGGCGATCTCGCGCGCGTGCAGGCTGCGGCCCGAGGTCTGCACGTGGTACTTGAGCATCTGGCTGCGCGGGCCCGCGTGGTAGCGATCGCGCATGGCGCGCGCCCAGATGCGCCGCGCCACCCGGCCGATGACCACGTACTCCGCATCCATGCCGTTGGAGAAGAAGAACGACAGGTTGGGCGCGAAGTCATCCACGCGCATGCCGCGCGCCAGGTAGTACTCGGCGATCGTGAAGCCGTTGGCGAGCGTGAAGGCGAGCTGCGAGATCGGGTTGGCGCCGGCCTCGGCGATGTGATAGCCGGAGATCGACACCGAGTAGAAGTTGCGCACGCGCTGATCGATGAAGTACTGCTGCACGTCGCCCATCATGCGCAGCGCGAACTCGGTGGAGAAGATGCAGGTGTTCTGCGCCTGGTCCTCCTTGAGGATGTCGGCCTGCACCGTGCCGCGCACCGCCTCAAGCGCCGCGGCGCGGATGCGCTCGTAGGTCTGCGCGCTCGATGAGCGCATCGCCGCTGACCCCAAGCAGTGCCAGCCCCGAGCCATCGTGATGCGGCGGCAGCGCCCCGTGGTAGGCCGCGTCCGGCACGCCGCGCGCGCGGGCCGCCGCGTGCAGCGCGGCGATCTTTTCCTGTGCCTGCGGCCAGCGTCCCTCCTCTTTCAGGTAGCGCTCCACCTGCTGATCGATCGCGGTGTTCATGAACATCGCGAGGATCATCGGCGCCGGCCCGTTGATGGTCATCGACACCGAGGTGCTCGGGCTGCACAGGTCAAAGCCCGAGTAGAGCTTCTTCATGTCATCGAGGGTCGCGATCGAGACGCCCGAGTTGCCGGTGCGCCCGTAGACATCCGGACGCGTGTCCGGGTCCTCGCCATAGAGCGTGGTCGAATCAAACGCGGTGGAGAGGCGCGCGGCGCCATGGCCGTCGGCCACGTAGTGGAAGCGGCGGTTGGTGCGCTCCGGCCCGCCCTCGCCGGCGAACATGCGCGTCGGGTCCTCCTCCTCGCGGCGGTACGGATACACCCCGCCGGTGTAGGGGAAGGCCCCGGGCAGGTTCTCGCTGAGGAGAAAGTGCAGCAGCTCGCCCCAGTCACCGAAGCGCGGCACGGCGAGCTTCGGGATCGGCAGGCGCGCGAGGCTCTCGGTGTAGTTCTCGCCCGTCACGGGACGCCCGCGCACCTGGTAGGAGTAGCTCGCCTCGGTGGCCGCGCGCGCGCGCGCCGGCCAGCCCTTCAGTTCCGCCAGCGCCTCGCTCCCGATCTCCGCGAGCGCGCGGTTGTACTGCGTGCGCAGCTCGCGCCGCGAGGCATCCGTGGCCCCCTCGGCCAGCAGCGCCTGCCCATAGGGCTCAAGCGGCGCGGGCAGCGGCGCATCGCGCAGCGACTTCAGCGCCTCGTACAGTCCGGCGGCACGCCGCGCGGCGCTGACCTGCGCCTCGATGCGCGCGCGTGCCTCCCGCCCCCCCTGGGCGATCTCGGCGAGGTAGCGGCTGCGCTCCCCGGGCACCAGCGGCGCGCGCGCGCTGGGCGCGGTCGGCCCGGCATCCTGCGAGCGCCCAGGCGCCGGGGTGCGCGGCGGCGAGCGCCGCGCACACGGCGGCGAACAGCTGGTTGACGCCCGGGTCGTTGAAGCGGCTGGCGATGGTCGGGAACACCGGCACCTCGGCGTCGCTGCGGTGGGCGCCGTCCGGATGGTTGCGGCGCCACTGCTTGCGCACGTCGCGCAGGCTGTCCTCGGCGCCGCGCTTCTCGCTCTTGTTGAGCACGATGAAGTCGGCGTAATCGAGCATGTCGATCTTTTCCAGCTGGCTGGCGGCGCCGTACTCGCTCGTCATGACGTACAGCGACAGGTCCACGAGGTCGACGATCTCGGTGTCGGACTGGCCGATGCCGGCGGTCTCGACGATCACCAGGTCAAAGCCTGCGGCCTTGTAGAGCTCGATCACGTCCTTGAGCACCGCAGCGGTTGCCAGGTGCGCGCGGCGCGTGGCGAGCGAGCGCATGAAGATGTTTTCCGCACTGAGGCTGTTCATGCGGATGCGGTCCCCGAGCAGCGCCCCGCCGCTGCGGCGGCGGGTCGGGTCCATCGCCACGACGGCGACCTGCGCCTGCGGGAAATGCCGCACCAGGCGCGCGAGCAGCTCATCCGTGAGGCTCGACTTGCCGGCCCCGCCGGTGCCGGTGACACCCACGACCGGCACCTTGTGGCGCGCGCGGGTGAGCATCCGGCGGACCTGCTCCAGCTGGCCGTCCTCGCCCGCGGCCCCCTCGAGCACCGAGATGGTGCGGGCGATCAGGCCGTGGTCGCGGGGGTTCAGCGGCCGCAGCTCGTAGGCGGGCTTGCGCGCCGCCCCCACGCGGCGGAACACGTCATCGATCATGCCGGCGAGGCCGAGCCGCCGGCCGTCCTCGGGGGTGTAGATCTTCTCGACGCCGTGGCGCTCGAGGGCCGCGATCTCGTCCGGGGAGATGGTGCCACCGCCGCCGACCACGACGCGCACGTGCCCGTAACCGCGCTCGCGCAGCATGTCCACCATGTAGGTGAAGTACTCGTTGTGGCCGCCCTGGTAGGAGCTGACCGCGATGGCGTCCGCGTCCTCCTCGATGGCGGCGCGCACGATGTCGGCCACGCTTCTGTTGTGGCCGAGGTGCACCACCTCCGCGCCGCGCGCCTGCAGCAGGCGGCGGATCATGTTGATGGCGGCGTCGTGACCGTCGAAGAGCGAGGCGGCGGAGACGAACCGCAACGGCGGCCGAGCGGCGGCTGCCTCGCTGCGCGGCAGCGCCGCGCTCCCCTTTAGACCGGCGTTCATAGTGCGTGTCTTCCTGCGGAAGCGTAGTCCGAATGACCGATGGACGTACCTGTTTACCCGCGGGTAGGATCTATACTCGTGAGTATGATCGAGCGGCGGGCGACCGGTCAACGCGCGGGTGTGCGCCTTGGGTCTCCGCCGCGCGAGCCGTCACGTTGCCGCCCCCGCGTGCCTATAATACGCGCACAGCCATGAACAGCCGCCGCTCCAGTCCGGGTGCCCCGGGCAAGACCCCCGTGGCCGCCGCCTCGCCCTGGAAGGCGAGCCACGAGCGCCAGCGTGACCGCGCGGTGAAGCGCGACGCGGTCATCCGTGCCGCGGCGCGCGAATTCAACCGCAAGGGCTATCACAACACCTCCCTCGATGACATCGCCGCCCGCCTCGAGGTGACCAAGCCCACCGTGTATTACTACGTCACCAGCAAGGAGCAGCTGCTGTTCCAGTGCTTCGTGGCCGGGGTGGAGCGCATCCGCGAGGCGTTCCGGGACGTGCGCCGCCTGGAAGTGCCGGCCCGTGAGCGCCTGAACGCGGTGCTGCGCCACTACGGCGAGGCGGTGGCCTCCGAGTTCGGCTGGTGCATGGTGCGCGCCGAGGAGCAGGACCTGTCCCCGGCGATGAGCCGGCACATCAAGGCGCTGAAGTCCGAGATCGACCACGGCATCCGGCGCCTCATCCGCGAGGGCATCCAGGACCGCTCCATCCACCCCTGCGACCCGAAGATGACCGCATTCGCCCTCGCCGGGGCGCTCAACTGGATCGCCCACTGGTATCGCGAGGATCAGTCCCTGAGCGGGGCGCAGATCGCCGAGGCGTTCGTGCGGGTGTTCGAGGCGGGACTCTCGCCGCGCGGCAACGGGACCGACGCCGCCGTCGCCGCCGCGCGCGTGCCGCCCCGGCGCCGCGCGCGCCGCACGGCCCCCGCCCTCGCCCGCTGAGCCCTTGCGCCCCCTGACCTGAAAGGAGACCCCCATGCCCAGCCACGAAGTCGTCATCGTCTCCGCCAAGCGCACCCCGATCGGTGCGTTCCTCGGCGCGCTCGCGCCGCTGACCGCCGTGCAGCTGGGGAGCGCGGCCGTGCGCGCCGCCCTGGAGTCCGCCGGCATCAGCGGGGCGGACCTCGAGGAGGTCATCCTCGGGTGCGTGCTGCCGGCGGGACTGGGTCAGGCGCCGGCGCGCCAGGCGGCCGTGGGCGCGGGCGTCCCGGTGTCGGTGCCCGCCACGACCGTGAACAAGATGTGCGGCTCGGCGCTGAAGGCGGTGATGCTCGGCGCCGAACAGATCCGCGCGGGCACGGCGAGCGTGGTGCTCGCGGGGGGCCTGGAGTCGATGTCCAATGCGCCCTACCTGCTGCCCAAGGGGCGCAGCGGCTACCGCATGGGGCACGGCGAGGTGCTCGACCACATGTTCTACGACGGGCTGCAGAGCCCCTGGGACGGCAAGCTCATGGGGTGCTTCGCGGATGCGACGTCCGCGAAATACCACTTCAGCCGCGCGCAGCAGGACGCGTTCGCGACCGAGTCGGTGCGCCGCGCCCTGCGCGCCGTGGCGGCCGGGGACTTTGACGCCGAGATCACCCCGCTCACGGTGAAGGGTCGCAAGGGCGAGACCGTGGTGGCGCGCGATGAGACCCCCGGCACCTGCGACATCAGCAAGATCGCCTCACTGCGGCCCGCCTTCGGCAAGGACGGCACGGTCACGGCGGCCAGTTCCTCCTCCATCTCCGACGGCGCCGCGGCGCTGGTGCTGATGAGCGCGGCAGCCGCCCGCAGCCGCGGACTCAAGCCCCTCGCGCGCCTGCTCGCCTTCGCGAGCCACGCCCAGGAGCCGGAGTGGTTCACCACCGCCCCGGTCGGGGCGATCAGGAAGGTGCTCGAGCAGTTGAGCTGGAGCGCGCGCGATGCGGACCTCTACGAGATCAACGAGGCCTTCGCCGCGGTGACCATGGCGGCGATGCACGATCTGGAGATCGAGCACGCGAAGGTCAACGTCAACGGCGGCGCCTGCGCGCTCGGGCACCCGATCGGGGCCACGGGCGCCCGCATCCTCACCACGCTCCTGTACGCGCTCAGGCAGCGCGGCGCGAAGCGCGGCATCGCTTCGCTGTGCATCGGCGGGGGCGAGGCGGTCGCCGCCGCGGTCGAACTCATCTAGCAGCCACTCGAAAGCCAGGCAGTGCCATGAAAATTCAGGACGCACGGGCCGTCATCACCGGCGGCGCATCGGGCTTGGGCCACGCGGTCGCGCGCCACGTGAGCGCGCACGGCGGCAAGGTCGTGATCCTCGACGTGCAGGAGGGCCCGGGACAGGCGGCCGCGAACGCCCTCGGGGGCGGCGCGCGCTTCCTGCGCTGCGACGTCACCGCGGAGGCGGAGGTGAACGCGGCGATGGCGGCGGCGCAGCAGCACATGGGGGGACTGAACCTGCTGGTCAACTGCGCCGGCGTAGTGGGCGCGGGGCGCGTGCTCGGCAAGAGCGGGCCGATGGCGGGTGAGTTCTTCACCAAGGTCATCCACATCAACCTGATCGGCACGTTCCTGTGTGACAAGGCCGCGGCGAACCTGATGCAGCACAACGCGCCGGGGGCCGACGGCGAGCGCGGCCTCCTGATCCACACCTCCTCGGTGGCCGCCTTCGAGGGCCAGGTCGGGCAGGCGGCCTACTCGGCGACCAAGGCGGCGGTGGCGGGCATGACGCTGCCGATCGCCCGCGAACTGGCGCGCTTTGGCATCCGCTGCGTCTCGATCGCGCCGGGGATCTTCCACACCCCGATGATGGACGGGATGCCCGCGGACGTGCAGGCCTCGCTCGCCGCCCAGGTGCCCTTTCCCGCCCGTCTCGGCAAACCCGAGGAATTCGCCGCCCTGGTCGCGAGTGTGTGCGAGATCACGATGCTCAACGGCGAGACGATCCGCCTGGATGGCGCGATCCGCATGCAGCCGAAGTAACCGCGCCGCTACACTTGGCCTTGAAGGGGAACACGCGTGACTGAGGGGATCGAGCGGGACGTCATGCAATATGACGTCGTCATCGTGGGCGCGGGGCCCGCGGGTCTCGCGTGCGCCATCCGGCTGAAGCAGCTGAAGCCCGAGGTCAGCATCTGCGTGCTGGAGAAGGCCTCGGCCGTGGGCGCCCATTCCCTCTCCGGCGCGGTGCTCGAGCCAGGTCCCCTCGAGGAACTGCTGCCGGAGTGGAAGAGCGAGTACCCCGGCATGAAGGTACCGGCGACCGAGGATGACTTCCGCATCCTCACCCCGCAGGGCTCCTACCGGCCGGTGCCCGAGTTCGCCGTGAAGCTCCTGCCGCGCTCGCTCACCTACTCGACGCCCTTCAACAACCACGGCAACTACATCATCTCGCTCGGGCAGCTGACGCCGTGGCTGGCGCAGAAGGCCGAGAGCCTCGGCGTGGAGGTGTTCCCCGGCTTCGCCGCCGCGGCGGCGCTGTTCGATGAGAAGGGCGCGGTGAAGGGCGTGCGCATCGGGGACATGGGGCTGGACCGCGACGGCAAGCCCGGACCGAACTTCACCCCCGGCGTCGAGATCCACGCGCCCGTGACGGTGCTCGCGGAAGGCTGCCGCGGCTCCATCGCCAAGACCCTCATCACGCGCTTCGAGCTCGACCCGGGCGCACTGCCCGCAGACCTTCGCGCTCGGCTACAAGGAGCTGTGGCAGCTGCCCCCGGGGCGCGTGCGCCCGGGGCGCATCGAGCACGCGCTCGGCTGGCCGGCCGATACGCGCACCTACGCCGGCAGCTTCCTCTACCACCTCGACAACGACCGCGTGTACGTCGGCTACATCGTGGGGCTGGACTACCAGGACCCGCGCCTGGCGCCGTTCGAGGCGTTCCAGCAGTACAAGAACCACCCGAGCGTCAGGGCGCTGCTCGAGGGGGGCGAGATTGTCTCGGCCGGCGCGCGCACCGTCGCCGCCGGTGGCTGGCAGTCGACCCCGACGCTCGAGATGCCCGGCGCCCTGCTCGTCGGCGATGCCGGCGGCACGCTCAACTTCGCCAAGATCAAGGGCGTGCACCAGGCGATCCGCAGCGGCGCACTCGCCGGCGCGCACCTGGCGCAGGGCGCAGGCCCTGCCGGCTTCGACGCCCGCTGGCGCGCCTCCCCGGGCGGACAGGAGCTGAAGCGCGTCCGCAACTTCAAGCCCGGCTTCAAGCGCGGCCTGTGGTTCGGCCTCATGAACTCCGCCTGGGAGATGCTCACCTGCGGCAAGTCCCCGTGGACGCTCAAGAACAGCGCCGACTGGCAGCGCCTGGAGCGGCTCGATGCCTACGCCTCCCCGGAGCGTCACTGGGGCGAGCGCACGCTGCCGCCGCGCGACCGGGTGTCGTTCGTGTTCTTCGCCGGCAACGCCCACGAGGAGAGCCAGCCGGTTCACCTGAAGGTCGCCGACACCAGCATCTGCGCCACCCGCTGCGCCACGGAGTACGGCAACCCCTGCGAGCGCTTCTGCCCGGCGGGCGTGTACGAGATGGTCGACGACGGCGCCGGCGGCCGGCGCCTGCAGATCAACGCCGCCAACTGCGTGCACTGCAAGGCCTGCGATATCAAGGACCCCTACGGGATCATCACCTGGACCACGCCCGAGGGCGGCTCGGGACCGAACTACCAGTCGTTGTAGGATGGCGGCACCGGAGCCTGCAATGAGCGAACTGTGGCGGCCCTCTGCCGGCCGCATCGCCGATGCAAACCTGACGCGCTTCATGCGCTGCGTGAACGCGCGCCGCGGCACGCGCCTCAGCAGCTACGACGAGCTCTACGCCTGGTCGCTGGCGCAGCCGCAGGAGTTCTGGCGCGAGGTGGCGCGCTTTGCCGACCTGCGCGCCGAGTGGGGCAGCGGAGCGGCGCTCGAGCACCCCCGCGCCATGCCGGGCGCGCGCTTCTTCCCCGCAGCGCGGCTCAACTTCGCCGAGAACCTGCTCAAGTTCGACGACGGCGAGCCGGCACTGGTGTTCCGCAACGAGGCGGGCGCGCGGCGCGTCCTGTCCTACCGGCAGCTGCGCCAGGAAGTGGCCCGCGTCGCCGACGGCCTCGCCGCGGCGGGCGTCAGCGCCGGCGACCGCGTGGCGGGCTTCCTGCCGAACCTGCCGGAGAGCACGATCGCGATGCTGGCCACGGCGAGCCTCGGGGCGATCTGGAGTTCCTGCTCGCCGGACTTCGGCGTCCACGGGGTGCTCGATCGCTTCGGGCAGATCGCCCCCAAGGTGCTGTTCACCGCCGACGGCTACTTCTATGCCGGCAAGAAGATCGACTCGCTCGAGCCGATGGCCGCGGTGCTCGCCCGGCTGGAGGGCGTCGCGCGGGTCGTGGTGATCCCCTACGTGGAACGCGCGCCGGCGCTCGCGCGCCTGGGCGCCGCGGCGCAGCGCGCGCTGCTGTGGCAGGACTTCGGGCGCGCCGGGCGCTCGCTCGCCTTCGCGCCGCTGCCGTTCAACCACCCGCTCTACATCCTCTACTCCTCCGGCACCACGGGCGTGCCGAAGTGCATCGTGCACGGCGCGGGCGGGACGCTCCTGCAGCACGTGAAGGAGCACCTGCTGCACGTGGACCTGAAACGCAGCGACCGCCTGTTCTACTTCACCACCTGCGGCTGGATGATGTGGAACTGGCTGATGAGCGCGCTCGCCACCGGGGCGACGCTGGTGCTGTACGACGGCAGCCCCTTCCACCCGGACCCGGCCGGGCTGTGGCGCATGGCGGGCGAGGAGCGCGTCACGATCTTCGGCACGAGCGCCAAGTACCTCTCCGCACTGCAGAAGCGCGACTACGTGCCGGCCGCGGAGACCGACCTCACGCCGCTGCGCACGCTCCTGTCCACCGGCTCCCCGCTGCTGCCGGAGGGCTTTGACTACGTCTATCGCGCGGTGAAGGCGGACCTGCAGCTGTCCTCGATCTCCGGCGGCACCGACATCGTGTCGTGCTTTGCGCTCGGCTGTCCCATCCGCCCCGTGCACCGCGGCGAGATCCAGTGCCGCGGGCTCGGCATGAGCGTGGACATCTATGATGAGTCCGGCCACCCGCTGCGCGGGGAGCGCGGCGAACTGGTGTGCACCGCGCCCTTCCCCTCGATGCCGGTCGGGTTCTGGAACGATCCCGACGGCGCCAAGTACCGCGCCGCGTACTTCGAGCGCTTCCCGGGCGTGTGGCACCACGGCGACTACGCCGCCATCACCGCGCACGATGGACTCGTCATCTACGGCCGCTCCGATGCGGTCTTGAATCCCGGCGGCGTGCGCATCGGCACGGCGGAGATCTACTCGGCGGTGGAGGCGCTGCCGCAGGTGGCCGAGGCGCTGGCGGTCGGCCAGGAGTGGCAGGACGATGTGCGCGTGGTGCTGTTCGTGCGGCTGCAGCCGGGCGTCGAGCTCGACGAGGCGCTGCGCCGCCAGATCAGGGAGACGATCCGCGCGCAGACCACCGCGCGCCACGTGCCGGCGCGCATCCTCGCGGTGCCCGACATCCCGCGCACGCTCTCCGGCAAGCTCACCGAGCTCGCGGTGCGCAACGTGATCCACGGCCTGCCGGTCAAGAACCAGGACGCGCTCGCCAACCCCGGCGCGCTCGAGCATTTCCGCAACCTGCCCGAGCTGCAGAGCTAGGGCGCTCGCCGTGAGCGCCGAAGTACCGGACGCGAGCGCGTCCGCCGGGGGAGAACTGCGACGCCGTTACGAGGCGCAGCTGCGCGAGCGCGGCTTCAGCCCCGACAGCGCGCAGCTTGCGGCGGTGGCGCACCTTGATGCGCTGCGCAGCCGCCTCATCGCGGCGGCCTCCGCCCGGCCGCGCTGGCTCGCCACGCTGCTTCCCGCCCGCAGCCGCGCGCCGGTGCGCGGCCTGTACCTCTGGGGTGGCGTCGGGCGCGGCAAGACCTGGCTCATGGACCTGTTCTTCGACAGCCTGCCGCTGAGCGAACGCCGGCGGCTGCACTTCCACCGCTTCATGCATGAGGTGCACGCGCGCCTGAAGCAGCTGCCGCCGCAGCGCGCCCCGCTCGAGCGGCTCGCGGCCGACATCGCCCGCTCGGTGCGCGTGCTGTGCTTCGATGAGCTCTTCGTCACCGACATCGCCGATGCCATGATTTTGGGCGGCCTGTTCGCCGGCCTCCTGCGCCGCGGCGTGACGCTGGTCGCGACCTCGAACGTGCCGCCGGCGCAGCTGTACCGCGACGGGCTGCAGCGGCAGCGCTTTGCACCGGCCATCGCGCTCCTTGAGGAGCACATGCAAGTACTCGAGGTCGCCGGCCCCACCGACTACCGCCTGCGCCAGCTCACGCACGCCGGCACCTACCTGCTCACGGGGAGCGCCGCGGTGGAACGCCAGCTGCGGCAGCTGTTTGACGAGCTCGGCGGCACCGGGGTGCAGGAGGGCGGCACCATCCAGATCGAGGAGCGGCCCATCCCCGTGGTACGCCTCGCCCATGGGGCGGTGTGGTTCGAGTTCGCGGCGCTGTGCGCCGGGGCGCGCAGCCAGGAGGACTACATCGAGATCGCGCGCGAGTTCCAGACGGTGTTCCTCGCCAACGTGCCGGTGCTCGCAAGTGAGCGCGAGGACGAGGCGCGGCGCCTCATCGCCCTGGTGGATGAGCTCTACGATCGCAACGTGAACCTGATCGTGTCCGCGGCCGCAGAACCGGCGCAGCTGTACGCGGGCGAGCGCGTGCGCGCGCAGTTTGCGCGCACCGCGAGCCGCCTGACGGAGATGCAGAGCCGCGAGTACCTGGCGCGCGAGCACCGCGCCTGAAGCGCACGGCGTGCAGCGGTGTGCGCCGTCAGATCACCCCGCGGCGGATCTGGTCCTGCTCGATCGACTCGAACAGCGCGCGGAAGTTGCCCTCACCGAAGCCCTCGTTGCCCTTTCTCTGGATGATCTCGAAGAAGATCGGGCCGATCACGTTCTGGGTGAAGATCTGCAGCAGCACGCCCTCGCCCTTCTGCGGGTTGCCGTCGATGAGGATGCGCCGGCGGCGCAGCTCCTCCAGCGGCTCCTGGTGCCCCGGCACGCGCGCGGCGACGCCCTCGTAGTAGGTCTCGGTGGTGTCCTGGAAGGCGACGCCCTGGGCGCGCAGCACGTCGACCGTGCGGTAGATGTTGGCGCTCGCGAGCGCGATGTGCTGGATGCCCTCGCCCTGGTACTCGCGCAGGTATTCCTCGATCTGGCTCTTGTCATCCTGGGACTCGTTGATGGGGATGCGGATCTTGCCGCAGGGGCTGGTCATGGCGCGCGAGAAGAGCCCGGTGTGCTGGCCCTCGATGTCGAAGTAGCGGATCTCGCGGAAGTTGAACAGCTTCTCGTAAAAGCCCGCCCACACATTCATGCGGCCGCGGCCGACGTTGTGCGTCAGGTGATCGATCAGCGTGAGCCCGGGGCCGGCCGCGGGCGCGGCCGCGGCCACGGGGCGGAAGTCGACGTCGTAGATGGAGCGCTCGCCGTACAGGTCCACCAGGTAGATGAGCGAGCCGCCGATGCCCTCGATGCACGGGATGTTGAGCTCCATGGGTCCGGCGCTCTGCGGACCGGGCCGGGCGCCGAGGGCGAGCGCGCGGCTGTAGGCCGCGGCGGCGTCGCGCACGCGAAACGCCATCGCGCAGGCCGAGGGACCGTGGGCGCGCGCGAACGCCTGCGCGAAGGAGGCAGGCTCTGCGTTGATGATGAAGTTGATCCCGCCCTGGCGGTGCAGGGTCACGTTCTTGGAGCGGTGGCGCGCGCTGACCGGGAACCCCAGCCGCTCGAACAGCGAGCGCAGCAGCTGCGGGTCGGGGGCGGTGTATTCGACGAACTCGAATCCGTCCGTCCCCATCGGGTTGTCAGCCAGATCGCTCATGGCCTTGGGTTCCTCGCAGGGCTTCATGGCAGCGCGGCGACATTATAGCCGCCCGCGCCCCTCCGGGCGGCCGCCACGGCGGCCGCCGCACGGCCGGCCGCGCCGCCGCGGCCGGAGCGAACGGCGCTCGGGCGTGGCCATGTATAATCGCGCGCCGCAATATTAAGGGGGATCCGTGGCCGCGCCGCTCTGTCATAAGATGCGCGCCGTGCGCGTGCGATGCTGCCGCGTCCCTTAAGCGAGGAATGATCGGGCATGCACGCAGTTGCTGTTGAAGATAGCCGGCAGCTCCACAGCATCCCGGCGGCGCGCGTGGCGCTCATCGAGCGCATCGCCCGCAGCGCCGGCGCCGGTGTGCGCCGCGAGCTCACGCAACGCTTCCTGCGCGCGTACTTCCACGGGGTCGCCGAGGAGGACCTGGCGGCGCGCACGCCGCAGGAGCTCTCGCGGGCCGCGCTCGCGCACCTCAGCTTCGCGGCGCGCCGCACCCACGGGCGCTCGCTGGTGCGGGTCTTCAATCCGGAGCCCGGCGCGGACGGCTTCGAGTCCCCGCATACGCTCGTGCTCACGGTCACAGACGACATGCCGTTCCTGGTCGACTCCCTCGGCATGGCGTTCGCGCGCGCCGACCTCGCGGTGCACCTGATCGTGCACCCGGTGCTGCCGGTCAAGCGCGACCGCCGCGGGCGGCTGCGGGACATCGGTACCAACGGCGCCACGCCCGCGCAGGCGGAATCCTGGCAGCTGTACGAGATCGACCGCGTCACCGATGCGCAGGCCCTGCAGAGGCTGCAGCAGGACCTGGAGGCCACGCTCGCCGACGTGCGCGCCACGGTGCGCGACTGGGCGCCGATGCGGGCGCGGGTGCGCGCGCTCATCAGCGAGCTCGGCACCAGCCCCCCGCCGCTGCCGCCGGCGGAGATCAGCGAGGTGGTGCAGCTGCTCGACTGGATGGAGGGCCGGCACTTCGTGTTCCTCGGCTACCGCCACTACCGGCTGCAGCGCGGGCGCAGCGAGGACCACCTCGCTGCCCGAGCGCGCCTCGGGACTCGGGATCCTCGCGCGCACGCCACACGACAAGCGGCGCACGACGGCGACCGTGCTGCGCGGGGAGGTGCGCGCCAAGGCGCGCGAGCCGGAACTGCTCGTCCTCACCAAGGCCAACGCCACCGCCACCGTGCATCGCGGCGAGCTGCTCGACTACGTCGGCATCAAGACCTTCGATCGGCGCGGCCGGGTGAACGGCGAGCACCGCTTCCTCGGGCTTTGGACCTCGACCGCCTACCACTCCAGCCCGCGCGACATCCCGGTGCTGCGCCACAAGGTCGACCGCGTCATCGAGCACTTCGGGCTCGACCCGGCGAGCCACGACGGCAAGGAGGTGCTCAACGTGCTGGAGACCTACCCGCGCGATGAGCTCTTTCAGGCCAACGTGCCCGACCTCATCCGCATCGTGCGCGGCGTGGTCAATCTCTACGAGCGGCGCACGGTGCGCCTGCTGGTGCGCCGCGACCCCTACCACCGCTTCTACTCCTGCCTGGTGTACGTGCCGCGCGATCGTTACAACACCGAGGTGCGCGAGCGCATCGAGGCGATCGCGCGCGAGGGCTTCGCCGGCACCGGCGTGGAGAGCCAGGCGCAGATCTCCGGCGCCAGTCACGCGCGCGTGCACGTCGTGGTGCGCACCGATCCGGCGCAGGAACGCAAGCCCGATTTCGCGCGCATCGAGCGGCGCATCGCGGAAGCGGCCCTCACCTGGTCCGACCGGCTGCGCGAGTTTCTGGTCGATCGGCTCGGGGAGGCGAAGGGCCTCGCCCTCGCCGCTCGTTACCGGCAGGCCTTTCCGCTGGCCTACGAAGAGGACGTGGCGCCCACCGAGGTGCTCGAGGACCTCAACGACCTCGAGGCGCTCCTCGAGCAGCCGCGCTCGCTGCGCCTGAATCTCTACCGCCCGCCCGGGCAGGTGCTGCAGCGGCTGCACCTGAAGATCCTGAAGCTCGGTGAGCCGGTGCCGATCTCCGACGTGCTGCCGATGCTGGAGAACTTCGGCCTGCGCGTGATCGCCGAGCGCCCCTACGAGCTCGTCTGGCCCGCAGGCGGCGCCGCCTGGATCCAGGACTTCGAGCTGGAGCACCGCGACCGCCTCGTCATCGAGATCGAGCGCATCGAGGCGATCTTCCGCGATGCCTTCGGCGCGGCCTGGAGCGGCGCGGTCGAGAACGACGGCTTCAACCGGCTGCTCTTGGCCGCCGAGCTCAACGCCCGCCAGGTGGTGATGCTGCGCGCCTACTGCCGCTACCTGCTGCAGACCGGCGCGCCCTTCAGCCAGGCCTACATGGAGCGCACGCTCACGGCCCACCCGGTCATGGCCCGGCACCTGGTGCACCTGTTCGAGGCGCGCTTTGACCCGGGCGTGCAGCGCCAGCGCGGCAACGAGCGGCGCGCGGTCAGCATCGTGCACCAGATCCGCACCGGGCTCGATGCCGTCAGCAGCCTCGATGACGACCGCATCCTGCGGGCCTACCTGACGCTGGTGCAGGCGACGCTGCGCACCAACTTCTACCAGCGCGCCGCCGACGGTGAGCCCAAGCCCTACGTGTCCTTCAAGTTCGACCCGGCCAAGATCCCCGACCTGCCGCTGCCGCGCCCGAAGTACGAGATCTTCGTCTACAGCCCGCGCGTCGAGGGGGTGCACCTGCGCATGGGGAACGTCGCCCGCGGCGGCATCCGCTGGTCCGACCGGCGCGAGGACTTCCGCACCGAGGTCCTCGGGCTCATGAAGGCCCAGAACGTGAAGAACACCCTCATCGTCCCGGTGGGCGCCAAGGGCGGCTTCGTGCCCAAGCGGCTGCCGGCGAGCGGCACGCGCGAGGAGGTCCAGGCGGAGGTGGTGGCCTGCTACCAGACCTTCATCCGCGCGCTGCTGGATCTGACCGACAACATCGTCTCCGGGCGCATCGTGCCCCCGAAGGAAGTGGTACGCAGCGACGGCGACGATCCCTACCTCGTGGTGGCCGCCGACAAGGGCACCGCGACCTTCTCCGACATCGCCAACGCCATCGCCGCGGAATACCACTTCTGGCTGGGGGACGCGTTTGCCTCCGGCGGCTCCGCCGGCTACGACCACAAGAAGATGGGCATCACGGCGCGCGGCGCCTGGGAGTGCGTCAAGCGGCATTTCCGCGAGATGGGCATCGATACGCAGCGCATGCACTTCACCGTCGCCGGCATCGGCGACATGTCCGGGGACGTGTTCGGCAACGGCATGCTGCTCTCGCGCCACATCCGCCTGCAGGCCGCGTTCGACCACCGCCACATCTTCCTCGACCCGGACCCGCACACCGTGGTGAGCTACGCCGAGCGCGCGCGCCTGTTTGCGCTGCCGCGCTCGAGCTGGGACGACTACGACCAGAAGACGCTGTCGCGCGGCGGCGGCATCTACCCGCGCAGCGCCAAGTCGATCGCGCTGAGCTCGGAGGTGCGCGCGCTCCTCGGCATCGAGAGCTCGACCGCGGCGCCCAACGAAGTCATCCGCGCGATCCTGCGCATGCCGGTCGACCTGCTGTGGAACGGCGGCATCGGCACCTACGTCAAGGCGAGCGATGAGCGCAACGCCGAGGTCGGCGACCGCACCAACGATGCGGTGCGGGTCGACGGCAGGGAGCTGCGCGCCCGGGTGGTGGGCGAAGGCGGCAACCTCGGGCTCACCCAGCGCGGCCGGGTCGAATACGCGCTGCACCGCGGGCGCCTCAACACCGACTTCATCGACAACTCCGCCGGCGTCAACACCTCCGACGTCGAAGTCAACATCAAGATCCTCCTGAACCCGCTGGTGCACGAGGGGCACCTCAGGCGCGCCGAGCGCAACCGGCTTGCTCGCGCGCATGACCCACGAGGTCGCCGCCCTGGTGCTGCGCAACAACTACCTGCAGAGCCAGGCCATCAGCACGCTCGAGCTGCAGTCGACCGCGCGCCTGCCGGAGTTCCAGCACCTCATTCGTCTGCTCGAGCGCTCGGGCGAGCTCAACCGCGCGCTCGAGTTCCTGCCGACGGACGAGGAACTCACCGAGCGCCGCAAGCGCGGCGTGGGACTGACGCGGCCGGAGCTCGCGCTCTTGCTCGGCTACAGCAAGATCTGGCTGAACGCCCACCTGCTGCTGTCCGACGTGCCCGAGGACCCGTACCTCTCGAGCGAGCTGGCGCGCTACTTCCCCAGGCCGATCCAGGAGCGCTTCCGGCGCGCGATCGGCCACCACCGGCTGCGGCGCGAGATCATCGCCACCGCGACCACCAACAGCGTCGTCAACCGCATGGGGCCGACCTTCGTGTCGCGCGCCCAGGAAGACACCGGGGCGGACCCGGCGCAGATCGCGCGCTGCTACAGCGCGGCGCGCGAGATCTTCGCCATGCGCGAGGTGTGGGAGCGGATCGAAGCGCTCGACAACAAGGTGACGGCGAGCCTGCAGTACGAGGCCGCCTTCCAGACCAGCCGCCTGCTGCGCCACGCCACCTACTGGCTGCTCGCCAAGCGCACGCGCCTGGAAGTCGCCGCCGCGGTGGCGGAGTTCCGCGCCGACGTGCGGCGCCTGGAGGCGCAGATCCACGAGGCGCTCACCGGCGCGGAGCTGCTGCGCTTCGAGGAGGGCCGCAGGCGCTTCGCCGAGGGCGGCCTGCCGCCGGCACTCGCGCTGCACATCGCCAGCCTCGAGGCGCTGAATGCGGCGCTCGACATCTGCGAGATCGCCGCCGCCTACCGGGTGAGCGTCACCGAGACCGCGCGCGTGTACTTCGAGGTCGGCACGCGCATCGGCTTTGACTGGCTGCGCGCGCACATCGAGCAGCTGAAGGTCGACGGCCAGTGGCAGGCGATCGCGCGCAGCGGGCTGCGCGATGCGGCACTGCGCGTGCAGCGGCGCCTCACCGAGCGGGTACTCGCGCGCAAGGTGCGCGGCAGCGCGGAGGCCCGGGTCGATGAGTGGGTGAAGGCGGCGGGCAAGGACCTGGCGCACTGGCAGCGCACGCTCGCCGACATGCGCGCCGCCGGCGCGGGCGACTTCGCCACCCTCACGGTGGGGGTGGAGTCGGTGCGCAAGCTCGCCAACTAGGAACGTGCGCAGATGACGGGCAAAGAAGCCAACCCGCCGGGCAAGCTGATCCTGGTGCGCCACGGCCAGAGCACCTGGAACGTGGAGAATCTGTTCACCGGCTGGACGGACGTGGACCTCTCGGAACTCGGCCGCGCCGAGGCCGCGCAGGCGGGGCGCGAGCTGCTGCGCGAGCACCTGGAGGTCGGCATCGCCTTCACCTCGGTGCTCAAGCGCGCCATCCGCACGCTGTGGCTGATGCTCGATGAGATGGACCGCATGTGGGTGCCGGTGGAGCGCTCCTGGCGGCTGAACGAGCGCCACTACGGGGCGCTGCAGGGCCTGAACAAGGCGCAGACCGTGGCCCAGCACGGCGAGGCGCAGGTGAAGGTGTGGCGCCGCAGCTACGACATCCCGCCGCCGCCGCTTGCCGATGACGACCCGCGCCACCCGCGCCTGGATGCGCGCTACGCCGGCGTCCCCGCGGGCGAGCTGCCGGCCACCGAGTCACTGAAGGACACGCTCGCCCGGGTGCTGCCGTACTGGCACGCGCGCATCGCGCCGGAGCTGCGCCGCGGCCACAACGTTCTGGTGGTGGCGCACGGCAACAGCCTGCGCGCCATGGTGAAGATGCTCGATGGGGTGAGCGATGCGGCGATCACCGAGCTCAACATCCCCACCGGGGTGCCGCTCGTGTACGAGCTCGACGCGCAGCTTGCGCCGCGCGGCAGCCGCTACCTCGGGGATGCCGCCGCCATCGCCGCCGCCGCGGAGGCGGTCAGGCGCCAGGCCGAGAAGCGCTAGGCGGCCCAGCCGTCGTAGCGGCCGCCGAGCTCGGTGGCGAGCGCGGTGAGGCGCCGGCTGATTTCCTGCATGTTGGGCACGACGAGGCGCATCGACTTGGCCGCGTGCAGGCTGAAGCCGCTCTCTTCCTGCATGGGCTTGGTATCCACGGTGAATTCCGGCTCGAGCGCCGCGCGCGCCTTTGCGCACGCCGCCTCATCCGGCAGCGCCAGGAAGAAATCCACGCGGTAGTCGTTGAAGGGCGCATAGCCCTGCGAGCGCAGCTGCGCAATCATCTGCTCGTCCCAGCTCTCGGCGCGCGACTTGCGCACCGTGCGCAGCTTGAAGTAGATGCGCACCGCGATGAGCCCGAGGGCCACCAGCAGCGCGAAATAGAAATATCTCATGGCAAGCCGCGCCGGGCGCGCCGTCAGCGCGGGCCCTTGCCCGGGAACTGCGGGCGCCGCTTCCCGAGGAACGCGCTGATGCCCTCGGTGCCCTCCGCCCCGACGGCGTGCGCGGCGATGGTCTCGCTCTCGAGGATCATCTGCGACTCGAAGGCGCCGAGCGAGGCGGCCACCAGGCGCTTGGTGGCCCCATAGGCGCGCGTCGCCCCGTGCGCGAGCTGCTCGGCGATCGCGAGCGCCCGCGCCGGCAGCTCCTCGTCCGCCACCACCTCGTTGACCAGCCCCCAGCTCAAGGCCTCGGCCGCCGACAGGGTGCGGTTGAGCAGCAGCAGTTCCATGGTGCGCTTGGCGCCCACGGTACGCGGCAGCAGGAACGAGGTGCCCGCATCCGGGGTGAGGCCGGCGTTGGTGTAGGCGAGGTTGAACTTCGCGCTGCGTGCGCACACGGCGAGGTCCGCCATCGCCACGAGTCCCACGCCGGCGCCGGCGGCGGTGCCATTCACCGCGGCGATGACGGGGGCGTCCATGCGGGTGAAGTGGGCGATCGCCGCGTGCAGGTAGGTGGTGAGTTCGCGGATGTAGTCATCACCGGAGGTGTCGCGCGAGGCCATGGCGCGCAGGTCGCCGCCGAAGCAGAAGTTGCGGCCGGCGCCGGTGAGCACCACCGCGCGCACGTCGGCATTGCGGGCGCAGGCGAGCGCTGCGGCCAGCAGGTCCATCCCCATCTGCAGGTTGAGCGTGTTGGCACTGTCGGGCCGGTTGAGGGTCACCAGGGCGACGGCACCGCGGGTTTCGACCTGGACGCTGGGGGCGGACATGCGCGCGGCTCCTACTCGTCGGGGGCGATGCTGACCCGCAGGCCGGCCAGCTCGGGGGTGAACTCCAGCTGGCAGGACAGGCGCGAGTTCTCCTTGTAGTGCGACAGTTCCGTCAGCAGCTCGCGCTCATCGGACATCATGGCCGGCAGGCGCGCGGTCCATTGCGGATCCACGTACACGTGGCAGGTGGCGCAGGAGCACATGCCGCCGCAGATTGCGGCGACGCCATAGTCGAGCTCGCGCAGATTCTCCATGACCTTGAGGCCGGTCTTGGCATCGACCTCGTGTTCGACTCCGTCGCGATCAACGACCCGCAAAAGCGCCATGCAGCTACCCCGATCTCCGCAGGAATTGTTTGAGGCGAACGTGCCCCGGATCTGGTAGTTTGCCGGTTCGCCATGCGACTCGCCAGCCCACCAACGGCGTTGCGCCCTCAGGCGCCCGGCAGCGGCCCGAGCACCTTCATCACGAACACGGCCTTCTCGGAAGTGCCCTCGAGGCTGGCGAAGCTGGTGCGCAGTTCGCGCGTGAGCGCGCCCATCACCGCCTCATATGCGCCGAACACCTGGGTACTCATGCTGTTGGTGACGACGCGCAGCTGCGCATCGCCGTTCAGCCGCCCGAGGAACTCGCGGATGGCGGGTGCGAAGTCGGCGCGCAGCGGGTACAGGCTGATCTCGACGGCGATATCCATGGCAGCGCCTTTTGCGGTAGCGTCGCGGCAGAGTATTGCACGCCGCCGCGGCCTTACTGCGGCTATGATCGCACGCGGCTTAGAATGCGCTTCGGAAGGCGCGCCAGGCGGACAACTAACATGACCCGGAAAATCCAGGTGCACCAGGTCGACGCGTTCACGCGCGAGCCCTTCACCGGCAACCCGACCGGGGTGGTGCTGAACGCGGACGTGCTCGCCGAGGCGCAGATGCTCGCCATCGCGCGCGAGCTCAACAACGCCGAGACGGCCTTCATCCTCGCCCCGGATGCCGATGACCACACCGTGCGCGCGCGCTTCTTCACCCCGCGCAGCGAAGCCGGCTTCGTCGGGCATGCGACCGTGGCCGCGCAGTACGTGCTGTCGCGCCGCCACGACGCGCCGCGCTGGCAGCGCCAGAAATCCAAGGCCGGCATCGTCGACATCGAGGTGCGCGGCAGCGGCCCCGACCGGCGCATCGCCATCCGCCGCAGCCCGCCGCCGCTCGGGCGCGAACTCAACGACCGCGAGCGCCTCGCAGTGCTCGACGCGCTGGCGCTCGACTCCGCGAGCCTCGATACGCGCATGCCGCTGCGCATCGTCGGCGCCACCGGCACGCGGCTGCTGATCGGGGTGAAGGGGCCTGAGCCCCTCAAGCACCTCAAGCCCGACATGCAGCGCCTCACGACCCTGTCCGCGCAGCTCGGCGCCGCCGGCTACTTCGTGTTCGCGCTCACGCCCGGGGAGCCCGATCACCTGACCGAGTCGCGCATGTTCTGCCCGGCGCTCGGCATCAGCGAGGATCCGGTCAGCGGTAACGCCCACGGGCTCCTCGGGGCGTACCTGGCGCAGCTGGGCTTTCTCAGCAAGGAGAGCGAGCGCGCCCGCTTCACCGGCATCCAGGGGCACTCCCTGCACCGCCCGGGGCGCGTCGAGGTCGAGCTGGAGTTCGCCAGCGAAGGCCTCTCGGGTGTCTGGATCAGCGGCCAGGCCGTTTCGATCTTCGAGACCGAGATCTTCCTCTAAAGGCGCCGGATGGGCGCGTTCCGGGCGGTCCTGAAGCTCACCGAGCTGCCCGCCGGCAGCATGCGCGCCGTCAGCCTCGAGGGGCGCGAACTGCTGCTCTGCCACACGCGCGAGGGGGTGTTCGCGCTCGATAACCTCTGCACCCACGCCGATGCACGGCTGTGCGAGGGGCGGCTGCGCGCCACGCGCCTGCTGTGCCCGCTGCACGGGGGCGCCTTCGATGTGCGCGACGGGCGCGTGCTCGGGGGGCCGGCGCAGCAGCCACTCGCCAGCTACCCGGTGCGCATCGCGCAGGAGCACATCGAGGTCGCGCTCTAGTCGGGCGCGGCTTGTGCGCGGCGCACCAGCCAGGCGGCCGGCAGCGTCACGCAGGCGCCGATGAGAAAGGGCCCGCCGGGGCCCAGGAGCGCATACAGGGAGCCCGAGGTGAACGGACCGAGCACACGGGCGAGGCTTGCGCTGGCGGCGTAGGCCCCGAGGACCGCCCCGCGGTCGTGTCCGCGCGACTGGCGCGAGGCCAGTGCGGAAGCGCTCGGGTTGTAGGCGCCGAGGCCCGCGCCGCACAGCAGCAGTCCCGCCACCGTGACCGCGAAGGAGGCCCCGGTGCCGAGCGCGATGAGCCCGGCGACGTAGGTGAGCACCCCGGCGGTGGCGAGGCGCACCTCGCCCAGGCGCGGCGCGAGCAGACGCACCACGCCGCCCTGCATGATCAGCGCCGGCAGCGCCACGGCAAACAGCAGAAAGCCCACCGCGCGCGGTCCGAAGCCGTAGCGATGCCACGCCCAGATCGCGAAGATGGACTCGAGGATCGCCTGCGAGAAGGTGACCGCGAGGGTGGCGGCGGCGAGGTGCGCGAACGCCGGCCGCTCGCGCAGCAGCCGCCAGGGGCTGCGCCGCGGCGCCTGCGGGTGGTGCGCGCGGTGCTCGGCAGTGTGGCTCTCCGGCAGCACGAAGCGCACCAGCGCGATCGCGAGCAGGCTCAGGGCGCAGGAGACCACGGCGGGCGCCACGAAGTTGGCGCTGGCGGCATCCTTGCCGGCGAGCAACCCGCCCACCGGCTGCCCGAGCGTGAAGCCGATGCCGATCGCCGCGCCCACCAGCCCGAGCGTTCCCGCGCGCTTCTCGGGCGAGCTCACGTCCGAGGCGTAGGCGAAGGCGGCCGAGATGTTGCCGGCCATGAATCCGGCGAGCACGCGCGAGGCGAGCAGCCACCAGACGTTGCTGGCAAACCCCAGCAGCACGTACGAAAGACACGCGCCGGCCAGGCTGCTCATGAGGATGGGCCGGCGCCCGTAGCGATCGCTCAGCTGTCCCCAGAACGGCGCGGCGAGGAGCTGGCACAGCGAATAGCTGCCGAGGATCGGGGTGATGTACTGCGGCTCGACCCCGAAGCGCGAGGCCATGTACGGCACGAGCGGGATCAGGATGCCAAAGCCGAGCGTGTCGATGACGCAGAAAACGAACAGCGCGGCCAGTTGTCGGCGCATCGGTGCGTGTGCCGCGCAGGGCGCGGAGGCGTCAGTGACCCGGCACGAGCGCCGAGACGCCACCGGGCGGCGCGGGCGGCAGGTAGTCGCGGGCGGCGCGCACGATGAGGTTCGGGATGCGCACCTCGTCCCAGCGAGCGTCCCGCCCGCGCGCATCGCCCGTGCACACGATGGCCAGCTGCAGCGAGGGCACGAGCCACATGCGGTTGCCGCCGCGCCCCTCCACCACGAACACGTCGGCGGCCGCGTACGGCTCGCTGGCGGGCGCGGGGCGTGCCGCCACGCGCACGAAGCTGCCGAAGTCGGCGTCGCTCTTGGCGGGCACGCGCATCAGGCTCACCCAGCCCGGGCGAATGAGCTGCTGGCCGCGATAGGTGCCGTCGCGCACCAAAAGCTGCGCCACCCGGATCCAGTCGCCCTGGCGCGCAAACATGCAGCAGTCCGCGTGCGCCATGCCGCCGGCGTGATCCAGCCACAGCCACGCATCGGCCGCGCCGAGCCGCCGCCACAGCGCCGCGGAGAGGTAGTCGGCGTAGCGCTGCCCCGTGGCGCGCTCGAGCACCAGCGCGAGCAGCTGCGCATCGGCACCCGGCGCCACGCGCGTGCTCCCGGGTGCGCTCGCGAGCGTGCGCGTCAGCACCGCGCCGCTGAGGTCGGCGGCCGCGTCGAACCCGTCCTGCGGCGCGAGCCCGCTCGATTGCTGCAGGAGGTTGCGCACGGTGATTGCGCCGCGCGGGTCGGCCTGCCACTCGCTGAGGAGCAGCCCGACGGGCTCATCCACCCAGCCGATGCGCCGATGCGAGATTGCAATCCCGGTCGCCAGTACGGCGAGGAGGGGCGTGAAGTCCTGGGCGTCGCTCAGGGTGTCGAAGTCCGTGCCCTGCCAGTAGCGCTCGAACACGATGTGGTCGTGCCGCGACACGATGAGCGCCCGGGAACGATGCTCGCCCGCGTAGCGCGCCGCCGCCTCGAGGGCGCGCGGATCGAGCTGCTCGAGCGCAGGCGCCACGCGCGGGCTGGGCGGCTCGTTGCCGCCGGCGATGCGTTCGCGCGGCTGATACAGCGGCGCACTGCGGTGCGTCAGCGCCTCGAGATAGTGCCGCCACCAGGTGGGCGCCTGCAGCGCCAGCGTCGCCAGCAGTCCTGCGCCGGCCGCCAGTGCGAGGAGCCCTCCCGGACGGCTATGTCGTGTAGCGAACATTGGTTCACAACTGCCTTCGAACGAATGCGCTATTGTCGCCTCTATCGGGACTGCGTGTGTGCAAGTCCTTAAGGGGTTCTTAAGCATGCCATTGCGGCTGTTCGCGCCCCGGTACTGGCCCACCTGGGCGGGTCTGGGCCTGCTGCGCCTGCTCGCGTTGCTCCCCTTCCCGATGCTGCTGGCGCTGGGCCGCGCGCTCGGCTCACTGCTGCGTCACCTGCCGATCGGCTTCGTGCGCACCGCACGGCGCAACCTCGAGCTGTGTTTTCCGCAGCTCGATGCGCCGGCGCGCGAGCGGCTGCTCAAGGAGCACTTCCACAGCCTCGGCATGGCACTCATGGAGATCCCGCTCGCCTGGTGGATCAGCCAGAAGGACGTGGCGCGGCTGGTGCGGGTGCAGGGCGCCGAGCACCTGCACGCGGCGCTCGCGGCCGGCCACGGCGCGATCCTGCTCACCGCTCATTTCACCTCCATGGAGATGGCCGGGCGCGCCCTGGTCACGGTCGCGCCGGCGGGCTTTCTCTATCGCCCCACCAAGAACGAGGTCATCGCGCTGGCGCTGAAGCACTTTCGCACCCAGCTCGGCGCACGGGCCATCCCCCACGATGACATCCGCGCCTTTATCTCGGCGCTGCGGCGCAACGAATGCGTCTGGTACGCGCCCGACCAGAGCTACCGCAAGAAGGGTGCGGCCATGGTGCCACTGTTCGGCATCCCGGCGGCGACCAACACCCTCACCCCGCGCCTGGCGCGCATGACCGGGGCGCCGGTGCTGCCCTACTTCCTGCAGCGCCTGCCGGGCTCGCAGGGCTACCTCGCGACCATCCACCCGCCGCTGGAGAACTTCCCCAGTGACAGCCCGGTGAGTGACACCGAGCGCTTCAATCGTATGATTGAGGCCCAGGTCAAAATCACTCCCGAGCAATATCTGTGGATACACCGGCGCTTCAAGGGTCTGACCGAGGACTACCCGGACTACTACGGACCGCGCTGACCCCGCCGGCGCCGGCGGACGGCAGCTGCGACCTGCTGGTCATCGGCGGGGGTGTCAACGGCTCGGGCATCGCGCGCGATGCCGCCGGGCGCGGCTTGCGGGTGCTGCTGTGCGAGCAGGACGACCTCGCCGCGCACACCTCTTCCTCGAGCACCAAGCTGATCCACGGCGGGCTGCGCTATCTTGAGGAGTTTCACTTCTCGCTGGTGCGCAAGGCGCTGAAGGAACGCGAGGTGCTGCTCACCGCCGCCCCGCACATCATGCGGCCGCTGCACTTTGTCATGCCGCACGCTGCGCATCTGCGGCCGGCGTGGATGATCCGCGCGGGCCTGTTCCTCTACGACCACCTCGCCCGGCGCACCCACCTCGCCGCCTCCTCGGGCATCGACCTGCGGACCCACATCGCAGGTCAGGCGCTGCAGGCCGGTTACCGGCGCGGCTTTGTCTACTCCGACGGCTGGGTGGACGATGCGCGCCTCGTGGTCCTGAACGCGCTCGACGCGCAAGCGCGCGGCGCGACGGTGCTGACGCGCGTGCGCTGCGAGTCGCTCACCCCGCAGGGCGGGGCCTGGAGCGCCGTGCTGCGCGGCGCGCAGGGCACCGCGAGCGTCACGGCGCGCGCGGTGGTGAATGCGACCGGCCCGTGGGTGAGTGAGTTCGTCGGGCGGGCGACGCCGGTGCGCGCCGCGCACCAGGTGCGCCTGGTGAAGGGCAGCCACATCGTGGTGCCGCGCCTGTTCGACCATCGCTTCGCCTACATCTTCCAGAACGAGGACCGGCGCATCGTCTTCGCCATCCCCTACGAGCACGAGTTCACGCTCCTCGGCACGACCGACGTCGACTATCACGCCGACCCGGCCGCCGTGCGCATCGATGCGGACGAGATCGGCTACCTGTGCGCGCTCGCCAACCGCTACTTCAGGCAGCAGCTTGCGCCCGCCGACGTGGTGTGGAGTTACTCCGGCGTACGCCCGCTGCTGCAGGATGAGTCGAGCGACCCGATGAGCGTGACCCGCGATTACGCGCTCGAGCTCGACCGCGCGCCGGCCCCGCTCCTGTCCGTCTTCGGCGGCAAGATCACCACCTACCGCAAGCTCTCCGAGGACGCCGTCAACCTGCTCGCCGGCCTCCTCGGCACGCGCGCCCCGCCCTGGACCGCCACGGCCGTGCTGCCCGGCGGCGATATGCCCGGGGGCAGCTTCGGGGCGTTCCTGCGCGCGCTCGAGCGGCGTTACCGCTGGCTGCCGGGGCCGCTGCGGCGCCGCTACGCGCACGCCTACGGCACGCGCCTCGAGCGTGTGCTCGGGCCGGCCACGAAACTGAAGGACCTCGGGGCGGAGATCCTGCCGCAGCTCTACGAGCGCGAGCTCGAGTACCTGTGCAACGAGGAGTTCGCGCTCGCGGCCGAGGACATCCTCTGGCGCCGCACCAAGCTCGGGTTGCACCTGCTGAATACCGATACCGCGCCCCTGGAGCGCTGGCTCGAGCAGCGCGCGCGCGCCGTGCCGCAGTCCGCCGCTGCCGCGGGGGTCGTCTGAGCGTCGCGCCCGGCGCTGCCCCCGCGCGGCGCCGGCTCGCGCTCCTCATCGTCGTGGCGCTCGCGCCGCTGTGGCTGATCGGCATCTTCGGGCGCGCACTGTGGACGCCGGATGAACCGCGCGAGGCCGACATCGCCTGGCGCATGAGCCAGCAGAGCGATCGCACGCTGCCGCAGCTTGCCGGCGTGCCGTTCCTCGAAAAGCCCCCGCTCAGCTACTGGATCTCGGCGGCCGGCATCCGCGCGTTCGGCGACTGCGCCGGCGGCGCGCGCGCGGCCAACCTGCTGTATGCGCTCGTCACGGCGCTCGCCATCGGCGCCCTGGCGCTGGCGATGCAGCTCGACACGCCGCAGGCGCTCGTGGCGGCGCTCGTGGCCGGCAGCGCACTGACCGCGTTTCGGGTGGAAAGCTGGCTCGCCCCCGATGCGTGCCTCCTGGCCGGCAACGCGCTGGCGCTGCTCGGGGTGTGGCGCGGCTACACCGCACCCCCGGGGCGCGAGAAGCTCCTCGGCTACACGCTCATGCACGCCGGCGGCGCGATCGGCTTCATGGCCAAGAGCGCCCCGGGGTGGCTCGTACCGGCACTGGCCCTGGGGACCCTCATCGTGTGGGAGCGGCGCTGGGCGGAACTGCGCCGCGCGGAGCTGTACGCGGGCTTCGCGCTGCAGGCGCTGCTGATCGCGCCCTGGGTACTGAGCGTGGCGCGGGCCCCCGGGGGCGCGGGGGCACTGCGCACGCTGTTCTGGAACAACCTCGCCGGGCGCTTCGCGCACATCGATGCGCCGCCGGCGCTCGACTACGCGCGCGGCCACCGCAACGCGCCGGGGAAATACTTCCTCGAACTGCCGCTGTACCTGCTGCCCTGGACGCTCATCGTGGCGGCTGCTCTGGCACGCGCCTGGCGGCAGCTGCGTGCACCGGGCGGCGACGCGACCGCCTGGCGCTTCGCGCTCGCCTCGAGCCTGCCGCTGCTCGTGCTGCTGTCGCTCGCGGCGACCGCGCGCGATATCTATGCGGCGCCGGCGCTGCTCGGCCTGGCCGTGCTCGCTGCGCTGTGGTCGCAGGCGGCGCAACGCGCCCCGAAGCGCCTGGATGCGCTGTGCCTGGCCGGGACGACCTGGCTGGTCGTGCTGCTGGGCGCCGCGCTCCTCGCCGCACTCGCCGTGCTGGCGCTCTCCGGGGCCGCGTCCCGGAGTGCAGCACTCGCAGCCGCGGGCGGCATCCTGCTGCTCGGGGGCTCCGCGCTGCGACGCGCGTCTCGCGCGCGCGCGCGCGGTGAAGTGGCCGAGTCGCTCACCCTGACGTACGCCGCCTACGCGGCCGCCGTGTGCCTGAGCGCGCTCGTGGCCTTCCCCGTAATCGATCGCTGGCAGGACCTGGGCGCGCTTGCGCGTGAGATCCGCTCCGACACGCGGGCGCAGCCCTTGGCACTGCTGGCGCCCGATGAGACGACGCTGGCGATGATCGATCACGGCTTCAGCGGCTCCTACAGCGTGCTCACGACGGACGACCGGTCCGGCGTGCAGCGCTGGTTCGCCGCCGGCGGTGCGCAGGCACGCATCCTGGTGCTGCTGCCCGGACACGCCGCGGGCGACCTCGCGCGCTGGCTGTCGCGCTGGCACACCTTCCCCGCACCGGGGGATGGCACCGCCGGCGCGCTCATCGACGCAGGCGCGGCGCGCCTCGTACAACGCTACGAGCTGCCGCAGGGGCGCCGCTACGCGCTCCTCGGGCCGCCGGGCGCCTGACTCCCCTCCCAACCAGAAGGCAACCCGACCCATGCCAGCCACGACACCCGAGCCGAGCGGCCTTGCGCGCAACCTGCGCAGCCGGCACATCCAGCTGATCGCCATCGGCGGCACCATCGGCGTGGGACTGTTCCTCGGCTCCGCCGGGGCGATCCACAAGGCCGGCCCCGGGCTGCTGCTCGCCTACCTGCTCGGCGGCCTCGCGATCTTCTTCATCATGCGCGCGCTCGGGGAGCTGCTCACCTACCGACCGGTCGCCGGCTCCTTTGCCACCTACGCCGAGGAGTTCTGCGGTCCGTTCGCCGGCTTCGTCACCGGCTGGTCGTACTGGTTCATGTGGGTGGTCACCGCCATGGCCGAGCTCACCGCGATCGGCATCTACGTGCGCTACTGGCTGCCCGACATGCCCCAGTGGCTGCCCCCGCTCGTAGCGCTCGCGCTGCTCTACGGCGCGAACCTCCTCGCGGTGCGCGTCTTCGGGGAACTCGAGTTCTGGTTCGCCCTGATCAAGGTCGTGACCATCCTGGCGCTCATCCTCGCCGGGCTCGCGGTGATCTTCTTTCGCATCGGCGCGCTGGGTGCCACGGCGGGCTTCGCCAACCTGCACAGCCACGGCGGCTTCATGCCCTACGGGATCGTCGGGGTGCTGCTGACGCTGCAGATCGTGATGTTCGCCTACTCGGGGGTCGAGCTCATCGGCGTCACGGCCGGGGAAGCCGAGAACCCCCAGGTCGTGCTGCCGCGCGCCACCAACGGCATCATCCTCAGGATCCTGATCTTCTACCTCGGTGCGCTGTTGGTGATCATGTCGGTCGTGCCGTGGAACGAGCTCAGCCCGGACGTCAGTCCCTTCGTGTTCGTGTTCGAGAAGCTGCAGGTGCCGGCCGCCGCGAGCCTCATCACCGCGGTAGTGATCACTGCCGCCGCCTCCTCCTGCAACAGCGGTCTGTTCAGCACCGGGCGCATGCTGTGGTCGCTCGCGCAGCGTGGCCAGGGGCCGCGGGCATTTGCGCGGCTGAACGCGCAGCAGGTGCCCGCGGCCGGCATCCACGCCTCTGCGGCCGTCATGCTGCTCGGAGTGGCGCTCAACTACCTCGTGCCCAAGGAGGTGTTCACCTATGTCACGAGCATCGCCCTCATCGGCACGCTGTGGACGTGGGGGATCATCCTGGTATCGCACCGCAACTACCGCCAGGCAGTACGGGCGGGTCGTGTGGCGGCAGCGCCTTTTCGCATGCCCGGTGCGCCCTTTGCCAACTGGGCAGTGCTCGCGTTCCTCGTGGCCGTGACGGCGCTGCTGTGGCTCGACAAGGACACGCGCGTTGCCTTGTTCGTTGCGCCCTTCTGGTTCGCGCTGCTGGGCGTGGGCTACGCGTCGCTGCGCCGCCGCACCGGTCGCGCCCGCGCTACATGAGCGGCTCGCCCCCGCCGATGATGCCGCCTCCGTCCACGACCAGGGTCTGACCGGTGATGAAGGCGCCGGCGCGCGAGGCGAGCATGAGCGCGACGCCCGCCACGTCGTCCGGCTCGCCGAGGCGGCGCAGCGGGGTATGGCGCGCGAAGGTCTCGGCGCGCTCCGGATCCGCCCACAGCGCGCGCGAGAAGTGGGTGCGGATGATCCCGGGCGCGATGCAGTTGACACGGATGTTGTGGGGACCCCATTCAACGGCCAGGTTGCGCGCCAGCTGCATGTCGGCAGCCTTGGAGATGCAGTAGGCGCCGAGGTGCGCGCTGCCCAGCAGGCCGCCGACCGAGGAGACAATGATCACCGCGCCCTCGCGGCGCGCCGCCATGGCCGGCAGCGTCATGTTGCACAACCACACGTTGCTGAGCACATTCGTGTGGATGATCTTCTGCCACACCTCGTCGGGGGTCTCGATCGAGGGCCCGAAACTGGGGTTGGCCGCGGCATTGCCCACGACGACGTCGATCTGCCCCCACTGGCTCAGGGTCGCATCGACCAGTGCCTGCAGCTCCGCCTTGTGGCCCACGTGACAGGCGCGGGCGAAGGCGGTGCCTCCGCTTGCGTTGATCTCGGCCGCGACCGCCTCGCAGCTGTCGGCCTTGCGGCTGGAGATCACCACCCTGGCGCCGTGCGCCGCCATCTGCTGCGCGATGGCCTTGCCGATGCCGCGGCTGGAGCCGGTGATCAGGGCCACCTTTCCCGAAAGATCAAAGAGCATGCACGCAACCCCTGGGGTGATGAGGCCATCATTGTGCCGCGCCTCCCGGGCGCTGCGCCAATGGGCCGTTACCGGCGCGCGGAATCTCAGTAGAATCCGCGGCTCGCGCCCGTAGCTCAGTTGGATAGAGCATCAGGCTTCGAACCTGAGGGTCGGGAGTTCGAATCTCTCCGGGCGCGCACATCGCGACCTGCTCGCATCGCGCCGAAGGCTCACTCGGCGAGGCTTCCGCCCTGACGGTCGAGCGGGCTGCGCACGCCCTTCGCACCTTTTCCCATCACGTGCGTGTAGATCATGGTGGTTTTTACGTCGGCGTGTCCCAGCAGCTCCTGCACGGTGCGGATGTCGTACCCGGCCTGAAGCAGGTGCGTCGCGAAGCAGTGACGCAGGGTGTGGCAACTGGCCGGCTGCGAGAGGCCGGCCTTGCGCACTGCGAGCTGCATGGCCCGTTGCACCGTCTTCTCGTGCAGATGCTGGCGGACCGGCCGGCCGGTGTAAGGATCACGGCCCAGGCTGCTCGACGGGAACACGTATTGCCAGTTCCATTGCGTGCTGGCAGCCGGATACTTGCGGCTGAGGGCCTGCGGGAGCGATACACCCGGCATCCTGCGCTTACGCTGCTCCTCGAACCAGGCACGCAATCTGACCAGGTGTCCGCGGATCGGAATGATCAGCGCCGCTGGCAGCATTGTCACCCGGTCCTTGCCGCCTTTTGCCTCGCGAATGATCAACTCGCCACGATCGAGAGCGAGATCCTTCACCCGCAGCCGTAAGGCTTCCAGGAGCCGCAGGCCACTGCCGTAGAGAAGATTTGCGACCAGCCACGGCGTGCCCTCGAGCGAGGCGAGCAAAGCGCGCACTTCCGCCTGGCTGAGGACCACCGGGAGGCGCTGCGGGCGAGCTGCGCGTGTAACGTTCTCCAGTTGCTATGAGACTGAAACGAGCTTGAGACGGCACCATGCGGTCTTACCAAGCGCTCCAGGCTGTCGCCCCGGCATTCGCTTCGCATGCCGGGGTACCCTCGCTCGAGGAACTCGCTCGGCGCGCCTGAGCGCGAACGTTAGGTTGCGCATGACACGCACTGCAAACGCATTTGCGCCGCTGGTTCTCTTGATTTCGTCGCAAGCCCTGGGGGCGTCTAACTGTTCTGACCCAGACCAGGGCGACTTAGTAACGTGGGTCCACTCTATGATCCGAGAGGCACACTACGTCTTAGTCGGCCGGGTCACGGCAGTGATTTCGTTAAGCGCCGACTTTTCGACACAAGTTGCGGTCCTTGAGGTGCAAACGCCCTTGAAAGGCTCTCCCAATTTCAATCGTGTAGGAAACACAGGCTTGGAGTTGACCCGGTTTCGTGGACACCTCAACGTAAGGTTTGGAGGGGTTCACGATGGCAGACAAGAGCGTCCGGTACACGCCGGAGTTTAAGCGACAGATGGTCGATTTGGTGCGCAGCGGGCGAACGCCCGCTGCGCTCTCCCGAGGAGTTCGGGCCGACGGCCTGGACGATCGCGCTGTGGGTCAAGCAGGACGCCGCGGGATGCGGGCAAGGGCGACGGGGGCTTAACGAGCGCGGAGCGCGAGGAGCTGACCCGGCTGCGGCGCGAGAACCGCAAGCTCAAGGAAGAGCGGGAGATCCTCTCAAAAGCCGCGGCCTGGTTCGCCACGGAGAGCGGTCCCTCGAAGCGCTCTTCGGGTTCGTGAAGGTGAACCAGGCCACCCATCCGGTCGGGATGATGTGCCGGCTGCTCAAAGTTTCGAGGAGCGGGTTCTACGCGTGGCTGGACCGGCCGATGTGCGCGCGCAGGCGAGCGGACCTGGCGCTGACGGGCAAGATCGAAGCGATCCATCGCGCGTTCGAACGGGGTCTACGGCTCGCCGAAGATCCACGCGGAGCTCGCCGACGATCATGGGATCCGCGTGGGCCGCAAGCGCGTGGCGCGGCTGATGCGCTGCGGCGGGCTTGCGCGGCGCGACGCTGCGCAAGTTCGTGGTCACGACGCTCAGCGGATCCGCAGGCCCGAACGCGCCGTGGATCTGGTGGAGCGGCAAGTTCTACGCCGACGGCCCGGATCGGCTGTGGGTCGCGGACATCACCTACATCCCGACCTGGTCCGGGTTCCTGTACCTGGCGATGGTGCTGGACGTGTACTCGCGACGGATCGTGGGCTGGGCGATGGAGACGCATCTGCGCACCGAGCTGATCCTCGCGGCGCTGAACATGGCGATCACGCAGCGGCGGCCTGCGGCGGTGATCCATCACTCGGATCAGGGCTGCCAGTACACCAGCTATGCCTTCGGCAAGCGCTGCCAGGAAGCCGGCGTCATGCCCTCGATGGGCTCGGTCGGGGATGCCTACGACAACGCGATGGCGGAGAGCTTCTTCGCCACGCTCGAGCGCGAGCTGCTCAACCGGCGGCGCTTCAAGAGCCAGGCCGAGGCGAAGATGGCGGTGTTTGAGTGGATCGAAGGCTGGTACAACCCGCATCGCCGTCACTCCTCGCTCGGGTATCGCTCGCCGGTGAACTACGAGCGCGCCCATGAACGTTCAGCTGCATGAACCGAAGAGCTTCTGCCGCCTGCGGCGGCAGACTGCCCTTCGGGGGTATGATCGATGTCGAAGACGAGATCACAGATCTAAGACGGAAAACTGTCCACGGAAACGGGGCAACTCCAAACAACCCCGTTGAGTCGTCGTTAGTCGAGTGGCAGTTTGGGCGAGGACGCCTCCCGGCGGACTCGGTGCTCAGGGTGGCCGGATCACGCTTGTGCGAGATTCGCTACCCGGTCGATCTCGTAACAAAGGGCGGAATGCTAAGCATCTCGCGGTACGAGACCGATCCGCCGAGGCATGGGCGATATACTTGAGTTGCTAGAGCCCGCTAGTTCTTTCTGGCGCTTCCGCGGATCGACAGCCTGTGCAAGGTTCTATTGGACGCTTGCGGTTATAACCGCCATTTTTGCAACGCATGGCGGTTAGTACCGCGGGACGACGAACTGCGTCGAACCTTAGTGTGAACAGCGGCGTGTGTCGCCCCAAGTTGTGCATGCGGCACGCATCGACCTGCGCGAGCGCAGCCGGTCGCGGAGGACGGCACCGTGATTGGCTTCCCGGAAGCAGCCGGTCACGAGGGACTGCAGCGGGTCGATCTGAGTCATAGCTGATTGATCGCGGGCAATTCGGCTGGGAACCGCCGCTCCAAAAGCCGAGTTGAGTCACGCTAATTCGCCGCCGCAAAGCGCTGATTGCGCGACCCCTTACTCCAAGCCGGTTGCTAATGGGGAGGCATCCCTTGAAGCCTCGAAAGGTTCTTTAGGATGTCGTTACTGCAAAGGTGATTGTAGTGGAGTTCACCGTACGAGCGGTGATCGGCTGCGTGACGTCGCCGCCTATCCCTGCATTGTCCATGTGTGATCGGCCACACAGTCCCACCGGGCGCGACGCCCAGAACCACATGATTTGTGATCCAGCCAACACCGTGTGACAGCGTTACTTGGTGTAGTCGAAAAGTGCCCTGTCCTCCGTTTGCGGGCTTCATGGGAAACTCCACATCATGAGAGCGCTGCGGCTTACGACTTTGGGCCTCCGACTGCTGGTCCTGTCAGCCTGCGGTGGGGGCAGCGGCGGTGGCGGAGTCAGATCCGACGTACACGGTATCAGCAAAAGTATCTGGGCTGTCGGGTCTGGCCTCGTCCTGACCAACAACAGCGGCGGAAACGTCCCTGTGTCCAGCAATAGCGTTGTCTCCATCGCGAGCGGCATCTCCGCCGGCACTACCTACCACGTTGCGGTCGCCACGCAGCCCGCCAATCCCTGGCAAACGTGCACCGTGGCCAACGGAAGCGGCACTGTCGGCGCAAGTAACATATCGAACGTCACAGTTTCTTGCGTTACTAATACGTACGCAGTGGGTGGCCAGGTACAAGGCCTTGCTGGTTCGGGGCTTGTTATATCTGAACAACGGTGGCGCGAACTTGCCTGTACCCGGGCCGTCGTTAACGACGTTTACGTACACGTTCGCAAAAAGCGGCTCGCATTACAGCTTCGGATTCGCTGCTCAGCCAACCAACCCCAGTCAGACCTGCGCGTTCCAAGCGCCTGCCTCTGGAACTGTTGGCGGAAGCGCTATCACGGATCTCAATGTTGCGTGCACGACGAATTCCTATACCGTGGGCGGCACCGTATCCGGACTGAGCGGAGCCGGCCTCGCCCTAAGCCTCAACGGTGGCTCCAACTTGCCGGTCTCCGCGAACGGCGCGTTCACCTTCCCTTCGACTGTCCCGAGCGGCGCACAGTACGCCGTTTCCGTAACTGCGCAACCGACGGGCGCGAACGTGTTCTGCGATGTGGCGAGTGCTGCGGGGACAGTTAAGAGCGCGCCGGTCAGCAATGTGACCGTCGTTTGCGCCCCAGTATCCGGTTTCGCTTATGTGGCCAATGCAGCGATTGCAAGCGGCTCGATTGCCGGCCTTTCGGCCTACGCGATTCGCGCTACAGGCGGGGCACTCTTGCAACTCTCGTCTAGTCCGGTCGCCACGGGCGTGCCGACGTTTGAGCTCGCTCTAACGCCTAATGGCAAATTTCTCTACGCGTCAAGCGCTTCCGCAAACACCGTTACCGGGTTTGCGGCCGATGGCACTAACGGCGGGCTGTCAGCGATATCCGGCAGTCCGGTTGCCACCGGAACCCGCCCATTGGGGATGTCAGTCGATCCGAATAGTCAATTTCTCTACGTCGCAAATGGCGGATCGGGTTCAGACAGCGTTTCCGCGTACGCAATCAATCCGGCTACGGGGGTACTTACCCCAATAACTGGGAGTCCGTTTGCTGCCGGGCCGAATCCTGAATACATCGCGATCGCTCCCAACGGGCAGTTTCTTTACGTCGCAAACTACGGGGCGAACACCATTTCGGGCTATACGCTGAATGGCACGACTGGAGCGCTGACACCGCTTGCTGGCAGTCCGTTCCCAGCCGGCACCGGTGTCGAGTCGCTCGCGATCCATCCGAATGGAGCGTTTCTGTATGCCGCTGTAAGCGGATCAAATAACGGAAGCCCGGCACCAGGGAACGTTTCGGCCTACGCCATAAATGCCGGCACAGGGGCGCTCACGGCAGTGACGGGCAGCCCATTCGCCGCCGGATCCAAAACATATTCCGTCGCCTTAAATCCTGCCGGGACATTTCTGTACGCGACTAACTATGACGACGATACGGTCTCCGCCTATACGATCAATTCCAGCACGGGCGCCCTGACCGGAGTAATGGGGAGCCCGTTTCTAGCCGGAGCAGCACGTGCAGCGTACGCGGTCCACGTAGATCTGAGCGGAGCGTTCCTTTACGTCACTGACGGCAACGTGTACGGCTTTAGCATTAATTCCGGATCTGGCGCACTGACGCCAGTCGCCGGAGGGCCATTCCCGACGGGCGCTCAGCCGAGCGGCGTCGCCGTTTTGGCGCCGGCTAATACGCAAGGGTTTGCCGGCGTCTGGAATTACGGCCCCGTGGGGGGTAATCAGGCTGTCCTAATCATGGACAACGCCGGCAACCTAACTGCTTTCGGACTGCAAAACGGCGCCTGGTTTGGATATAACGGCGCGGTTCAGATAAGCGGAACTACTGCAAGTGGCACAGTTGTCGCCAACTTTCCAGCGCAAGCGACGTGTGAGAGCTGTGCTGGCCAAGGTGCGAACGGTTTTCAGCCGACTGCCAACGTTACATTAACGGTTAACAGCGGTGCGGGAACCATAGCCTTCACCGATAAGACCAACAATCAGAGTTGGACTTACACTTATCTGCCCTCGTCTGGAACCCAACCAGTTACCAGCCTCTCTACTGCTCAGGCATCCTGGAACACCTTGGTATCCGGTGGAGAACCCAGCTATCCACATTATGCTGGGTGGGGAAACCCTTACCCTGTATCAGCGGTCGGCTACGGCGGACTCGGTAATTGTCTGAACAGCGGGACCATTAATTCTGATGTTCCAGCACTCGGGATTTACATCCTGACATGCACTCAGGCCTACGATGCGGTCAATGGTATCGGTGTCTTCAACCCCAGCACAGTGGTGGTCGCGTCTGGCCTTGTGTTCATGAACGTCTCAGGTCAGATATTCGGAGCAATGTCTGATCCCGGAATGTTTGAGAATGTGTCTTATCCCGCAGGTGTCATTCAGTAACGATCTTAGCGACGTGAGTTTTAGCGGTAGGCCTTACATCCTACGCGCTCTGCGTTCCAATCTGCCGGATTAGCTGAGCATGACAACTTCCCCCTCTGGAGGAGGGGTGCATTGGGTCATGGCCAAGCTCCCCGACGTACCTCGGGGTTTGGGAATGGATTCGAAGGGCAACATCTATTATTGGTACTTCGCAATCTAGCCTTCGCCGAAGCGGCCGGTGGCGAACGGCAGTGAAGGGTCAAACTCGGACATTTCTACGAGGCGTGCATCAATTGTTTATTTCCGCGGGATATATCTATACCCCCTAACCAACGCTTGGAGCGGCCTGTGACGGCTAGAGTGGCGCGCTGTGCGCGCCGGGATTATTTTGCGCGCACAGCGCGTGGATGCGGTTGGTCCCCGGCCGCTCAAGCGCGACGTTAGATTCCGAAGGGTGCTCGTTTTGGCACTATTCTCGAAGCGAGTACAATCAGCCACGGAGGCGCTACATGGCTCGTGAATTTGACGTTGTTGTAGAAAAGGACGCGGACGGCTATTTTGTCGCCAGCGTCCCCGCGCTCCCCGGCTGTCACACTCAGGCGCGATCACTCGACGAGCTTATGTCTCGTATCAGGGAGGCGATTGAGCTCTGTCTTGAGGTCCAGGGCGTTCCTTCTGAGCAGCTGGACTTCGTAGGGGTGCAGCGGGTCACGGTTGGGGCTTGACCTCATACGGAACCGTTTCGGGGAGAGAACTTATCGCGGCGCTTCGCCGCGGCGGATTCGCCGTAGTTCGCACCAAGGGCAGTCACCACTTCTTGCGCCATACCGACGGTCGCGTCACCGTCGTACCAGTACACAGCGGCGAATCCATCGGTCGCGGCCTCCTGGCTTCAATTCTTCGGGATGTGAAACTCACACGGGAGCAGCTTCAAGAGCTGCTTTAGCGATTGAGTTCGGAATCTAACCAACGCTTGGAGCGGCCCGTGAAGCCAAATCCGTATCGCCGCGAGCGCTAAGAAATTGTGCGCTCGCGGCGCTTAACTGGCTGCATCAGCCGGCCGCTCAAGCGCGACGTTAGATGTCGCTCTTACAGGAACCTCAGTGCCTTTGTTGCGGCGGCGCGCTACCTCTGAAAGCCCTGTGGGATTTTGCCCGCACCAATGATAAGCACGGGCGGCTGTGCACGGCCGCTCAACCGGATCGTTAGGTGTCAGCTCGAATGTCGCAAGTAGAATCGCTCCCATGAGGGCCGAGCACATCGCCGCCGCCATTGCGCTCCTTTGGCCGCTGGTACTGACAACCTCGGTAACCGTACTCCGTTGGAAGCACCTCCGCTCGAGGGCTGGGTTCGTAATAATTGGGTTCTTAGCGTGCGTTGGCGTCTGTGCGGTCATGGCCGCGCTAGGCCATTACCTCTTCTGGGGATACTTCGCGCACCTGCCGCCGCAGTACTTTCTAACGGCCGCACGCTTTACCAATACCATCGCTGCCACGGTAGCAGGTGCGATATTGAGCGTACCGCTTGTGTTGTGGCTGTCAATGTTGCTGGGGCGGTCGCTGACCCCTAACAATCGTTGGAGGGGTCCGTGAACGGTGGGTGGTTACGCGCCGCGGGCGCGGGAAGACAGTGTGCGCCCGCGGCGCTTGGTGGGCGCTTCTGGGCGGCCCCTCAACTTCTCCGTTAGGCGTCGAATTGTGAGGACAGTGCCATGATTAAGACGCATGGTCTCAGCCACATCGCTCTCTCCGTTGTCGATCCCGATCGTTCCCTGACCTTCTACCGCACGGTATTTGGGGTACGCGAGTATTTTCGCGATGAGCACTCCGTTCAGGTCTTGGGTCCGGGGCCACACGACGTCATTGCATTTGAGAAACGCCCCGCCAACGCCGGTGTGCCCGGAGGCATTATCCATTTTGGCTTTCGTCTTACTCGACCCGAGCACATCGACGCCGCGGTCGCCACTGTTAAAGCTGCTGGTGGCACGCTGGTGTCGCAGGGCTCATTCCGTCCAGGGTTCCCGTACGCATTTGTTCGTGACCCTGACGGCTATGAAATTGAAATTTGGTATGAATAAATCTAGTTCGACGCCCAACATTACTTGGAGCGGCCCGTGATGCACTGCAGCTACGCGCCATGAGTGCGCTGCGCTATCTTGCCCTCATGGCACATAGCAGATCCATGTGCCCTGCCGCCCAGGTGCGACGTTAGAGGCTCTGGAGTCACTGTATGCGACTTCCCGAACCGCTCTTTCTTATCATCAACCCAATGATGCGCTCTCTGCTGCGCTCGCCGTTTCACTTCGTCCAGAGTAAGAGCCTGATGCTCATTACCTTTACCGGTAGGAAGAGCGGCCGGCGCTTCACTACGCCCGTGCGGTACGTTCGCGTTGGAGATACCGTGCGGTGCTTCACCTCTCCGCACAACCTGTGGTGGCGAAACCTGCGTGGTGGGGCCGCGGTCTCATTACGCATTGCCGGAAAGGAAGGTTCCTATTGGGCCGCGCCGATCGAAAATGATCCTGCGGCGGTTCGTGAGGCACTGAAACACTACTTGGGGTTGTTTCCGCAGGACGCTGCGTACCACGAAATTCGGCTAAACCGCGACAAGTCACTTGTCGAGGCTGACTTGGAACGAGCATCTCAGCACGCTGTTGTCGTCGAGGCGCGGCCCACGGGGTGACAGGATGCGAGCCAGACCTCTAACGAGGCACTCCAGGCGCAGCTCCGTCATCGCTTCGCATACCGGAGTACCCTCGCTCGCAGAGCTTCGCTCGGCGCGCCAGCATGCGAACGCTAGGTGACGGCATGGACGCTCCTCTGCACTCTGACGTTGCGTGGCTGCTGACCCTTCGCGCGGCTGAGCGCGCTTGCTTCCTGACATTGCTGGCTCATGAACTGACCGCGTGCGGGAGAGGAATGCGGTTTGAACAGCTGCGCGAGCTAAACGAGATTCAGCACCGTGTCTCCAGCTGCATTGGGCACGCTCTCGGACCCGTGAACGGCTTGTGGTTACGCGCCGCGGGCGCGGGAAGACAGTGTGCGCCCGCGGCCCTGATCCGACCATTTCCTGCGGCCGCTCAACGCTCTCGTTATACGGAGCGACTGTCGTGACACCCACCGTTCTTGCCAATATCGACGTCGACGACCTTGCACGGGCCAGCGATTTCTACTGTTGTGCTCTTGGGCTGCGCATCGGCCGCCGCTTCGGTAACTCGGCGGTGGAGCTTTTGGGCGCCTCGATTGCGATCTATCTGCTAGAGAAAGGCTCGGGAACGCTTCCTGCACCAGACGCCCTCGGGCGTCGCGAGTACATTCGGCATTGGACGCCAGTTCACCTGGATTTTGTTGTGCCGGATCTTCAACCCGCCCTTACTCAAGCACGCAACGCCGGCGCGAGTCTCGAAGGTGACGTACAAAGCCATAGCTGGGGCCGCATTGCTGTTATGGCTGATCCGTTCGGGCACGGGTTCTGTTTGATCGAATTCTTGGGCCGCGGGTACGATGAAATTGCCTCGTAGTTCTGGGTCTGGCTTGCGCTCCAGGCGCGCCTGAGCGCGAACGTTAGACGGCCATGACGGTGACCCCCGTCGACATCATTCGAGTCAGAGCGGAGGCAGATCTTGCCTCTGTTGTGGCGCTCTTTCACGAATATGCGGCATCGATCGGCGTCGATCTCGAATACCAGCAATTTAGCGCAGAAGTCGCCACCTTACCCGGGCAATACGCGCCTCCGAGGGGCGATCTACTTCTTGCCAAGGTTAACGGCGAAGTAGCAGGCTGCGTTGCACTGCGTTCGCTGGATGAATCCATATTGGAAATGAAGCGCCTGTATGTGCGGCCGTCCGTTCGCGGCTCCGGACTGGGTAAGCGCCTCGTGGAAGCTGCCATTCTTATCGCTCGACAGAGCGGATACGTGGAACTAAGACTCGACACTCTGGCGAGCATGGTTTCGGCGCAGGCGCTCTATCAGACACTGGGGTTCATTGAGATTGGACCCTATGGAAACGCATTCCTTCCCGGGACTCGGTTCTACTCTCTACGCCTGGCCGTCTAACAGGCGCTTCGAGCGGGCTGTGACAGATACACGAAATTGCACTTCGCGCGGCTCAGAGTTCTCCTGTAGTCGCTGCCTCTGCATTGGTGCTTCTCACGCCTTCGGTATTGTCGCTTCGCTTGCTGGTGCTGTCTCGCTCATGGCGGATTCCCATCGTCGCGGGATCGCTACTGTTAAGCCTTTCTAAAGTAACGAGTGCAGCACATAATACCCTCGTGGGCACTCAAGAATATTTGGGCCGGGAGTCCCGCACTTATAGATATTTGGCAGTGGAGCTGGGGAACTTCGTATGTGCTATGGCAGCACTTCAGGGCTTCTAACCAGCGCTTGGAGCGGCCTGTGGCTACTCCGAGTGCCGCAGCATGAGCGCGCTGCGCTGTCTTGCGCTCCTGTTGCGTATCAAGCCCACGTGCTCAGCCACTCAAGCTCATCGTTAGGTTCTTCCCTATGAACTGGCGCCAGTTTCTCTTCTCGTTCAAAGGTCGCGTCGGGCGCAAGCAGTACTGGTTGATGGTGCTACTTACAGTGCCTTTCATCATCGCCGCAACTCTGATCAACGGCGGCTTCGAGCACTATCCGACCGATCGCCCCGGGGCATTGGTGCTCTTACCCATCGTCTGGCCTGCTTTTGCGGTGACCATTAAGCGGTGGCACGATCGAAACAAATCAGGATGGTGGGTATTGATCAACTTGGTTCCAGTCGTTGGAGAGATCTGGGCCTGGATAGAAAACGGCTTCTTGAAGGGCACGACCGGAGACAATCGATTTGGATCTGATCCACTCGCGGGGAAAACCTAACCACCGGTTGCAGCAGCCCGTGAAAGCGGGTTGTATGGCGCCGCCGAGCGCGCCCGATTAGGTGTGCGCGCTCGCCGTGCAGGATGCGGCTGCGGTCGGCCGCTCAACCGGATCGCTAGAAGTCGCTCCGCCAGATCCGTCGCTAGCACCTTTATGACGCCTCGATACGCCTACGTGTGGGAGTTCCTGGTCGCCTCTGACCGGATCGAAGAGTTTAAACAGCATTATGGGCCGGCCGGCACTTGGGCGGCCCTCTTCCGCCAGTCTCCCGGCTACGTTGAGACGCTGCTACTTCAAGACTCCGCGAATCCACGACGCTTTGTCACAATCGATCGGTGGGAAAGTCTGGATGCGTACCAGTCGTTTCATTCACGATTCTCAAGCGAGTACGCCGCGATTGACGAGATCTGTCAGCACCTTACAACCAGGGAAACGCCGCTAGGGCAGTATAGTGAAGCAGCCGTCTAACCAGCGGTTCGCGCGGCCCGTGATGCCGCGGAGTTACGCGCCCATAATCGCTCGGAGCGGCCGTGATGCGGGAGCGGTTAGACGACGCGAGCGCCAAGAGGCCGTCCTGCGCTATCTTGCCCTCATGTCGCGTATCAAGCGCACGTGCCTGCGCTCCAGGGCGATGTTAGACGCCTGGTGAACTCATGGTCCGTGTTGGAGCCCTTGCCGGCGCGTTCATTGCAGGAGCGGTTGCTGCAGCGCTCGCTCTGTATATCGCACTGTGCACAGCCCCAGGCGTCATCATGGCGGACGACATGGTGGACGCACTGGTCGTCGTCGCAGAGACGCCTTTGTCCCGATTTCCGCGCGGCTCAGTGGTGTACCTGAAGAGCTCACTCGGCCCGCTTCTTTTTGAGAAGCTTCAGCCCAGATACCCCGCGCTCACGCTAAAGTCGTACTCTGAACGACCCGAAGGCGCGCGCGCCGACTTCGTGAAACTGGAAGTTCTATCTTCCCCTACGCGTGGAACCATGCTGGTTGCAGTCGGCACTTCGAATGCATTCGGCCAGTTGCTGCTCCTGAAGTTCCTCGGCAAGTGGAGAGTAATCGTGGATCGCTCGTACCTAGTCTGATGGGCAGGCGTCTAATCCTGCGCCTGGAGCGACCCGGCCAGTCAAGCGCAACGTTAGGCTGCTGTTCGGCTCCGAGACGTGCAGAGGTAAGACGTATTACATGGGCGGCTATTGCCGTGTAACGACAGCGGCTAAAAAGTCATGTATGCAGGATAGTCAAATGACCTCGCGCTTGAGAAACCAGCAGTCGCCGCTCCGAAGGAAGACGGGCTGGATATGCCGAGATACGAAGTAACCGTTCAGGGCCAGGGCATTGCAGTCCCTATCCAGAGCTCTTTCGCCGTCCGGTTCCTGCGGCTCGTTCAGGTAGTCGCCCGTGATTCCATCGAAGCGCAGGAACGCGCCGTAGCGCGTGTTAAGTCGGACTGGAATTCCGGCGCCTATGCATTCACAAACCGTGGCGGCCAGCCGTATCTGACCGTAGCCTCCATCGGTATCCTGTCCTGGTGGCATCGGCTGCTCGGAGCCCCGCGGGGATATATTTTCTTCTCGGAGGATGGGATCCAAATGCCATCCAGCCAACGCCAGGAGCAAGCCGATGGCCAATAACCTGCGCCCTACGCGCGCACCGGAGCTCTCATGCACCTGACCGGGGGCTGCTTTTGCGGTGAGGTTCGATACCAGATCGACGCGCCGCTCCGGGCCGCACGAAGCTGCCATTGCTCGCGCTGTCGAAAGGCTTTCAGTGGCTCGGGCTCCGCCTATGCAGAGATCGCACCGGAATCGTTCACGTGGACGGCGGGCGAAAACAACCTGACTTGCTACGAATCGGTGCCCGGCTGGGGCCTGTGCTTTTGCCGCCGGTGCGGTAGCACGCTCTGCGGGATGCATGACGGAAAGGTGCACGGGGTGACGCTCGGCGGAATCGACGGCGACCCCGGCGTGCAGCTGCAGATGCATATCTTCGTAGGATCCAAGGCTCCATGGGACCACATTGGTGGTGAGGCGCCCCAGTACCTGGAGTTCCCCACCCAGGTGCCGGGGCGTGACAAGCGCTTGGAGCGGCCGTGATGCGTGCGCCCCGGCGACACGTGAGTGCATCCGCTCATCGGTAGACGGTGAGGTGCCATGACCACGACTGACTTCAGGCTCATCGCAATCCTTCGGATCGCCCGGCAGCTCTCGCTCGGGGAAGGTGCCACATCCCTTGAAGCTGCGCTGGCGCACACGGGCTACGCGGCATACCGTCCCAGTTTCGATGCGGCAGACGTACGCGCCCTTCTCGCGGCCCATCCATCGCTGCTGGAGCAATGGCTGGCCTATGCAGAAGATAAGCGCACGGATCAGGGCTGGTATGTTCTCAGAGACGGCGAGATCGGCCAGCTCACCAAGCCGACCTCGCAACGCTCATACGCCACCATTGATGAGGCGGTGGCTCAATTCGTGGTACGTGAACTCGACTTCTGGGCAGGGCTGTCCGCCTGAGCGCGCCCGGGACGCACCCGTCAGCGTCACCGCTCAGCGGGAGAAATCCCTGGCAGGGGCCCGTGTGACACCCGGGCCGCCAGGCGTGCCAGGCCCGCACGGACAGTGTGTGCCCGCGGCATCGTTCAGCGGACTTCCGGCAGCGCTCTTGCATCCATGAAACAACACTTCACGATGATGGCCCACTACAATCGCTGGGCCAATGCACGGCTCTACGAGGCGACGGCGGCGCTGCCCCTGGAGCTCTTCAAGAGACCGGTCGGGGTCTATTTCACGAGCCTGCACGGCACGCTCAATCACCTGCTCGTCGCGGACAGGATCTGGATGCACAGGCTGGAGCGGGCGGGTACTCACCCGGATCGCCTGAACGCCATCATTTTCGAGGAGTTCGCCGCGCTGCGGGCAGCGCGTGAACTCGAAGACCAGAGAATCCTGCAGTTCGTCGAGGGCCTCGAGAACCACGACCTCGAGAAGCTGTGGGCGTACCGCACCTTGAATGGCGCCCTGCAGCAACAGCCGGTGCGAGAGATCCTCGCCCATCTCTTCAACCACCAGACCCATCACCGGGGACAGGCCCATGCGGCACTGACCGCGCTCGGCATCGCTGAGCCGGTGGCGCTGGATCTGCTGATCATGCAGCGGGAGCTGAAGTGAGGCTGCCTCAGCCGGGACGCCACCCGAGCCTGGGGCGCGGACGGCCGGAAGGTCCGGCGCGCACCGGCAAGCGCTCCTCGCCCGTCGGGGGCAGCTCACTCGGTCGCTTGCCACAGCCGCCGGCCGTAGTCCCTCAGCAGGATCTGCACGCCGAGGTACCCGGTGAACTGCGTATGCGGACCGGAACCGCCGCTGATGCTGCGCCCGGCCATGCCCATCAGGATGAAGGCCGGCCGCAGGTGGTAACGAAAGCCCGCATCGAGCAGGGTTTCGTTCGGCGGCTCCCCGGAGGCCTTGTCCGCGTAGAGCTCACCATCGATCTCGAGCCGGGGCGCGACCGAGCCCCCCATCACGAGCCCGACGAACGTCTCGTGCGGTCCGTTGCGCGGCAGATAGTGCCCGGCCTCGAGGTTCACCTGCAGCGGCCCCAGGCTCCGGGCCACCTCGAGCGGCAGCAGCAGCCGCGGTCCGTCGACTGCAAAGCCGTTGCGCCGCGCGAGCGCTGAGCCGGAGGTCTCGAGCTGCGGGAACACGGCGAGCTGCCAGCCCTCCCCACCCTGATCGAGAAAGCGCCACTTCACGCCCAGCAACGCATTGCCCCAGCCCTGCTGCTGCGGGGTCCCCGGAACCGTCTGCAGCACGTAGGGGATCTCGGCACTGAGCTGGAGGCGCGCGCCGAGGCCGAAGTTCACATCGAGCTGGGGCAGCTGGTACGAGGTGTCAGCTGCCCGCGTCGCCGCCGCGCCGACGTTGATCTCCCAGTTGCCGTTGCCGGGCGTGCCGGGATCGGTGGTCAGGAACGGCGGCCCGCCCTGGGCCCTGGCCGGCAGCGTCTGCAGCAGCGCCGCCAGCACCGCGAGGATCACCATCAGTCGCGTCACACGGGGCCTCTCCTGGATGCTGCTTGGATGCCGTGTTGGAAATCCCAGCACGGCCACCGCCCTTTGGCGCGAGGCCAACCCGAGGACTTCTTCAGGGGCGCACGCGCATTGTAGCTGCGGGCGCGCCCACCGCCCTCGCCCTCCCGCCACCCGGGCGCGGCTCGCCTGCGCCGCCCCGGCTCTGCGATGATCGAGCGCCCACCATCCGTGCGGATCGCACCATGAGCGCCAAAGTCCCCTCACGCCCCCGCCCACCCGCCGGCAAGGCCAGGGGCCGCTGCCGCTGGGTGCCGCTCGATGACCCGCAGTACCGGCGCTACCACGACGAGGAGTGGGGACGGCCGGTGCACGCGGACCGGCGGCTGTTCGAGATGCTGATCCTGGAGGGGGCGCAGGCGGGCCTGTCCTGGTCGACCGTGCTGCACAAGCGCGCCGGCTACCGCCGCGCGTTCGCCAACTTCGACCCCCGCAAGGTGGCGCGCTTTGACGCGCGGCGGCGGGCGGCGCTGCGGCGCAACCCGGGCATCGTGCGCAACCGCCTCAAGATCGAGTCCACCGTCACCAACGCCCGCGCCTTCCTCGCCGTGCAGCGCGAATTCGGCTCCTTTGACCGGTACCTGTGGTCCTATGTCGGGGGCCAGCCGCTCGTGAACCGCCCCGGACGCGATGGCGTGCCGGCGCGCACGCCGCTGAGTGACCGCCTCTCCCGAGATCTGCTTGAGCGTGGCTTCCGCTTCGTGGGCTCGACCATCATGTATGCCTTCCTGCAGGCGGTCGGGGTGGTCAACGATCACGCCCGCGGCTGCTTCCGCTGCCCGCCGGCGCGGCCGGCGCGGCGCGCGCGCCGCAGGGCACGCAAGTTGAAGTAGCCTCCCCGCCGGGGCCCTCTTAAGATAACGCCCCCATTTTCATCAGTTCCAGGATCTACCCGTATGAAGGCACTCCTTGCGCTCGCGTTCACGGCGGCACTCTCGGCGGGGACCGCCTACGCCGACTGCAGCTATCCGGCCGCCCCCGCCAACCTGCCGGACGGCCGCACTGCCACCCTCGAGGAGATGGTCGCCGGACAGAAGACCGTCAAGGAGTACGACACGGCGATCAAGGCCTACGTCGACTGCATCGACAAGGAGCTCGACGCGGCCATCGCCGCGAAGGGCGATGCGCTCAAGCCCGCGCAGAAGACCGAGATGCAGAAGATGGAGGCGCAGAAGCACAACGCCGCCATCGACCAGCTGCAGAGCGTTGCCGACCGCTTCAACGAGCAGGTGAAGGTCTACAAGCAGCGCACGGCCGACAAGAAGGGCTGAGTGCTCACACCGGCCGACGCGGATCTGCTGATCGGGCAGAACCTGCAATGTCTGCCGATCGAGTCGCTGCCGCTCGCGCAGTGCGCCGGCACGGTGCTGCGCGAGAACATCTACGCCGAGCGTGACCAGCCGCCGTTTGACCGCGTGGCCATGGATGGCATCGCGCTCGCCACGCCCCTGCCGGCCGGCCCGCGCACGCTGCGCGTGCAGGCGATGCAGGCCGCCGGTGACCCGCCCCTCACGCTCTCCGGCACGCGCAACTGCATCGAGGTGATGACCGGGGCGGTCCTGCCCCAGGGCTGCGACTGCGTGGTGCCCGTCGAGGACCTCAGCGTCGCCGACGGGGTGGCCACGCTGGCCGCGACGGCCCGCATCGAGCCCTGGCGCAACATCCATCGCCGCGGCAGTGACACGCGCCAGGGGACGCTGCTCATCGGCGCCGGCGTCAGGCTGCGCGCCCCGGAGGTCGCGATCGCCGCCTCGGCCGGCATGGCGCGCATCCGCGTGAGCAGCCAGCCGATGCTGGCCGTCATCTCCACCGGCAACGAGCTGGTGGAGCCGGGCGAGCCGGTGCTCGCGCACCAGATCCGCCGCTCCAACGCCTACGCCATCGTGAGTGCGCTGCGCGAGCACGGCTTCCAGCGCGTGGCGGACGATCACCTGCGCGATGACCCGGACGAGCTGCGCGCGCGGCTGCGCTTTCACCTCGACACCCACGACGTGCTGGTGCTCTCCGGCGGGGTCTCCGCCGGGCGCTTCGACCTGGTCCCGCAGATCCTCACCGAGCTCGGCGTGCGCACGATCTTCCATAAGGTGGCGCAGCGCCCGGGCAAGCCGCTGTGGTTCGGCGTGGGACCTGCGGGGGCGGCGGTCTTCGGCCTCCCCGGTAACCCGGTCTCGACACTCGTGTGCTTCACCCGCTACGTGCTGCCGGCGCTGCTGGGGAGCCTCGGCCACAGCGCCGTCCCGGCCGAGCGCATCGCGCTCGGCGCGCCCGTGACCGTGACCGCGCCCCTCACCCATTTCCTGCCGGTGCGGCTCGCGCAGGATGACTGGGGCCGCAGCTGGGCGCTGCCGGCCCCCACCAACGGGTCCGGGGACTTCACCGCGCTCGCCGGCACCGAGGGGTTTGTAGAACTGCCCCCCGGCCCCCATACCTACCCCAAGGGCCACGTCACGCGCTTCTACCGCTGGTCGTAGCCCCTTCAGGCGCGCCTCCGGGCGTCCGGGGCCGGCTTTCGGGGTGCCGAAAGGCCGATAGCCAAGCGCCACCGTCGCTGTTCATACTTTTGAAAGCCATGCCCGCCAACGAAGTCATCGTACCCCTGACCCGCCGGCCCGCCCCGCGCGACACCCTCGCGCGGCCGATGCGGGACCTGCGCATCTCGGTCATGGACCGCTGCAACTTCCGCTGCCCGTACTGCATGCCGCGGGAGACCTTCCACGAGCAGTACCGCTTCCTCGGTTCGCACGAGCGGCTGTCGTTCGATGAGATCGTGCGGCTCGTGCGCCTGTTCGTGCCGCTCGGGGTGCGCAAGCTGCGCCTCACCGGCGGCGAGCCGCTCCTGCGCGCGAACCTGCCGGAGCTGATCGGCGATCTCACCGCGATCGCCGGGATCGAGGACGTGGCGCTCACCACCAACGGGGTGCTGCTGGCGCGCTATGCGAGCGAGCTCAAGGCGGCGGGACTGCAGCGCGTGACCGTGAGCCTCGACAGCCTCGATGAGGCGGTGTTCGCGCGCATGAGCGGCGGGTTTGGCGGCGTCGCCGAGGTGCTCGACGGCATCGAGCACGCCCGCCGCGCGCAACTCATGCCCATCAAGGTGAACGCCGTGATCCAGCGCGGCATCAACGACCACACCGCGCTCGACCTCCTCGAGCACTTCCGCGGCACCGGCGTCATCGTGCGCTTCATCGAGTACATGGACGTCGGCAACCGCAATCACTGGCGCTCGGACCTGGTCGTGCCCTCGGGCGAGCTCGCCGCGCGCATCGGCGCGCGCTGGCCGCTGACGGCGCTGAAGGCCGCCTACCGCGGCGAGGTCGCCGAGCGCTACGCCTTCGCCGACGGGGCCGGCGAGGTCGGCTTCATCTCCTCGGTGTCGCAGCCCTTCTGCGGCGACTGCTCGCGCGCGCGGCTGTCCTCGGACGGGGTGCTGTACACCTGTCTCTTCGCCACCCAGGGGGCGAGCCTGCGCGATGCGCTGCGCGGCGGCGCGAGCGACGATGCGCTCGCGGAGCTGATCCGCGGCATCTGGACGCGGCGTGCCGACCGCTACAGCGAGCTGCGCGCCAGCCTCACGCCCGAGGCGCACGGGGAGCGCAAGGTCGAAATGTTCTACATCGGTGGCTGATGGCACGCGCGAAGCTCACGCACCTGGATGCCGCCAACCGGCCCACGATGGTGGACGTCGGCGCCAAGGACGTGACGCTGCGCACCGCGGTCGCCGAGGCGCGCCTGCAGCTGCCGCGCGCGGTGTCGGTGGCGCTGCGCGCCAGCGGCCACCGCACCAAGAAGGGACCGGTGTTCGACACCGCCATCATCGCCGGCGTCATGGCCGCCAAGCGCACCCACGAGCTCATCCCGTTCTGCCACCCGCTCGGGATCGAGCAGTGCCAGGTCGAGATCGAGCACCGCCGCAACGAGATCGTGGTGCGCTGCCGCGTCAGCGTGCATCACCGCACCGGCGTCGAGATGGAAGCCCTCACCGGGGCGAGCGTCGCCGCGCTCACCCTCTACGACATGTGCAAGGCGCTGTCGCACGAGCTGACCATCACCGGCGTGCGCCTGGTCGAGAAGTCCGGCGGCCGGCGCGCCTTCCGGCGGCGCGCAGGCTAGGCCGATGGCCGCCCCGCTGTATGGCCTGGTGCTCGCCGGCGGTCGCAGCACGCGCATGGGCGAGGACAAGGCCGCGCTGCGCTACGCGGGCTGCACGCAGCTCGAGCGCGCGATGGCGCTGCTGACGCCGCTGGTGACGCGCGCCTACGTCTCGGTGCGCCGCGACCAGACGGCAGATCCGGTGCGCGCGCGCTTTGCGCAGATCGAGGATGCGCTCGAGGAGGTCGGCCCCATTGCCGGCATCCTCGCGGCGCAGGCGCGCCACCCGGAAGCCGCCTGGCTCGTGCTGGCGTGCGACCTGCCGTTCCTCGATGCGCTCACCCTCACACACCTGATCGCGGCGCGCGATGCCGCCGGGATCGCCACCGCCTATCGCTCGAGCCACGACGGCCTCCCGGAGCCACTGTGCGCGATCTACGAGCCGCGCAGCCACGCGCTGCTCGAGCGCCACGTCGCGCACGGCCGGCACTGCCCGCGCCGCTTCCTGCGCAGCATCGAGGCGCGCCTGGTGGAGGAGCCCGACCCGCGGGCGCTCGACAACATCAACACGCGCGCGGAATATGCCGCAGCCAGCGGCACGCTGCCGCCGGAGGAGCCCATGACGGTGCGGACGCTGACGGTCGAGTACTACGCGCTGCTGCGCGAGCAGGCCGGGCGGCGCGAGGAAGAGCTGCAGAGCGCGGCGCGCACGCCGCGGGAGCTGTACGCGGAGCTCGCGCGGCGCTATCCGTTCACGCTGCCGGCGGAGCTGCTGCGCGTGGCGATCAACGCCGAGTTCGCCGACTGGGGGCAGCCGCTCGCCGAGGGCGATGCCATCGTGTTCCTGCCGCCGGTGGCGGGTGGCTAGGGACATGCCCGACTTTCGCTTCACGCGCAGCCCGATCGATGGCGCGCGCCTGGCGCGCGCGCTCGCCGACCCCGGCTGCGGCGGCTTTGCCGCATTCGAGGGCTGGGTGCGCGATGAGAACGAGGGCCGCCGCGTCGAGCACCTGGAGTACGAGGCCTTCGAGGCCCTCGCGCTGCGCGAGGGCGCGCGCATCCTCGAGGAAGCCCGCGCGCGCTTTGGCGTAAGGCGCGCAGCCTGCGAGCACCGCCTCGGCGACCTCGCCATCGGCGAGGTCGCGGTCTGGGTGGGCGTGAGCGCGCCGCACCGCGATGAGGCGTTCCGCGCGGCGCGCTACATCATCGATGAGGTCAAGCACCGCCTGCCGATCTGGAAGAAGGAGCACTACGTGAACGGCGACTCGGGCTGGGTGAACTGCCAGCGCTGCGCGGCGCCGGGCACCACTGAAGCCGCCGTGCACGCCCCCGCGCACCCGGACCCGCATCGCTAGCGGCGCACCTGCCCGCCCCCGCGCACCACGTACTTGTAGCTCGTCAGCTGCTCCACGCCCACCGGTCCGCGCGCATGGAAGCGCTCGGTGGAGATGCCGATCTCCGCGCCCATGCCGAACTCGGCGCCGTCGGCGAACTGCGTGGAGGCGTTGTGCAGCACGATGGCGCTGTCGACCTCCTGCAGGAAGCGCTCGGCGGTCGCCGCGTTGTCGGTGACGATTGCCTCGGTGTGCGCCGAGCCGTAGCGCGCGATGTGCGCGATCGCCGCATCCACCCCCGCGACCACGCGCGCGGCGATGATGGCATCGAGGTACTCGGTGTACCAGTCCTCCTCGCGCGCCGGCTGCACGCGCGGGTCGACCCGCTGTACGGTGGCATCGCCGCGCACCTCGCAGCCGGCCTCCAGCAGGTCCGTCACGATCGGCGCGAGGTGCGTGCCGGCGCAGGCCTCATCCACCAGCAGCGTCTCGGCGGCGCCGCAGATGCCGGTGCGGCGCATCTTGGCGTTGAGCGCGATGGCGCGCGCCATGCGCACGTCCGCGTCGCGGTCCACGTACACGTGGCAGTTGCCCTCCAGGTGCCCGATGACCGGCACGCGCGCCTCCTGCTGCACGCGCTGCACGAGCGCCTTGCCGCCGCGCGGCACGATCACGTCGAGGTACTCGGCCATGCCGGCGAGCAGGTAGCCGACGGCCGCGCGATCAGCCGTCGGCACGAGCTGGATGCAGGCGAGCGGCAGCTGCGCGGCCCCCAGTCCGGCGGCGAGGCACTCGTGCAGGGCGCGGCTCGAGTGCGCGCAGTCGGACCCGCCGCGCAGGATCACCGCGTTGCCGGACTTCAGGCACAGGGCCCCCGCATCCGCGGTCACGTTGGGGCGGCTCTCGTAGATGATGCCGATCACCCCGAGCGGCACCGCCACGCGCTCGATGCGCAGCCCGTTCGGGCGCTGCCACTGCGCCAGCACCCGGCCGATCGGGTCCGGCAGCGCGGCCACCGCCTCGAGCCCGGCGGCGATCGCCTCCAGGCGCGGGGCATCCAGGCGCAGCCGGTCGAGGCGCGCGTGGCCTAACTGGCGCGCGCGGGCGAGCTCCAGATCGCGCGCGTTGGCGGCGAGGATCGCCGCCTGGGCGGCGCGCACCGCCGCCGCGGCCGCCGTGAGCGCGGCGTTCTTCTGCGCACTGCCGGCACGCGCAAGCACCGCGGCGGCCGCCACGGCCTGCCGGCCCAGCTGCTCCATCAGCGCGCTCAGTGTCTGCTGTTCCATGCGCGGGCCCTTTCAGCGCGCCGGCTCGGGCGCCGCGCGCCGTGGTGCGCCCGCGTCCGCGCGCATGAGCACCAGGTCATCGCGGTGAATCATCTCGTCACGGCCGCGAAACCCGAGGAGGTCGGCGATCTCGCTCGAGCGCCGCCCCATGATGCGCGCGGCGTCCGCATCCGAGTACGCCACGATCCCGCGCGCCACCTCGCGCCCGTCCGCGGTGAAGACGCTCACCGTGTCGCCGCGGTCAAAGCGCCCGCGCGCCGCGGTGATGCCCGCCGGCAGCAGGCTCCTGCCCTCGGTGAGCGCGCGCAGCGCCCCGTCATCGATGATGAGGGCGCCGGAGGGACGCAGCGTGCCTGCGATCCACTGCTTGCGCGCGGCCGCCGGTGTCGCCGAGGGCACGAACCAGGTGCAGTCGGCCCCCTCCTCGATGCGCCGCAGCGGATGCGCCGGCTTGCCGGCGGCGACACACATGTGGCAGCCCGCGGCGACCGCGATGCGCGCCGCGAGGATCTTGGTGCGCATGCCGCCGGAGCCCACCGTCGAGGCGGCGCGGCCGGCCATCGCCTCGATCTCCGGGGTGATGTGGCGCACCTCGCGGATGAGGCGCGCGCCGGGGTCCTGGTTGGGATCGGCGCTGTAGAGCCCGGCGACGTCCGACAGCAGCACCAGGCAGTCCGCGCTCGCCATCTGCGCCACGCGTGCAGCGAGGCGGTCGTTGTCGCCGTAGCGGATCTCGGCGGTGGCCACCGTGTCGTTCTCGTTGATGACCGGCAGCGCCCCGAGCGCCAGGAGCGACTCGAGCGTGGCGCGCGCGTTCAGGTAGCGGCGGCGGCGCTCGCTGTCCTCCAGCGTCAGCAGCACCTGCGCCACGGTGACCTCGCTCGCCTCCAGCAATTCCTTGTAGGCGTGCGCGAGGCGGATCTGGCCGACGGCGGCCGCGGCCTGGCTGTCCTCCAGGCGCAGCGTACCGGCCTTCAGCCCCAGGCGCCGGCGCCCGAGCGCGATCGCGCCCGAGGACACGAGGATCACTTTCTGCCCGCGCTTGCGCAGCCGCAGCAGGTCTTCCACCAGGGTCTCGAGCCAGGTGCGGTTGATGCGCCCGCTGTCGCCATCGACCAGCAGCGCCGACCCAACCTTCACCACGACGAGTCGTGCTTGCGTCAGGGGCAGTGCCGGGTCGGGTGTGCGGGCGTTCATGTTGAGGAAAACTATACGCATTCGACGCGCGTTGCCCAAGGACAGCGCAGCCCCTACACTTAACTTCAGGCGGCTAACGACAAACTTAAGGTGGCTTTCGCGGTGAGCAGAGATTACGAGCCGGTTGCCGGCCAGTGGTACGAGAACCTCGAAGAAGAAGAGCAATTCCGCGTCCTTTCCGTGGACGAGGACTCCGAACTGGTCGAGATCGAGTATCTCGATGGCGACATCGAGGAGCTTGACCTGGAGACCTGGCACGAGATGGACCTCGACAAGATTGCCGAGCCCGAGGGCTGGTCCGAGTCCGATGACGAGGATGACAGCGACGAGGACGACGACGACTGGGACGAGGAAGACGACGAGGACGACGACGACGACTGGGACGACGATGAGGACGAGGACGACGACAAGGAACGCGAGGAGTATTGAGCGCCTCCGGCCTTGACAGCTGGTACCACGAGAAGGAATCGGCGTGGCTGTACCGGCAGGTCGCGGCCGCCGAACCCGACGCCACCAAGGCTGACCTGTTCCTGAAGCTCGCCGCGGCCGCCGAGGAGCAGGCCGACACCTGGGCCGCACTCGCCGCCCGCGGTGCCGGCCCCGCGCCCGCGCGCCGCTTCACGCCCTCGCTGCGCGCGCGCATCGTGGCCCGGCTGCTGCGTCACTTCGGGGCGCGCTCGCTGCGCATGGTGCTCGCGGCCATGAAGGTCCGCGGCCTGTCCGTCTACAGCGCCCCGCCGCCGGCCGGGCACCCCATGCCCACCACGCTCTGCGCAGGTCGGCGCGCGCCACCGCAGCGCGATCGGCGGGAGCCTGCGCGCGGCGGTGTTCGGCGTGAACGACGGGCTGGTCTCGAACGTGAGCCTGGTGCTGGGGGTGGCGGGCGCGGGCGTCAACAGCGCCTTCGTGCTGACCGCCGGGGCTGCGGGCCTGCTCGCCGGGGCGCTGTCGATGGCCTCGGGCGAATATGTCTCGGTGCGCTCGCAGCGCGAGATGTACGAGTACCAGATCTCACTCGAGCGCGAGGAACTCGCCGAGTACCCCGAGGAGGAAGCCGAGGAACTCGCGCTCATCTACCACGCGCGCGGCGTCGACCTCGAGCAGGCGCGCGCCGTCAGCCGCTCGCTCCTGACCAACCCGCAGCAGGCCCTCGACGTGCTCGCGCGCGAGGAGCTCGGGCTCAATCCCGATGACCTCGGTTCCCCCTGGCGCGCCGCCAGTGCCTCGGCCGTGACCTTCGCCGTCGGGGCCGCGGTGCCGCTGCTGCCGTTCCTTGCCGGCGCCACCGGCCTGCGCGCCGTGAGCCTTTCCGCGGCGATCACGCTCCTCACCCTGTTCGCCGTCGGCCTCGGGCTGTCGCTCTTTACCGGGCGCGGCGCCCTGCACAGCGCGCTGCGCATGGTCCTCATCGGCGGCGGCGCCGGCGCGGTCAGCTTCCTCGTCGGGCACGCGCTCGGGGTCGTCACGGGCTGAAGGCGCTCAGGACTTGAAAAACACCCCCGCGGCCCCACGCTGGCGAGGGTAACGCCGTACCGGTAGAGTTCTCCCCTGCCGGCGGCCCGCACAACACCCCTTGCCCACAGCAGGCTCTTCGACCATGAAACGCATCTTCCTGTTCCTCCTCACCAACCTCGCCGTCGTGCTGGTGCTGTCGGTCGTGGCGCGCCTCACGGGGCTGGACGCCTGGCTCGCCGCGCACGGCCAGAGCTACATGGGGCTGCTGGTCTTTGCCGCCCTGTTCGGCTTCGGCGGCTCGTTCATCTCGCTGTTGATGTCGAAGACCCTGGCCAAGCGCGCCATGGGCGTACAGGTCATCGATCCGCAGACCACCGATGCGACCGGGCGCTGGCTGCTCGGCGTGGTGGAGCACCATGCGCGCACCGTGGGCCTGACGATGCCGGAGGTCGGCATCTTCCAGCAGCCCGACCCGAACGCCTTTGCCACCGGCTGGAATCGCAACGCCGCCCTGGTCGCGGTCAGCACCGGGCTGCTGCAGAACATGGGTCGCGATGAGGTCGAGGCGGTGCTCGGGCACGAGATGACGCACGTCGCCAACGGCGACATGGTGACGCTCGCGCTGCTGCAGGGCGTGGTCAACACCTTCGTCATCTTCCTCTCGCGCGTGATCGCCGGGCTCCTCAGCCGCTCGGAGAACGGGCGCGGCGGGGGTGCCTACTTCATCACGGTCATCGTGCTGCAGCTGGTGTTCGGGATCCTCGCGAACCTGATCGTCATGTGGTTCTCGCGCCGGCGCGAGTTCCGTGCCGACCAGGGCGGCGCGCAGCTGGCCGGCAAGTCGCGCATGATCGCCGCGCTCGAGGACCTCAAGCGCGTGCACGAGCCGCTGCCCTCGCAGCAGTTCGCCGCCTTCGGCATCGCCGAGGGCCCGGTCGCGGGCGGCCTCAAGCGCCTCTTCATGAGTCACCCGCCGCTCGATGAGCGCATCGCGGCGCTGCGGGCCCTGAACATCGCTTGACCGCAGGCGGCGCAGAGCTGCGCGAGCAGCTGCGCGCGCTCCTCGGCCCCGGGGGCTTCCTCGCCGATGAGGCCGCCACCGCCCCCTACCTGAGCGATCACCGCCGTCTCTACCACGGGCGCGCGCTGGCCGTGGTGCGTCCGGCGAGCGTCGGCGAAGTCGCGCAGGTGCTGGCGCTGTGCAACGCCGCCGGCGCCGGCGTCGTGCCCCACGGCGGCAACACCAGCTATTGCGGGGGCGCCACGCCGGATGAGAGCGGCGGGCAGGTCGTGGTGGCGCTCGAGCGGCTGAACCGCATCCGCGCGGTCGACGCCGCCAACGACTCACTCATCGCGGAAGCCGGCTGCCGCCTGGCGCAGGTGCAGGCCGCGGCCGAGGCGGCCGGGCGCTTCTTTCCGCTCGAGCCTCGGTTCCGAAGGCAGCTGCCAGATCGGCGGGAACCTCTCGACCAACGCCGGCGGCACCAACGTGCTGCGCTACGGGATGATGCGCGACCTGGTGCTCGGGCTGGAGGTGGTGCTCGCCGACGGGCGGGTGCTCGAGGGGCTCTCGGGCCTGCGCAAGGACAACACCGGCTACGACGTGAAGGCGCTGTTCCTCGGCGCCGAGGGGACGCTCGGGATCATCACCGCCGCGAGCCTCAGGCTCTTTCCCCGCCAGCTGGCCCACGCCACCGCGCTCATCGCCGTCCCGGACGTGTCCGCCGCGGTGGCGCTGCTGGCGCGGGTGCGCGCGGCGAGCAGCGAGCGCGCGAGCTCCTTCGAGCTCGTGCCGCGCGGCGCGCTCGAGCTCACGGTGCGTCACATCCCCGGGGTGAGCGATCCGTTCGCCAAGCCCTACCCCTGGTACGTGCTGTGCGAGCTGTCGGCCTCGCGCGCCGCCGAGCCGCTCGCGGAGCTGCTCGCGGAAGTCCTCGGCAGCGCGCTCGAGGCGGGCGAGGTGCTCGATGCGGTCATCGCGGCAAGCGAGCGCGAGCGGCTCGCGCTGTGGAAGATGCGCGAGAACATCCCCGAGGCGCAGCGCCGCGAGGGCGTCGGGCTCAAGCACGACATCTCCGTGCCGGTCAGCTGCCTGGCGCAGTTCGTGGCGCGCGCCGCCGCCTGGATCGGCAGCGCGGTGCCCGACGGGCAGCTCATCGCCTACGGGCACGCGGGCGATGGCAACCTGCACTTCAATATCAGCGCGCTCCCGGGCGCCGACCCGGAGCACTTCCTCGCGCGCGGCGCGTCCGTACGGCGCTTCGTGCACGACCTGGTGCGCGAGTGCGGCGGCAGCTTCAGCGCCGAGCACGGCATCGGACGCCTCAAGGTGGATGAGCTCGAGCGCTACACCTCCCCGGTCGAGCTGGCCCTGATGCGCGCCCTCAAGGAAACGCTCGATCCGCGCCACATCATGAATCCCGGCAAGGTGCTGCGAGCACCGCGGCAGGAAACCTGAATGCACGCTCCGCGCAGGCTCTGGGGGATGCTCCTCGTGGTGGTGCTGTTGGGCGCCTGTGGGCGCGAGTCCCCCGCCCCGCCCGCGGTCCCCGCAGCCGCCCCCGCCCCGGGCGCACCGACTGCGAGCGCTGCGGCCGACCCCGGCGAGGGCCCGCGCCTCGACCATGTCCCCGGATGGGGTGCACATCGAGTACCGCGTGCTCGGACAGGGCGACCCGGCGGTGATCCTGGTGCACGGCTGGGCCTGCGATGCCAACTACTGGAACGAGCAGCTCGCGGCGCTCACGGCGCACTACACCGTCGTCACGGTGAACCTCGCCGGTCACGGCGGCTCGGGCAGCAATCGCACCGACTGGTCGATCGCGAACTACGCCGGCGACGTGGCGGCGGTCGCCCGCGAGCTCCCGGCCGCGCACCTGGTGCTGGTCGGGCACGCGCTGGGCGCGAGCGTGGCGCTGGCGGCGACCCCGCTGATCGGGCCGCGGGTGATCGGCATCATCGCGGTGGATGCGCTGCGCTCGGTCGGGGAGCCGCCGCTGCCGGCGCCCGAGATCGCGCGACGCGTGGCGCCGTTCCAGGCCGACTTCGTCGGCGCGACGCGCCGCCTCGTGACCGAGTCGCTGTTCGCGCGCAATGCCAACCGCGTGCTGGTGCAGAAGGTCGCCTACGACATGTCACTCGAGCCGCCGGCGATCGCCATCGCCTCGCTCGAGGGGCTGCTGTCCCTGGACCTGACGCCGCTTTTGCCGCAGATCCGCGTGCCGGTGTACGCGATCAACTCCGACCTCGTGCCGACCGATGCCCGGCGCATCCAGAAGGCGCTGCCGGGCTTCTCCCTGGACGTGCTCGAGCACAGCGGCCACTTCCTGATGCTCGAATCTCCCGCGCGCTTCAACCCGCTGCTGCTGAAGGATGTCGCGGCGCTCGCGGCTGCCGCCGCTCACTGATTCAGCTCGTCCGAGTCCGGCGCGAGCGAGCCGCAGCGCACCTCGAGCCAGGGCAGCTGCAGCGCCACCTGCTGCGCATCCATCTGCGCCCAGCCCGTGGCGAGGGGCTCCTCGCGCCCCTCCTCCTGCAAGAGCAGGATGAGCGCATCCCGGTCGGGGGCGAACGGCCAGTCGCGCCCGTGCAGCGTCAGCAGGAACGCGCGGCCGTCGGGGGTGACGAAGCGGGCGTGGCCGCCGGCCTCGTAGAGCTCGAGGTTCAGAAGCGGGCGCAGCTCGCGCGGCGCACCGCTCGCCGACCAGGCGATGCGGCAGGCGTACAGGCGCGCCTCGTTGGGCTCGAAGCGGTTGAAGCCGATGATCTCCTGCTGCAGCTGCCCGTCGCTTTCGCGAAAGGCGCGCCGCCGGTACCAGTACAGGTCCGCGCCGATCACCAGCTGGTAGTCGAGGTAGCGCGGCGAGCCGGCGCTGTCATCGCGGCACTGGTCCCCGCGCGTGCCGCCGCGAAACTGGTCCCCGGAGCGCGTCAGGGTGAAGTCACAGCCCGCAGCGGAGGTGAGGTCACGCCACAGGAGCTGCTCGGCGATGCGCGGGCGGAAGTTGAGGTGCGTCCAGCGCGCCGGCACGCTGAAGCCAAAGAGGTGCACGTGCACCGCGTGCGCGGCCTCGTCCGCCGGCTCAAGCTGCAGCAGCAGCTGGCGGCGCGGATGCTCCGGCTCGTCCTCGAAGAATTCCTCCAGGTACAGCACGTGAGTGCCGAGCCAGGGGACGTGCACCGGCGCCACCACGGTGCGCACGCGCCGCTCGTCCAGCTGCGGCCAGGTCAGGTCGCGCGACTCGGCGCTCATCACCACCTGCTCGCTCGAGTCGCGCACCCCGGGCCACAGGTGCTCGAGCGCGGCGACGTCGCCGCCATCGGCGGCCGCCTGGGCCGCAAGCCACGCTGCCAGCAGTACCGTCATCAGCCCCGACCCTGTCGTGTGCTTCAGCGTGCCTTCACCATGCGCACCAGGCCCTCCTGCGCTGCGCTCGCCACCAGCCGCCCGTCGCGCGCGAACACGCTGGCGCGCGCAAAGCCGCGTGCCCCGGACGCGCTCGGGCTCTCCATGGCGTACAGCAGCCACTCATCCACGCGCAGCGGCCGGTGAAACCACAGCGCGTGGTCGATGCTCGCCATGACGATGCTCGGGCGTATGAACGAGGTGCCGTGCGGCAGCGTCGCCGTATCGAGCAGGAAGAAGTCGGACACGTAGGCGAGCAGGCGCCGGTGCAGCATCTCGTCCGCGGGAAGCTGGCCCACCGCGCGGAACCACATCTGGCGCAGCGGCAGCTCGACCCGCGGGCGCAGGTAGTCGATCGGCTGCACCATGCGAAACTCAAAGGGCCGCGGCTGCTCGAAGAAGCGGCGCACGCGCTCGGGCAGGCGCACCAGCACGTCCGCCGGCGGCCCGGTGTAGTCGCTCAGGGTCTCCGGCTGCGGCACCGCGGGCCGCTCGATCTGGTGATCGAAGCCCTCCTCGGCCACCTGGAACGAGGCGGCCATGTTGAAGATCTGCTCACCGTGCTGGATGGCGATCACGCGGCGGTTGGAGAAGCTGTGGCCGTCCAGGCTGCGGTCGACCTGGTAGACGATCGGCGCGTTGCAGTCGCCGCGGCGCAGGAAGTAGGCGTGGAGCGAGTGCACCACGCGCGCCGCGTCCACGGTGCGCGCGGCGGCGCTGAGCGCCTGGCCGAGCACCTGGCCGCCGAACACCTGCGGGCTGCCGATGTCGCGGCTCTCGCCGCGAAACAGGTTGACCTCGAGGGCTTCGAGCTCCAGGAGCGCCAGTAGATCGGCCAGCCGCTGGTCCATCGGGCGCCTCTAGTCCGGCACCCCGAGGCGCTGGTGCATCACCGGGCTCGTGGTCGTGTACTGCAGGAACTGCTTCTTCTGCGGATACAGGTGATGCTGGATCGCAAACGCCGCGAGCGCCGCCTCGTGGAAGCCCGAGAGGATGAGCTTCTTCTTGCCCGGGTAGGTGTTGATGTCACCGACCGCGTACACCCCGGGGAGCGAGGTCTGGAACTTCTCGGTGTCGACCTTGAGCGCGCGCTTCTCCAGCGCCAGTCCCCACTCGGCGATCGGCCCGAGCTTCGGGTGCAGCCCGAAGAACACCAGCAGCTGCTCGGCGGGCAGGGTCTGCGTGGCCCCGTCGGGGGTCTTGATGCGCACCCCGCTCAGCACGCCGTCCGCGTGCTCGAGCGCGTGCGGCAGCGCCTCGAAGCAGCGCATGCGCCCGGCGGCGACCTGCTCGCGCATCTTCGCCACCGAGGCCGGCGCGGCGCGGAACTCGCGCCGGCGATGCACCAGGTCCACGCTCGCCGCGCGCGGCAGCAGCTCGAGCGTCCAGTCGAGCGCGGAGTCGCCCCCGCCGAAGATCACCAGGCGCTTGCCGGCGAGCTCGGCGGCGTTCTTGATGCGGTACTGGATGGCGCCGCCCTCGAAGGCCTCGCTGCCCTCGATCCCGATGCGCCGCGGCTGGAAGGAGCCGAGGCCGGCGGCGATCACCACCGCGCCGGCATCGAAACTCACCCCGCCGGCGGTCTTCAGGTGGAAGCGTCCGTTGTCCCGGCGCGCGAACTCCACCACCTCGTGGCCGAGGTGAAACTCGGGCTTGAAGGGCCTGATCTGCTGCAGCAGGCGGTCGACCAGCTCCTGGGCGCCGCACACCGGCAGCGCCGGGATGTCATAAATCGGCTTGTCCGGGTAGAGCTCGGCGCACTGCCCGCCGGGGTGCCCGAGGGAGTCGAGGATGTGGGCGCTGATGCCGAGGAGGCCGAGCTCGAAAACCTGGAAAAGCCCGCAGGGGCCGGCGCCAATGATCACGACTTCGGCAGTAACGGGGGGCGCTGCGGCGCCGCTGGCAGACTGGGTCAAGGTGGTGCTCTTTGATTGGGGCAGGCCGACCGCGGCCTGCGGGGCCATTGTAGAGGGTCCGCCGGGGCGCCGCATGGGGGGTGCGCGGCAGATGCGCCGCCCGCGCGGCGGGTCGTATAGTACGCACCGGCGCCACATTCGGGCGCCGCCCGGTGCCCGCGGGGCCCGGTCATCCAACAACTGCCAGCGCTCCTTACCGCCGCTGCCAAAGGAACTGCCTTGACGTCCAATGCCGAACTGCACGCCCGTCGCCAGCTGGCCGTACCGCGCGGCGTGTCCAACTCGCTCGCGGTGTACGCCGAGCGCGCCAGCAACGCCGAGATCTGGGACGTCGAGGGCCGCCGCTACATCGACTTCGCCAGCGGCATCTCGGTGCTCAACACCGGGCACGTGCACCCGAAGGTGCAGGCCGCCATCGCGCAGCAGCTGCACAAGCTCACCCACACCTGCTTCCAGGTGACCCCGTACGAGAGCTACATCGCGCTGGCCGAGCAGCTGAACGCGCTCGCCCCCGGGGCGACGCCCAAGAAGACCATCTTCCTCACCACCGGAGCGGAGGCGGTGGAGAACGCCATCAAGATCGCGCGCTTCCACACCCAGCGCTCGGCGGTCATCGCCTTCTCCGGCGGCTTCCACGGCCGCACGCTCGCCTGCATCAGCCTCACCGGCAAGGTGCAGCCCTACAAGGCCGGCTTCGGACCGATGCTGCCGGAGGTCTATCACCTGCCCTACCCGATGGCCTATCACGGCATCACGGTGGAGGATTCGCTCGAGACGCTCGAGCAGCTGTTCAAGGCGGACGTGGATCCGGCGCGCGTGGCGGCGATCATCATCGAGCCGGTGCTCGGCGAGGGCGGCTTCTATGCCGCGCCCGCGGAGCTGCTGCGCCGCCTGCGGGCGCTGTGCGACACGCACGGCATCGTGCTGATCGCCGATGAGATCCAGTCCGGGTTCGGGCGCACGGGGCGCATGTTCGCCATCGAGCACGCCGGCATCGAGCCGGACCTGATCACGATCGCCAAGAGCGTCGCCGGCGGCGTGCCGCTGTCGGGCGTCATCGGCAAGGCGCAGATCATGGACGCGCCGCTCCCGGGCGGCCTCGGCGGCACCTATGCGGGTTCGCCCCTGGGCTGCGCGGCCGGCCTTGCCGTGCTGGAGGTCATGCGCGAGGAACAGCTGCTGAAGCGCTCCAACGAGATCGGGCGCTTCATGAGCTCGCGCCTGAAGGGCCTGCAGGTGCGCTTCCCCTGCATCGGCGAGGTGCGCGCGCTCGGGGCCATGGTGGCGATCGAGCTGGTGAAGAATGCGCGCGCCGATGCGCCCGATGCGGAACTCACCAAGGCGCTCGTGCAGGCGGCCGGCCGCCAGGGGCTGGTGCTGCTCTCGTGCGGCATGTACGCGAACGTGATCCGCTTCCTCGCGCCGCTCACCATCAGCGATGCGCTGCTGAAGGAAGGCTTCCACCTCTTCGAGCTGGCGCTCGAGGAAGTCGCCGGCACGCGCCTGGCGGCGCAGGCCGCCGGCTGAAGCGTGCGCCGGCGCGCCGTCAGGCGCGTCCGGCGTTGGCGTCCGTGGGCGTGTGGAAGTACTCGCTCTCGGAGGCCAGCTGCTCGATCAGGCGCTTCAGTTCCGCCATGCGGCCCTGTGCGGTGCTGATCGGCATGCAGTCCTGACAGCGCGGATCGCCACAGGGCTGGCGCGAGTACAGCCAGTACTGGATCGCACCGGCGAGCAGCCCGTCGGCGATGTCCCACAGGTCCGCATCCTTGTCCTTGTCCGCGATCCGGTTGCCCAGATCCACGGCCTTGGAGAAGGCCGCATCAAACGTATCCGCAAGCTCGCTCATGCTTCCCGCCGCTCTTCATCGATGGCCCTAGTATAGGACATCGAGCGCATCTCACCGCGCCCGCTCGCCCCACCCGGCGCGCGCCCTTTCCTCCGCACTGCGCGGCGCAACCGCAGTCTTCGCGGCATTTATGCGATGCCGGCCTCGGAAGGCACCCGGGCGCGGCGCGCATGATGCCCGGACGTTCCAGCACTGAATGAGAAGTGCGTCGTTTTGGTTGCGACTTATGTCGCATGCAGACAAATGAAGCGCGAAGTGCCTGCCACCACCGCGATTCCCGGTGCCCCGACGGCGCCCCGGCGGCGTGCGCATTCGCCGCTGCTCGGCATCGCCTGGCGCCTGGGCCTCGGGCTCGCCGCGATCGCGGCGGTGCTCGTCGGCGCGGAGGTCCTCGCGACGCGCACCACGCGCGATGCGCTCGAGGCGGTGCGGCTCATGCAAAGCGAGCAGGAGCCGCTCGCGAGCCGCGCGGACGCCGTGCTCGAGAAACTGGTCGCCTATGACCGCGCGGTCGGCGCCTTCGTGCAGAGGCAGGCCCGCCCCGGCGCCGACCCGGGTGCCATCGTGCGCGCGGGGGACGCGCTCGAGGCGGCCGTGGCCACCTACTTCGCCCACGCGCCGCAGCCCGCCGCTGTGCCCACGCCCGCCAGCGTGGCGCTGCGCGCGCAGCTGACGCGCCACATCGAGACCGCGCGCCAGCTGGCGGCCCGCGCGGCGCAGCGCGCGCAGATGACCGAGGATCGCGAGGCCGCCCTCAACCACGTCTACCTGCTCATCGCCTCCGCCGGCGGCGCGGGCGTTCCCATCGACGGCACGCAGGTGTACGCGCGCCGCTCGCTCGCGGAGCTCGAGACCGCCATCAATGCGGTGCGCGGCAACGTCGCCAAGCCCGCCGTCATCGCGCGCCGCGAGCAGGATTTCACGGCGCTGCTGGATGTGAATGCCGCGGAGCTGCAGGTCTCGCCCGGCCGCGCCTGGCTGGCGCTGGTGCGCCAGGACTTCGCCGAGAGCGTGCGCCTGCGCAAGGAGATGGCGCGCTACGACCAGGAGGGCGAGCCCGCCTGGCATGCGCTGCTCGAGGACAGCGCCGCGCTCACCGCGGCCATCCAGGAGCAGCTGCAGCAGCCGGCGCGCCGCGGCCTGGTGCGCGCCGCGCAGCACGCAGCCGTGGCCGCCGAGGACGCCGAGCAGACGCTGCGCGACTCGGCCGCGACCGTGCTCGGGCTCCTGCTGCTGGTCTCGGTGCTGCTCACGCTCAGCATCAGCGTGCCGGTGCGGCGCCTGACCGCGGCCACGCGGCGCCTCGCGGCCGGGGATCGCAGCGCGCGCGCGCCGCGCGGCGGCTCGCGCGAGATCGCCGAACTGGCCGACTCCTTCAACACCATGGCCGACCGCATCGAGCATGCGGAAGCCGAGCTGCGCGCCCACCAGGCGGAACTCGAGCGCCACGTCGCCGAGCGCACCCGCCAGCTGCACCACCTGGCGCACCACGATCCGCTCACCCAGCTGCCCAACCGCCGCACGCTCTCGGCGCACCTCACCGGCGCGCTCACGCGCGCCGGCAGCGAGCAGCGCCTCGCGCTCCTGTTCGTCGACCTCGACAACTTCAAGTCGATCAACGACACCCTCGGCCACAGCTTCGGCGACCGCGTGCTGCAGCACATCGCCGAGCGGCTGCGCACGGCGACCCGCGGCGCGGCGCTGCTGGCGCGGCTCGGCGGCGATGAGTTCACGGTGCTGCTGGAGAACATCCGCTCCACGGCGGAGATCGAGCAGCACGCCACCGAGATCGTCGCCGCCCTGCAGCAGCCCCTGAACATCGACGGGCGCGTGCTCACCACCAGCGCCAGCATCGGCGCCAGCCTCTACCCCGATCACGCCGCCGACGCGGAAGGCCTGCTGCGCGCCGCGGACGTGGCGCTGTTCCGCGCCAAGGAACTCGGCCGCAACCGCTTCACGCTCTACAGCCCGGCGCTGTTTGACGTCGCCGCGCAGCGCTTCCGCCTCGAGCAGTCCCTGCGCCGTGCGGTGGAGAAGAACGAGCTGCTGCTCATGTACCAGCCGCAGGTCGCGCTGCACAGCTTCGAGGCCGTGACGGTGGAGGCGCTGCTGCGCTGGCGCCGCCCTGACGGGCGCGTGGCCACGGCCTCGGAGTTCATCCACGTGGCCGAAAAGACCGGCCTCATCCACGAGCTCAGCGGCTGGATCCTGCACAGCGCCGCGAGCGCGGCCGCGGCGTGGCGCGCGCAGGGCTGGCGCCGCGCCAGCGTCGCCATCAACGTCTCGCCACAGCAGTTCTTCGAGAGCGACTTCGTCGAGCACGTCGCACGCACGCTGGAGGCCACCGGGCTGCCCCCGAGCGCGCTCGAGCTGGAGATCACCGAGACCGTGTTCCAGACCGGGCCGGCGACGATCGAGTCGCTGCGGCGCCTGCGGGCGCTCGGGGTGGCCGTGGCGCTCGATGACTTCGGCATCGGCTACTCCTCGCTCACCTCCCTCGAGCAGCTGCCGATCACCCGCGTGAAGCTCGATCGGCTGCTGATCGCCGGCGTCGACACCAACCCGCGCTCGGCGGCGATCGTGCGCTCGATCGTGGCGCTGTGCCATGGCCTGGGCCTGCAGGTGGTGGCCGAGGGCGTGGAACGCACCGCGCAGCTGGAGTTCCTCGGCGGCTGCGGCCCGATCGGCGTGCAGGGCTACCTGATCGGGCACCCGGTCGAGGCGCACGCCGCGGCGAGCGAGGCGCAGGCGGCGAGCGCGCGCGCCCGGCTGTCGCTCGAGGCGGCCGCACAGGAGCCGCGGCGCGAGAGCGTCGAGTCGCTGGTGTTCGTCGGCGGCTCGACGCGCCGCCGCACGCCCTAGCCGCGCGCGCCACCTCCGGACTCGCGAAAGGCGTCCCGCGCCGCCACGCCGATCTCGGGCTGGTCGGTGAAGAACCCATCGATGCCGGCGCCGAGGTAGGCGCCGATCTCCCCCGCCAGGTCCCCGTGCGCGGCCGGGTCCGCACCGCGACGAAACTCCCGCGGCAGGAAATGGTTCTCGGCGCGGAACGTCCACGGATGCAACTGCAGCCCCGCGGCGTGCGCCGCCGCCACCAGTGCGGTGGGGGCGCCGAGCGTCTCATCCGCGCCGCGCGCGATGACGAGCGCCTTGGGCGGGCCGATGGCCTGCGCGTAGCGCGCGATGCCGGTGAGGCCTGCCGGGGTGATGAGCTCGGCGTAGGTACCCGGATCGCCGGCGAGCACCCGGTCGTACGGGGCGCCGGTGTCCTCGATCAGCTGCACGCGCTTAAGCTGCGTCATGCCGGCGAGCGCGACCAGGTTCCCCACCTCAAAGGACTGCAGCCACACCGGCGCCGCGGCCCCCTCGTAGCCGAAACGGGCCAGCGTCGCCACCAGCGGCGCCTCCATGGCGAGCCCGCGCGCGGCGAAGTGGCTCGGGTGCTTGGTCTCGGGGTAGACACCGATGCGCGCCGGCGCGGGCAGGCCGAGGAGCGCGGCGCGGCGCGCGCGCTGCGCCTCCACCGCCTGCACCAGGGCGAGGATCTCCTCCAGCGTTGCGATCTCGAACTGCCCGTCGAAGCGCGCATTCGCGGGCCGCAGCTGCGGGATGCGCTCGCGCACGCGCAGGCTCTTCAGTTCCGCAAGGGTGAAGTCCTCGGTGAACCAGCCGTGCGTCTCGGTGCCATCGATGCTGCGGCGCGTACGGCGGGCGGCGAAACGCGGCTGCTGGGCGACATCGGTGGTGGCGGAGATCTCGTTCTCGTGGCGCGCCACCAGCACGCCGTCGCGCGTCATGACCAGGTCCGGCTCGATGAAGTCCGCACCCACCTGCAGCGCAAGGAAGTAGGCGGCGAGGGTGTGCTCGGGGACGTAGCCGCTGGCGCCGCGATGGGCGATGACGACGGGCAGGCCGCTCATGGCGCCGATACCAGCACACCGCCGCCGGTCTTGCTAGACTTTTGCGCGTGCTGCTCACGGAACGCGACATCTACCACTTCCGCGAAGGCAGCTACGTCAGGGCCTACGAGAAGCTCGGCGCGCATGCGGCAGAGGGCGGCACGCACTTTGCGGTGTGGGCGCCGAACGCCACGGCGGTCCATGTCATCGGCGACTTCAACCACTGGCGTCACGGCGAGCACGCCCTCGCGGTGCGCGCGGATTCCTCCGGTATCTGGGAGGGTGTCGTGCCGGGTGTCACGCGCGGCGCGCTCTACAAGTACCAGGTGCTCGCACGCGACGGCACGAGCGAGGAGAAATCCGACCCCTACGCGTTCTACGCCGAGGCCCCGCCGCGCACCGCCTCGGTGGTCTGGGACCTGGAGTACCCCTGGCAGGATGGGCCCTGGTGCGCGCAGCGCGCGCGCCACAACGCCCTCAGCGCCCCCTGGTCGATCTACGAGCTGCACCTGGGCTCCTGGCGGCGCATACCCGAAGAAGGCAACCGGCCCCTGAGCTACCGGGAGATGGCGCCGGCGCTCGCCGACTACGCCTGCGAGCTCGGCTTCACGCACGTGGAGCTCATGCCGGTGATGGAGCATCCGTTCTTCGGCTCCTGGGGTTACCAGGTTACCGGGTACTTCGCGCCCACCGCCCGCTACGGCACGCCGCAGGACTTCATGTACCTCATCGACTACCTGCACGGCCGCGGCCTCGGGGTGATCCTCGACTGGGTGCCCTCGCACTTCCCGAACGACGGCCACGGGCTGGCGCGCTTCGACGGCACGCACCTGTACGAGCACGCCGACCCGCGCCAGGGCTTCCACCCCGAGTGGAGCAGCGCGATCTTCAACTACGGGCGCGCCGAGGTGCGCAACTTCCTCCTGAGCAGCGCCCTCTTCTGGCTCGAGCAGTACCACATCGATGCGCTGCGCGTGGACGGGGTCGCCTCCATGCTGTACCTCGACTACGGGCGGCGCGCGGGCGAGTGGATCCCGAACCGCTTCGGCGGCCGCGAGAACCTCGAGGCGGTCGAGTTCGTGAAGCAGCTGAACCTTGCGGTGTACCGCGACCACCCCGACACCCAGACCATCGCCGAGGAGTCCACCGCCTGGCCGATGGTGTCGCGCCCCACCTACCTCGGCGGCTTAGGCTTTGGCCTCAAGTGGAACATGGGCTGGATGCACGACACGCTCGCCTACTTCCAGCGCGATCCGCTGCTGCGCAAGTACCACCACAGCCGCCTCACCTTCAGCATCTGGTACGCCTTCAGCGAGAACTTCGTGCTGCCGCTCTCGCACGATGAGGTCGTGCACGGCAAGGGCGCGCTCATCGGCAAGATGCCCGGCGATGAATGGCAGCAGTTCGCGAGCCTGCGGCTGCTGTTCGGCTACATGTGGACGCACCCGGGGAAGAAGCTGCTGTTCATGGGCGGGGAGTTCGGCCAGCGGCGCGAGTGGCAGCACGAGGAGAGCCTCGAGTGGCACGTGCTGAAGTACCCGCTGCACGCGGGCGTGCAGCGCTGGGTGCGCGACCTCAACCGGCTGTACCGCGAGGTGGGCGCGCTGCACGAGCTTGACTTCAGCGAGCGCGGCTTCCGCTGGGTCGACTGCGACGATGCCGACATCAGCGTGATCGCGTTCCTGCGCCACAGCGCCACGGGCGAGCCGGCGCTCGTGGTCTGTAACTTCACGCCCGTGCCGCGCACCCAGCACCGCATCGGCGTGCCGCGCAGCGGCCGCTGGCGCGAGCGCCTCAACAGCGACGCCGCCGACTACGGTGGCAGCGGCCAGGGGAACCTCGGCGCGCTCGATGCCGCGCCCGTGGCCGCGCACGGCTTTGCGCAGTCCCTGGAGCTGCGCCTGCCGCCGCTCGCCGTGCTGATCCTCACGCCCACGCCCTGATACGCGTTCCGACGCCGGGGCCCGCGCTGGTGCGCGCGCCGGGCCCCGGGGCAAAATCGCACGGCCGCACCTTCGGAGGAGTTTCGCGATGCCATCTTCTTGCCTCAGGGCGCTCGCGTGCGTCGGCCTCGCGGCCCTGGTTGCAGCCTGCAGCAGCGGCGGCCCGCGCCTGAGCGAAGCCCAGGAGCGCGAGCGCTACGCCTCGTATGCGCAGGCACCGGTCGATAGCTTCACGTGGCTCGGGCGGTTCTACAACTGGCAGACCCTGGGTGACAATCAGCTGGTGGTCTTCACCACGCCGAGTGATGCGTACCTGCTGACGGTGCAGTCACCGTGCAGCCAGCTGCCCTTCGCCCAGGTCGTCGGCGTGACCAGCACCGCCGGCACCGTGCACGCGCGCCTCGACTCGGTGACGGTGCAGGGCTGGCGCTGCCCGATCACGCAGATCCGGCCGGTCGATTACGCGCGCATGCGCGCGGACCTGCGCAGCGAGGCGCAGAAGCCGAAGAGCAGCGGCTAGCGGTAACCGCGCGCCTGCAGCGTGAACAGGTGCGCATAGCGGCCGTTCAGCTGCATGAGCTCCTCGTGCGTGCCACGCTCGACGATGTGGCCGCTGTTGAGGACCACGATCTGGTCCGCCATGCGCACCGTGGAGAAGCGGTGCGAGATGAGGATGGTGATGCGCTCGCGCGCGAGCTGGCGGAAGTGCTCGAACACCTCCGCTTCCGCCTGCGCGTCCATCGCCGCGGTGGGCTCATCGAGCACCAGGATGTCGGCGCGGCTGCGCATGAAGGCGCGTGACAGGGCGATCTTCTGCCACTGCCCGCCGGAGAGCTCGCGCCCGTCCTTGAACCACTTGCCGAGCTGCGTGCGGTAGCCCCCCGGCAGGGTGTCGATGAAGTCGCTCGCGCGGCCCTTGGCCGCGGCCTCGCGCCAGCGCGGCTCGTCCTCGAAGTAGCGCTCATCGCCCGCGCCCACGTTCTCGCCCACGAGCATCTGGTAGCGCGCGAAGTCCTGGAAGATGACGCCGATGCGCTCGCGCAGCGCCACCTCGTCCCATTCCTTGAGGTCGCGGCCGTCGAGCAGGATCCGGCCCGCGCTCGGGGCGTACAGGCGCGTGAGGAGCTTGATGAGCGTGGTCTTGCCCGAGCCGTTCTCCCCCACCAGCGCCAGGCTCGTGCCGGGGGTGAGGTGCAGCGTGATGTGCTCGAGCGCGGGCGACTCGGCTCCCGGGTAAGTGAAGCTCACGTCCTCGAAGCGCACGCCGTCCGCGGGCGCGGGTCCCTTCACGGCGCTGCCGCCCACCGGGAGCACCTCGGTCTCGAGGTACTCGTACAGCGTCGAGAGGTAGAGGTTGTCCTCGTACATGCCGCCGACCGCGGTGAGCATGGCCGACACCGTCGCCTGTCCCTGGCGGAAGAGCGCCACGTACATGGTCATCTGGCCGAGCGAGATGAGCTTGCGCACCGCACTCAGGGCGATCCAGGCGTACGCGCCGTAGAGCGCCACGCTGCCGATCAGGCCGAGCGCAAAGCCCCAGGCGTCGCGGCGGATGGTGAGCGCGCGGTCCTCCTGGTAGAGGCGCCGGAAGATCGCGCGGTAGCGCTCGAGCAGGCGCGCGCCGAGGCCGAAGAGCTTGACCTCCTTGGCGTGGTCCTCGCGCGCGAGCACCGTCTCGAGGTAGATCTGCATGCGCGTCTCGGGCGAGCGCCAGCGGAACAGGCGGAAGGCATCACCGGAGAACTTCGCCTCGGCCACGAAGGCCGGCAGGCCCGCGAGCAGCAGCACCGCGACCGCCCAGGGGGAGAAGTGCGCGAGCAGGCTCCCGTAGCTCACCAGCGAGATGCCGTTCTGCACCAGGAAGAACGTGCGCATCACGAGGCTCAGCGGGCGCGTCGAGGCCTCGCGGCGCGCGCGCGTCAGCTTGTCGTAGAACTCCGAGTCCTCGAAGTGCTGCAGCTCGAGCGTGAGGGCCTTCTCGAGGATCATGACGTTGACGCGCTGCCCGAGCTGCGCCCGCAGGAGCGACTGGCACAGCTGGATGGCGCGCTGCGCCGCGGAGATGCCCGCCACCAGCACCCCCTCGAGCGCCACCAGCTCGAGCACGTGGCGCGCCCCGCCGCCCATGCGCGCCGCGCTCACCACCGCATCCACGATGAGCGCGCCCACGTAGGCCACGCCCGCCGGCAGCACGCCGGCCACGAGCGTCACGCCGGCCAGCGCCAGGGTGAGGGGGCGGTTGGTGCTCCACACGAGCTCGAGCGCGCGGCGGCTGTAGCGGAACACGCCGAAGAAGCCGCGCAGCGAGGTCGGGTCCTGCGCCGGGCGGAAGACCGGCTGTGCCTGGCGCGGCGGGTGCACGGAGCTGGCCATTTACCGCGCCCCTTGCGCGCCGGGCGGCACGGTGCGGGTGATGAGCCGCGCGCCGCGCCGGAAGAACACGTAGCTGTAGATCCAGGAGGACAGCACCGCGAGGCGGTTGCGAAACCCGATCAGCACCGTGATGTGCAGCGCCATCCAGGCGAGCCAGGCGAGCAGGCCGCCAAAGCGCAGGCGACCGATCTCGACCACCGCGCGCGACTTGCCGACGGTGGCCATGGCGCCGTAGTCGCGGTAGCGAAACGGCACCGCCGGCACGGCGGCGCGGGCGCGCACGCGCGCATCGATGCGGTGCGCCACGTAGCGCCCCATCTGCAGCGCCCCCTGCGAGACGCCCGGGACGATGCGGCCGCGCGCATCGCTCAGATAGGCGGCATCGCCGATGACGAACACCTCCGGGTGTCCGGGGAGGGAGCAGTCGGGCGCCACGCGCACGCGGCCCCCGGGACCGGCCGCGACCCCGAGGGTGGCGGTGAGTGGCGCGGCCTTCACGCCGGCGGCCCAGATGACGTTGTAGCTGCGGATGTGTGCGCCGGCCACCTCCACGCCGTCGGGCCGCACCTGCGTGACCGCGTCCCCGAGGCGCACCTCGACCCCGAGCCCCTGCAGCTGCGCGAGCGCGCGGGCGGAGGAATCCGCGTGCAGCGCCGGCAGCAGCCGCGCGCCCGCCTCGATGAGCAGCACCCGGGCGCGGCGCGTATCGGCGACGCGAAAGTCCCGCGGGATCACGTCCACCGCGAGCTCCTTGATCGCCCCGGCCAGCTCCACCCCGGTGGGGCCGCCGCCCACGATGACGAAGGTCAAGAGCGCGGCGCGCGCGGCCGCATCGCTCTCGGTCTCGGCGCGCTCGAACGAGCGCAGCAGGCGCGAGCGGATGAAGGTGGCCTCCTCCACGTCCTTCATGCCCGGGGCCAGCCCGCGCCACTCGGGGTGGCCGAAATAGTTGTCGACGGCCCCGGGGGCGAGCACCAGGTAGTCGTACGGCACCTCGCGGCCACCGGCGCGCACGGTGCGACGCTCGAGGTCGACGTGCTCGACCTCAGCCAGCATGACGCTCACGTTGGCCTGCTCGCGCAGGATGGCGCGGATCGGCTGGGCGATGTCCGCCGGGGCGAGCGCCGCACAGGCGACCTGGTACAGCAGCGGCTGGAACAGGTGGTAATTGTTGCGGTCGATGACCCGCACGTCCGCGGGGGTGCGGCGCAGCGCCTTGGCGGCGAACAGCCCGCCAAAGCCGCAGCCGACGATCACGATCTGAGCGCGTCCCGGGCCCGTCAACACTCGCCCCACGTTTCTCCGAAAGATACTTCCGGATCTGGGGGTGATTATCCTGCTATTCCAGTGCCACCCGGTCGTTGCGGCGGCAGAGGTTGTCGAGCCAGTTCTCGCACAGCGCCACCGCCTCGGCCGGCTTGAAGTTGCCCGGCTCGAGGCAGTACTCGAGCCACAGCCCGTCCAGGAGCGCGTTCAGGCCGATGGCGGCGAGGCGCAGGTCGATGCGCGCATGCGCCCGCTCCTGCTTGATGAGATCCGAGAGCATGCCGCGCACCAGCTGCACGTAGCCCTGGTAGGTCTCGCGGTGCACGCGCTGGATCAGGCGCGAGTGCCGGTACATGCCCCAGAACACCACCCACACGGTGAGCACGTCCTGGTCGAGATTGGGGGCCGAGAACTGCGCCTGGAAGAACGCGTGCAGGCGCGCCCGCGGGTTCGCCGGGGCGCGCGCCACGGCGCTCGTGAACGAGCCCACGAGCTCGCTGTTGAAGTGCCGGTAGGCCGCACCGATCAGCTCGTCCTTGTTGGGGAAGTGGTGGTTGATGAGGCCCACCGACACCCCGGCCTGCGCGCTGATGGTACGGATCGAGAGGCCCTCGTGGCCGTAGCGCTTCAGGCACTCGATGGTGGCGGCGATCAGCGCCTGACGGCGCTGCTCGGGGAGCTGGCGCACGAAGCGCGGTTTGCTCGGGACGGAAGCCTTGGCGACCGCCTTCAGGGGCATGCGGACTTGAGGGCGCGGCTGTTCACGGCGCCCATCATGCCACCCGCGACAGCCGCCCGCGGCGAAAGTCGCCGATGATCTCGCGCGCGGCGTTGTGCCCCGGAGCCCCGGTCACGCCTCCGCCGGGGTGGGTGCCCGCGCCGCACATGTACAGCCCGTTGAGCGGGCCGCGGTAGTTGCCGTAGCCGAGCATCGGGCGCGCGGAGAACAGCTGATCCAGGCTCAGGTGCCCGTGCATGATGTCCCCGCCGATGAGCCCGAAGGTGCGCTCCAGATCCAGCGGACTCATGATCTGGCGCCCCAGCACTGCGGCCTTGAAGTTCGGCGCATGGGCGTTGACCGTGTCGATCATGAGGTCGGCGACGGCCTCGCGGTGATCGTCCCAGGAGGCCCCGTTCGGCAGCGTCGGCGCGACGTGCTGGCAGAACAGGCTCGCCACGTGCTGCCCCGGGGGGGCGAGGGAGTCATCGAGCGTCGAGGGAATGACCACCTCGACGATCGGCGCGCGCGACCAGCCGTGCGCCCGGGCATCGAAGTAGGCGCGCTCCATGTAGGCGAGCGTCGGGGCGATGATGATGCCGGCGGTGTGGTGATCGGCGACGCTCTTGCCCGGCAGGCAGGTGAAGTCCGGCAGCTCGCTCAGCGCCACGTTCATGCGGAACGTGCCCGAGCCGCAGCGGTAGTGGCTCATGTGCTCGCGGAACTGCGCCGGCAGCGCCGGCGGGGCGATCAGGTCCAGGTACAAAAGCTTCGGGTTCAGGTTGGAGATCACCGCCGCGGCGCGCAGCGTCTCCCCGCCCGCGGTCACGACGCCGACCGCCCGGTCGCCCTCCACCAGCACTTCGCGCACCGGCGTGCCGAGGCGGATCTCCACGCCGCGGGCGCTCGCGGCGCGCGCCATCGCCTGCGTGATGGCGCCCATGCCGCCGATCGCATGGCCCCAGGCGCCGCGCTGGCCGTTCACCTCGCCGAACACGTGGTGCAGCAGCCCGTAGGCGGAGCCCGGTGAGTAGGGGCTGGCGTAGTTGCCGACGATGCCATCGAAGCCGTAGACCGCCTTGATCGGGTCGCTCTCGAAGAACTGGTCGAGATAATCGCCCGCCGACATGGAGAACAGCGCCAGCAGCTCGCGGCGCTGGTTCATGTCGAGCCGGCGCAGGCGCCCGCCGAGCTGCGCGGCGCGCACCAGCTGCGGCAGCGCGGAGCGCCAGCTGCCCTCGAGCACGTTGGGCGGGGTCTGCAGCACCAGGTCACGCAGCACATCGGCAATCGCCTCGAGCCGCTCGCCGTATTCATTCAGCCGCGCGGCGTCGCGCGCCGAGAAGCGCGCCACCTCCGGCACCGTGCGCGCCCCGCCGGTGAGCAGGTAGCGCCCGTCGGCGGTGGGCAGGAAGTTGGCCGCGCGCCGCTCGACCAGCTTCAGGCCGTGGCCGCGGCAGGTCCAGGTCGCGGATGACCTTGGGGTTCAGCAGCGAGACGGTGTAGGAGGCGACGGAATTGCGAAAACCCGGGTGGAACTCCTCGGTGACCGCCGCCCCGCCGACCACGTCGCGCCGCTCGAGCACGGTGACCTTGAGGCCCGCGGCGGCGAGGTAGGCGGCGCACACCAGGCCGTTGTGGCCGCCGCCGATGATCAAGGCATCGCGGCGGCCCGCGGCTTCAGCCATGACTCCAGCCTCGCGGCGGCGCCTGCGGCAGCTGGCTCTCGGGGATCAGCTTGCGCATGCGGCGCGCGAAGCTGCGCAGGCATACCTCGGTGTCGGCCAGCGGGCCGGCGGAGTAGCTGCTCGAGGCCATGCCCGACTGCACGCGCTCGATGAGCACCTTGTCCTCGACGCTCACGCGGCGGTTGATGCGCAGGTTGAGGTAGCGCGCCGCGCGCATCTCGCGCCGCGTGTCCGGATGCACGTAGGAGATCTCGCGGATCATGGTCTCGGTCGCGGACAGCGGCACGAACTGCATGAAGTCGATCTGGTCCGGGTAGATGTCGAGCGCCACATTGGGCCAGAACTTGAAGTACGTCCACAGGCGCTGGCGCTCCGGGCGGCAGTTGCGCCACCGGCGGCAGGAACTGCTGGTAGGCGCGCTCGGACCAGTTGGACGAGGGCGTGTCGCGCAGCGTGCCCCACATCTTGTCGATCCACGGGCGCGCCTCGATGCCGTAGCCCTTGCCGAAGAGGCGCGTGAGGCCCGGGTGCGCCACGTTGATGTGCAGCCCGTCGGAGAAGTTGTCGGCGACGTTCTTCCAGTTCACGCGCCGCGGCCGCAGCGACACGCGCCCCATCGGCACCAGGTCCTCGAAGCGGTACGGCTTCATCTCGTGCAGGTAGGGCGCGGCCATGTCGCGCACGCTCGGCAGTCCCGGCTCGAAGCGCACGAACACGAAGCCGAGGAACACCTCGTGCTCGAGCATGGCCAGTCCGTGGCGCGCGGTGTCCAGGCCCTTGAAGCTGTCCTTCTGCGGCACCGCCACGAGGCGCCCGTCGAGACTGTAGGTCCAGGCGTGGTAGGGGCAGGTGATGAGCTTGCCGCAGTGACCCTTGGTGCCATCGAGCAGGCGCGCCGCGCGGTGGCGGCAGACGTTGTGGAACGCGCGCACGCCGCCATCCTCGGTGCGCATCACGACGATCGACTCGCCGAGGAACTCGAAGGTGTGGAAGTCGCCGCTGCGGGGGATGTCGCTCAGGTGGCAGACCACCTGCCAGGCCTGGCGGAAGATCGTCTGCTTTTCGCGCTCGAAGAACTCCGGGTCGTGGTAAATCCACGCCGGCAGGCTCAGGTTGTCCTGGTCCGCGGGTGAGGCTTCGAGACGGTGCAGCTGCGCGCTTTTCATGGCCGTGCCAGGGTGATTCCGTTGTTGAACGATCGTACAACAAGGGGCCGGGGGGCGCAACCGCAGCTCCCGCAGTTAAGCGCCGCAAGCGGGCGATTTGTGGGGCAGAATTGCCGCACTGCCAGCCCGCAGTGCCGCGCGCCTTACGGTTGCCTCCATGCCGCAGACCACCGACATTGCCCACCTCATCGCCTCCTCCGTGGCGCCGGTGTTCCTCCTGACGGGCGTCGCCGCGATGCTGGGCGTGCTCACCAACCGCCTGGCACGCATCGTCGATCGCGCCCGCACGCTCGAGGGGCGCCTGGAGAGCCGTACCGGCAAGACCAAGGAGCTGCACGCGGACCTTTTGGTGCTGGCACGGCGCGCGCGCTACATCAACGTGGCGATCTCGCTGTGCGCCGTCGCCGCCTTCATGGTGGCGGCGGTGGTGGTGGCGCTGTTCGCCAATGCCTTCTTCGGCTTAGGAATCGGCGGCGTCATCGCCTCGCTCTTCGTCGGCTCGCTGCTGCTGCTGTCCGCCGCCTTCATCGCCTTCTTCATCGAGGTGCGCTACGCCACCGCGGCGCTGCGCATCGGCGGACCCCATATCTAGGGCGCCGCAGGCCCTACGCCCTCATAAAACAAGCAGTTCGAGAGGGGATCTGCTACCCTGCGCACCCTTTTTTGGACACCGCAGCTTCGGGCCCGCAACGGGCAGAAGCGTGGCTCCCGGCCCCCAAGGAATCCGCCGCCGCGCGGCGGAGCGCTGCACCCACCCATGAACCGTCCCATCCGCAACATCGCCATCATCGCGCACGTCGACCACGGCAAGACGACGCTCGTCGACTGCCTGCTCAAGCAGTCCGGCACCTTCGCCGCGCACGAGCGCATGGGCGAGCGGATCATGGATTCCAACGACATCGAGCGCGAGCGCGGCATCACCATCCTCGCCAAGAACTGCGCCATCGAGTACGGCGGCACGCGCATCAACATCGTCGACACCCCCGGACATGCCGACTTCGGCGGCGAGGTGGAGCGGGTGCTGTCGATGGTCGACGGCGTGCTGCTCCTGGTCGATGCGGTCGAAGGTCCCATGCCGCAGACGCGCTTCGTCACCCGCAAGGCACTCGCGCTCGGGCTCAAGGCGATCGTCGTGGTCAACAAGATCGACCGCCCCGGGAGCCGCCCGGCCTGGGTGATCGACCAGACCTTCGACCTGTTCGACAAGCTCGGCGCGAGCGATGCGCAGCTGGACTTCCCGGTGATCTACGCCTCGGCGCTGCAGGGCTGGGCGAGCACCGACTACACCGAGCGCCGCCCGGACATGTCGGCGCTCTTTGAGGCCATCCTCACCTACGTCGCCCCGCCGGCGGCCGATGCGGGGCTGCCGCTGCAGCTGCAGATCTCCACCCTCGACTACAACTCCTACGTCGGCCGCATCGGCATCGGCCGCATCCGCCGCGGCGTCGTGCGCCCCGGGGAGACCGTGGCGCTGCGCTACGGGGATGAGGACCGCGGCACGGCCAAGATCGCCCAGGTGCTCACCTTCACCGGCCTGCAGAGGAGCCCGGTCGAGGAAGCCAGCGCCGGCGACATCGTCGCCGTCACCGGCATCGAGTCGGTCAACATCGGCCTCACCGTGTGCGACCCCGAGCACCCGCTCGGGCTGCCGCCGATCAACGTCGATGAGCCCACCCTGGCGATGAACTTCCAGGTCAACAACTCCCCGCTCGCCGGCCGCGAAGGCAAGTTCGTGACCAGCCGCCAGATCCGCGAGCGGCTGTACCGCGAGCTGCAGAGCAACGTGGCGCTGCGCGTGGAGGACACCGAGGAGCCGGACGTGATGCGCGTCTCCGGGCGCGGCGAGCTGCACCTGACGATCCTCATCGAGAACATGCGCCGCGAGGGCTACGAGCTGGCGGTGTCGCGCCCGCAGGTGCTCACCAAGCTCGTCGAGGGTGTGGTGCACGAGCCCTACGAGGCCCTCACCGTGGACATCGACGATGGCAACCAGGGGCCCGTCATGGAGGCGCTCGGTGAGCGCCGCGCGGAACTCACCGACATGAGCGTCGACGGCAACGGCCGCGTGCGCCTGGAATACCGCGTGCCGGCGCGCGGCCTCATCGGCTTCCAGGGCGAGTTCCTCACCCTCACCCGCGGGACCGGTCTCATCAGCCACATCTTCGACGGCTTTGCCCCGGTCAAGGGCGAGATTCCCGACCGCCACAACGGCGTGCTGGTCAGCAACGAGAACGGCGAGGCGGTCGCCTACGCACTGTTCAACCTGCAGGAACGCGGGCGCCTGTTCGTGGGCCCCGGCGAGAAGCTCTACGAGGGCATGATCATCGGCATCCACAGCCGCGACAACGATCTGGTGGTCAATCCCATCAAGACCAAGAAGCTCACCAACATCCGCGCGGCCGGCAAGGACGAGGCGATCCTCTTGACCCCGCCGATCCAGCTGACGCTCGAATACGCGGTGGAATTCATCGCCGACGACGAGCTGGTGGAAGTGACCCCGGCCTCGATCCGCATCCGCAAGCGCTTCCTGAAGGACACCGACCGCAAGCGCGCCTCGCGCAGCGACGCGGCCTGAAGGGCGGAGGTAAGCGCGCGGCGCCCTTGCCTAGGGCTCGTGGCTGCCGGTCATGTCGATGAAGCGCAGGAACTCCGCGCGCGTGCGCGCATCGCTCCTGAACACCCCGGTCATGCGGCTCGTGACCATCGACACGTTGCGCTTGTGCACCCCGCGCGTGGTCATGCACTGGTGCACCGCGGCCACCACCACGCCCACGCCGCGCGGTTTCAGCACCTCGGTGATGCAGTTGGCGATCTGCGCGGTGAGCTTCTCCTGCACCTGGAAGCGCCGCGCGTAGCCGTCCACCACGCGCGCGAGCTTGCTGATGCCGACGACCTTGTTGTCCGGCAGGTAACCGACATGCACGCGCCCGATGATCGGCGCCATGTGATGCTCGCAATGCGACTCGAAGGTGACATCGCGCAGCACGATGAGTTCGTCGTAGCCGCCGACTTCCTCGAAGGTGCGCCTGAGGTAGGCGGCCGGATCGCTGTCATACCCCGAGAACCAGTCGCGGTAGGCGTCCACCACCCGCTGCGGGGTGTCCTGGAGCCCCTCGCGGCGCGGGTCCTCGCCCGCCCAGCGCAGCAGCGTGCGCACCGCGGCCTCGGCCGCGCGCCGTGAAACCCTCGTCCGAGCCTTCGCCATCGCCACGCCTCCCGCGCGCCGCGCGCCCGCTGCCAGCGGACGTGACGGTGTGGTTTCGCGGCAGTGTAGCGTGTGCCGCCCGGCGCCGCCGCCCGCGTGGCCGCCTCTAGGGGAAGAGGTGCAGCATGCCGAGGTTCAGCAGGAGGCTGCAGCCGCCGACCAGGCTGGCGATCAGGAAGCCCGCGGCCAGCGGGCGCCAGCCAATGCGCCACATGTCGGTGAAGGACACTGACAGGCCCACCGCGGTCATGCCGCAGGTGAGAAAGAGGTCCGAGCCCTGGTAGCCGGTGTTGACGAGCGCCGGCCAGGCGCTGCCGTGGAACAGCGTGTCCCCGATGGTGCGCAGCACGATGAAGCCGATGAACGCCAGCACGAACAGCGGCACGAGACTGGGGCGCGCGCGCGTGAAGCTCGCCGCCGGAGCCACCTCGGCCTCCGCGCCCGCGTGGCGCTGCGCATACCAGGCCGCCAGCGGCACCAGCACCGCGATCGACAGGTTGCGCAGCAGCTTCGCCACGCTCGCCGCCGCCAGCGCATCCGGCGCCCCGGCCTGCTGCGAGTAGATGAGCGCGGCGCCCATCACCTGGGAGGTGTCATGGATGGCGGTGCCGAGGAATACCCCGGCGTGCACCGGCGAGCCGGCGAAGAAGTAGCCGGCCACCAACGGGTACAACAGCATTGCCGCACAGCCGAAGAGCACCACGCAGGTCACCGCGAACGCGGTCTCCGCGTGGCGCGCGCGGATCACCGGCGACATCGCCACCACCGCCGTGCAGCCGCACACCGCCGTGCCGATCGCGAGCAGGATCCCTAAGCGGCGCGGCACCGTGAGCAGGCGCGCGAGCACGATGCCGCCGGCGAGCGCGACGCACAGACAGATGAGCGCCACCGGCAGCGCGGTCGCGGCGATGGCGGTCGCGCCGCCGAGCGTGAGGCGCAGCCCGACGAGCGCGATGCCGACGCGCAGCAGGCGGTGCATGGTCCAGTTGAGCCCCGCGCTCGCCCACGCGGGCACGCCGATGCTGTTGCGCCACAGCATGCCGAGCACGACGGCGCACATGACCGGACTTAAGGGGAACTTCGGCAGTCCGGCGGCGCCCTGGGCGAGCTGCTGCGCCATGGTGCGCGCCGCGACCGCGAGGAGGACGGCGATGAGCACCCCGGGCACCGCCTGGCGGGCCCATAGCAGGCCCGGAGTCAGTGCCCGGTGCAGGCCACGCACGGCTACAACGGCAGCCGGCTGTCGCTTGCGATCGGGAGCCTCGAGACGCGCCGGTTGACGACCATGCGGTCGTTGAGCTCGCTGATGGCACGGCTGCCGGTCTGCACGAACAGGAACGGCAGCAGCCCGTGCAGCAGGCAGGCCAAGCCTGCGAACATCATGCGCGTACCAAAGCAGCTGGCGCGCGCCAGGTGCTCAAGGTAGCTCTCACCGACGGAGGCGGGATGTTCGGTAAAGGCACGCAAGGGGAGCATCGGTTCATCCTAGGCGCACCGGCGGGGTACGGGGTTGCAAAGACCGGTCGCCCGGGGACCTCTTTCGCAACAAAGTTGCGAAACTAAGGCATTTTGAGAAACAATATTCCATGGACAAGCTCGATGCCAAAATCCTGGACCTGCTTCAGGAGAATGCCGACCTGACCGCCGCCGAGATCGCCGACCGCGTGGGGCTGTCCAAGACCCCCTGCTGGCGGCGCATCCAGAAGCTTGAGGCCGATGGGGTCATCCGCGGCAAGGTGGTGCTGCTGGATGCGCACGCACTCAACGTCGGCACCACGGTGTTTGTCACCCTGAAGACCGGCAATCACAGCGAGGCGTGGTTCGAGCGCTTCGTGCGTGCGGTGCGCGACATCCCGGAAGTCACCGAGATCCACCGCATGAGCGGCGACGTCGACTACCTGATCCGCATCGTCGTGCCCGACATCGACGCCTACGACGTGGTCTACAAGCGGCTGATCTCGTCGGTGGAGTTCCAGGACGTCAGCGCCAGCTTCGCGCTCGAGACCATCAAGTCCACGAGCGCACTGCCGCTGTGTTATCTGAAGCTCGAGTAGCGCGCGCTACTCGCTGGCGACGGCCGCCGCCATGAAATGAAATGGCGGCCGCGCGAGCCACACGATGGAGGTCACCGCCACGATGGCGAGGGCGGCGACCCAGAAGACATCGTTCGCGGCCATGACGAGTGACTGCGTGCTGACGGTGGCATCGACCACCCCGTAAGCCTGCTGCGCGGCAAGCCCGTGGCCGGTGAGCGCGTCGAAGGTGCCGCGGCGCACCGGGTCGTACGCGGTGATGGCTTCCACCAGGCGCGTGTGGTGCTCGACCGCGCGGCTCTGCCACAGGCTCGTGAAGATCGAGGCGCCAAACCCGGAGGCCGTCAGGCGCATGAAGCTCGACACCCCGAGCGCGCTCGCTGAGCGGTGCGGGTCGAGCGTCGAGAGCATGACCGCGGTGAGCGGCGTGAACATGATGAGGACACCCACCCCGAGCAACAGCTGCGGCTCGAGCAGGTCCCAGAGCGCCCAGTCGGTGCTCGAGTGTGAGCGCCACCACATGACCCCGGCCGTGATCAGGAACGCCGTCGTGATGAGCAGCCGCGGATCGACGCGGTCGTAGTAACGGCCGACGAAGCGCGATCCCAGGATCGGCGCGATCCCCACGGGCGCCACCACCATCCCGGCCCAGGTGGCGGTGTAGCCGAACTGCGTCTGCAGCACGAGCGGCAGCAGCACGCTGCTGCCGAAGAAGGCCGCGTAGATGAGGCTGCCGCCGCCGGCGCCCACCGCGAAGTTGCGGTCCTTGAACAGCGACAGGTCCACGATCGGGTAGGGGTGATTGAGCTCCCACACGAGCCAGTAGCAGAACACCACCGCGGTGATGACCGTGAGGCTGATGATGAGCGGTGAATCAAACCAGTTCTCGTCCGAGCCCAGGTCGAGCATCACCTGCAGCACGCCGACCCAGACCGCCAGCAGCACCAGCCCGCCCCAGTCGATCGGCGGCTTGTGCAGCGCGCTCTCCTTGCCGTGCAGCGCCTCGGTGGTCAGCAGCACCGCCAGCACCCCCACCGGTCCGTTGATGAAGAAGATCCAGGGCCAGGAGGCATTGTCGGAGATGTAGCCGCCGAGGATGGGACCGACGATCGGCGCCACCACCGCGATCGTCGCCCACAGGGCGAGCGCCTGGCCGCGCCGCTCGCGCGGATAGATGCTCAGCATCAGCGCCTGCGACAGCGGCATGAGGGGGCCGGCCACCGCGCCCTGCAGCACGCGCGCGGCAATGAGCAACGGCATGTTGGGCGCAAGCCCGCACATGATCGAGGCGATCGTGAACAGCACGGTCGCGAGCACGAACAGGCGCACCTGCCCCAGGCGCTCGGCCAGGCGCCCGGTGAGCGGCATGGAGATGGCGGTGGCCACCGTGAAGGAGGTGATGACCCAGGTGCCCTGGGTGGCGCTGATGCCCATGCTGCCGGCGATCGTGGGCACCGACACATTGGCGATGGTCGTGTCGAGCACCTGCATGAAGGTGGCGAGCGAGACCCCGAAGGTCGCGATCGCCAGCTGCGCCCCGTGCAAGGGGGCGAGCGGCTGCTTCGGGTGGCTCATCCGGCGGGCGCCGCGCCCTCACGCGAATTCTCGCGGATGATCTCGGCGATGCGCGCCTTGATCTCGCCGTTGTCCATGTCGTAGGCGTGGGTGGTGAGCGCCGGCGCGGACGGCACGCTCGGCGCCAGCGCCGGCCCGGAGTCGTTGCGAACATCCACGCTCACGCGCGTCGAGAGCCCGACGCGCAGCGGGTGCGCGCGCAGCTCCTCGGGGTAAAGCGCGATGCGCACCGGCACGCGCTGCACCACCTTGATCCAGTTGCCGGTGGCGTTCTGCGCCGGCAACAGCGCAAACGCCGCCCCGGTGCCCATGCCGATGCCCTGCACCGTGCCGTGGTATTCCACCTTGCCGCCGTAGAGGTCCGCGGTCACGCTCGCGGGCTGGCCGATGCGCATGCGCCGCAGCTGCACTTCCTTGAAGTTGGCCTCGACCCGCATGCGCTCGAGCGGCACGATCGCCATCAAGGTGGCCCCGGGGGCGATGCGGTCGCCGAGCTCCACGCCGCGCTTGGCGACGTAGCCGGAGACCGGCGCGCGCACGCTGGTGCGCCGCAGGTTGAGCCAGGCGCGCTCCACCTGGGTGGCCGCCGCCTGCACGTCGGGGTTGTCGGCGACGCCCGTGTGCCCGATGAGCGCGGTGCTCGCGGCGAGACTCTTCTGCGCGGCGGTGAGGGCGTCCTGCGCGGCCTTCAGCTCATCGCGCGCGTGCCCGAGTTCCTCCCCCGAGACCGCGCCGCTGGCGGCGAGGTTCTTGCGGCGGTCAAAGTCGGCCTGCGCGCGGCTCAAGTCCGCGCGGCGCTGCCCGACCACCGCGGTCAGCTGGTCGCGGTTGGCGAACACCGTGCGCGTCTGGCGCACGGTGCGCGCCAGCTGCTCCTCGGCATCATCCAGCGCGATGCGCGCATCGGTGGGCTCGAGCCGGATGAGTTCCTGCCCGGCCTTGACCAGGTCGGTCTCGTCGGCGCCGATGCTGATTACGGTGCCGGTCACCTCGGGCATGACGTTCACCAGATCGCCGGCCACGTAGGCATCGTCGGTGTTCTGGTAGTGACTCGCATACAGCAGCCACCAGGCGCCGACCGCGAGCGCCACCAGCACGAGGCCCACGGTGAGGATGATGAGCCATTGCTGGCGGCGCTGGCGCAGGCGCTGCGCGGGCGGGGCGGCGGGAGTTTCGACCATGGCGTCCATGTGGGTGATTTCCTGCGGCTTCCGACGGACGCGGCTTCAGCCGGCCGGCGGCGTGTAGCCGCCGCCGAGCGCGCGCACCAGATCGACGCTGTAGGTGAGCCGCCGCGCCTGCAGTTCCGCGCGCAGCGTCTGCGCCAGCAGCACCTGGTTCTCGCTCGACAGTACGCTCAGGTAGTTGTCGAGGCCGGCGCGGTAGCGTTGGCTGGTGAGGTCAAAGGAGCTCTGCGCGGCCGCGAGCGCGATCTGCTGCTGCAGCGTTTCATGTTCCAGTCCCTGCCAGTTGGCCACCACGTCGGCGACGTCCTTCACCGCATCGAGCAGCGTCTGGTTGTACTGCCCGACGAAGCTGTCGAACTGCGCCTGGCGCCCGTACAGCTGCCCGCGCAGCGCCCCCCGGTTGAAGACCGGCAGGCTGAGCGCAGGGCCCGCACCGAGAATGCGATCCGAGGACTCGAACAGCTGCGACAGGCCGATCGCCTGGAAGCCGGCGAACGCGGTCAGGTTGACGTTCGGATAGAAGTCCGCCTCCGCCGCCTTGATGTCGTGCGCGGCCGCTTCCACCTGCGCGCGCGCCGCCACCACATCCGGACGGCGCCCGAGCAGGTCCGCCGGCAGCGTCGAGGGCAGCACGATATCGGCGGGCGCCTGCAACTGCGGACGCGTCAGGGTCTGGCCGCGATCGGGGCCGGCGCCCACCAGATCCGCCAGCTGGTTGCGCGAGAGCGCGAGGCTCGCCTCGACGAAGGCCAGCCCGGCGCGCGTGAGCGCGACCGTGCCTTGCGACTGCTTGACCCGCGCCACCGTCTCAAGCCCCGCGCCGACGCGCTGCTGCGTCAGATCGAGGATCGACTGCTGCTGCTTAAGATTGTCGTTGGTGACATCGAGCAGCGCATAGTTGAGGTCGAACTGGATGTAGGCCTGCACCACCGCCACCGCGATCGCCAGGCGCGCGGCCTGCCGGTCGGCCTCCGCCGCCTGCTCGCCGGAGAGCGCGGTCGCGAGCAGCTGACGGTTGCGTCCCCAGAAATCCAGCTCCCAGCTGAAATCCAGCGCCGTACGCGCGTCGGTCGACCAGGAGCCCCCGAGCGGTGGCGGATAGAGGTCATTCTGCGGATAGCGCTGACGCGTGAGCGACGCATTGATCGCGGTGCGTGGCGCAAGCCCGGCGCGGGCGGACACGGCCTGCGCCTGGGCGGCGCGCAGCCGCGCCTGGGCGATCGCCAGGCTCGGGCTGCCGGCGAGTGCCTCCTCCACCAGCGCATCCAGCTGCGGGTCGCCGTAGCTGCGCCACCAGCCATCGGCTGGCCAGGCCGCCGCATCGACCCGGGCGTCCTTGAGTGCCTGCGCGCTGGTGAGCGCTTGCGCCTCAAGCTGCGGCGCGGGCTTCCAGTTGCCGCGGTCGACGCACCCGGCGAGCGCCACGCCCGTGAGAAGCAGGAGCAGAGAACTGTGCAGCTTCATGGTTTACCGCCTGTGCCGGTGTGACGAGTCTCCCCCTGCATTTGTCCGTTTTCGATCATCCGTCCGAGATAGCCCTTGAGTGCCTCGATCTCGGCCTGGGCGAAACCGGCGAGGTGTCCGTCGAGCACGCGCGCGGCGGCGGTCGCCAGGCGCGGCAGCTGGCCACGCCCGCTGGCGGTCACGCGCAGCACCACCGTGCGGCGGTCCTCGCGCGAGCGCTCGCGGCGCACCAGCGCCTTCTCTTCGAGCCGATCGAGAATGCGTGTCATCGCACCGGTGTCGTACTGCATGAAGCGACACAGGTCCGCCGCGGTGCGTGCCGAGCCCTCGGCCACGTGCTTGAGCACCGCGAACTGCATGCCGCTTAAGCCGAAGCGCGCCAGCTCCGCATCCAGGCCCGACAAGAGCGAGGCGCGCGCGCGACCCATCAGGTAACCGACGCTCAATCCCCCTTCCGGGGGTTGCAGCGCCGTCACGGGCTCGGCTTTGATGTTGTTCCTGCGGACCATGCGCGGCTTGCTATGATGGCTGCCGAAGAGATTACTGCCAACGATAATACTGCCTTGGCAAGTATTTGTCGAGTGAAAGGACCCGCTTGAGCCGCTCAACCCGTGGGCCGCAGCGCACCGGAAGCGCGCTGCGGGAGAGCCTGCTGGCCCTGTTGGTCAGCGGCCTGGCCGGCTGCGGCCCGCGCCAGCCCCCGCCGGCCCCGCCCCCGCCCCAGGTCGGGGTGGTGTTGGCCCATGCCCAGTCGGTGCCCCTGACCCGCAGCCTCGTCGGGCGGCTCTCGGCCACGCGCTCCGCGGACGTGCGGGCGCGCGTGGCGGGCGTGCTGCAGAGGCGCCTCTATGTGGAAGGCTCGGACGTCAAGGAGGGCCAGCCGCTCTTTCAGATCGACCCGGCGCCGCTGCGGGCCGCGCTCGATGGGGCACAGGCTGCGCTTGCGCAAGCTGAGGCCCAGGCCACCAACGCGCATGTCGCGGCGCAGCGCACGCGCGACCTGGTTCCGAGCGGCCTCGTCTCGCGCTCGGACCTGGACAACGCCGAAGCCAGCGAGCGCGCCACGGCGGCCGCCGTGCAGCAGGCGCGCGCCGCGGTCGGCTCGGCGCGCATCAACCTCGGCTATGCGACGGTCACGGCGCCGATCGCCGGCCGCTCCGGGCAGCAGGGCGTGACCGAGGGGGCCCTCGTCGGACAGGGCACTGCGACGCTCCTCACCACCGTGGAACAGATCGATCCGATCTATGTGAACTTCGATCAGCCGGCGATCGAGATCCAGAGGCTGCGGCGCCAGCAGTCCGATGGCGCGGTGACGGTCGCCAACGCCACCCCGGCCACCGTGCAGCTGCTGCTCGAGGACGGCACGCCGTACGCGCACACCGGCACGCTCGACTTTCACGACATGAGCGTCGACCCCGCCACCGGCGCGGTGGCGTTGCGCGCCATCGTGCCCAACCCCGAGCACGTACTGCTGCCGGGCATGTTCGTGGGCGTGCGCCTCACCTCCGGGGCGGTCAATCGCGGCTTCCTCGTGCCCCAGGCGGGGCTGCAGCGCGACGGCAGCGGTCCGTACGTGCTCGTCGCCGGGCCGGATGACAAGGTGCTGCTGAAGCGCGTCACGGTCGATGGCCTGCAGGGCCAGGACTGGATCGTCACCGGCGGGCTTAGCGACGGGGACCGCATGATCCTCACCGGCACGCAGAACGCGCATCCGGGCTCGAAGGTGCTCGCGGTGCCCTACCAGGCGCAGGCGGGGAGCGCCGCCCGTCCGGCCCGGCCACGGCCGCCAAGTAACTCCTGATGCCGCAGTTCTTCATCGACCGCCCGGTGTTCGCGTGGGTGCTCGCGATCCTCATCACGCTCGGCGGGGTGCTGGCCCTGATCCGCCTGCCGGCGGAGGCCTACCCGCAGATCGCACCGCCCCAGGTGTCGGTGTCCGCCACCTACCCGGGCGCCAGTGCCGCGACCGTGGAGACCACGGTGACGCAGATCATCGAGCAGCAGCTCACCGGCCTCGATCACCTGCTGTACTTCACCTCGCACGTCGGCCTCCGACGGCTCGAGTGCCATCGTGCTCACCTTCGCCAGCGGCACCAACCCGGACATCGCCGCGGTGCAGACGCAGAACCGCGTCACGCTCGCGCAGCCGCGCCTGCCGGCAGAGGTGAACCAGCAGGGCATCCGCATCGCGAAGGTCAGCGCCGGCTTCCTCGGCGGCGTCGGGCTGCGCGCCGGCCCGGGCGGCCCGAGCGCCGACGAGCTGAACAACATCATCGCCTCGCGGGTGCTCGACCAGATCCAGCGCATCCCCGGCGTGGGCGCGGTGGTGCAGTTCGGTTCCGAGTACGCGATGCGCATCTGGCTGAATGCCGACAAGCTGCACGCCTACAACCTCTCGGCCGCGCAGGCGCTGGCGGCGGTGCAGGCGCAGAACGCGCAGTTCGCCTCCGGCGCGCTCGGCTCGACAGCCGGCCGTCGCCGGCCAGGGCATGACCGCGACGGTGAGCGCCGAGGGGCGCTTCAGCACGCCCGAGCAGTTCGAGAACATCCTGCTGCGCACCGAGCCGAACGGCGCCTCGGTGCGGCTGAAGGACGTCGCGACCGTGAGCCTGGGCGCTGCGCAGTACGGCTTCGAGACCGACGTCGACAACCAGCCGGTGGCCGCCTTCGGCATCCAGCTGTCCCCCGACGCCAACGCGCTCGAGGTGCACAAGCTCGTGACCGCGCGCATGAACGACATGCTGCCGAGCTTTCCGGCGGGCACGAGCTGGTTCTGGCCCTTCGATTCCACGACCTTCATCAAGGTGGCGATCCGCGAGGTGGCGATCACGCTGATCGAGGCGGTGGCGCTGGTGTTTCTCGTGATGCTGGTGTTCCTGCAGAACTTCCGCGCCACGCTCATCCCCACCCTGGTGGTGCCCTCAGCGCTGCTCGGCACGCTCCTGGGCATGTACGTGGTCGGCTTCTCCATCAACCAGCTGTCGCTGTTCGCGATGGTGCTCGCGATCGGCATCGTGGTGGACGATGCGATCGTGGTGGTCGAGGCGGTCGAGCGCATCATGCGCGAGGAGCACCTGAGCCCGCTGGAGGCCACGCGCAAGGCCATGCGCCAGATCACCGGCGCGATCATCGCGATCACCTCGGTGCTCGCGGCGGTGTTCATCCCGAGCGCCCTGCAAAGTGGCAGCACCGGGGTCATCTACCGGCAGTTCGCCCTCACCATCGCCCTCTCGATGGGCTTCTCGGCGCTGCTGGCGCTGTCGTTCACGCCCGCCCTGTGCGCGACGCTCCTCACCCCCGAGCACCTGCGCGGCAACTTCTTCTTCAACGGCTTCAACCGCCTCTACGAGCGCGTGCGCGACTCCTACGTGCGGCGCGTGTTCCAGTCGGTGGCGCACGTGCCGCGCTGGATGGTGGCGTTTGCGGTGATGCTGGCGGTGGGCGCCTTCCTGCTGCTGCGGCTGCCGGGCAGCTTCGTGCCGGATGAGGACCAGGGGTACGTGCTGGTCGATGTGCAGCTGCCCGCCGGGCGCCACGCTGCCACGTACCCGCGAGGTCATGGCGCACATCGACACGATCCTCGCGGCCAACCCCGCGGCGGCGAGCGTGTTCGTCATCGTGGGTTCGAGCTTTACCGGCAACGGCGAGAACGCCGGGCGCGCCTTCGTGCGCCTGAAGCCCTGGGACCAGCGCAGGACCAAGGCCGCCGACTACATCCGCTGGGCCAACCGGACGCTGGCGCGCGAGATCCACGATGCGCGCGCCTACGTCATCAATCTGCCGACGATCCGCGGCCTGGGCGTGTTCGGCGGCTTCGACTTCTATCTCGAGGATCGCGCCGGGCTCGGGCGCGAGGCGCTCGCCAACGCCCAGGCGACCGTGCTCGAGAAGGCCGCGCAGCACAACGCGACCCTCACCGGCGTGCGCGCCAACCTGCTGCCGCCGGCGCCGCAGCTGAACCTCACCGTCGACCGCGTGCAGGCGCAGTCGATGGGACTGTCGGCGAGCGATGTCTACACGGCCCTGCAGCTGATGCTGGCGCCGGTGTACGCGAATGACTTCGTCTACCAGGGACGCGTGCTGCGCGTGCTGCTGCAGGCGGATGCGCCCTATCGCATGACGCCCGACGCCCTCACCCACTTCTACGCGCTCGGCGCCAACGGCGTCATGATCCCGCTCGCCAACTTCGTGCGCGCGGAATGGTCGCTGGGGGCGCCCTCGCTCACCCGCTACAACGGCTATCCGGCGGTGGAGATCACCGGCGCCAACGCCCCGGGCAGGAGCTCCGGCCAGGCGATGCAGGCAATGAGCCACATCGTCACCACCGATCTGCCGCGCGGCTTCGGCAACGACTGGGCCGGCCAGTCACTGCAGGAGATTCTCTCCGGCGAGCAGGCGCCGATGCTGTTCGCGCTCTCGATCCTCATCGTGTACCTGTGCCTGGCCGCGCTCTACGAGAGCTGGAGCATCCCGGCGGCGGTGCTGATGGCGGTGCCTGCCGGCCTCGTCGGCGCCACCGCGGCGGCGCACCTGCGCGGGCTGCCGAACGATGTGTTCTTCAAGGTGGGACTGATCACCATCATCGGACTGACCGCCAAGAACGCGATCCTGATCGTCGAGTTCGCGGTCGAGGAGCAGCGCTCGGGCAAGAGCCTGCACCAGGCGGTGCTCGAGGCGGCGCGCCTGCGCTTCCGTCCCATCCTCATGACCTCCTTCGCCTTCATCCTCGGGGTCTTCCCGATGATGATTTCCTCCGGCGCCGGCGCCAATGCGCGCCACGCCATCGGCACCGGGGTGGTCGGCGGCATGCTGAGCGCCGCGGTGCTCGGCGTGCTGCTGATCCCGGTGTGTTACGTGGCGGTGCGGCGCCTGCTCGGGGACCCGCTCGATGCGCCCGGCCACCCGCCGCCCGAGGGCGGCCGGTGAGGCGCCTCAGGGCGCGCGCGGCGCGGCGGCACTGAAGACGTCCGCGCCGAAGATCTTCAGGGCCGGCTCGCCCGCGTAGCCGAGGCGCGGCAGGCCGAAGAGCGCCTCGATCGTGCCCAGCAGCGCGTAGTGGTTGTAGGGCTCGTCCGAAACCGTGCCTGGCTTCACGAACGGCGAGAGCACCACCGCACCGATGCGCCCGCCGCCGGGGCCGCTCAGGCCCGGCGCGTACTTGGCCCCATTCAGCGGCTGCTCGCCGCAGCAGGCCGCCGAGGCCGCGCCGTTGAGGCCGCCGGACTCATCGAAGGTGATGATCAGCAGGCCGTCGGCGCGAAAGGCGGCAGAGTTCACGATCCGTGGCACCCAGGTCCTGAGGAACCGCTGCGCCTCGACCGCGCCGCCGTGGCGGCGATCGACGCACGGGTCGTCATGCCCGTCACTGCACAGGTTCGGCGTGATGAACACGTAGTTCGGCGTGCTCGCGGTGGCGGCCAGATCGTGGGCCAGCTGCCTCAAGTTCACCACGTGCGCATCGCAGCGCCGCGGCGTCATCGATGATCGAGTGGAAATACACGAACGGGTTGTGCTTGTTGGCGTACTGGTCCCCGAGCTGCGCGCCGTCGGTCGGATCCGGGGCGCCGATCGGCACGTGCGCGCACGCGGCGCGCTCGCGGGCCGGGTCGTTGCCCATGTCCTCCATGTAGGCCTTCCAGGTGAAGCCGGCGGCTTCGAGCTGATCGGGCAGCGTCTTCACGATGCTCGGGTACACGCACCCGGCGCCGCGCAGCTGCCCGTGGCTGTCCAGGCCCGCAGCGTCCGCCTTGAACTCATCGAACATCGGGCAGTCCATCTGGGTCGCCTCGTTGGGCGCCTGGCCGCTCACTAAGGCGATGTAGTTGTCGAGGCTGTAGTGCCCGATACCGAAGTACTGCGTGAGGAGCGCGCCGCGGGGCGCAAGTTCATGGGCGAGGTAGGGCGCCGCCGCGTGGGGGGCAAAGGTCGCCTCGTAGGACTTGTTCTCCAGCAGCAGCACGAACACGTGCCGGACGGGCGGCAGCCCCTGCGCTTGCGCAACCGGGACGCCAAGCGCCAGCGCCAGCGCGAGCCAGCGGACGGGACTCTTCAGCATGTCAGACCTCGCTTCTGAGCGCGGGCAGCCGCCCGCTCGGCAACCGGTGGCGCGTGCCGCAGGGCGCGCAGCAACAGCGTCGCGCTGCCGAGCGTCAGGGCCGCGGCCGCGATAAACGGCGCCCCGGGGAAATGCACCGGCGCGGTGGCGGCGGAAAAGTAGCGGAAGATCTGGGTCATCAGCGGCGGACCCAGGATGGCGCTCAGGCTGTAGAGGCAGGCGATGGCGCCCTGCAACTCCCCCTGCGCGTCCGGCGGCGCCTGCTGGGAGGCGATCGCGTTCATGGAAGGATAGCTGAGCGCGAAGATGAACGTGCTGAGGGCCACCGCGTACATCATCCAGCCTTCGGTCGCCAGCGCATAGCCGAGATAACCCACCAGCGCCGCCCCCATCCCCGCCAGCGCCGCCCGCCGCTCACCGCCCAGCCACGGAATGAGCACGCGCGTCAGCAGCCCCTGCGCGACCGCCATGATCAGGCCTACCCAGGTGAGCGACAGGCCGATCTGGGTTTGGCTCCAGCCAAACTTGGAGATGGTGTAGAACGTCCAGATGCTCGGCAGCACCTGATGTCCGAGCTGCCAGAGGAAAATCGCACCCAGCAGCCAGCGCATCACCGGGAACCTGCCCACGTGCTTCAGCGTGGCGAGCGGGTTGGCACGCCTCCAGTGGAAGGGCCGCCGGTTGGCCAGCGGCAGGGACTCCGGGAGCGCGAAGTAGCCGAACACCGTGTTGATGAGTGCCAGGCCGCCGGCGGCGAAGAACGGCGCGCGTATTCCGAGCGTCCCCAGCAACCCGCCAATGGCGGGACCCACGATGAAGCCCAGGCCAAACGCTGCGCCCATCAGGCCAAAGCTCTGCGCCCGCTTGGCCGGCTCGGTGATGTCGGCCACGTAGGCGTAGCCGGGCGTGAAGGAGGCGCCGGCCATCCCGGCGACCGCGCGCCCGAAGAACAGCCAGCCGATCGTCGGCGCGAACCCCTGGATGAAGTAGTCACAGCCGAGCGCCCCCAGCGCGAACAGCAGCACCGGGCGCCGGCCGAACGCGTCACTGAGATTCCCGAGCACCGGTGCGCAGAAGAACAGCATCAGCGCGTACACGGATCCGAGGCCGCCGCCGTAGGCCGCCGCGCGGTCGATGCCGACGCCGGTGAGGTGCATGATCAGGTGCGGCATCACCGGCAGGATGATGCCGAAGCCGGTCGCATCGACCAGCAGCGTGATGAATATGAACGCTAAGGCGCCCTTGCCGGCTTGGGGCAAACTCATGAGCTCGTTCCCGGGGGAGGCCGCTATCTTATACGCGCGCGCGGGCGGCGCGCGCCGGACCGCTCACACGGCGGGCGCAAAACGCCGCCACAGCCCATAGGCGGGCACCCCGGCTGCAATGATGAGGAACGTCAGTCCGGTGTCGCGCGGGTCGGCAACCAGCGCGTTGCCGACCATGAGCACCGAGGCCGCCAAGAATATCAGCGGCACCAGCGGGTAGCCGAAGACGCGATAGGGACGCTCGAGCTGCGGGTGCGTGCGCCGCAGGGTGAACACGGCCGCGACGGCGAGCGCATAGAAGGGCCAGATGCCGAGGATGAACTTGTCGGCGAGCTGCGCGAAGTCGTTCGCCAGCACGTAAGCCACGCCAAGGACGCTCGCCAGCGCGATCGCGATGGAGGGACTGTGGAAGCGCGGCGAGACGCGCGCGACGAAGCGGAAGAACAGGCCGCGGTCCGCCATGGCGAAGAACACCCGCGAGCCGGTCATCATCGACCCGTTGAGCCCGCTGAAGGCGGCGAGCACCACCGCCCCCGCAATCACCGCGCCGCCGGCGCTCCCCAGCAGCGGAATGCGCTGCGCCACGCTCGCGGCGATCAGGCGCGCACCGGACATCTGCGCCGGCGCGAGTGCATAGAGGAAACCGACGTTGACGATGAGGTACACGAGCATCACGCACAGCGCGCCCGCGATGAGCGCGCGCGGCAGGTTGCGCTGCGGATCCCGGATCTCGCCCGCCATCGTCGCCGGATCCGCCCAGCCGTCGTAGGTCCACATCACCGGGATCAGCGCGGTGGCCAGCAGGGAGAGCGACCAGGGCGCCGGGGCGCGCGCGGCGAAATGCGCGACGCTGCCGCCGCGCGCGGTGAATGCCAGCAACCCCAGGATGAGCAGCGCGGCGAATTTCAGCGCCGTGGTCAGGCTCTGCAGCGCCGCGGCGCGCTGTACGCCGAGGTAGTTGAGCGCGCCGATGAAGACGATCGCGAGCGCGGCGGTGTAACGCACCCCGTGCGCACTCAGCGGCCAGAAATACCCCAGGTACTCGGCGAAGATGGTGGCGATCGCCCCGAGCGCGGCGGCGCGCACCACCACCAGCTCCGTCCAGCCGAAGAGGAATGCCGGCAGCGGGCCGTAGGCCTCGAGCAGATAAGCAAAGATGCCCCCGGAGCGCGGCAGCGCGCCGGCGAGCTCGGCGATCGTCAGCGCCCCGCACAGCGCGATGATGCCGCCGAGCACCCAGCACAGCAGCATCGCTCCCGGGGCCTGCAGCTGCGCGGCCACGGTGGCCGGCACGCGGAAGATGCCGCTGCCGATGGTGATGCCAATCGAGACCGCGACGGTCTGCAGCAGCCCCACCGAGCGCGGCATGCGCTCGCCCCAGGCATCAGCCACGGGCGAGTCTTTCGTCGATCAGCTCCACCCAGTGGCGCACGGGCAGCGCGGTCGCGCCGCGGATGTGGTGCAGGCAGCCGATGTTGGCGGTGGCGATGACCTGCGGCGCGCCCGCCTCGAGCGCGCTCACCTTGGAGCGCAGCAGCCGTTGCGACAGTTCCGGCTGCAGGATCGAGTACGTGCCCGCGGAGCCGCAGCAGCGCTGCCCGTCATTCACCGGCGTCAGCGCATACCCGGCGGCGCGCAGCAGCGGCTCGACCACGCCGCTCGCCTTGAGTGCGTGCTGCAGGCTGCAGGGTGCCTGGAAGGCCACCTTGGTGGGCGCGGCGGCAGCTGCGGGCGCCGCGGCTGCTGCTCGCGCCAGGGCCGCCCCGAGGTTCGTCCCCTCCCCGGCGAGCACCGCGCTGAGGTCGCGGGCGAGTGCGCTCACGCGCGCGGCCCGCTGCGCGTAGCGGGGGTCGTGCTGCAACAGGCGGCCGTACTCGCCCAGCATCGCCGTGCAGGCGCTCGAGGTCTCGATGATCGCCTCGACCCCGGCCTCCAGCGCGCCCCAGAGGGCATCGATGTTGCTGCGCAGCTGGCGCCGCGTGTCGGCCTCGGCGCCCAGGTGGTGGGTGACGGCCCCGCAGCAGCCCGCGCCGCGCACCGCGCAGCGCCGAGATCCCGAGGTGATCGAGCACGCGGGCGGCGGCCGGATTGATCGCCGCACCGAGCGTCGGCTGCACGCAGCCCTCGAGTAGCACCACGCGCCGCGCGTGCCGCGGCGTGGGCCAGGCCAGCGCGGCGGCCGGCACGGGGGCTGGCAGGCGCGGCAGCTGCCGCCGCAGGGACTGTGGCAGCAGCGGCCGCGCGGCGGCCGCCGCCCGCAGCAGCGCCCGGGCGCGGGCCGCGTGCGGCACGATCTTGCGCAGCAGGTAGCGCTTCGCGGCCGTAAGCGGCGTGCGCGGGATCCGCGCCTCGGCGAGCGGGCGGCCCAGATCCAGCAGCCGCCCGTAGCGCACACCCGACGGACAGGCACTCTCGCAGGCGCGGCAGCCGAGACAGCGATCCAGGTGCAGCTGCGTGGGCGCCGAGACCGGCTCGCCCTCGAGCAGCTGCTTCAGCAGGTAGATGCGCCCCCGCGGGCTGTCGAGTTCGTCGCCGAGCAGCTGATAGGTCGGACAGGCCGGCAGGCAGAAGCCGCAGTGCACACAGCTGCGCAGGATCGCTTCGGCCTCGGCGCCGGTGGCGGAGCGGCGGATGGACTCGGCGAGTGCGGTCTGCATGAAGTCCGATTCAGGTGTGAACCGGAGCGATTCTACGCGGAAAACGGGCGCCGCCACGGGCGGCCTCCCGTGCGGCATCAGCCGATGATCACCCTCAGGCGCTGCGTGCGCGACTCATCGCTGGCATCGTCCACGCGCCGCAACAGCTCGCGCGCGGCCTCGGCGGCCAGCGGGCGGCTGAGGAGAAATCCCTGGGCGTCCTGGCACTCCTGCTCCTGCAGGAACGCCAGCTGCGGGAAGTTCTCCACGCCCTCGGCGGTCACGTTGATGCGCAGCGAGCGCGACATCGCGATGATCGCCGCGGCGATCGCCCGATCGTCGTTGCACTCGGTGACGCTGCTGACGAAGGAACGGTCGATCTTCAGCCGATCGACCGAGAAGTGGCGCAGGCGCCCGAAGCTCGAGTAGCCGGTGCCGAAGTCATCGATGGCGAGCGAGATGCCGAGCTGCTTGAGCTCGTTGATGGCCTTCTGGGCCCACGCCTCGTCCGCCATAACCACCGATTCGGTGATCTCGAGTTCGAGCGCGGAGGGCTCGAGCCCGGTCTGCTCGAGAATCGCGGCCACCTCGGACGGATACTCGGCGAGGGCAAACTGCTTGCCGGAGACGTTGACCGCCATGCGCTGGAACGGCAGTCCCTCATCGCGCCACATGCGCGCCTGCCGGCAGGCCTGCAGCAGTACCCATTTGCCGATGGGGTGGATGAGGCCGGTCTCCTCGGCGATAGGAATGAACTCGATCGGACTCACCTGGCCGAGCTCGGCGTTGTTCCAGCGCAGCAGCGCCTCCATCCCGGAGACGGTGCCGGTGCGCACGTCGAACTGCGGCTGGTACTGCAGCGTGAACTCCTCACGCTCGAGTGCGCCGCGCAGCTGCTCCTCGATGGTGAAGCGGTGCAGCGCGTTGGCATTCATCGAGACGTCGAAGAACGCGTGCGTGCCCGGCGTGCGCCGCTTGGCGAAGTACATCGCCAGGTCGGCGTTGCGCAGCAGCATCTCCGCGTCCGCACCGTCCTGCGGATACAGCGCGATGCCGACGCTCGGGGTGACGACCAGCGAGTTCATGGCGAGCTGCACCGGCTCGCGCAGCGCCGTGATCAGCCGCTCCGCGACCGCACCGGCGTCCGCGGGGCTGCGCAGATTGGGCAGCAACACGAGGAACTCATCCCCGCCCAGGCGCGCCAGGTCACCCGGGCGCGCACTGTCGGCCGTGCCGGCCGGAGCGTCGGCGCCGCCATAGCGCAGCGAGCTGCGCAGGCGGTCCGCGACCACGCACAGGAGCTCATCGCCGACGGCGTGGCCCAAGGTGTCGTTGACCCGCTTGAAGTTGTCCAGATCCAGGTACAGCACCGCGAGTGTGCGCTGGTTGTCCTTGGCCGCCTGCAGCGCGCTCACCAGGCGCTTGTGCGACTGCTCGCGGTTGGGCAGGCCGGTGAGCGTATCGAAGTAGGCGAGCTTCACGATGCGCCGCTCGGCGCGCCACTTGCTGCTCAAGGCAATGGTGAGCTGGCGGATCTCGTGCGGGTGGAACGGCTTCTGCAGGTAGGAGAGCTTGTCCTCCGGCGGCGCAAGGCCGCCGATCTCGCACGGGTCGACGTCCGAGTACGCCGTGCACACGACGATCTCGACCGCCGGGTCAAGCTCGCGGATCTTGGTCGCGGCCCAGGCCCCATCGGGACCGGGCGGCATGCGCATGTCGAGGAACACCACGGCGAAGGGCTGGTTGCGCGCCAGGCTTTCCTTCACGGCCGTGACCGCCGCCTCCGCGCCGTCGCAGAACACCGGCTCGAAGCCGGCGGCGCGCGCCGGGGAGCGCAGGCGCGCGGTATCGGCTGGGTTCTTCTTGTGGAACAACCGGCTGCGCAGCTCGCGAAAACCCGCCATCTCCTGGGTCATCTCCTGCTCCAGAAGAATCTGCCGGTAGGCATCGCGCACCTCGGCCTCGTCGTCGACCACGAGCACGCGCACGGGTGTTGAGTTTGGGTCAGCCATAGACGAACCTCAGGCGCCTGCCAGCGAGGCAGATTCACGTGCCACGAGCGGCACCATCAGGTGCATCGAAGCACCACGTCCGGGACCCTCGCTCGCCGCCCAGATGCGGCCGCCGAGCGCGTTGATGGCATTGGCACACCAGTGCAGGCCGATGCCATGGTTGGTCTCCGGAGACTTAGTGGAAAATCCCTTCTCGAATACGCGCTGCAGATTCTGCGGCGCGATGCCTACCCCGTCGTCGCGGCACTGCAGGTGCAGCTGCTGGACCTCGTTCTGCTGGACGATTTCCGCGCTCAGACGCAGCACGCCCTTTTCCTTGCCGGCGTCGCGCACCGCGTCCGCCGCATTGATGATCAGGTTCTGCAGCACCAGGCGCAGCACCGTGCGCGCGATGCGCACCGCGCCGAGGCGGCGCAGCGTCTCGTCACTCTCGATCGCGAGCCGCTGGCGGCAGGCGTCCGGCACGATCTCCAGCGACTGCGAGACCAGCTCGGTGAGGCGCACCGGCTCGATCACGTGATCGTTGCGCGTCGAGCGCATCTGCTCCGCGAGCGTCGTCTGCACCAGGGTCGCCTGGCGGGTCATGACGGCCACGTCCTCCTGGGCGCCGCGCACCGTGCCGGCGAGGTCGTTGCAGGCGAGCCGCACGAATTCCTCGAGGTCCAGGCGTCGCTGAGCGTCGCAGGTGGGCTACTGCAGCTCCGTCACCGCCTGTTCGACCTCCTCGGTCGGCGCCTGACGCAGGCGCTCGCCAAGGTTCGCCAGGCGCACCCCGATGGGCGTCATGGCATTGCCGAGGTTGTGCAGCACGCCCTTGGCGAGCTCCGCGAAGCCTGCCTGGAATGACTGGTCGACGAGCTGCATGCGCGACTCGGTGACCCGCTCGACCATGCGGTCGAACTCGCGCGCCAGCACGCCCATCTCATCGTGGCGCTGCAGGTTGAGCGCGGTGCCGTCACCGCCCTCCCCGAGTGCCACCGCATGCCGCGTGATGAGCGCCAGCGGATCGAGAATGACTTTGTTGAGGACGACCGCGAGCAGGATCAGCACCAGCACCGCGGCGGCGAACAGGCTGAGCGCGGCGATCCGGACCGCCGCCTTGCCGCGCAGCGTGACTTCGCGCGGCACGTCCACGCGCAACGCGATGAGCGGGCGGCCATAGACATCGGAGAAGGGTCGATAGACCCGCGTCAGCGCATCCGTCTCCTCGAGCCGTTCGCCGCTCAACGCCGGCATCGCCGGCAGCATGGTCAGATCCGCCTGCGCCTGCGCGGCGATCTCGGCGAAGCGTGACCTCATTCAGCAGGCGCCCCATCAGCACCATGCCGCGCGCCGGACCGCCTTGCCGTTGCCATCAAGGATCGGTGAGGCTGCGAGCAGCATGACACCGCGGTTGGTCGGTTACAGAGGCCCTTGACGCGAGTGTGCGCCGAGCAGGATCGCGTGCCAGGGGAAATTCTCCGGCAGCGAAGTGAGCGCGGCCAGGTCCAGCCCCAGCGGCTGCTTGCTCTGCAGTCTGGATGTCACGTGCCAAGACCACGTTGCTGTTCAGGTCAACAATCAGCAGGGCGTTGACGTCGAGCTAGCCGCAGCGCGACGTCGGTGATGTTGGCGCGGACGAATTCAGGGTTGCGGTTCTCAATGAAGCGGTAGGTGTCGGCCCAGTTGCCCCAGTCCATGCTCGCCACCGCCACCTGCTCGAGCGTCTGCTCGAGCGCATGGTCGATCCGCCTCATCGCGGTGCGCGCATCGGTACGCTCGAGTTCGGCAAAGCTGGGCATGAGGACGAGCTTGCCGATCATGATCGCGGCCAGGCCGAAGATCACGAAAATGCCGGCAATGAGGACACTGACCTGGGCGCGGATGTTCACCCCGGTACGCTAAATCGGTTCTCTTATTTCATTGTCTTACAACCTCTCAAAATCGCTCTGCGGGGCGGGTGCAAACGTCTGCGAAAGTGATCCGCGTCACACTAATGCGGCCTCCGGGAACAAGGCTCGGGCCGCGATGAAGGCCGCACCAGGCGGGGCGTGCCGCAGCGCCTTGCTGCTGGCGCGCCACCCGCGTGCCTGCCGGGGCTCACGAGCGGTTATGATGCGGGCCGCGTACCCGCAGGCCGGCACGAACAACGAGATCCCGGGGCGCGTACGCTGCCGATGCCCTCGATCCGGGCCAGCCGTGAAACTGTCCGCAGGAGAATCCATGACGAGTGTTACGCGACGTGCTTTCGTGGGGGCTGCGGCGAGCGGTGCGGCGGTGACGGCCACGCTGGCGGGGGCCGCAGGCCAGGACCACGCCCGTAAGCTCAAGTCGCTGAGCACGGCTGCCCAGCCCATCAGCGCCGCCGAACACCGTGCGCGACTCGAGAAGCTGCAATCCCTGATGCAGCCGCACAATACCGCGGCCCTGCTGGTGGAGGCCGGCTCCTCGCTTGAGTACTTCACGGGCGTGCGCTGGTGGCGCTCCGAGCGCACCACCGCGGCACTGATTCCGGCACAGGGACAACCGGTCATCGTCACGCCGTTTTTTGAAGAGCCCTCGATCCGCGAGACCCTCAGGGTGAGCGCGGACGTGCGGCCGTGGAAGGAGGACGAGAGCCCCTTCGAGCTGCTGGCCTCTGCGCTGCAGGGGCTGCCGGCCGGGGCGCTCGCCGTGGAGCCGACGACCCGCTTCTTCATTCTCGACCGCGTCACCCGCGCCGCGAACAACAAGCGCGACGTGACCGCGGGAGATGAGCTGGTGCGTGCCTGCCGCCTGATCAAGTCGCCGGCGGAGCTCGCCCTCATGCAGACCGCCAACGACGTCACCCTGGCGGCAATCCGCCAGGTTCACGGGTCGGTGCGCGCGGGCATGCGGAATGCGGATATCCTGAACCTGATGATCGCGACCACCGAGCAGCTCGGCGGGCAGCACGAGTTCACGCTCGTGCTGCTGAACGAGGCGAGCGCCTTTCCGCACGGCTCGGTTCAGCCGCAGACGCTGCGCGAGGGTTCCGTCGTCCTCATCGACAGCGGCTGCACCGTACAGGGCTACCAGTCGGACATTTCGCGCAGCTGGGTATTCGGCCACGCCTCGTCCCGGCAGCGGGAGGTCTGGAACACGGTGAAGCGCGGCCAGGAGATCGCGCTCGAGACCGCCAAGCCCGGCGTGCCGGCCGGCGCGGTGGATCGCGCGGTGCGCGCGTACTACGAGCAGCTCGGCTGGAGCCGTGACTACGGTCTGCCGGGACTCTCGCACCGCACCGGCCACGGCATCGGTCTGGACGGTCACGAGCCGCCCTATCTGGTGCGCAGTGACACGACCCTGCTGGAGGCGGGAATGTGCTTCTCCGACGAGCCCGGCCTTTACATCCCCGGTGAATTCGGCATCCGCCTCGAGGACTGCTGGTACATGACCGACGCCGGTCCGAAGCTGTTCACCCCGCTCGCCCGCTCCCTCGAACAGCCGGTGTGAGCCGATGCCGGCCGCCCAACCAGGAGCCTCACAGCCGGCCCAACGCCCGGAGTTGACCAGCCCCGCGCGTTACGCCGCCGGCGCGATCGCGCTGCACTGGACGATGGCGGTGCTGATCGTGGTGGTCGGCGTGCTGGGCCTGCTGCACGACTCCTGGCCGAAGCCGACGCAGGCGTTCTGGATCAACGTGCATGCACTCATCGGGCTCCTGGTCCTGGGGCTGCTCATCACGCGCATCGGCTGGCGCCGCCGGCACCCGCCCCCGCAGCTGCCGCCCGATTGCGGCGCGCTCGCGCGCCGCCTTTCGGCACCCGTGCATGTACTCCTGTACGTGCTGATGTTCGTCATCCCGATCCTGGGCATCGTGACCTTCATCTGGCACGGCCGCGTGTTTGACTTTGGCCTGTTCCGCCTCGACTTCGGTGTGCCGAAGAACCGGGCCGTCTTTCAGCCGACCGAGCTGATCCACGGCTATCTGGCCTACGCGCTCTTTGGCCTCGCGACCTTGCATGCGCTCGCCGCGCTCTGGCACCAGTACGTGCGCCGTGACGGAATGCTGCGGCGGATGTGGCCGCGCGCCCGGGAACCACAGGTCAGGGTGCAGCCACCCCGCCCCTGAGCCCGCACGCGCCGCGGGTGCGCGGTGTCGGCTACTTTCTTGCGACCGTGGAGTGCAGGTCGAGTGAGCTCGGGTCGAGCACGTTCTTGATGTCCCGGCACTGCGGCAGCGTCGCGCCCTGATAGCCCTCGACCGGGAAGTATTTGACCTGCCAGGCGGCAAAGCCCCACACGTCGAGGTCGGCCTTCAGGTACTTCTGGCCGCGGTCGGCGGCCTCGCAGTCGTACTGCGAGCGCTGCGCATGCTGCTGCAGCTGCCGCAGTAACTCGCTGCGCGTCTTGGCTTCCGAACGCTGCAGCAGCGTTTCCTTAAGAGTCGGCGCAGTGCCCGCCTTGCGCGCAGGGCGCTGCACCTTGAAATCCGGGTCGTGGTAGGGATTCGCGCCGCTGGCGGCAGCGGGCGCGGCATCCACCGCCGGCACGGCGGCCGGCGGCGCGCTGTCGTCGGTGGCGTTGTGCGGATCCGTCGGCGCCTCGGCCACCGCCGGGTCAAAGAGGTTGGCCGTGGCCGCGGCGCGCGCCGACTTGGCGGCCAGGTAATCACTCACGCCCCAGACCCCCAGGGTGATCAGCGCGGCGCTCGCCCCGACCGGGCCTGCGTAGCGCACGAAACCACCGATGAGGGCGGGCGCCGGCACCAGTGCGCGCACGCGGGTGCGCACCCGCTCGTGCTGCAGCCAGCCCAGCAACTGCCTGATCCCGTGGAGCACACCCTGGGCAATCATGAAGCCCAGGCATGCGCCGATGATGAGTTGAGTCATGCTCATGACGGCTACCGTAATCGCGTGTAATTCCTCAGAAGTTCGCATTCTGGAGGTGCCACCGACCTTCCACTGTGAGCGGCTTCACGCGCCTGTCCCGGCTAGCGTGCATGCCGCACGCAATTGGCAGTCCCCTCGCCCCTGTCTGCCGATGAGCCCCTGCGGCGCCCGCGGCGAGACGTTTCCGCGCCTCCCAGACGGGGGCTTTCACGGCCGCGCCACGGCCTGCGTGCGTAAGTGACTGAAAATCTGGCACTTGCGGGCGAGAGGCACAAGATCTGGTGACCCGCGCCGCGAGACACACACAAGTTCTAGTGGGTATGGCCTCCCGAATCGTCGTATTCTTGAGGCTCCTGGAACCCCCTATCCCGACTTCCCCGGAGGGATCAGATGACGCAGAAAGAGTTGCTGACGCTGCTCATCAGGGCGCGCACCGTGCTGCAGGCCCACCTGTTCGATGAGGACGAAATGATCCGCGACGACATCGCGGAGATCTGCATGCAGATCGATGATGCGCTGCCGGACGCCGGCCGCGTGCTGGTCAGGAAGGTCGAACTCGAGCGCGATCCGCACCGATCGGCCGCCTAGGGACCCCGATGTGCGGCCGTTACATCATCCGCCAGCAGGCCAAGGCGATCCGCGAGTGGGAGAAATACGGCCCGCCGCCGTTTCTTGAGTCGTACAACGTCGCACCGTCGCAGGAGGTACCCGTGCTGCGGATGCACGCGGGTCACCCCGAATACGCGCTCCTGCGCTGGGGACTGATTCCGTACTTCGCGCACGGTGTGCCACCGAAGTACTCGACCATCAATGCGCGGATCGAGACGCTGGAGACCGCGGCCTCCTATCGGGAACCGTGGCGCCGTGGCCGCCGCTGCCTGCAGCTCGCCTCGGGCTTCTACGAGTGGCACGTCGACGCGCACGGCCGCAAGGCACCGTGGCTGATCACCCTGGCCGATCAGGAGCTGTTCGCCTTCGCGGCGCTCTGGGATCGCAGCATCCGGGAAGACGGCACGGCGGTGGAGAGCTGCGTGCACGTGACGCTCCCGGCCAACGCCCTGATGGCCGACATCCACAACGGCGGAGCCAATCCGCAGCGCATGCCCGCCATCCTGCGCCAGGAGGACCGCGACGCGTGGCTTACAGGGTCAGCCGCCGAGGCCCGCGCCGTTCTCAGGCAGTACCCGGCCGACCGGATGCTGGCTTACGAGGTCAGCCCCCGGGTGAACTCGGTCCGGAACGACTCGCCTGACCTGATCGCCCCCGCCTCCGGGCGCCAGGAGAAGCGCCTGGCCGGCTAGCGGCGGGCGGCCGGCAGATGCGCCGCTGAACGGGCGTGTCCGAGGCTGTGCCGCCAATCGTCTGCTCCGCGGCAGGCCGACTGGGTGTCGAGCCCCTACGCGGCTGCGACACAGTCGCTGCCGGCCTCACCAGGCGCGCGGGTAGCATCGCGGCCATGAACCAGACGATTCGCGCTTACCTCAAGGGCCGCATCCGGTGGTGCCTGGCGTTCGCAGTCGGGGGCTGGGTGTTGATCGCACTGGGCGGAGGCCTCGCCGAGCACCTGCCCGCGGGCATCCCCCGGCCGGCGATTCCGCTGGCCGGTTTTGTCGTGTTCTTCGGCGCCATCGTCGCGATGCAGCGCAGCATCAAGTGCCCGAAATGCAAGGCGAAGCTCGGCCAGACCATCGCCATGCCGCTCGCCTTCAACTGGGGTTCGGGGCCGCAGGTCAATTTCTGCCCGTTCTGCGGCGTCAACCTCGATGAGCCGCGCCCGGGCAACACCGACCCCATCGCAGCGCAGAATCCGATCAAGTCCTGAGAGCGCGGCCGGCCGCGTGAGCGGCTCCGGTCACTGAAGCACGGCGGTCCAGCCGCTCAGGCGAGGCCCGCACTCCGAAGGATGCTCGGCACGTGGCTGTCCCATCCCAGCGCCATGACGTGGATGCCGGCGCACAGATTGCGCACCGTGCGAATCGTGCGTGCCGCGATTTCGATGCCGGTGCGGACCTCCGCATCGGCGTCGGCAGCGGCGGCCATTTCCGCCATGAGCGGCTCGGGCACGCGGATCCCGGGCACGTTGCCGTTGAGCCAGGCCGCCATCTTCGCGGACTTCAGCGGAATGATGCCGGCCAGGATCGCCACCTTGTGCGGCTTCAGGGCATCCAGGAAGCGCTCGAACGTGAGCGGATCGTAGATGGCCTGCGTCTGGATGAACTCCGCGCCCGCCTCGATCTTGCGGCGCACGTTGAGCAACTCCGTGTCCAGATCCGCCGCGCCGGGATTGGCGGTCGCACCGAGGAACATCGTGGGCGCGCCGCGCAGCGAATGCCCCGCCATGTCGTGGCCCTCGCACAGTCCGCGTGCCGCCGCGAGCATCTGGTTGGCATGCAGGTCGAAGACCGGCTTCGCCTCCGGGTGATCGCCGTTGGCCGGCGGATCGCCGCCCATAAAGATGAAATTATGCAGCCCGAGTGCGGCAGCACCCAGCAGCTCCGCCTGGAAGGCGATGCGGTTGCGGTCGCGTGCCGTCATCTGCACGATCGGTTCGATGCCGCGCTCGAGCAGCAGCCGCCCGACCGGCGCGGGGGCCGTGGCCATCCGCGCGCGGTGCGACTCAGTCAGGTTGAAGGCATCGACGTAACCGCGCAGCGCCTCCGCCTTGGCGAAGAGGTCGGCGAGATCGATCCCTTTGGGAGGGGTAAGTTCTGAGGTGATGACAAATTTCTGTGAGCGGATCTTGGCGGCAAGTGAACTCATAGCTTCTCATTCATCGGATTATCCCGGACAAGTCCGTGCTTGGATCCTCGAGAGCGCGCGCAGGCAAATCTGGTCCACGCTTTCCGTGCGTGGACCTGGTGCCCGGCGGTCCCGCATAGCGGCGCGCGGCAAAGCGCTGCGAGCTGATGCTCTCGTGCGCCCGACTCCAATTCCCGGGCGGGCATGGATAGCACGTTCCGGATCGATCAGCGACTGCGCAGAGCAGCCTGCCGCCGCGCGACAACCGGCCGCCGCACGGGCGGGGCCGGCTACCGCGCGGGTGAGATCGGACTAGTCGCCGTCGTCGTCGAGGTCAATATAGGTCACGGTTGCCTTGGCGCTCGCGCTGTGCCGCCGGAACCGGTAGCAGGTGAGCACGTAAGTCTTCGTCGCGAGCAGCGTCCCGTTTAAAGGTGCCACTGAGCGCTTTCGTTCCGCTCCAGGCGCCCGAGGCGGCACAGGAAGTGGCATTCGTGCTGCTCCAGCTCAGCGTGGACCCGTTGTTATTTTCCTCATAGACGGTCGTTGGATTGGCCGTCAGTGTCACCGTCGGGCACTATTCCCACGGTCACCTGGGCGGAGACTGCGGCATTACCGAGTTGGTGCAGGTGAGCACGAAGGTCGTCGGCTGAGTGATCGGACCCGTCGTCAGCGGACTCGTGGCCCCGGGGAAACTCTGCCCGCCGCCCTGCACCGAACAGGACTGGGCGTTCGAGCTCGTCCAACTGAGCTGCGTCGTGCCACCACTCACGACGTTTGCCGGACTTGCGGTGAAGGAGCTGATCGTCGGCGGCGGCACCACCGTCACGACCACCGAGGTGCTCGTCGGGGTGGGATTTGCCCCGGTGCACGTCAGGGTAAAGGTGGTGGTGCTCGCCAGGTTCCCCGTGCTCTGCACGCCGCTGAGCGGCAGCGGGCCGGTCCAGCCGCCGCTGGCCTGGCAGGACAGCGCATGCTGCGCGTTCCAGCTGAGCTGCGCGGCTCCTCCCGGCGCAATGCTCGTCGGCGTGGCCGACAGAGTCACGACCGGAACTGCGCAGGCGGTCGGGGGCGATGTCAACGGCCACGCGGAGTTGGGGGGATTGCCGCTCACCCGCGTGTTGAGTGCCATGTACAGATTACCCAGCCGGCCGCGGATCTCGCCCCACGGATTGGGGTTGGCGGCGTTACCGGGGTAGTTGGTGGCGGGACTGGGGTCCTGGCCCACCAGCGTGTCGCATTGTGCGGCTTCGTTCGCCGCGCAGACGTAGTCCCCCTGCGTCAGGTAGGAGTTGACGTTGCTGAGGCACGCATTTACGGACGTCTTGGTCGTCGGCAGGATGTTAGCCGCCGCGACGGTCGAGGACAGATCGTTGTATTTGCTCTGCGCGTCACCGACGAAGCCGCCGGTCAGCGCGCTGGTATTCAGTACCAGGCCCACGCCGTAGACCGACATGCCGCGATTGGACCCACCCGAGGTGCCGCAGAACGAGGTCATTTCGGCCAGTTCGGCCAGGCCCGTCACCGGATCGATGTTGACGACGGTTCCTTCGCTCGGATTGGCATCCGAGAACGGCGCCCACGAATAAGTGTTCGAAGGACATGGCGGGTTTGCCTGACCGGTCGCGGGCGGCAGTATCTTGTCGACGTTCGCCTCGGAGGTGATGAGCACCCCCGGGATGCCGTTGACGCCGGTGGCGTTCGTGCGCACCAGCGCAAAGCCGGCCTTGGACACGCCCGAGCCGCCGCACAGCGTCCCCGGAATGATCTCGTTGCCGAAGCCGGGGCACAGCGTCGCAACGTTCAGCGTCGTACCGTCGCACACGCCATTGGTGACGCGTGGATCCTTGCAGCACGACGCAAGTGCCCTCGATCACGTTCCCGGTCGGTTGCGTACCGGTCGTCAGCAGCTTGTGCGGAATGACGCCACTGCTGATGTCGCAGCCGGCCGGCGTTGCGCAGCTGGCCGCGGTGGCCGCACCCAGCGGCTCGACCGCCAGGCCGTCCGGGCTCTGCACGCCCTGCGTCGCGGTGCCGAGGAGATTCGTGGTGCCGGGGCTGGTGGGAGCCCCGAACTGCAGGATCTGGCCGGTGTTTCCCGCGAGCGCCTGCGTCACGTACGCATAACGGTTCTCGAGCTGCAGGCCGACCTTCAGTTTCGCAAGACCGGTGCCCAGCCCACTGGCAAAGACCTGCACGAGGGACGGACCGTGGGCGGTGAAGTCGTAGCGCAGGATCCGGCCGGCGGTGGTCAGGACCAGCAGCGTCGGGTTGGCATCGAAGCTGTCGCCCGGCCAGATATCCATGCCGAGCCCGTATTCCTTGTTGGGGAACTGCATGCCGTTGATCAGGACCTGATCCGGCGCGCTCACCGGGCCGGAACCACCGAGGATGCGGGTGATCGTGGCCGCGCGGTAGAGGTAGACGTCGTCGTTATTGGTGTTCTGGTTGGAAGTCGAGTTCTTGTTGCCCACCAGCAGCAAGCACATCGCCCGGTGCCCAGGCGGACCCGGGGCTCGCAGCCACGACGGTTTCCTGCAGCTGCAGGACGCCCTGGCCGCCGGAAACGTCCCCTGGATCAGCAACGGCGCAGCGGCGAAACCGGTGGTCGAAGTCGAGCTGGCCGGCAGTACCCAGATCTGCGGCGGCTTCGAGCTCACGATGTAGAGATTCCCGGCGGCATCCAGCGACAGCCCGTCCGGATTGATCGGGCCGCTGCCGTTGTAGCTCCACACGGGCGTCACGCTGGCCGCGGTGGTCGCCCAGTGCCGGGGTGTAACGGATGATCTGGCCCTTGGTAAAGTCGGCGGCCAGCACATCGACGGTGCCCGTCTTGAGATTCGGCGTCAGCACCACGGAACTGAAACTGCCGCGGCTTGCGCCATCGGTGTTCAGCGGACTGATGGCACCGGGTGGCACGAAGGAGGTGACGTCATAGATCAGATTGCCGACGGAGTTCGCCGCGGTCACCCGTAACGTCTCGGCCGGGGCGGCCGTTGCCAGCAGCACTGCCGCCAGGGCTAGCGCGCCACGGCGCATCCCCCCATTCAAGATTGAGGTCAGAGAGCGCATCGATTCCTCCACCATTTCCCGGACTTGCGTCGTGAGCCGTCGAGTTGTTTTCTGTCCGCAAGGAGTCCCGTGTCGGGCCGTTACTTCTCGCTCTGGGGCGATTTGTGCGGCCGCACGGAACGTCGTTGTTCTCAGTGCGCGAACACTACCATGCCGCAGCGAGCGCGCGCGCGATTTTCCCGCTGCCGCGGCCCCCAAAGCGCCGCGCATTAAGTTTAAATTCGGTCCAGGCGGCTGGCGTGCGCCGCGCGCCGCGCCGCCTGCCTTAGGAGGTCGGGGCGGTCGTGGCGACGGCGTAGGACTGCCGCCCTGCCCCGGGCCGCCCGGCCTGGGCGTGCAGCCGGTCCAGGTACCGCTGGGCCAGGTCGTGGTACGCCGGCGGTGCGCCGCCGTCCTTGCTGAGGATGCCCAGGCTGCGCGTAAGCAGGGGTTGGGCCTCCGCGTACCGACCCAGGCCCGTGAGCGCGGCGCCTTCGACGCTCTCACCGACCGCGGTCTTCCAGTGCGTCGGCGACACGGCAGCGGAAAGGATCGCGACCGCGTCGCGCGCCGACACCAGGGCCTCGTCGTACTCGCGCCGCGCCACCTGCAGGATTGCCACGTGCACGAGGCTCGTCGCGACGTCGGGATGGGAGTTGCCGAACAGGCGCCGGCGCATCGCCAGCGCCTCCTGCAGATCGTGGTCGGCTTCCGCGTATTGCCCGGCCTGCGTCAGCCAGAAACCGATCTGGTTCATGACGCGGGCCACGTCGGGGTGGTCTTTCGGGAACACGCGCCGGTACACCGCCAGCGCCTCGCGCTTGGTCGCGAGCGCCCCGGCGGTGTCGCCGCGGTCGTATTGCACGAATGCGAGGTTGTTGAGCGTCTGCGCCACATCCGGGTGCGTCGCGCCCAGCAGTTCGCGCTGCATGGCCAGCGCCTCGCGGTAGGTCGCCTCGGCGTGCACCAGGTCACCCTTGTCCTGGTACATCACTGCGAGGTTATTAAGGCCCACCGCGATCTCAGGGTGCTTGTCCCCCAGCAGCCTGCGCTTCATCGCGATCGATTCGCGGTAGAGCGCTTCGGCTTCCTCGTAGTCGCCGTGCGCCTCCAGCAGCAACGCGAGGTCGTTGATCGCCTCCGCCACCGCCGGGTGCGGCTCGCTGCCGCGCAGCTGGCGCTGCATGGCGACGGCGCTGCGCATCACGGGTATCGCGCCGTTCTGGTCCCCGCCCCGGTCGATCGCGCGCGCCAGGTCCTTGAGCGTCAGCGCGATGTCGACGTGCACGGCCCCATACAGCCACTGCTGCTGCTCGAGCGCCTGGCGCAGGGAGCGCTGCGCGTCCGCGTAACGGCCCTCCTCCGCGAGCAGCTCGCCCAGTCCGTGGAGGCTCTTGGCCAGTTCGGCGCGGCTCTCGGGGTCATACGGGTGGGCGGCCTGGATGGCGATCGCTTCGCGGTAGGCCTTCTCCGCGGCATCGTACTGGGCCTGCACTCTGAGCAGATTGCCCAGGTGATCCAGCGACAGCGATAAAGCGTGCGGATCCGCGGGGTTACCGCCGCGCCGCGTGGCCACGGCGCCATCCAGCAACGGTCGCGCCTGCGGGTACAGGCCCAGTCCCATGTAGACCGTGCCGACGGTGTCCATCAGCGTCGCGCGGATCGCCGGCTGCTGGGCCAGTTCGCGGTCGATGCGGGCCGCGCCCTTGTCCAGCATCTCGCGCGCGGTGATGGAATTGCCGCGCGCCTCGCTCGGATCGGAGATCCGGAACAGGTCAACGAGAAAGCTCGTGGTCTGCTTGGCGGTCTCCGCCTCGGCTTCCGCGCGCACGGTCTGCCGCTGCGCGGCCTGGCGCTGGATCAGCGCGTAGGTTGCCAGCCCGCTCGTCACCACCATGCCGCTCAGGGCCGTGCAGGTGACGAAGAACAGTTGCCGGTGACGCCGCTGCAGCTCGCGGCGCCGCAGTACATCGAAGCCGACGCCGAGGAGACCGGCGATCAGTTTCAGCTTGGCGTTGCTTTTGCCGTCCTTGCCGGGTCGCGCATCGGCGGCGATCGGCTCGGTGCGCACGCCACTTAGCTGCCCATCCGTCCCCAGCCGGAAGCGCAGCGCCGGGGGGAAGCACTCCTGGTCGGCCTGCGCCGGATTCTCGGACGCATTCGGCTCGCCATCGACGATAAGGCAGAAGATCCGGTCCTCGCGCCCGAGGCGCTTGAAGGCCAGGATTTCCTCGTTCACCCAGCGCGACTTCGCGGCCTGCGGCGAGCAGACCACGATCTGGTAGGCCGACTGCTCCAGGGCCGCGGTGAGCACGGTGCCAAGGTCGGTCGCGCTCGCGAGCTCCTCGCGATCGCGGAAGACCGGCGTCAGGCGCTTGGGTACCGGACCGCGCGCGGTCTGGGTGCCGATGAGGCGCTTCGGAGGCCGATAGGATTCCAGCGCCTTGTGCAGCCAGTCAGCCCACTGCGTGTCGCGGTGGCTGTAGCTGATGAAGGCCCAGTACTTGGGCTGATCCATGCGTGCGCCCCAATCGTGGTCCGCCAGGTGGTGCGTTCGAGCGTCTTTGGCACGGTCTGGCGGCCATGCACTGTAAACGAACCGGCGCGCAACGCATAGCCAGAGGTTGTGATTGGCGCTGCCGGACCGGCACAATACGGCGGCGGCTCTCGCCGTCGATTGGCCCCACCACATTGGTCGATACGAATCCCACCGGGAACTCCCCGTTCGTCGTCGGAGTTTCCGGTCACCGTGATCTCGCTCCCGATGGCGTCGCAGCCCTGCGCGACGGCGTAAAGCGCTTCGTCCAGGAAATTCGCGGCCACCTGCCGCACACGGAACTGCAGATCCTCATCGGCATGGCCCGCGGCGCCGATCTGCTGGTGGCGCAGGTCGCGCTGGAACTCGGGCTGCACGTCGAGGCGGTCCTGCCCATGCCGCTCAGCCAGTACGCGGCAGACTTTGACCCGCAGAGCCTGGCAGTCCTGCACGAGCTGCTGCGCAACCCGAACGTGCGCTGCCAGGAGCTCGCGTTGCCGGTGATGCACGCTCACGCCGGCGCGACGCTGCGCGATGCGCTGTATTCGAACCTGACGGAGACTCTGATCAGGCGCAGCAGCCTGTTGCTCGCCATCTGGGACGGCCAGCAGTCCCACCTCGCGGGCGGCACCGCCGATACGGTGCTGCGATTTCTCGGCGTTCGCACCGAGCAGAGCCCATCCGAGGAAGACCTCACCTTCGTCGAGGCCACCGCGGATGTCGATTCGGCAGACCGGCTGGTGTACTGGCTTCCCGCCGCGCGCCACGAGGACCAGGCTCTGGAGGAGAGCCACCAGGGCTGCTTCCTGGAGGGCGCCGGGGACAACGTCCTCCACGTGTACCGGCGCATGCCCGCACAGCTTGCCACCCAGCTCGCGGAGGTAGACCACTACAACCGCGACTACCAGCAGCGGCGCGCGGACGGGCACCTGGGCGCGCACGACTCGCTGATCGCGGGCTTGCCGCCGGACGTACCCGAGCCTGAGCGGGCGGCGCTGCGCTTCATCGACTCGCAGTATGGCAAGGCCGATGCCCTGGCCATCTACTACCAGCGCCGCTCGGATCGACTGTTCGGGTTGTTCGGCGTCATGACCTTCGCGATGGGCCTCTCGTACCTGATCTACGAAAGGCTCACGGAGTCACGCGTGCTGCTCGTCGCCTACCTGGTCGTCCTCCTCGGCAGCCTCGCGCTCTACTACATGTTCGCGGGCAAGCACTGGTTCGCCAAGCACCTGACTTACCGCGCGCTCGCGGAGACGTTGCGTATCAAGCTGTACCTGCGGCTTGCTGGCGTGGACCACCGCGTCGATGCCGGCGAAGTCCTCGCGCTGTCTGGCGTGGACCGCTTCCGCGGTTTCAGCTGGGTGAGCTACGTGCTGAAGGCGGTGACGGCTTCGGACCTGCCGCTTCACCCGCAGCGCCACGCCCCCTCGCGCCATACGCACTGGGTGGAACAGGCCTGGATCGAGAATCAGCACCGCTACTTCACCCGCAAGGTCAAGACGCTCGCGCGCACCAGCTATCTCGTGAAGCTGCTGAAGCAAACGCTGTTCGTCGCCGTGCTCCTGGCGATCACGACCTTGTTCCTGACCGGCGAGCGCCTGCACGAGGTACATCTGCGCTGGGGCACATCACTGCACAACCTGCTGATGTTTTCCATGGGGTTCTTCGCGGTGCTGCTCGGTGTGTGGGAGTTGCACCAGGACAAAATGGCGACCCAGGAGCTGCTCTGGCAGTATCGCAATCAACTGCATCACTTCACGCGGGCCAAGCAGCTGCTGCGGCAGATGACCTCAGCCGGCCGCCGCGAAGACGTCCTCGTGGCGCTCGGCAGGGACTCCCTGATGGAGAGTTATCTGTGGACCATCCACCGCTACCATCGAGAGCACGAGCCGCCGACCGGCGGCTGAAGCTCGGCGCCGGTTCACTGGCGCTGCCCCGGACATATATATGAAGAAGCTCAAACACGAGGCTGAACTGTTCAGGGCGGCGCTGCTGGCGGGCATTCAGTATGCGGAAGGGCGCAAGGCGGTCGAGTTCGAGTCGACCGACTCGGCCAGCGACAAGGCGCTCTACGTCTATCGCCTGCTGGTGCACGACAAGCTCATCGCCCCGATGCCGGAAGACCAGGTGGCGGAGAAAACGATCCGCCATCGGCTCGCCACCTGGTATGCGCATCAATTGCCCGAAGGGCATCCGCTGCTGAAATAGCCGCCGCGCAGTTGCGCCCAGCGCGCTGCCCCTACCTCCCCGCGAGAATGGGCGTATCGTAGCGTCCACGATGCAGAGTACTAGCGTCACCCGGAGACACCGATGAGCAAGGGTATGGACCGGAAGAAGGAAGGAAAGAAGAAGCCCGCCAAGTCTCCGCAGGAGAAGCGCGCGGCGAAAAAAGAAAAGAAACAGAATCGAGGGTTTCTCTAAGAGTTCTCTCGAACGGCCTGTGTGGTTGAAGCTCCCCTGTCCGTCACGATCAGGCCGAGCACCGCTCGCGGTATATCGCGGAAAGTGAGGGCGGACGCGGGTACCGGCATGACGCCAAGCCATTCAACTCGTATGCGCGGGTGATTCGTTTCCTGAAGGACTGACGCCGAAGCGCAGGGCGTAATTCAGGATGCTCGGGCGTCATCGACCCATTTTGACCGAGGCTCGCGACGAGCTCTTACCCGGACACACCGGAAAAATCGTCGCGCCAGCCACGCCCCCTCCGACAGCGAAGTCGGTTCCTATCAATCACAGAAACCGCCCGGGTCGTTGAAATCCCTATCGGGTCGCGCTGTCGTAGGCCGGTTAGGGGCTTTCGGGCGACCGGTCCGGGAGATGTGACCGACGGGATGCACGGAATCGCCCGTTAATGTCAAATCGCGCGCCCCGGATCGCTGAGGCGCGGATACTGATCCCACTGGCTGCGCCAGGCGGCGGAACGGGACGGTCTCGTCGCAGAGACAGCGCGGGTTACACGCTTCTGGGCGTGACAACTGTTGCGGCTCCCGTCGTCGCGCGAGCAGCGTTCGCGCGCTGAGAGGAGACGGGGATAAGCGCCTCGCCGTTCGGCTGTTCGTTCGGCGGGACGCGGCACGGAGGAGGTCAGCATGTTTTCGCAGGTACGTTTTCTGGTGCTGTTGTCGTTGCTCGCGGTCACCGCACTCGGGATCGCCGCCTGCGGCGGCGGCGGCAGCTCGAGCGGAATGACGAGCCAGACGCAGATGCGGTTGTCGGTCAGCGACGCTCCGCCAGCTGACGGCGCGATGCACGTCGTCGTTGTGTTCACCGGCGTAGAGCTGACCGGCAACGGCGGTAATCCGGTGACCATCACGTTCTCTGAGCCGAAGACCATCGATCTGATGACCCAGAGCGGCACGGCATCCGCGGTGCTATTCGATCAGCCGATCCCGTCGGGCTCTTACGGCCAGATTCGGCTGATGGTGATGGCGGACGGCAGCGCCAATAACTCCTACATCGACTTCGCCAACGGCTCGAGACTTGGCCTGCAAGTACCGAGTGGCTCGGAAACCGGGCTCAAGCTGGTCTCGGGTTTCACGGTGCCGAGCAGCGGCGTCGTCGACTACACGATCGACTTCGATCTGCGAAAGGCGATCACCTGCCCACCGGGACAAGCTCCCGCGTGCATCCTGAAGCCCGTCGAGCGCCTCGTGAACAACACCTCGGTTGGCAACATCCAGGGGCAGCTCACGAGCACGCTGCCGAGCGGATGCACGCCCGGTGTCTATCTCTACAGCGGGGCGATAACGAAGCCCGAAGACATGAATAGTAACGCCGCTGGCGACCCCGCCCAGCCGCTGGGCTCGAAGGTGCCGGTCCCGACCTCGATGCCGCCCTACTATTACCAGTTCACGTTCCTGCCGCCCGGCACTTACACGGTGGCGTTCACATGCCAGGCCGCGCTGGACAATCCGGATCAGCCGGACACGTCCGTGGTGACGCTGACAACGGTCGGCACGGCGGCCGTGACCGCCGGCCAGACCGCAACGGTGGACATCACACTCGGCGGCATCCAGGGTCAGATTACGAGCACGCTGCCGACCGGGTGCACGCCCGGCGTGTATCTGTATAGCGGCAACGTGACGGCACCGGAGGACTGGAACAGCATGGCGCCGTCCGCCGACGTCAACCAGCCGCTGGCCTCCACGCTGCCCGTTGCAACGTCAGCGCCACCGTACCTCTTTCAGTTCACGGCGCTTTCGCCCGGCAGCTACACGCTGGCCCTGACCTGTCAGGCCACGCTGGACAATCCGACCCAGGCCGACTCCGCCGTAGTGTTCAGCCCGGTCACTACCGGCATCGTGGTCACCGCCGACCATACAACGCTCGTCAACATTTCCTAGCGGGAGGGCGTCCTCGGGACCGTGCTCGCGCAGCGCCGGCGTCGCGCAATCTGGGCTGACTGACCTCCGTCAGGGCAGGTCGAACAGCAGCGCCTCGGCGCCGTCGCCCCGTCCAGCTTGAGAAGCGCATGCCCGCGGTGCCGGCGCGATCGCCGCCGCAGGGCACGTGTCGTTCACCGACACTTCTCCGGCTCTCTACTCCGGAGTCGAGAAGGGAGCGCGAGAATCGTTGACCTTAGTTCTGGAACTTCACACTGAAGGTAGTGGCGCGCCCGGAGAGATTCTGCTCTCCGACCTCCTGGTTCGTAGAGAGGCACTCAGAATGGCCCAAGCCCGTGAGGCGTCTAAGAAATGTCCTCCTAACAGTGCTGAATATTTCCGCCTGTTTGATGCACCTAACCGGCTGATCTCCTTAGACGGAGCAGCAGGATATTCAGCGTAGTTCCTGGCGACGACAGTGATCCATGGAATGGTGGTGCCCACCGATGCTCGTGGATCTGATCGATGTGCGCGGCGGACGCATCTCCTCTCACATCGAATTCTTCGTGCCCATCTAGCACTTCGTCGGCGTCCTACACCTCTCGTCGCAGCATGCACGGCTGTGTGTGCCGCGTTGGAATGATGCTGCAAGGCGAAATTCTGTCGCTACGGAGCGACGTCGCTACTCCGCGACGGGTTGCGGGTTGTGACACAAGTGAGTATCTATGGCGCGGTTTTCGCTGCTTGTTTCTGATCGCTTGGTAGTTTGAGTGGGCAAATCCGCCGTGAGGCGGAGACGCAAAGCCTCCGGTCTCGAGCGACAAGCTGAGATAGCGGGGTTGCCGGCAGGAGCCTTGTCGCACGCAGGGCTTGCCGTCATCCGTGCTCTCTAAGTCTTCCGCCGTTGTCTTTCAGGGAGGTTCGCGCACGAGCGAAGTCCAACGACTGAGCACGGAGCGTTAATGAAGGTTGTCAACGCCCGCCGTGGACGGGCGATTTACCTAACGGTTTGCATACTCGCGACTGCAGCCCTGGTCGGCTGCGGCCAGGTGGGTGTTAACTCGGGTCAGGCCCTGAGCTCGACTCCCGGTGTGGGATCCTCAGGGGTCAGCGTCGGCTCACCGCAGGCACCGACGATCTCCGGGACCCCCGCAGCCAACGCCATGGTGGGCATGGTCTACTCCTTTCATCCGAGCGCTTCGGACGCTTCGGGCAAGGGGCTTACCTTCTCGATCGCCAACAAGCCGGGGTGGGCCACATTCAATGCCACCACCGGCCAGCTCGTCGGCACGCCTGGCGCCGCCGATGTCGGCTCCGATACCGGCATCATCATCAGCGTGAGTGATGGAGCGCAGACGGCGTCACTGCCTGCATTCAGCATCTCAGTCGCTGTTGAGACGCCACCGGCGCCGCCGATCATCTCCGGCACGCCCGCCGCGCAGGCGGTCGTAGGACTCGCCTACACGTTTCAACCGAGCGCCTCTGACGCCAAGGCGAGCACGCTGACCTTTGCCATCACGGGCAAGCCCTCGTGGGCTGCGTTCGACACGACGACGGGCAGGCTCAGCGGCACACCGGCGGCCGCCAACGTTGGCACGTCCGGTCCGATCACAATCAGCGTGAGCGATGGGACGCAAACCGCCTCCCTGCCGGCGTTCACTATCACGGTCACGACGGCTGCGCCGCCACCGCCACCGAGCATCTCCGGCACGCCGGCCACCCACGCGATGGTCTCCAAGGCGTACATGTTCAGGCCGAGCGCGAGCGATGCCAGCGGCGCGAAACTGACCTTCGCGATTGCGGCCAAACCCGCCTGGGCGAACTTCGATTCAGCGACGGGCCAGCTGGCCGGGACGCCGTCCGCCGCGAACGTCGGGACCGATCCGGGTATCGTGATCAGCGTCAGCGACGGATCGAGCAGTGCCTCGCTGCCCGCATTCGCGATCACGGTAGCGCAGGCCGCCCCGCCGCCGCCGCCGGTCATCTCCGGCACACCCGCCACTGCGGTCGAGGTCGGTCAGACCTACTCGTTCCAGCCGAGCGCCTCGGATGCCGCCGGGGGCACCCTGACGTTCGCGATCGCAGGCGAGCCGTCGTGGGCCACGTTCAACCCTGCGACCGGCGAGCTGAGCGGCACGCCGACCGCGGCCAACATCGGTACGTATACGGGCATCGTGATCAGCGTGGCCGACGGCGCATCGAGCGCCTCCCTGCCAGCGTTCTCCATCACAGTCACCTCCGCTCCGACCATCTCCGGGACGCCGGGCAGCGGTACCGAAGTCGGCAAGGCCTACTCGTTCACTCCCACTGCCTCCGCCAGCTCCGGTGGCAGGCTGACATTCACCATCGTCGGCAGGCCGGGATGGGCGAACTTCAATAGCTCGACGGGCCAGCTGAGCGGTACGCCGGCGGTCGCGGATGTCGGCAGTTACTCCGGAATCGTGATCAGCGTGAGCGATGGAGTCGCCAGCGCGTCCCTGCCTGCCTTTACGATCATGGTCGTAGCCGGCCCGCAGATCTCCGGGACGCCGGGGACGAGTGCGACGGTGGGCGCGGGCTATTCGTTCACGCCGACGGCAAGCGATCCGGCGGGCAACGGCCTGACGTTCTCGCTCACCCACGGGCCCTCATGGGCGAACCTCAACATTGCGACCGGGCAGCTCAGCGGTACGCCCGCAGCGACGGACGTTGGGACCTATGTGGGCATCGTGATCAGCGTGACCGATGGGGTGGCGAGCGCCTCCCTGCCCGCTTTTGCAATCACGGTGAACGCTGCGGGGGTCGATCCCACGGTGAGCCTGAGCGCAAGTCCGACCACGGTCAGCACGGGTGGGTCGTCCACGCTGAGCTGGTCCTCGACCAGTGCGAGCAGCTGCACGGCCTCGGGCGGCTGGTCCGGGAGCGAGCCCACGGCGGCAGTGCCAGCACCGGTGCGCTGAGTGCCACCACGACCTATACGCTCACCTGCAGCGGGCCCGGCGGCAGCGCCAGCCGGTCGGTGACAGTTAACGTCTCCGCTCCGGTCAACCCGACAGTGAGCCTGAGCGCGAGTCCAACCACGGTCAGCAGCGGCGGGTCTGCGATGCTGAGCTGGTCCTCAACCAACGCAAGCAGCTGCACGGCTTCGGGCGGCTGGTCCGGAAGTGAGCCGACGAGCGGCAGTACCAGCACGGGGGCGCTGAGTGCCACGACGACCTTCACACTCGCCTGCAATGGCCCTGGCGGCAACGCCAGCCAGTCCGTGACGGTCAGCGTTTCCGCCCCTCCAACAGTGGGCCTGAGCGCAAGTCCCACCACCGTCAGCAGTGGTGGGTCAGCGATGCTGAGCTGGTCATCGAGCAACGCAAGCAGCTGCACGGCGTCAGCCGGCTGGTCGGGGAATGAGCCAACGAGCGGCAGCGCGAGCACGGGGGCGCTGAGTGCCACGACCAGCTATACACTCACCTGCAGCGGAGCCGGCGGAAGTGCGAGTCAGACCGTGACGGTCAACGTCTCCGCGCCGCCCAACCCGACAGTGAGCCTGAGCGCGAGTCCAACCACGGTCAGCAGTGGTGGGTCAGCGATGCTGAGCTGGTCATCGAGCAACGCAAGCAGCTGCACGGCGTCAGCCGGCTGGTCGGGGAATGAGCCAACGAGCGGCAGCGCGAGCACGGGGGCGCTGAGTGCCACGACCAGCTATACACTCACCTGCAGCGGAGCCGGCGGAAGTGCGAGTCAGACCGTGACGGTCAACGTCTCCGCGCCGCCCAACCCGACGATCTCGGGTACGCCGGCCACGAGTGTTACGGCCGGTACGGCCTACTCCTTCCAGCCGACGGCGAGCGGACCTTCGGGCACCACGCTTTCGTTCTCCGTCGCGAACAAACCGTCGTGGGCGACGTTCAGTATTGCCACCGGTCAGCTCAGCGGCACGCCGGCGGCAACGGATGTGGGGACTTACTCCGGCATCGTGATCAGTGTCAGCGACGGGTTCACATCCGCTGCGTTGCCGGCCTTTTCCATCACCGTGGCTGCCGCGCAGCCTCCACCGGGCAACGCCACTCTCAACTGGACTACGCCGACGTTGAACACTAATGGCACGCCCCTCACGGACCTCTCGGGCTACACGATCAGCTACGGGACGAGTTCCACGAAGCTCACTCAGTCGATCACAATCACTAGCCCCACCGAAACCACATACACGATCGCGGGACTGGCCGCAGGAACCTGGTACTTCGAGATCGCCGCGAATGCGAGCGATGGGACGCAGAGCGCGCCGTCAAACATAGCGAGTAAGATGATCAACTGAGTGCGCGCGGGTCGGCTAATCCTCCACGTTGCGCCAGCGGATCTGTACGCGGCGCGCCTGCAATCCGATTAGAGGGATGGACTTTGGCGAGCGCTCCGCCAAGCGGGCACAGGTGCCTATTGAGCAGGTAGAGGCGGTGAAGGCCTTGGCGGGCGAGCGGATCGCCGTAGCGATTGATCTGGCCGTCAGCACCGGGCAACGACGTGGCGGTCTGCTGTTACGCAAGCGTGACCAGCTCACAGATGCAGGGATAGTGTTCAAGCAGTCCAAGACTGGGGCTGGCGTGCTGATCGAATGGAGCCCGGATCCACGGGCGATAGTTGAGCGAGCCAAAAAGCTCGCCCCGCAGATCCCCGGCGACTACCTGATCCGCACCAAGAAGGGCAAGCGGTACAGCGCTGCAGGCTTCTCGGCAATCTGGCAGCAAGTGATGGCGAAGCATGTGAAGGCCGGAGGCCAGCGCTTCAGCTTCCACGACCTGCGGTCGTGTCAGCGGACGGACCAGCGACTGCCGAAGAAGCACAGGCCAGGCTCGGCCATGCCAGCGTCACGACCACTAAGCGGCACTATCTGCGAGGGCTCACTAGAGCCAAGCCGAAGCCGGTATAAAACGTCAGCGATGTGACCGGAAAGGACCTTTGATTAATTGGCGCGCCCGGAGAGATTCGAACTCCCGACCTCCTGGTTCGTAGCCAGGCGCTCTATCCAACTGAGCTACGGGCGCGCGACGTGCAAAGCGGCGGCTATTTTCAACCTAAATCAGTAACTTGCAAAAACCCGAGTAGCCGCTCGAGGATAAGCCCCTGCATGGGCCGGGCCGGAGATTCCGCAACCCGGCGCCGCGCTGGGGGCGCGCATCCTACCATACCGGCCTGATCCCGCCGTAAGTGCCGCGGAAGAGGCTTTACCTGAGCTCCCGGCTGCACCGAGAATCGGGCATAGGGGGAACCATGCTCAATGTCTCGATGCGAGTTTACGTGCTCTTCTTCGCCTCGGTCGGCTTCCAGCTTCTGGCCATGGTGCTGCTGCCTCGAACCCGCGGCTTTACCGTGCCGCTGCCGACCGTTGGATGCGCCGCGCTGTTCGTGTGTGGCATCTGGATGATCGCGCGCATGTATCAGAGCGGCGCGAAGCTCGGCATCATGAGCCCGCTGCTCGCGGCCGTCATTCCCCTGGGCGTCATAGCGATCGGCATTCTGCTCTACAACGAGAGCGTATCTCCGCTGCGGGTCGGCCTGCTGGTGGGGGCGTGCGCGATGATCGGTGCAGCCGCCGCAGTGCCCTGAGCGGCGTCTTAACCGGCAAATCGGTCACCTGCCGAAGTCATCCCCCGGCGGCCCGCCGTAGGGCCCCCGGCAGAAGGCGCATGTCGCGCGTACTAGACGACCATTCGGTCGTAAATAAAGAGCACGATCAGCGCACCGATGACTGACATGATGAGGCCGGCAGGCTGCACCTTAGAACCATCGGCCGGCGCGTTCTTACTGAAAAGCCGCACCAGAAAGCCGCCCACGAACGAACCCACGATTCCGAGTACACCCGTCATGATGAGGCCCATGTGTTGCGCCCCGGGCATGACCAGACGCGCGAGCGCCCCGACCACGATGCCGATGATGAACATCCATACGTAGTGCATAAAGGTCAACTCCTAGTGCTGAGGCCCGTGCAGGCTCCGCTTGTTGTTGTAAGGCCGTCGCTCCTTTGCTCATTCTAACGGTTGCCTCGGCCCGCGAGGAAGCGCTGGCTCGAGCCGCATCGCGGCCGCGGCGAATGCCGCACGCGTACGGGCCAGGCTCCTCAAGATAGCTCAAGCTCTTGCGTAGCATCAGCTTCCGCACGTCTAATCACGGCATTCTTCGGAGGGTATTGAATGAAAAGAACGCGAACCGCCTTCATCTGCGCGGCACTCATCCTTCTGGGCACTCAGGTGTGCAGCGCCGCCGCCGAAGGCGATGCGCAATTCCGTGCCCTTTATAAGGAGCTCGTCGAGACCAACACGACGCTCTCGGCAGGCAGCTGCACGCTCGCCGCCGAACGCATGGCTGCGCGCCTCAAGCAGGGCGGCTTCAGCGACACCGAAGTGCAGGTGTTTACGGCGCCGGATCATCCCAAGGAGGGCGGATTGCTCGCCTCCTTTCCCGGTCGCGATCCAAAGCTCAAGGCGATTCTGCTGCTCGCGCACATCGATGTGGTCGAGGCCAAGCGCGAGGACTGGACCCGCGATCCGTTCCAGCTGATCGAGGAGAACGGCAATTTTTATGCGCGCGGCAGCATCGACGACAAGGCCGAGGCGTCCATCTGGGTCGACACGCTGATTCGCTACCGCACGGAGAAATATCGCCCGTTGCGCACCATCAAGCTGGCGCTGACCTGTGGCGAGGAAACTGCCGGCGCCTTCAACGGTGCCCAGTGGCTCTCGCAGAACCGGCGCGATTTCCTCGAGGCCGCCTTTGCAATCAACGAGGGTGCCTGGGGTGAACAAGACGCTGCCGGCAACCGGGTGGCGCTCCTGGTACAGGACGGCGAGAAATTTCCACAGAACTTTCGTCTTGAGGTGACCAATCCCGGTGGGCACAGCTCGCGCCCGGTGAAAGTCAACGCGATCTACCAGCTCGCGGGCGCCTTGAAGAAAGTCGAAGCGTACGAATTCCCTGCGCAGCTCACCGATGGCAGCCGGGCCTACTTTGGCGGCATGGCGAAGATCCAGCAGGCCAAAGGCAACACCGCGGTGGCGCAGGCCATGGACGCCTTCCTCAAGGACCCCCACGACAATGCCGCCATCGCTCTGGTCTCCGCCGCGAACCCCAGCTGGAATGCCACGCTGCGCACCACCTGCGTCGCCACCATGCTCGAGGCAGGACATGCCACCAATGCCCTGCCGCAGCGGGCGCGGGCCAATATCAATTGCCGGATCTTTCCCGGCGTCGCCGTGGAGAGCGTGCGCGCGCAACTCGAGGAGGTGATCGCCGATCCGGCAGTCAAGGTCACTACGCTGGAGACCCGGGGACCGACCTCACCCCCGCCGCCGCTGACGCCGCAGGTGATGCAGCCGGTGGAGAAGCTGGCCGCGCAGTTCTGGCCGGGCGTGCCGGTGCTGCCGATCCTGCAGGCTGGGGCCACGGACGGCGAGTTTCTGAACGCCGTCGGTATCCCGACCTATGGAATCGAGCCGCTGTTCATAGGCCAGGACCTGGGCAACATTCACGGGCTGAACGAGTACGTCAGCGTCAAGTCACTCATGGACTGCCGCGACTTCCTCTACCGGCTGATCCGCGTGTACGCGGAAGAAAAATAGCGCGACGCCGAAGTAACCCGCTCAGTCGGTCCCCACCATGACGCTCGATGCCTTGATGACGGCGTAGGCGCGGTCGCCGACCTTGAGCTGCAGGCTGCGTACCGCATCCAGCGTGATGACCGACACGATACTG
>CAVSFM010000023.1:0-141071 GCA_963727305.1 uncultured Pseudomonadota bacterium
GTGATAGTCGGCGCATTCGTTGGAATATCCCGTGTATTCCACGTATTGCCGGCAAAATATCGGGACTGGAGATCCGGTAGCCATTGACGACCCGTCGCCGGGTAGACTCGATTGTGACACAGGCCTCTTGTCGTTTAACGTTAAACGTTATAGCATTCATCATGATCAAGGGCTTCCGTTGCGAGGACACACGAGCCCTATTCGAGACAGGCAAGTGCAAGAGATTTTCGGTGATTGCCAAGGTTTCCACGCGGAAGCTAGCGCAGTTGGACGCCGCTGAGACATTGGAGTTTCTCGGTCCCCGCCCGGGAACAGGCTGGAGGCGCTGAAGGGTGATCGCCAGGGTCAATGTAGCATTCGGGTCAACGACCAGTACCGCATCTGTTTCCGCTGGACAGCCGAGGGACCGACTGACGTCGAACTCGTGGATTAACACTGAGGGTTACGAGGATGTTTAAGAATGGCATGCGACCAGTTCACCCGGGTGAGGTTCTCCGGGAGGACTTTCTCAAGCCGCTGGAAATGAGTGCCAATGCACTGGCGAAGGCACTGAACGTGCCCGCACCACGGATTAACGATGTCGTACGAGAGCGGCGCGGCATTTCCGCTGACACGGCCATGCGTTTGGCGCGCTACTTCGGCGGCGACGCCCGTTCCTGGCTGAATCTCCAGACGGCCTACGATCTGCGGGTCGCGGAATTGAGTAGCGCCAAGCGGATTGCGCGAGAGGTCTCGCCGACCGCCGCGTAGCTGTCCAACTTAGATCGACCGGATCGGTATTCAGGCGCTCAAGTCTCCCAGTCCGAGTTTTGCCGCAAGTTCTGCGACGTATTTCTTGTGCCCGGGATTATTTGCCGCCTGCCTGGCTTGCTCCACAAGTAGTTCTCGCGACCGGTCATTTTCGCCGCGCGTCGCCAGAATGATCGCCGGGACAATTCTCGGGGGGCGGCTCGCGCCCATATTCTCGGCCCGGCCGGCCCACTCCTTCAGAATCTTGTCGCGGGTCGCGAAGCGATCGAGGAACGGAAAGGCGAAATCCTCAATGCTGCGCCGTACATCCGAGATGACGTCGTCGCCGGCTCTGGCATGCCACCAAATCTCCTTCCCTTCACCGATGAGCTCGCCGAGTCGGACACGCACACAGCAGTTGTATTCCTGAATCCAAGCCTTCGACGGACTCCCGGAATAGCGCGCGACTTCTGGGACATATACGCCAAGATTGACGGCAAACATCCCATGCAGATTCTCTCGCAGACCTGGAATGTAGGTAGTACCCGGAGGATCTGATGCCCCCATTTGAATGCTGATTACTTGTGTCAGCCCGTCCGTCGTCTGGCGATTGAATGTTCGCCCACGGGCCTTAAAGCCGACTAGCGTTAGAAGCGGTTTGAGTGCGGCCTGAATCTTATCGACCGCTTGAGCGAATTCCGATTTCGGCATGGCACTAGCCCGCATTTCTCACCACCGGTCTGATTTTCTGGTCGGCGGCCGGGGTGCTGATTGAGTTTGCAGGGTACCCCGACGGGCAACGATTTGCGTCGGTAAAGAGCATGTTTCAGCGACGGCTTCGCGCCGCCGCAGTCGGCATGGATTGTCGGTTTGCTGGTGGTTGTGTCTGGTTCGTGGGGGCGGCTTAACGCGCCGCGGCGCCCAAGGCGTGGAAGGCGGCGATGAACTCGCTTTGGTTGGGACACGCTTGGCTCATCGCCAGCTTGACGCGACGCACGCTCACCGTGACCACCGCGCCGATCTTCAGCAGTTTGAGCCGGATCGTATTGGCACAGGCTCGCGCCAATTCGGTGTTCTTCAGTCCGATCCGGCGCAGCGCATGCATCAGCACGTAGGCGGCCGAGGCGAGCCACAACCGTAACTGGTTGGCGCGGAAGGTCGCGGCGGAGAGCCGGTCGGCAAACAGATCCAGCTGCGCCTCTTTGATGCGGTTCTCGCATTCCCCGCGAGCGCAGTACAGATCTTCGTACAGTTCGCGTGCCGGCCACTGCTCGATCGATAAGTTGGTTACGATGAAGCGCGGGTTGGCTTTGTCCCCGGTCTGCTCGGCTTTGGCGACCACGCGGCGCGGGCGGCACCAACTTTTACGCGTGCGGTACACCAGCTCCTTGAAGCGTCGCGCCGGGCGTTGGGTTTGCCGTGACTCGGCTCTGGCCTGGCGCAACTCAGCCCCGATGCTGCGCACCAGGCGGGAGTTGCGCGCAAGGCCAAACACGTAATGAACCGCGTTTTTCTCGCACCATTGCATCATTTGCTCACGGCAGAAGCCGGAGTCGGCGCGCAGGATAATCTTCACCTTGCGCCAGCGGGTGCGGATCTGCGCCACGATCCGCTCGATCTCCTCGGTGGCGCCGGCCGCCCCATCGATGTTCGCACGGCGCAGCTTCGCACACAGCAGATGCTCCCCGGCAAAGATGTACAGCGGCAGGTAGCAATACCCATCGTAGTAGCCGTGAAAGAACCGCCCCTCCTGATGCCCGTGCAGCGGATCATCGGTGGCATCCAGATCCAAGATAATTTGCTTCGGTGCCCGCCGGTGCGCATCCAGATATACATCCACCCACAGCCGCTCGATCGCTTCCGCGTTGGGACGGATCTTGTGATAGCGGCTGCCGCCCTGAACCTCATACAGTTCCAAGCGGTTCAGCGTGCTTTTACCGGCCAGCGCCGCGCAATCGACCCGACGCCTCGGTTCGAGCTTCCCCAGCAAGGTGCCAAATACCGCATCGTGGCGCAGACTCTCGTGGTCGTTGAGGTCTTCATACCCCAGCGCCATCCCAAAAACGCGCTGCCCAATTAGCGTCCTCACCGCATGCTCGATCAACTGCGGCTTGCGCGCGTCGAGAAAACATCCCGCCAGCCGATCGATCAATCCGATCGCCTCATCCGCCCGGCCCAGCAGCAATGCCCCGGCATCCGAGCTGACCGTCCCGCCGTCAAATCCCGCCACCACCTGGCGTCTTTCAACACATGAAAATTGCAGCTGTTCGGCGTTACACTGTGTCGGCATCGGGTCTCTCCTGTGCTCGGTGATAACTCGTTCTGGTACAACAAGTTTCACTCACTCAGAGACTCGATGCATCCTCTATCGGTGAGAAATCCGGGCTAGTGATTCTACCGGCTTTGACTCGACCTACTGGAATTCCAAAGTCCAGATCGACGGACAATCGAGGCATGTCCCGAAGAAACAGATTGATCGCCGTACCGCCCTTGAGCCCAAATTGATCGTCGACGAACACCAGCGGTGCTACCTGGATCAGCAAACGCGCGGTCTCGAGGTACTCGCGATTCATCGCTTCAGAACAAGCAAGCCATCGGACGAACGGGACACCCAGGGGCGCGCGCTACCCAGCGGCAATTCGGTTGGATCAAGTTTCGACGACCAAGGTAACCTGAGTTCCTTGCCAAGACTTAGGCACAAACGCACTGTTTTGATACTCACGCACAAGCGCAAAAGTTCCATCAGGACATTGGCGCGGAGAGTGTGGCAACTCTGCGTGAGCTCCCGCGCCTCTTGCAGCGGTTGGCGCACGCCCACGTCGCTCAGCACTTCGAGTAGCGCCCTTTCCGGTTCCGATACCTGGGGCGCATCGGACTGCCTTTCGAATGATGTCGCGTGCAGAGGTGCGCTGGGCTCTTCCTTGAAGAGGCGCTTTCGGTGGTAGCCGGCGGGAAATTCTTTCGTGAACCACTCGGGAAGTTTTGCCGCGTTCCAGCCATAGAGCTGGGTGACGGGTCGCTGCGCAACGTATTGCCGTACGCCATACCAATCGAGCGCGGTCCTTCCACCGACATGCAGCCCCAATGCCTTTCGCTCCAGGAATCGTAGGCAGGGATGCAGTGCCAGGGAGTCGCCTGGTCGGCTATAGACGCCGTGAGCGAGGCGGACTAGCCAGCCCGCCTTGGCGTAGTGCACGGCTAGATCAGCCGATATACCGCGTTTGGCCAGGTCTTAGGACGCCATGGGTGTCCTTGGCGGCCATTGCCTGTATAGATGGTTTAGTTTGTTTTTCGGTATCGTAGCCACGCCCTCCGGCCGGTGACCCGCCTCGCTGGTTGCGCTACCTCCCTTGCGGCAGATATTCCTTGGGCAGCGGCGCAGTGGCGGACTCGGCCTGCACCATGATGCCCGTAACTCGCCAGCCGCCGGCTTCTTTGACCGCTTGAATGCTGTTGATGCCGCGCGCGACTTGCTTGCCGTCGCTGCGCAGCGCGTAGCTGCTCCATAAGTGCGCGATGTTGCCGTAGCGCTCAATGTGAAATTTCAGCTGCTTTTCATCCAGCATGGCGTGGCCACGGGCTTTGACGCGGGCGATCCAATCATCCAAGGTCTCAAGCCTATAGCTTGGCGCTCCGTCCGCGCCGAGTGAAACGAACATCATGCGCGCTTCGGGTATTAACAGGGCCTTCATGCAGGCGCGATCCTTGTCCGCGGGCCCGGAGATTGCCGCATCGATCGCGGCCGGAATGCCCTTGGGCTCCGATGGCAACGCACAGCCGGCATCCGGCGCCTGCGCCATCGCAATTCCGGCGAGCGCGCCGGCCAGCGTTGCGGTCATCGCGAGCACCGTCACGCCGGCGACGCCCATCAGCACTCTACACACTGATTTGTTCATGCTGCCCCACTACCCTCTCGAGGCCCCAGAGTGACATTACGATCCGGCAGATCGACCAAGAACTCGCCATCCAGGATGAAAAAGGAATTCGTCATCCTTGGCGTGCTTACGCCGATGCTATTCTGCCTGCATCAGCCTAAGCGCACGACTGAACCATTCACTCGGTATATTGAACACTTATAACAATTTCATTTTAAAATAAGTTCACGAATATATTCAGTGCCCAGCACTTTTCTGTATTCACTTCGGGCCACTCTGGCCTTGTTCTGGCACTCGGTACCACAGATTACTTTCTTGGCCACTGCTTCTAGCTCGACGCCTTTATCTAAAGCCGCAGCGGCGTTCTTGTAAGTGAGCCAGAGAGATATATTGGGCTGATCCGGTGATTTTGGAGTGAGCCGGAAGACCTTGTAGTCGATGATTAGCCCAGCTTTCTTCATGGCTTCCATGGTCGGCTTCCATGTCGAATTTAGCCAATCGATGTACTCTTCAAAATGCCCGTACTCAACGTGTATGTAGTCCACCTCAGCGACCGGGCCGTCAGCATACGCGCGCTCATCCTGGGCACGTGCATTGAGCCAAAGTGAGCAAGCGGCGAGACACATGGATAAGGTAGTGGTCTTAATCATTTTCTATTCACCTGTTGTGATAGGTCTCCACTCAGCTAACACCCGGATTGTCCTGACCTGTTCCGAGTGTTCCTCATATTTTTATGCAGCATAGAAAATTGCACAAATTCATCGTAATAGCCGTTCAACACCAGCACACGCAGGTTCGCATCCTTCACCAGCCCCGCGCCTTCGCCGCCCTCGCCATCCGCCTCGTGTTGCCCACAGGTGTTCCCCATACCGCATCGACATTCTATGATTCTTCCACCGTCTATTCTTCGTCTGGCCGGGCTGTTCGTCCGCCGCGCTCCTGAGAGAGTCCCCGGGAGGCCGAATCCTCATTACTTGGGTTTGCGGAACTTCAGGATGAACTGGTCGGTGTGTCCGCGAATCGTCGGGTCGAACACTTTGGCCGTGCGGGGGTCCGCCGGATTGGCGAGAATCGAACTCTCGGAGTCGAACTTGAATCCCGCGGCTTCGACCTCTCGGCGCACGGTCGAGGACTCGATGCGATGCAAGGTCTCGGTTACATTTGCGGGAGCACCCAGGGCGGCGGAATGATCGAGAATTACATATACGCCACCGGGCTTCAGCGCACTGTAGACGGCCTTGTTAAACGCGGCGGTGTCGACCGGGCCCATGAACTCGTCGTGCAGGTCGTGATAGTTTTGGGAAATCCAGAACAGGTCGAGCTTCTCGGGAAACTTTAGTCCATCGAGCGCCGCGGCAGTCGTCACCGTTAGGTTTGGATGGGTGACGGCATAGCTCTGCAGCTCCGCGACTGCCTTGACGAAATGCTGGAACTTGAAGAAGGCGGTGGGTTCCACGGCGTAGACGTGACCGCTGGAGCCGACGACGCTGGCGAAGAGACGCGTGAAATAGCCTGCGTCGGCCACATAGTCGGCAACCTTGTCCCCCGCTTTAACGCCTGCGAACACTAAAGTTTGCGCCGGCTTTCGGTCAGCATCCCGTGTGGTGTCGGAGTCCGGGCGCGACGGATCGGCGACCGCCATTGTGGCGGCGGTTGAATTACTTGTGTTGTCCAAGGCAAACGCCCCGGAGACAAGCGCGACGACTGCGATCAAGATGGCCATAGTTTTCATATCGATTCTCCTATCGTGAATATTCTGGTTTAGCCCCGCGCCTCAGCAAAGCAATGATTCGCCGGACCGGGCCGGTCTCATCGTTCTCGGCGCCTTACGACTCGAGCGCAAACGGCGGCACCTCGATCTCGCCGCTTGCGGTGTAGGTTGTTGCGCCGCCAACGCTGACAGAGGTCACTACGCCGTCGCGCTTGCGCGCTTCCGCTTCGATTTCGCTTCGGCGCCCCATCGAGGCGCCTTGCTGAATCGAAAGGCGATAGGCCATCCCGCCAAAATCGCGCTTCGATGCCATGGCCCCGACGAGGGCGGCACAAGCGCTGCCGGTCGCGGGATCTTCTTCGACGCCCAGCGCGGGTGCCCACATGCGAGCATAGAGCTTGCCGCCATCCCGTAGATTTCCCGCGAAGAAGAAGACGTGGGGACCCCACGCCTGCGAGAGCGTTGCCGCCCAGGCAACTCGATTGATCGCCGCCCGATCGACGACCTCGTTCGAGCTCAGTTGCGCAAAACAGAATGGAAGACCGATGCCCGCGAAAAAGACTTGGCTCACCTCGGCGGGCTCGATGGATAGGACTGCGGCGAGATCAGTCGGAGAAGGTGCGCCGGCCGGTGCCTCGATCTTCCCTGATAACGTCAACGTGCCGTGGAACTCCCCGTTTCGCTGAGCGACGTCGACCGTCACGAGACCGATATTCTCCTCCAGAATGAGCCGGATTGGATCACTAAACCGCATGTGCTGTTTCATCACAAGCGCGCAGGCTGTGCCGACCGTGGGATGCCCCGCAAAGTCGAGCTCCGCCCGAGGCGTGAAGATGCGCACCCGACACGTGTTCGCAGGATCGTTCATCGGCAGGACGAAGGTCGTTTCGCCGAAATTGAATTCGCGAGCAATCTTCTGCATGCCCTCGGTCGAAATACCGGCCGCGTCAGGCAGAACCGCGAGTTGATTACCGCCGAACGGTGTCGAACTGAAAACATCGACGATGTGAAATGCGTACTTCATGAGATCAACGTCCGTGTGTTGCCTCAAGCCTTGACGACGAGGTCGATTTCAACGCAGGCCCCAAGCGGCAGCGCGGCCACCGCGATCGTCGTGCGGGCGGGGAAAGGCTGACTGAAATGCTTGGCGTAAACGCCATTCATCGCGACGAAGTCACTTATGCTCGTGAGATACACGCCGGCGCGCGCAACGTGATCGAAACTCTTGCCGGCCGCCTTGAGAACCGCCGAGAGATTCTGGAAGACGCGCTCTGTCTCGGCCACAATACCCCCGTCGACCACCTTGCCGGTGGCCGGGTCTTGGCCGACCTGACCGCTGAAATAGATGAATCCACCGACTTTGATCGCCTGGGAGAACGGGCCGACCGGCGGCGCGAGTTCGGGCGAGGTAATTGCGGTCTTGCTCATGGCAAACTCCTGTGGATACTGGGTTAAATGGTCAGAATGGTGGAGCCCGAGGTGGCGCGCGCTTCCAATTCCCTGTGGGCGTCAGCGGCATCCTTGAGCGCAAAGCGCTGATTGACGTTAATGCGCACCTTTCCCGAACCCACCACCTCGAACAGTTCGTTCGCGGAAGCTTCGAGCGCATCGCGCCGCTCTATGTAATGGAAGAGGAGTGGGCGCGTCAGAAACAGCGAACCCTTCTGCGACAGCAGAACGGGCGCAATGGGATCGATGGGACCCGAGGCTTGCCCGAACGTGACCATCAATCCGCACGGTCTTAGACAATCGAGCGAGCGCAGGAAGGTATCCTTGCCAACAGAATCGAAGACCACCGGCAGTTTCTCGCCGCCGGAGATACGGGAAACTTCCGCTACGAAATCCTGTTTCGTATAGAGGATCGTGTGGCTGCAGCCGTGGGCATGGGCTAATTCGGCCTTAGCTTCCGTTGAAACGGTGCCGATGACCGTTGCGCCGAGGGCGGCCGCCCACTGACAGAGAATGAGGCCCGTTCCGCCGGCCGCGGCATGCACGAGGACCCAGTCACCCGCCTTGACGGGATACACCTGCCGGATCAGCACCTGAGCAGTCATACCCTGCAGCATCATCGCGGCTGCTTGATCGAAGGAGATTGCCTGCGGCAATCTCACCAGCCGATCGGCCTCGATGAGCCGCACCTCGGAATAGCCGCCGATAGGACCGGCATAGGCCACCCGGTCGCCGACTTTCAGACCGCGCACATCCTGGGCGACTGCCTCTACGGTCCCTGCGCCTTCGAGGCCCGGGATAAAGGGAAGCGGCTGCGGGTAGTATCCGGTGCGATGATAAACGTCAATGTAGTTGAGGCCTGCCGCCGCCTGGCGCAGGCGCACCTGACCCGACCCGGGCTCACCGACATCGACCGCTGTCCAGTTCAGAACCTCGGGAGCGCCCGTCTGCCGAATCTGGATCGCATGAGGCATACAGATTTCCGCAAAAAATGAACATCCGGATATCTTCATGCAAGACAGAAAATTCTACTACTTCATTATTATCACGATTATGGTGCCATTTGAGCACGATTCTGTTATTCGTCGGGAGACGCTTTAGGAGACACCCTTGCTCGATGATTTACGCACCCTCGTCGAGTTCGCCCATGCCGGGTCCATCGCCGGTGCAGCCGATCGTCTATTCCGGACCCCCTCTGCGATTACCCGGCAAGTGCAAAGGCTGGAGCTGCATTGGGTGCCGAGTTGCTCGACCGCTCGGTAAAGCCTCCGCGTCTGAACTCGCTTGGCTCCAGGGTGCTCGAACAAGCGCGAGATCTGCTGCAGCGGACCGAGGCGCTGAAATCTCTTGCGTCGGGCGACGCCGAACCTCACGGCCTCGTCGTGTCGCACAGATAGCTTCCCTCGCCGCGGGCGATTCGTGGGAGAGAATCGAGTCCCCAGCCGAGGGCGCGCCTTGCGCTTATGGGGGCTGGGGATGGCGTGCTGATGGGGTTGAATCATGAGGTCGGTAGGAGGCTGCGAATCTGCCTCACCGCGTAATCGACCTTCATGTCGAATGCGCGCTTCCCCAGCTCCGCCGTTGAGCGGCGCGCGTCACCCAGGATTCCGTTTTGTGGACTATGCGGCCCGAACTGCGCCTTGCCATCGACGACGGGATCTCCCACTGCAGAGGGGACCAGATCTCTGCGCACCCATGTGTTGTCCTTGTCGAGATACATCATTTCCGAGGTGTCAGAAATGCCACCGTGGAGGCTGAGTGGATAGCCGTGCTGCGCCAGGTACTGATCGAACGCATCATTGGCGGGCCTATAGACCTGGTCACAGTAGAACACACAGAGCTCCGTCGCGTGCGTCGAGCTTCTTGGCGACCTCCTCGTAGACCTTCGGCTGGCCGCCAGCGTGATCGCCCATCAGAATCACGTTGCGGAAACCGTTGAGGATCGCTTGCTCCGTGATGCGCTCGAGCATGGCAGCGAGCAGCTCGTTCGTGATCCCGATGGTACCGGGAATCGATTCTGCATCGTTCGGAGTGTAGGGCAACACGGGCAGGAAGATAGCATTGCCGAGTTCTCTCGCGATCGCCTCGACCGTCGCATGCGCCATGAGGTTATGGCCGCCGTTCGCGTCCTGGGGGCCTCGTTCCTCGACACCGCCGGTGTAGATGAGCGCCGTCGTCTTGCCCGCCGCGAGCGCGGACTTCACTTCCACCCAGGTCATCTTCTCGAACTCCACCAGATCGGCCTGCGCGCGCGGCGCAGCGCGCGCAGATCCCGCAGCCAGTATCAGGGAGGCCGTGCCGCCAGCGATCAACATCAGCAAGGAATGCGAAACCGAACCAATGCGCATGTCATTCCCCTTTCCGCAAAAGCATGAATTCCCTAATATCCTCATGCACGGCAGAAAATTACACAAATTCATTATTCTCACGATTATAATGCCAGTTCCGCACGTTTCCGTTATGCGTCGGAGAACGTCTTTTAGGAGACCCCCTTGCTCGATGATTTACGCGCCCTCATAGAGTTCGACCAGTCAGAGTCCATCCCGGTACAGCCGATCGTCTATTCCGGACGCTATCAGCGATTACACGGCAAGTGCAAAGGCTGGCAGCTGCATTGTGTGCCGAGTTGCTCGCCCGCTGGGTGAAAACCGCCGCGTCTGAACTCGCTTGGCTCACAGAGTGCTGGAACAGGCGCGAGATCTGTTACAAGCGGAAAGAGGCGCTGAAATCTCTTACATCAAGCGACGCCGAACCTAACGACCTATTGCACATCGGGCTCACGCATGCCCTGACCGAGGGGAACGTTTATCGAACTATTCAGGCGCATGACAGATCGTTCAAGGCGCCGCAGGCAACCTTGACAGGTCGATTGCGAAAAAGTTTGGGCAGCAATACCACTAGCCGATAGTCGGACGAATGGACGTGCGTTGGGTTGACGCCATTTCTTGAACTTCAAATACATCGAGGAAAGGCCGCTGGCCGGGTCCCTTTCGGCCACAGCAATCTGATTCCCGTGCGGCTTTATCGGATCGATAGGAATAAATCTTACTTGTTCAAACGGCGTTACGACCATTTCCTTGGTCGGAACCGCTGGTTGCGCGATTGCGCTTACTGCCAAGCCGATCCCGGCAATGAGAGAAGTTGATGGTGAGGAGGCAGAGGTGCATGTGTTTTTATCTCCGGTAATTATACGCAGGAAGTCTGCTGGCGGATGATAACGGGATACGATACGAGCTCAAAAATATGCGCGCGCTCTTTGAACACGTATAACAATTTCATTTCAAAACAATTTCACGAATCAATTCAATGCCCAGAACTTTTCTGTATTCACTCCGGTCTACTCTGGCCTTGTTCTGAAACTCGGTGCTACCGATTACTTTCCTGGCCACATATTCTTCCTCGATGCCTTTATCGCCGATGTTCCCACCATAAGCCGCCATGTTTTTAAAAGTGATATAGAGAAATATATTGGGCTGATCCGGTGATTTTGGAGTGGCCTTGAAGACCTTGTAATCGATGATTAGCCCAGCTTTCTTCATGGCTTCCATGGTCGGCTTCCATGTCGAATTTAGCCAATCGATGTACTCTTCAAAATGCCCGTACTCAACTCGTATGTAGTCCACCTCAGTGACTGGGCCGTCAGTATACTTGCGGTCATTCTGGGCAAGTGCATCCCGGGTAAGTGATCCTGGGCACGTGCATCAAGCGAAAGTGAGGAAGCTGCGAGACAACATGGATAAGATAATTGTCTTAGTCATTTTCTCTTCACCTGTTGTGATATATCTCTAGTTTAGGCCTGCCGCCCGCCTGGCGCAGGCGCACCTGACCCGACCCGGGCTCACCGACCTCGACCGCTGTCCAGTTCAGAACCTCGGGACCGCCCGTCTGCCGAATTTGGATCGCATGAGGCATACGGATTTCCGCAAAGACATGAATTTCTTAATATCTTGATGTAAGACAGAAAATTCCACCAATTCATTATTATCACGATAATAGTGCCATTTGAGCACGATTCTGTTATTCGTCGGGAGAACGCTTTAGGAGACCCCCTTGCTCGAAGATTTACGCGCCCTCGTAGAGTTCGCCCATGCCGGGTCCATCGCCGGTGCAGCCGATCGTCTATTCCGGACGCCCTCTGCGATTACCCGGCAAGTGCAAAGGCTGGAGGCTGCATTGGGTGCCGAGTTGCTCGACCGCTCGGTAAAGCCTCCGCGTCTGAACTCGCTTGGCTCCAGGGTGCTCGAACAAGCGCGAGATCTGCTGCAGCGGACGGAGGCGCTGAAATCTCTTACGTCGAGCGACGCCGAACCTCACGGCCTCTTGCGCATCGGGCTCGCGCATGCCCTGGCCGAGGGGACGCTTATCGAACCTATTCAGGCGCTGACTGAGAAATACCCCAAGGTCCGAGTGCGGCTGTCGAGCGAACTTACCGGTGAATTAATTCACCGGCTGCTCGCGGGTGAACTCGACGTTGCTGCCGTGCTTTTGCCCGAAGGTAAAACCGCGCCTCCACCTCTTCTGACGAATATCATCGCTAGCGACCGCATGGAGATCGTTCAAGGCGCCGCAGGCAACGTTGACGGTGATTGGAAAAGTTTGGGCCGAGCACCCTGGGTGCTCAATCCGCCCGGGTGCTTTCTTCGGGCGAGCCTCATCGATCGGATGGAGCGTGCCGGCTTCACCCCCATGATTGCGGCTGAAGTCCACAACATGCATATGCAGCTGGCGTTCGTTCAGTCCGGTTATGGTGTCGGGCTGCTACCCGCTCGCTTTATTGCCAGGAATCATTCTATCGATCCCGTGAAGAGTATTGCGTCCCCCATCGTTTGACCTGCACCGATCCGTCGCGATAGTCCGGGTTGGGCAACTCGGCGCCTTGGGGAAGGCCGTCGAACTGTTGGCACACGGGTTTCGGCAATTGTTTGAGGCAGCCGACACCACGAAGCCCGTGACGAGGCACCGAAGAGGTGTGCCCGCGAATCGGCGGGCGGCGCGACCGCCCAAGTAGTCCCCGGACATCGCTTGTTCCAACATGAGCGACCTCAAGCCGGCACAAGCGTGATCGGCGTCCGTCGCTATCACTTTGATCGGATTGGTGGAAAGGGAGGGACTCGAACCCTCGACCCCGGCATTATGAGAGCCGGTGTCAACGGGTTTGCGTTCGCTTTTGTTCGCGACCGGGATCGCAACCCACTGAAATACTTGAGAGAGGCGATATCGTAAGTTGTAGGGCGTGCGGCCGTTGCAGTCTTTTGAGCACGCAAGAGCATCGTAAGCGCCTGCTGAAGGCCGTCTGGCGTGGGCGGCGGGCGCAGTAAATGATGTGGGGCGAGGTGGACACGTAGCATTTAGGTGTCCACGTGGAGCCCAGATGGACACCTGCGCAGAAGCGGTCGCTACGGATGCATTGGGCCGGCGCACGGGGCCGCGGCAAAGACACACCATCGAGCAGAAGCGGCGGATCGTCGAGGAGACGCACGTGCGCGGTGCCTCGGTAGCGACGGTGGCACGTCGCCACCAGGTGAACGCCAACCAGGTATTCACCTGGCGGCAGCTGTATCGGCAAGGATTGCTCGAGGAGAAGGCTGCGGCAGAGTCGGCACAGATGCTGCCGGTAAAGGTGACGACGCCGACCGTGTTGCCCACCGAGCATTCTCGGGGGCGGCCAGCGCCAAGTACTCAGCGGCGCTGTCCCAGCGGATGCATTGAGATCGAGTTGCCGAGCGGGGCCTGCATCCGCGTCCATGGGCCGGTCGATCGACAAGCCCTCAAGCACGTCGTGGCGCTGCTGGTGCGCGGATGATTGCGCTGCCGGCGGGCGTGCAAGTGTGGCTGGCCGCCGGCAGCACCGACATGCGCAAGGGGTTCGATGGTCTGGCGGCACTCGTGCAGATGCAGCTTGCCGAGGATCCCTTCTCCGGGCAGCTCTTTGTGTTTCGCGGCCGCGGCGGGGATCGGGTAAAGATACTGTGGTGGAGCGGGGATGGGTTGTGTCTCTTCGCGAAGCGCCTGGAGCGCGGTCGCTTCGTGTGGCCGCAGGCGACACACGGCACGGTGGCGTTGAGCGCAGCACAGCTATCGATGTTGCTCGAGGGGATCGATTGGCGACGACCAGTGCGCACCACGGAGCCGCGAGTCGCTGTATAAAAAGCCTATATTTATAGTCTTTTCCCTCGCTCCGGCCTGCGGCACTTGTTATAATGATACATGCCGCGCGCAGGCACGCTGCCGAACGACATCGAGACACTCAAGCGACTGCTGCTTGAGCGCACCGCGGCCCTCGAACTAGCCCAAGCCCTCCTGCTGTCGCGTCAACACGAGATCGAGCAGTTGAAGCTGCAGATCGCGCGGCTGCGGCGGATGCATTTTGGCCGCTCCTCGGAAGCACTCGACGAGCAGATCCGGCAACTGGAGTTCAAGCTCGAAGAGCTTGAGAGTGAGGAAGCCGGTCTCCCCGTGCCGGCCCGCCTGCCACTGAGCGCCGCAAGAGCGTACGCCGGCCATTGCCGGAGCGCTTGCCGCGCGAGCGCGTGGTGCATGAGCCGGCGGCCACCTGTACTTGTCCGGAGTGCGGCGGGGTGCTGCGTGCGCTCGGTGAGGATGTCGCCGAGATGCTCGAGTACGTGCCGCAGCACTGGAAGGTGATCCGCCATGTGCGGCCCAAGTACAGCTGCGCCGGCTGTGAGCAGATCCTCCAGGCGCAAGCCCCCTCACGCCCCATCGCGCGCGGGGTGGCGGGCCCCGGGCTCCTGGCGCACGTGCTGGTGTCCAAGTACTGCGATCATCTGCCGCTTTATCGGCAGAGCCAGATCTATGCCCGAGACGGCATCGAGCTGGATCGCTCAACCCTCGCCGAGTGGGTCGGGGCGGCCAGTGCCTTGATGCAGCCCCTGGTGGAGGCGTTGGGCGCCTACGTACTCGCGGCCGAGAAGCTCCATGCCGACGATACTCCGGTGCCGGTGCTGGCACCGGGCACGGGCAAGACCAAGCAAGGCCGGCTGTGGGACTACGTGCGGGATGATCGACCCGCAGGCAGCACCGATCCGCCGGCCGTTTGGCTGCGCTACTCCCCGGATCGCAAGGGTAAGCATCCGTGTGAGCACCTGCACAGCTTCGGCGGCATCTTGCAAGCGGACGGCTATGCCGGCTTCAACGGCCTCTACGATCGAGCCAAGCACCCGCCCACCGAGGCGGCCTGCTGGGCGCACGCACGGCGCAAGTTCTACGACGTCTTTGAAGCCACGCAGTCACCGCTGGCCCAGGAGGCTCTGCAACGCATCGGTGCGCTCTACGGCATCGAGGAGCAGATCCGCGGTCAACTGCCCGAGGAACGACGGCGCGTACGCGAAGAGCACAGCGCGCCGTTGCTGGCCGATCTCAAGCGCTGGCTCTTAGGGAGTGTGCAGCAGTTATCGAAGAAGTCCGAGCTCGCCGGCGCCATCCATTACGCGCTCGCTCGTTGGGAAGCCCTATGCCGCTTCTGCCACGACGGCCGGATCGAGATCGACAATAACGCCGCTGAGCGTGAGTTGCGCGCCGTCGCCCTGGGACGTAAAAACTATCTCTTCGCCGGCGCCGACTGCGGCGGCGAGCGCGCCGCGGCGATCTACAGCCTCATCGGCACGGCCAAGCTCAACGGCCTCGATCCCGAAGCCTACTTGCGGCTCGTCCTCGGTCGCATCGCCGAGCATCCGATCAACCGCATCGAGGAGCTCCTGCCCTGGAACGTCGCTCAAGAACTCGCCGCGCAACGCGCACTCGCCGCATAAAGTTCATACCGGCTAAGTCAAGACGGCACTGAGCGGACGCTTACAGAGCATCAGAGAGCCCAGGAGAATCACGCGAAAATCACGCGGACCACCAGAAAGGGAAGACCCCCAGCCGTACACCACTAGGCTGACAGCCAGAACCCCGGGCCAAGATCAGTGAGGAGATCGCGCGCAGCGTCTTGCGGTCAATGGCGCGCGCGACCACGAAACGCACCGCGGCACCACATGCCTGAACTGCAACTACACCGATGGGGGCGCGCGTTCCCCGGTGCTGCTCGTCCCGGTCTCGCCAGCCGATGCACGGTGTCCGGAAATCGCTGCACCAAGTGAATAGGCAGAGCGGCTTTAGCATTGGTCCCCCTGCTCCGGATTCTCGAGTGTTCGTAACTTGTGCGCAGGTACCCTGCCAAGAGTCTATGCGAAGGGTTCAAGTTGGCGCCGTGGTTTGAGATGAAGACGGGAAGTAGGTGTCCGTGTTGCATACCCCGAGCCCTCACCCGATCGCTCAGGAGAATTCGATCTCCCGGCGCCAGCCGGATGTAGAGCCGGGCATCCCGAACGCGCCCGATTCGTGGCCGCTGCGCCTGCGATTTTGGCGTCCGTCGTCATCTGTACCATGGCCTCGATCAGGTGCCGGACGAGCGCCGACTCGGTGATCTGTCTCTGCGCGGCGATCGCCTGCAGCCGCCCCTTCACGTCGCCCGACACCCGGCACCGAATCAAAGACTGCCGAGCTATGGCGAGTGATCGTGTGACAAGAGCGGCCGCGAGCCTATCCTGCATACATGACTTCTTAGCCGCTGTCGTTGGACGCAATTAGCCGCTCTAGTCACACATCTTTCGCTCCTCTCTTCCGTTCGGACGATTCAAGCAACCAGATCAGATGCATTCGTACATTCGGCCTCTGGTGTGGGAAAGAGACCTTCCCGGGCCATCATGGGAGCCGCGCGCAATGAGCCAATCGTTAAGAAGGCCTCAATGGCCATGCAGGATATCGGCTTGGCACTGCGCCGGTCTGACCGGTTGTCCATGAAATCGCTTATCGCTTACGCACCTGCATGAGATGGGGCTGGTCTTTTGTCTAAGCCATCATTGGGTGACTCGACTCGTGCTTGGAACTCCTGGCCTCGGTACCAAGTTGCCCAGACTATCCGAGCAAGCTTATTAGCCAAAGCGATGGCCGCCTTGTTGTGGCAAGTCCGGGCTTCGACGCGTAGTGCCCAGGCTCGCAAGAGCATCAAGCGGACGCCCCGCGCGCTTGGCGGAATTGGCGGACCAGAGCAAAGCTCGAGCACCGAAGCTCAATAACATACGCAGATATCTGTCGCCGCGCTTACTGATCGCCCCCAAGCTGCGCTGCGTACCTGAGGAGTGCTCACGAGGCGTCAATCCCAGCCAACTGGCGAAGGATCGACTGTTACGGAAGGTACTGATATCGCCGACGCTCCCGACGAGCGCAGTGGCTGTCAGTGAAACCGACTCCTGGGATGGTGTAGAAGCGATTACAGGTCTCGGAGCGGCGAGCAAGCTGGGCGAGCTGCTTCTCAACCGCGAGCTGACGGCCCTTGAGCTCCCGGATCTCCTCGAGCAGCTGGTACAGGACGTCCTTGATCAGCTCAGGCACTTCGGAGCCTTTGGCGTTGATGGCCTGGCCGAGTTGCTCGACACCACGCTGTCCCAAGGGCGCCGCAATCCCAAACTCCCGACACAACCCGCGCAACTGGTTGATCCGCGCGGTTTGCGTCGCGCCCCACCCAGCACGGATGCGATGTAGCCCCTGCAGGGCCTGCTGCTCCGTGGACTTGATCGTTACCGGGAGGATGTCCGGTGCGCGAGACGCTTCCAGCAATGCTGTGGCATCGGTACGATCGGTCTTGTCCCGCCGCACGTATGCGCGCACGTAGTGCGGCGGCAGCAACAGCACCTGGATGCCTCGACGTAAAAGCCATCGGCCCCAGAAGTGGGCCGTGCCGCAGGCCTCCATGACGACCTTCTCCACTTTACGGTTGGAGAAGTACTGCTCAAGCTGACGCCGGCTGATGCGTCGGCGTTCGATGATCCGCCCGTTCTGGTCCGCAGCCGCCAGCTCGAATACGGTCTTTGCCAGGTCAATCGCGATCGTCGTTGCCATGGAAGCTTTCCTTCTTGTCAGGTTGTTCTGCGGCTCGATGCTACGTGAAAACGCCTCACACGTTCGAAACCGTTACCTGACTAAGAAGTCACCCCATCGTCGCTCAGGAGAATTCGATCTCCCGGCGCCAGCCGGATGTAGAGCCGGGCATCCCGAACGCGCCCATTCGTGGCCGCTGCGCCTGCGATTTTGGCGTCCGTCGTCATCTGTACCATGGCCTCGATCAGCTGCCGGACGAGCGCCGACTCGGTGATCTGTCTCTGCGCGGCGATCGCCTGCAGCCGCCCCTTCACGTCGCCCGACACCCGGCACCGAATCAAAGACTGCCGAGCCATGGCGAGTGATCGTGGGACAAGAGCGGCCGCGAGCCTATCCTGCATAAAACCGGTTTTAGCCGCTCGTGTAGAACGCGGATAGCCGCTCTTGTAAAACACCCCGGCTGCCCTGCCCCTCCCCCAGCTTCGATCTCCGCGAGTACCCGCATACCTATTCGTCCCCAGGCGGGATCCGTCTCTTAACCGTCGGCGGGCACAAAAAAAGGGAGGAGACGCCGAAGCATCCCCTCCCATGCCTGTCAGGCCACCAGCGCCAAGGCGAGGTCCCAGAGACCCGAATTGATGCGAACGTCCTCCCGGATGGCAGTGATCGCCCGGGTCCGAATGAGCCGATTGGACGCGGACCGGCGAGGAATCCCGCCGCGCAAGACGTTCTCCTGGACGACGTTCAGCGTGCGCCAGAGATCGTTACCGACGTCTTCCGCGCGCCGCGGCACCAGAAGCCGGGCCGGTTCCAGTCCGCTCTCAGCGCCTCCAGGAAAGCGAAGCGCCAGGGCCCGAGTCGCAAAGTCGAGCTGCTCCAGATGGTCCAGCCTCCGCCCTTCCAGGCGTTCGACCGAGCTCGCCAGCACCGCGAACCGCTCGCCGATCTCGAGCGCCGCCTGAACGACGTTCGCGACGACATCGCCCCGGTGGGCCACCCGGAAGCTTGGAAAGGCCCCAACGGACACAACCAGTCCATTGGTGCATACCGCCCTGTATAGGCCCACCCGAAGCTGGTAGGCGCTGGTCCCATCGTGGGAGTTCAGCGGTTTTGCCTCCATACACAACGTTCTGGTCTTGCTGATAACGGTTTGTTAGCGTTCCGTCATTGTGAGTTGGATCACCGCAATCTGGTCGGCAACGGTGGGCGCGAGCTTGATGACGGGGCTCGTGTACTTGCTCGTCTGGAGCCGCGATCGGCACTCGTGGGCGAACTTATGCTTCTTTTTCGCCGTGATTGGGGTACTCGGACTTGCGTTCGGCGAGATGACCACGATGCACGCGGAGTCCCCAGAAGCTTTTGGGCGGGCAATCCGGTGGACGCATTTCGTCTATGCGATTGGAGTTGTGGGTTCATTGGGATTTGTTCACTTCTATTTTCGCACCGGGAGGAGCTGGCTTCTGGCGCTGGCCATCGGCCTCCGACTTCTGGTCGTGTTGGCGAACTTTACGACGGGAGTAAACCTGCACTTCACTGCCATCCACAGCCTCCGGAAGATTCCCTTCCTTGGCGAGCAAGTATCCGTGCTCGGCGAGTGGGTGCCCAGCCCGTGGGTTCGACTTGGGGTGTTAGCTTCGTTGGTGCAGTTTGTTTATGTGGTGGATGCCTCCATCCGGTTGTGGCGCACGGGTTCGCACGAATCGCGAAGTCGCGCGGTGGTTGTAGGCGGCGCGCTTGCGTGTTTTATCGTCATCGCCGTGGGGCAGTCCGCGCTCGTCACGACGGGGGTACTGCGGACGCCGTTCATCTTAAGCCTACCCTTCCTCGGTGTTGTTCTGGCGATGAGCTATGAGTTGAGCAAAGATCTCCTGCGCGCGGCGCATGTGAGCCGTGAATTACGGGAGAGCGAACAGCGGATGGCTCTGGCCACCGAGGCTGCGAACTTGGGCATCTGGTCTCGTGCCTTACCAGGAAACGAAATTTGGGCGAGTGACAAATGGTGCGAGTTGTTTGGATTCACGAAATCTGACCGATTAGACCTCGAATGCTTTATGCAACGACTGCATCCCGACGATCGGGATAGAATTCGTCAAGCGTTTGCGAATGCTGAGGACACTGGCCACTATGAAAACGAATACCGCGTAATGCTTCCGAATGGCCGGATACGGTGGATCGCTTCCCGCGGCCGCGTTGAGTTCAGCGAAGGTCGGCCCGTTCTGATCCGGGGTACCTCACTCGATATCACGGCACGAAGGCAAGCCGAGGAGGCAGCGAAAAACTTGAGCGGACGATTGATCCACGCGCAGGAAGCCGAAAGGATGCGGCTTGCGCGTGAACTGCACGACGATATGAACCAAAGCCTCGCCCTACTAGCCGTCGAGTTAGACATGTTTGGCCAGAAACCACCCAGCTACCGGCGGCGAGGTTAGTGAACGCATGCAGGACTTATCAGCACAGGTCAAAAGCTTGTCGTCCAGTGTGCATCGGCTTTCACATGGGCTGCACCCCGCGAAACTGGAACAACTGGGTCTGGTAGCAGCAGTGCGTGGCCTATGCAGGGAACTCGGTGCGGCGCACAATATCGAGATTGAATTTGCGCCACATGCAGTGCCACGTTTAGTGCCAGATGACATTGCGTTGTGTCTATACCGCATCGTCCAAGAGGGGCTTCAAAACGTAATCAAGCATAGCGGTTCCATCAACCGCGAAAGTGGAATTGACGTCTAGTGAAAACGAGCTTTTCCTCGTCGTTTCGGATCCGGGCCGCGGATTCGATTCAACGGAGTCGATGAACGAAGGTTCCCTGGGACTAGTGAGCATGCGCGAGCGCGTGCGCTTGGTGCGAGGACAAATTTCCGTTCGCTCCCGAAAGAGTGAAGGGACGCGGATCGAAGTGCAGGTTCCCCTGGGAGGATAGGCGCTATGACCCGCTTGCAGCATCGCGACAGACCGATCGTTCATTAAGTCCGTGGATACCGAATCAAACAAGCCGGCGCAAAATCATCGCCCCCGCATAGTCCTGGCTGATGACCATACGATGCTGCTTGACGCCTTCCGGCGCCTGCTCGAGCCGCAATGCGAGATCGTGGGCATGGCATCCGACGGGCGCGAACTGATTGACCTTGCCTTGAAGACCAATCCGGAAATTGTCGTCCTCGACATCTCCATGCCGCGGTTGAACGGTATGGACGCCTGCGCCCAACTGCGGCGCAAGCTGCCGCGCGTCAAAGTCATCTTTCTCACTGTTAACGAGGACGCGGATCTGGCGGCCGAAGCCATCGGATTGGGCGCGTCGGGCTTTCTGTTAAAGAGTTCCGCGTCCGCAGAACTGACTCTCGCCATTGAATGCGCGCTATCGGGCCGAACCTACATCACCCCTCTGATTACCGGAGGCAAACTGCTCGGCGTCTTCCTCGACGAAGCGGCTCGACCTGCCACCGAAAAACTCACCGCCCGCCAACGCGAAGTTCTCCAGTTGCTTGCCGAGGGAAAGTTGATGAAGGAGGCCGCTGACATTTTGAATCTTACTCCGCGCACCATTGCCTTTCACAAATACGCCATCATGCAACGCCTCGGCATCAAGACCAGCGCTGAATTGGTGCAATATGCCGTCAAGCATCGCCTCGTGACTTCGCGCGCATAGTCGCGCGTCGCCACAGAAAACGCGCGCCCCAGCCTGTCAAAACTGACAGTGCCCACTATGCCCTGTCGGGCGCACAATGCCATTAACGTTCATGAGCACTGTGCCCACAATCTCGCGTGTACTGTTGGCAGACGATCATGCTGAAATCTTGAGACAGATCGGCACGGTGCTGGCCGGCGAGTTTGAGATTGTTGGAACGGTTGCCAACGGCCTAGACCTGATCAGGGCAACGGCACAGCTCGACCCCGATGTGGTCGTGCTCGACATCACCATGCCGGGTTTGGATGGCATCGAAACAGCCCGGCGGCTCAAGCACCTCGGGTGCCGCGCGAAGCTTGTGTTTCTGACCGTGCATGACGACCCAGATTACCTGCACGCCGCATTGCAATCGGGCGGCGCAGCGTACGTCATCAAAGCGCGCCTGGCCTCAGACCTCAGCACGGCGATACACGAAGCCCTCGCAGGGCATCGCTTCGTCTCACCAACAATTTGCATGTAAGGAGCTCCCAATGAGTAAGGCACGCATCGCGATGTTTTCAGTGGCGGCCGTTCTGGCCCTGAGCTGGGGCAATGTTGCCTCCGCGGCAGACTATGACCAGACATTCTTCTCTCAGTCTGACTACAGCAAACTGGTGGCGCACCCCTTGCCCAACAATGCGGGGACCGACCTGATCTACGTATACCCCGGGGAGTTCGAGAAGCTGGCCCACTACACGGCATTGCTGATCGATCAGCCTGAGATACTGGTCAGCGCCAACTCCCCCTACAAGGGCGCCAAGCCCGCGGATCTGGAGGCCATTGCCGAGCAGTTGCGCAAGGACGTCGCTGACGAAATGAAGTCCGGCGGCTATGGCGTGGTGGATGCGCCCGGGCCCAATGTGCTTTACGTCAAGATGGCCCTGACTGACCTGAGCCTGGAGCGCAAGAAGCGTCGCTTACTCGCCTATACGCCCGTGGGCTTCGTCCTTAAAGCAGGAGCAGACTCCCTGCGCGACATGATGGAGAAGTACGACATCACGGGCGTCGCCGCCCAAGGCATGATGGCGGACAGCAAAACCCCGGACCAGCCGATGGCCTTGTTCGTGGCCCTGCGCGGTAACAACGGCCAACGCATCGCATTCGATCAGCTTAACGCTGAAATCAAGGGCTTTGCGTCGCGCCTGCGTTGCCGGCTCGACAACACCCATGTGCCGGCCGACCAGAAGATCGATTGCCTCGACTCAGCCGCCCGTGCCGCCCGTGAGGCAAAAGGCTCCGTAGTCCACTAAAGGCGAGCGGACACCCGGAGAGAGTAGCAACGGTAGATCTAGTAGTCCGGATTCGCTGGCATGAACCATTCTCCGACAAGCACAAATTCAAGCGTGCGTGGCACTGCTGCGCTTCGCTTGGATGTGGTCGCCGGTCTGACGGCTGCGGCGGTCGTTTTGCCAAAAGCCATGGCCTACGCAACTGTCGCCGGGCTACCGGTCGCAGTAGGCCTGTATACCGCATTCCTCCCGATGGTGATCTACGCGCTGCTCGGCTCATCGCGCGTGCTCAGTGTTAGCTCAAGTGCTACGCTGGGCATCCTGACAGGGGCCCAGCTCAGCCTGGTCGTACCGGACGGCGATCCGGTGAAGCTGGTCGCGGCAACGGCCACGCTGACCGCGCTCGTGGGCGCGGTCCTGTTGCTCGCGAGGCTGCTGCGCCTGGGATTTGTCGCCACCTTCATTTCCGCGCCGGTGCTCACCGGGTTCAAGGCCGGTGTCGGCCTCGTGATCGTACTGGATCAGCTGCCGAAACTCTTCGGCATCCACATCACCAAGCACGGATTCTTCGTCGATCTGCTGAGCGTTGTACGCCACCTTCCCGGGACCTCGCTGATGACATTGGGGGTCGCCGCGGCGACTTCGCTCCTGCTGATTGGCATGAAGCGCCTGTGGCCGCATTCTCCGGCGCCGCTAGTCGCAGTTGGCGCAGGGATCGCTGCGTCGTGGTTCTTTGGGCTGCAGGCACTGGGGGTGTCGACGGTCGGCATGATCCCGAAAGGATTCCCGTCTCTGACGATGCCGGATCTTGCGCTGATCGCACAACTGGCGCCGGGGGCGCTCGGGATTGCGCTGATGAGCTTCACCGAGACGATTGCGGCGGGCCGCGCCTTCGCTCGTCCCGAAGACCCTCCAATCAATCCTAACCGTGAACTGATCGCGACCGGGGCAGGCAATCTCGGCGGTGCGCTGCTCGGTGCAATGCCGGCCGGAGGCGGCACGTCGCAGACCGCAGTGGTGCGTGCCGCTGGGGGGCAATCGCAAAAAGCCTCTCTGGTGACGGCGAGTATCGCGGCGGCGACGATGCTGCTGCTGGCGCCCTTGCTCGGCTTGCTGCCGAATGCCACCCTGGCAGCAGTTGTCATCATCTATTCCATCGGACTGATTCAACCTGCCGAATTTCGCGCCATTCGCAAAGTGCGCAGGATGGAATTTCGCTGGGCGATCATCGCTGCGCTCGGTGTACTGATACTTGGCACCCTGAAGGGGATTGTGGTGGCGATCATCGTGTCGCTGATCGGGCTCGCCAGCCAGGTTGCCCAGCCACGCGTCTCGGTTATTGTCCGTAAGCGCGGAGCCGACGTCCTGCGACCCCTCTCGCCCGAACACCCGGACGACGAGGCCTTCGAGGGCCTGCTGATTGTGCGCCCGGAGGGGCGTCTGTTCTTCGTCAACGTGCAAAATGCCACTGAGCAGATCGACGCACTGATTACGCAGTACAAGCCACGCGTGCTAGCACTGGATATGAGCCGAGTACCCGATATCGAATACTCGGCGCTGCAGGAGCTTATCGCGGGCGAAAGGCGCATGACCGAACGCGGCGTTACACTATGGTTGGCGGGGCTGAATCCCGGCGTACTTGAGGTCGTGCGAAAGGCCGGCCTGGATCAGCGACTCGGCCGCGAACGCATGCTTTTCAACGCACGCGTGGCGATCGAACGCTATCAGTCGCAGTACCCCGCAACCAGCAGGTCGCAATCTTCCGTGTCCTGGACCTCTTTCGGCCCGACATCCCTCGCATCCGCTCGAGTAGGTATATCCCCGGACTGACATCGCGCGAAAGCCGGTGAAATAATGGCACCAGCGTTCGTACGTCTTTGCTGCGCTAAAGGGTCACAACGATGAGTCACGAGTCGTTAGAAAAATCATCCGCAAAAGATGCGGGTAACGCAGCCAAAAGGGCTGCCAAGCACTCTAAGAAGAAGCCTGAAAAGCTCAGTCGGAAGGAGTTCGAGAGCCGCCTGGAAAAGCTCGAGGCCGAGCTCGTCAAACTGCAATTTTGGGTGCAAAAGAAGGGCCTGCGGGTGATTGTCCTGTTCGAAGGACGCGATGCCGCTGGTAAGGGTGGAGTCATCAAGCGCATCACCGAGCGAGTGAGCCCCAGGGTGTTTCGTGTCGTCGCGCTGCCGGCGCCAACGGAACGTGAAAAATCTCAGCTCTATATGCAACGCTACGTGCAGCATTTTCCGGCCGCCGGCGAAGTGATCCTTCTCGATCGCAGCTGGTACAACCGAGCGGGAGTCGAGCGCGTCATGGGGTTCTGCTCCGAGGCCGAGGTCCAGCGATTCTTATTGCTATGTCCTTTGTTTGAGCGTTTCTTCGTTGAGGCCGGGATTATCCTCATTAAATATTGGTTCGAGGTGAGTCAGGAGGAGCAAACGCGGCGGTTTGAATCACGGATCAACGACGACCGTAAGATCTGGAAGTTGAGCCCGATGGACCTTGAGTCGCACAAGCGCTGGTACGACTTCTCCCGCGCCAGGGACGAAATGCTGGAGGCCACGGACACCCCGATCGCGCCATGGTACATCGTCGATGCGGACGATAAACGGCGCGCTCGCCTCAATTGTATTTCGCACCTGCTCAGTCTCATCCCCTATCGGGGAATGAAACGCGATAAGGTCAAGCTACCCGACCGCCAGAAGGCCAAGGGGTATCAGGAGCCGATGAATCGCAACTACAAGAAGGTGCCTGAAGTCAACTGAGCAGACGGCAGCTTGGGCGCGAGATTGTGTTTGATCGTGAAGTGAACCATGGACCGCCAGCGCGTACACATCGCCCGGTGCGGTGAAGAGCCGATCGACGAAAATACCCGATTCACGCATAGGCATTGGATATCGCCAGAAGGAGAGTGAGATGGCCGTGCTGCAGTGGTTCCGGAAGAACTGGTCGCGGGCCCGGGCGGTGACGGCGTTCGGTGTCGTATCGTTGATCGTGTCACTAGTCGCGTGCCACCAGAGCAAGGAAGCCGACAAGGCAAAACAAGCAAGCGCCGCTCCGCCGCCGCCGGCCGTAGTCGTTGCCGATGTCATCCAGAAGACGGTGCCGATCTACAGCGAGTACGTCGCGCAGACCGAGGCCAAGGAAACCGTGGAGATCCGCGCCCGGGTGCCGGCCTACCTCGCGGCGCAGCACTTCACCGAGGGCACGATCGTCAAGAAAGACCAGCTGCTGTTCACGCTCGATCCGCGCGAATACGAAGCGAAGCTGCTGCAGGCCAAGGCGCAGCTGGAGGGTGCGCAGGCCAGACTCGGCAAGGCCGAAACCGACGAGCGGCGCCTGAAGCCCCTGGCCGAACGGCAAGCCGTGCCTCAGCAGGACTACGACAACGCGGTCGCGAATCTGCAAACCGCCCACGCGGGAGTCTCGTCCGCCAAAGCCGTAGTCGTCGAGGCGGAGCTTGACTTGAGCTACTGCACAATCCGCTCTCCGATCGAAGGGCTGATCGGCAAGCGGCTGGTGTCCCCCGGAAATCTGGTCGGCAAGGGCGAGGCCACACTGCTTGACACGGTATCGAGTGTCGACCCCATTCGCGTCTCGGTCACCGCCAGCGAGGCGGAATACCTGAAGATCGTGGCGCAGCAGAAGACCGGGCGGATGGCGACGGGCGCGCCGCTCGAGTTGGTCCTGGCCGACGGCAGCGTGTTTCCACACAAGGGCATGATCGTCATCATCGATCGCGCCGTGGACGTCAAGACCGGCACACTCACAGGCATCGCCGAGTTCCCGAATCCCAATGCCGTGCTCCGGCCTGGACAGTTCGGCCGCGTGCGCGCGCCCATCGACACTGCCGAGAACGCGATCCTCATACCCAAGCGGGCCGTTCAGGAAATCCAGGGGGCGAAGACCGTGCTGGTGGTGGGTGCCGACAACATGGTGGCGCTGCGCACCATCCAGCCCGGGGAAAGTGTCGGCGAGCTCCTCGTCGTCCACAGCGGCGTACAGCCGGGCGAACGGGTGATCGTGGAAGGCGTCCAGAAGGCGCGGCCCGGGACCAAGGTCAATCCGTCGGTTGCCCCTGCAGCCGGCCCGCCGCAGGCGAAGGTGGACGAGAAACCCACGGGCAAGCCGGCCGAGGCGAAGCCGGCGGCGAAGGCGGGGGGGAAATAACCCGTGGGCCAATTCTTCATCCGCCGGCCGATCGTCGCGATCGTCATCGCGATCCTGACGGTCATGATGGGCGCGGTCGTCGTCCAGGGATTGTCGACCGAGCAGTATCCGTTCCTGGCACCGCCCAACATCCGCGTCACCGCCAACTACCCCGGCGCGTCGGCTGTGGCGGTCGAGCAGTCCGTGGCGACTCCCATCGAGCAGGAGGTCAATGGCGTGGACCGGCTGATCTACATGAAGTCGTCGAACACCAGCGACGGCCGCATGCAGCTCGACGTCAACTTCGAGGTCGGCACGGACCAGGACATCGCGAACGTTCTCACCCAGAACCGCGTCTCGTCGGCGCAGGCGCGCCTGCCGCAGGAAGTCACGCAGCAGGGGGTCACGGTCAAGAAGCAGAGCCCCAGCATCCTGATGTTGATCTCGGTGTACTCGCCGACGGACTCCTACGACGCCAACTTCCTGATCAACTACTGCGGGATCAACCTGCGCGACCAGCTCCTTCGCATTCCCGGCATCGCGCAGGTGGACCTGTTCGGAGGAACCGACTACGGCATGCGCATCTGGTTCCGGCCCGACAAGCTGGCCAAGCTAGGCCTCACCCCGGCCGACGTCATCTCCGCGATCAAGGAGCAGAACCTGCAGGCGCCCGCCGGCAAAGTCGGCGGCGCGCCCACGCCGAAGGACCAGGAGTTCACCAACACGGTCAGCGCCCCGGGACGCCTGGTCACGCCGGAGGAGTTCGAGAACATCATCGTGCGGCAGAGCGCGACCGGCGCCGTGGTCCGGATCAAGGACATCGGCCGCGCGGAGCTCGGCTCGCAGGACTACAACGCGTTCGGGCGGCTGAACGGCAAGCCGGCTGGGGCAATGGCGGTCTACCTGCTGCCCGGCGCGAACCAGTTGAAGGCCGCCGAGACGATCTACGCGACGATGAAGCAGGCGAAGGCGCTGTTCCCGTCCGGGATGGATTACACGATCGTCTACGACACCACGCCGGCGGTCGAGGCCTCGATCCACGAGATCAAGAAGACGTTCGTCGAGGCGCTCATCCTGGTCACCCTCGTCGTCTTCATCTTCCTGCAGAACATCCGCGCGACGATCATCCCGCTGATCACGATCCCGGTTTCCCTGATCGGCACGTTCATCCTCTTTCCGGTGCTGGGATTCTCGATCAACACGCTCTCCATGTTCGGTCTCGTGCTCGCCATCGGCATCGTGGTGGACGACGCCATCGTCGTCGTCGAGGCTGTCATCCACCATCTGGAAAAGGGGCTGAGCCCGCGGGATGCAACCGTCAAGGCCGTCGAAGAAGTCACGGCGCCGGTCATCGGCATCGCGCTCATCCTTTGCGCCGTGTTCGTGCCCGTCGCACTCCTCGGCGGGCTGGTCGGCAGCATGTACAAGCAGTTCGCGCTGACCATCGCCATCTCGGTCCTGCTCTCGGCCTTCAACGCGCTGTCGCTGACACCGGCGCTCTGCGCGATGCTGCTCAAGCCACCGCGCCCGATGCGAGGTCCGCTGGGCGCATTCTTCCGCGGCTTCAACAAGGTGTTCGACGCCACGACGAAGGGCTACGTGAGCGTGTCGCGCGGGCTCGTGCGGCGATCGATGCTCACGATCGCGATCATCGCCGCGGTGATCGTCGGGGCAGGCCTCTTCGGGTGGGTGCTTCCGTCCGGGTTCATACCCGACGAGGACCAGGGAATCCTGGGCGTCAACGTCCAGCTCCCGCCCGGCGCTTCGCTCGAGCGGAGCAGCGTGGTGCTGAGGAAGGTGGAGGATATCCTGGCCAAGACCGACGGGATCGTGTCCTACCAGACCATAGGCGGCTACGGGGCGGTGACCAGCACGTATCAGCCGAATTACGGCACGATCTTCGTACGGCTGAAGCCCTGGGAGGAGCGCAAGGGCGAGGCCCTGCACGTGAAGGGCATCATGGCTGGGCTGCAGCGGCAGTTCGCGGCCGTTCCCGACGCGATCATCTTCCCGTTCAACCTCCCGACGCTGTCCGGATTCGGGGCCGCGTCCGGGTTCAATTTCCTGCTGCAGGACCGCAGCGGTTCGATGACTATCGACCAGCTTGGCGCTGAGACGCGGAAGTTCCTCGCGGCGGCAAGGCAGCGGCCGGAGCTCGGGGTCGTGTTCAGCGCGTTCGACCCGAACTACCCGCAGGTCAAGGTGGAACTGGACCGCGAGAAGGCGCGCACGCTGGGCGTCCCGGTGAACGACGTCTTCCAGGCGATGTCCACGGCGATGGGAGGCAGCTACGTCAACGACTTCAACCGCTTCGGGCGGCTGTACCGTGTCTACGCGCAGGCCGAGGCGGACACGCGGCTCAACAAGGAGGACATCGGCAAGATCTACGTGCGCTCGAAGACGACCAACGAGATGGTTCCGCTGGCCACGTTAGTCACCATCAGCGAGATCGCCGGGAGCGAGCTTACGACACGGTTCAACCTGCAGCGCTCCGTCGAGATCCAGGGAGCGCCCGCGCGCCGCTACACCTCCGGACAGTCACTCGCCGCGCTGGAGCAGGTGTTTGCGGAGACGATGCCGAAGGAGATGGGCTTCGCCTACTCGTCGCTGTCCTACCAGGAGAAGATCGCGCCGGCGGCGACGCCGACGTTCGTGATGGCCATCGTGTGCGTGTTCCTGCTGCTGGCCGCGCTGTACGAGAGTTGGCGGCTGCCGTGGGCGGTGCTCCTGGGTTCACCGCTCGTGGCTCTTGGCGCATTCTTCGGCACCTGGCTGATGGGCTACGACAACAACGTCTACGTGCAGGTCGGCCTCGTGATGCTGATCGGCCTCGCCGCCAAGAACGCGATCCTGATCGTCGAGTTCGCCAAGGCCAAGCACGAAGAGGGCATGTCCCTCGAGGAATCGGCTATGGAATCGGCGCGGCTGCGTTTCCGCCCGATCCTGATGACGGCCTTCGCCTTCATCCTGGGTGTCGTGCCGCTGATGCTGGCGTCCGGCGCCGGCGCCGGCGCGCAGAACGTGATGGGGACCGGCGTGTTCTGGGGGATGCTGGTCGCCACCGCGCTGGGCGTGCTCATCATCCCGGGCAACTACACCTTTGTCGAGGGACTCGGTCGCCGCTCCAAGGCCAAGGAAACCGCGCCAGGCGTTCCCCAGCAGGAAGGAGCCGATTGACATGACTCCTGCAAAGATTTCTCTGGTCTGCGCAGTCGGATGCCTTGCTGCCGGCTGCATGGTGGGTCCCGATTACAAGCGTCCCGAGCTTGCGGTACCCACCGTCTATCGCGGGGCGGATGCTCAGGCGCCAGTCGCCGCCGCAGAGACGTTCGGCGATCTCAAGTGGTGGAGTCTCTTCCCGGATCCAGACCTCCAGGCGTTGATCCGCGCGGCCCTGGCGCAGAACTACGACCTGCGCATTGCCGTGGCGCGCATTCTGCAGGCGCAGAGTCAGGTCACGATCGCCCGGTCGCAGCAATTCCCGACGGTGGACGGCAGCGTCAGCGCCCCGTATACCACCTACAGCGGCGGGGACCGCCCGGCCACGCTCCTTGACCACAGTTTCCAACCGCAGGCCGGACTCGATGTTGCATGGGAGCTGGACTTCTGGGGCAAGTTTCGCCGGAACACGGAGTCCGCGCGGGCCAACCTGTTGGCTGCCGACGAAGCCCGTTACGTGGTCATGGCCACGCTGGTCACTCAGATCGCCGACGCTTACCTGACCCTCCGGGCCCTGGACCTCACGCTGGAAATCTCCCAGCGGACGGTGAAGTCCCGGGTCCAGTCGGTCGACCTTGTGCAAGCCCGGCTGGATGGCGGCGTGGTCGGGGTGCTCGATCTGCGGCAGGCGGAGACGCTGCTCTACGGCGCGACCAAAGCGATCCCGGACATCCAGCGCCAGATCGAGCAGCAGGAAAACTTCATCGACATCCTGCTCGGACAGAATCCGGGCCCGATCAAGCGCGGGCGTCCCCTCGATCAGCAGATCGCCGCGCCGGCGCTGCCCCCGGGGCTGCCGTTGGACCTCCTCACGCGGCGGCCGGACATTCGGCAAGCCGAGCAGCAGCTAGTTTCCGCGAACGCGCAAATCGGCGTCGCCACTGCGTTACTCTACCCGCAGGTCACACTATCCGGATTTGCCGGGGTCGGCGGCGCGACGATCAACGGCTCAAACTTCGGGCCGTTCGGAATATTCAGCGCACTGCCGGCCGTGACCCTCCCCATCTTCAACATGGGCCGCCTGCGGGCCAACGTCGACTACAACGAGGCCGTGGCCCAGCAAGCGGGGCTGAACTACCAGCAGACCCTGCAGCAGGCGTTGCGCGAAGTGTCGGACGCCCTGGTCGGCGTCCGTAAACGGCAGGAATTCCGGGAGCAGCAGGAGCTGCTCGTCAAAGCTCTCGCGGACGCCAGCCAGGTCGCCAACATGCGATACGATGGTGGGGTGTCCAGTTACCTTGAAGTCCTGGATACGGAGCGCGAGCTCTTCCAAGCGGAACTGGATCTGGTCCAGGCGAAGCGCGATGAGTCCTCGAGCGTAATCCAGCTCTACAAGGCGCTTGGCGGGGGATGGCAGACCGAGCCGCCCGCCACGGTTGCCACCCACTGAACTTAACTTCGGGGACAATGATCCGAGCAGAAGTTGGCTCGAGGTTCTCGCCCGCGGCGCGTCGGGATGTCGCAACCGGTGTGGGCTTGGCGCGTTCCGCCGTATGCCATCGGCAGCGTCGCCCCCCTTCTGGATCATCCAGCGCGTCGCCGCTTTCTGAACCGCCGATCGAACCTACCGCTGTGGTCTCGGCCCCGCCCTCTGCCTTCTGGCCCGATAACCTGTACGGAGAGCCAAAGGAGTGACTAATCTGCGCGGGTGTTCTTGGTGCGACTAGCGCTTCGCATGTTTATATGGGTCGGCCAAGGCCGGCTGCCTGCTGCGTGCGCGGTGCTGGGCATTCTGCTCAGCGGCTGCGTATCGCCGATCGGCGTGAACCGTATCGGTGCGCAGGAGGCCAACAGTTCGCTGAGTGCTAGTGTTCTCACCACCGGGAAAGTCGGCACGGAGGCGAACCAGTTTCTATCCCGGCTCGACCTCTCGGAGCGATACCAGGAGGATCCGGTTGGCACAATCGCCGCGATTCATTCCGGCCTGGGGCAGACGGATGAATCCGTTCGCCTGTTCGTATTGGCTGAGCTGTCTTTCGCTTACGCCCAGCGCACCCACAACCGCTCGTACTTTCTCGCGTCGGCAGCGTACGCCTGGCAGTTCCTTTTTCCGCAGGACGCTGAGCTGCACGCCGGCCGTTACGATCCCCGCGTCCGAACGGCGATGGATCTGTACAACCGTGGGGTCACTGAAGGCCTAGCGACCGGCACAGGTGTTGAGGTTGATCTCAGTGCCCGCACCATCGCGCTGCCATACGGGCCGCTGCAGGTGGGGGTTGATCCGTCCGGGTTCAAGTTTGGCGGTTACCAGCTCGAGCACTTCGTCTCTATCGCCGACTTCGAAGTACGCGGGCTGCGCAACCGCTACCGCCGACGCGGCATCGGCGCGCCGCTCGCGGCGTCGATTGCAAAATCAGGTCAGCCAAGCGTTGACCGATGGCTTTCGCCTCGGACCAAGGTGCCCGTCACGGCGTTGTTACGCTTCTCGGACCCGGCTCAGAGCACGCGCGGCGGCGAGATGCACGCGACCATCGAGCTGTACGACGACATGGAGACTGCGGCGGTCCAAATCGGCGAGACCAGCGTTCCGCTGGAGTCAGAAACCACCGCCACGCTCGCATATTGGCTCGAAGGAGCTCCCGTGTGGGACTTCGAATTCGCCGGCTTCCGCAAGGGCGATTTCAGCCTCGTGTCCGAACAAGACAATCTATTCATGCTGCACCCGTATCGTCCGGGCCGCATCCCGGTGGTATTTGTCCACGGCACGGCTTCGAGCCCGGCGCGGTGGGCCGAGATGGCCAACGAGTTGATGAACGACCCGGTGCTCGCGCAGCGCTATCAGTTATGGTTCTACATCTACAACACCGGCAACCCCATCGTCTACTCGGCAATGGGGTTGCGTGAGTCGCTGCAGCGGGCGGTGCAGGACCTGGATCCGCAAGGCCAGGATTCCACCCTGCGCCAAATGGTGGTTATCGGCCACAGTCAGGGTGGTCTGCTCACCAAGATGACGGTAGTGAACAGCGGCACGCGCTTCTGGGATGCCCGTTCTAATGTGCCGATCGAGCAGACCGATTTGTCCGCGGCGGCGAAGGATATGGCTCGGCGCACTATGTTCGTCGAGCCGCTGCCCTCCGTGACAACGGTGGTCTTCATTTGTACGCCACACCGCGGCAGCTTCGTGGCCGAGGGCGTTTTTGGCAAGATCGGACGGCGGCTCGTGAGCCTTCCGGGGACACTGACGAAGATGAGCGTCGATCTGGCGAAGTTGAATCCAGGAGCGGCTGCGCAGACACTCACTGTGCCGACGGCCATTGACAACATGAACGGGTCGGATCCGTTCATCAAAACACTGTCCGCCCTGCCGATCGCTCCGGGCGTTGACGCGCATTCCATTATCGCGGTGAAGGGTGACGGACCCCCTGAGCCGGGCGATGACGGGGTGGTCCGGTATTCCAGTGCCCACATTGAGGGGGTCGCCTCGGAGCTGATTGTCCGCTCGAGTCATTCGGCTCAAGCAGTCCCTGAGACCATTGAGGAAGTACGTCGCATCCTCTATGAACATCTCGGACAGCAATGAGATCCTCATCAGGTAAACACCGCATCGGCCCTGGCGACCGACCGATGAAATCCGTGAGGATACACGCCGCCTCGCCGGGTCCGGCCGGCGGGTATCAAAGAGGTATCTATAGCGCGCGGCAGAGTGAGTTACCCAACCGCCGCGCGTCGGGAGCGCCAAGCAGCGGCATGCCCGGCCCCACAGTGGCGACAGCGCCAGCAGATGCCACACTAGGCAGGCACCAGGTAGTCGGGCGTACATTCGTGTTCGTTGCCGTAGCGGCCTGGTCGCGCGACCGTCGATTGCTGCACCGCAAGGCTGGCGGGTCCTGAAATCAACATCGTGCCGGTTGCCTTCATGGTGCAGTCTTACGTATAGACGACTGATGGTGCGTTGCTCGGGTGTCGTACAGGAGCGTGTATGAAGAGGGACTATTTTGCGCTAGCGGTCGCACTGACCGGCGCCACGCTGGCCACGCTCGCCCATGGGGAGCCCGCCGGTACGACGGCCACGTCGACCAAAGATGAGGCCGCAGAGCTTCGTGTGGCCGTGATGATCGCTCCGCCCTTCGTTATGGAACAAAAAAACGGCTCGCTGACTGGCTTTAGCATCGACCTCTGGAATGCGATCGGCGCGCGGCTCAAGCGAAGGACCAGCTATGCGCTCGAACCAGACGCAAGCGTTATGGAAGAAGCGATGCGATCCAACAAGGTTGATCTAGTTGCGATTCCCATCTATATCACGTCGACACGTGATGAGGTGTTCGATTTTTCGTATCCGATACTGGAAGCGGGGCAGCAGGTTATGGTGCGGGATACGCACCAGAGCGCTCAGCCCGAGAACCCTTTACGGGGCATGCTGCGTCTAATAATTTCGCGAACCACCGGCGCGTGGCTCGGCGTGGCCTTGCTGCTGGTACTGATCCCCGCTCACGTGGTCTGGTTGCTCGAATGGCGGTACGAGGACCGCATGATTTCGAGTCGCAAGTACTTCCCAGGCATCTTTGAGGCGATCTATTGGGCGCTATCGACGCTGGCCTGCCAGGCGCAGACGATGCCAAGCCGATGGGTCGCGCGCGCTATCGCGGTCTACTGGATGTTCGTGAGCGTGATTTTCATTGCGTTCTATACGGCCCAGCTGACAACGGCTTTGACTGTCGAACAGATTCGCGGCGCCATCCAGGGGCCAGACGATTTGCCTGGTAAGCAGGTTGGTACGCTCGCGCATACCCTCGCGGTCAACTATCTTTGGGAGCATCGCGCACAGGTCCAGGAGTTCCCGACGCTCGATCAAATGTACACAGCTCTTTTGGATAAGAAAATAGACGCGGCGTTCACGACCGCACCGCTCCTGCACTATTACGCGGCTCATGCGGGGCAGGGACAAGTGAAGTTGGTGGGTCCTGAGATCAACATTGCGCCGGCGGCCATCATGGTGCAGTTGAATAGCCCCCTGCGCAAAAGAATCGACGCTGCGTTGCTAACGCTTAGGGAGGATGGCTCCTATCAGAACCTTCACGCCAAGTGGTTCGGCAGCGAGTAGAGCGCCATGGGGGCTCGCACTGATCATCGCGCTCGGCTTGATTGTCCGCCTGTTGGAAGGCTGGTCGACACAGGAGTCGATCTATTTTGCCTTCGTATCCAGGCTCACGATCGGCTATGGCGATCTTTCCCCTACGTCACTTCTCACACGTTCACTGGCGTTTCATCGGGGTGTGCGGGGTCCTGATGACCGCCCCGCTGGCTGCCATCGCGGTAAAGGTGTTGACCGCAGCGACTGATCCCGGAGAGCGTCGCGGCGCTCGGCACGCGAATGACGGATGAGTCAATAGGCGATCCGATTTTGCGAGTTCATCACTTGCGTTGGCAAGCACACGTTGACTCAATTTCAGTTAGACCACCCGAGCCGCGATCGGGCTGATAGCCGTCGGCTGACTGCGGCCCCAGATAACATATTTGCCAGCTAGCCCTTAGGGGCCAGCCCCATCACGGAGACCAAGCAATGAGTGGCAATTCTGCGGCGCCGATTCGGCACGTCCTATTTCCGGTGATGGTGTTCATCCTGCTGGCGGGTTGTGGACCAAGTACCCCTGACGCTTCTGGCGCTGGGGCCTTCATCAGTCGCGCACTCACTCAGGAGCGCCAGGGAATCCTGGTGCGCGCGAGCGTTCTGTCGAACGCCGAATCGAAGCGCCACTTTGGCGGATCGACCGCCGACGCGGATGTCCAGCCCGTCTGGTTACAGGTCCGCAACGACAGCGATGCTCCCGTTCTTTTCTTCCCGATCCTGACTGACCGGGCCTACTACGCCCCGCAGGAGGTTGCGCAGCGCCTGCACGGCTGGCTGTCGAATCGAACCAATGATCTGCTGGACGCGGCATTTCAGAGCAATCAAATGCCCTACTACGTGGCGGCACACCGCAGTGCCTCAGGCTTCGTATACACCCACGTGGATGGTGGCCTGAAGCTTGTGAGTGTCGGGCTTGCGACAGACCGGCGGATCGTGCCCTTCAGGTTCGTGATCCCGATCGCCGGGGTCCAATACGCCGTGCAGCGCGTGGACTTCAGCGGGCTATATCCGCCTGGCACGATTCAGGACATGACCCTGGAGACTCTGCGGACAAAACTTGAAAGTTTGCCCTGCTGCGTGAAGAACAAGGAGCAAAGCGCGGATGGTGATCCTCTGAACCTGGTCATCGTGGGCAACGGCGTGGACGCGCTCTTTGCCTTCAACGCGCGCGGCTGGCGTTTAAACGAACCGGTCGGAGCGGGCAGTTCCTGGCGCATGACGAAGGCATTCCTGTTGCGCTCCGAATACGACACGGCGCCGGTCAGCCCGCTGTACGTTTTCAGCCGCTATCAGGATGTGGCGTTCCAAAAGGCACGCAGCACAGTGAGTCAGCGTAATCACCTGCGGCTGTGGCTAGCGCCATTCACGCTGGAAGGTCAGAACGTATGGATCGGACAGATCAGTCGCGACGTCGGCGTGAAACTGACGACCAAGTCGTGGTCTTTCACGACTCACCGGATCAGTGCATACGTGGACCAGGAGCGCGAGTACCTGTTGCAGGATCTGCTATTGACGGGCCTGGTTGAACGCTTTGGCTATGTAAAGGGCGTCGGAGAATCGACTTCGGTGAACCCCCGCGAGAATCTCACCGATGATCCCTATTACACCGATGGCTTAAGGCTGGTCGTAATGCTGGACGCCGAGCCGCATCCGCTGCTGCAGGTGCAACGGCTCGAGTGGGAACGGCCGGTGGCGGCGAGGTGAGGTAGCGGCGGCGCTCTGGCCTGGGTCACAGGTTCGGACACCTTGCGCTTGCGAATCGCATGTTGGACTGGGACCCGCCAGGCAGGTTTTCCGCAGGAGACACCTGCCCGACAAGTCAGGTCGCGACGCGACACTGACTAGGATTCTGACCGTAAGCGGCCTCGTGTACGGTCAATCAACGGTCAGATCCGGTCCGCGCGGTACCCCAGCTATCAAGTCCTACTACGCGGCAGGCGCAGCAAACAACGCCACAAGCGGGCCCCCGCTACCATTTGCAACGGTTTGCATCTCGCTGCACCGGAATGCAACGTCAAATGACTCCACTTGCTGGCCTGCCGAGCGTACTCAGAACTGCAGTTGTCACTATCGCGCGCGGGGTTGAACTGAGCCCAGATACTCAGTACAAAGAACTGGGATGCCTAGACAGAGCGCGATATGGCCGAGCTGAAAACGTATGCCGTGTGGGACGCGAATACCCGCTGGTTTCATTGGATCAATGCCCTCAGTGTCATCGCCCTGATGGTCGTCGGATTTCTGATCCTCAAAGCGGGAGCACTCGATGTTCCCAATTCTGGTAAAGCAACCCTCAAAACGCTTCACGTTTGGATCGGTTACGTGCTCGTGGCCAATCTGCTCTGGCGCATCGTGTGGGCCTTTTTTGGAAACCGATACGCCAGATGGCGCGCCATGTTGCCCGGCGGCAGGGGCTATTTCCACGCGCTGCGCAGTTACATTGCCGCCTTCATTGCCGGTCATCCCGAGCAGTACGGGGGCCACAATCCCGTGGGACGCCTGGGTATCGCGGCGCTACTTCTTCTCATCATCATTCAAGCAATTACTGGGCTGGTGTTGGCGGGCACCGACCTGTTCTATCCGCCATTCGGCAGTTGGATCGCGCAATGGGTTGCTGCGCCAGGCGTCGACCCCGGCTCGCTCGCCCCCTATACCCCGACGCTATACGACACCGCCGCCTATCAAAGTATGCGCGCCTTTCGGGAGCCGATAGCGTCGGTGCATCTCTACACGTTTTATGTCCTGGTCGCCACCGTCGTGGCGCACGTCGCTGCCGTGGTCGTCACCGAGCTGCGCGAACGTGGCAACATCATCTCCGCCATGTTCACGGGAAGAAAAATCCTCAGCGGACCACCCGTGGACCAAGGAAAAAAAGCCGAATCTGAGTAGTGACTGGCGCGAGCGGCTCGTCGCTGGAATCCGATCCGCAGAGTTCTTCGAACTTTTGGTAGTTCGGGACAACAATCCAGTTGTTAGCGGCCAGAGCCGTCCGTGCTGCTCCGGGCATCGCAGCAACGTCCGTGTGGGTCGAAACAAGGAATGTCCGGAATACGCAAATTGCAAGGACGCTCGTGAGATCATATTGCCCATATTGCCAGCAGATAGAGGGCCAATGCGTCCGCTGCAACAATCGTGCGGGTCGAAAACCGGAAGTTCCTTTTCAGTGGCCTGCTTCGCTGCGGAGGCGGCCTGCGCGAGTGATGTGCGCATCAAGCGGACGGTGGTGGAGACGCAGGGCGGCCTGGTAGCCCTTTCGGACTCGATCCCCCACTGCTTCAGACCGTGCCTTCTGGCGCGCCTTGACGCGATCCCAAAGCGCCTGGGGCAGGATGCGCAAGGACTCATCCGTGTGCACGCTCCATTCGCTCTTCGTATTCTCCACGCAGCTGCGGCGGCTGGAATCGGACGCGGAACGCACCCACTTGAGGCGGCTCCAGATGACCCTGCCGATATACAGCTCGTTGTTGAGAATTCCGACTCCGCGGCGCCCGCATCCCCTGCCTGCCCTCCCGGCTGCGCCGCGTGCGGCGCGCAAGCGTTGTGAGATCCCGGACGGGCGACCTCAGAGCGGTTCTTGATGCCGCACCTGAGGTCGCCAGCTAAGCGTGGTACTTTGGGCTAACCCTAGGCCGCTTTGCTCGGCGCCTGCGCTTCCTTCCCCATACCCGTTGAGGTCTGCTCTGCCAGCGCCTTGGACCAAACTTCCCCACTCTTGCGCTGGGTCTCCACGGCGGTCTCGGCGATGCGGCGGATTCCTTCATCCCACTCGGCTACGAGGTGCGTCATACTATTCGCAGGGCCAAAGGCCCGCAGCGCGGTGCTCAGGCCTGCGGCCTGTGCTTCCAGCACCGATTGCACCGTCTGCTCATAGAGTTCTGTTGAGCGCTCCACAATTTCTTTCCAGGGAGCCGGAGCATTGGCTTTGATCAGGCCAAACCACGCATCCCAGACATTGCGTCGGGCCCGGATCCAATAATCGAGCAGGTTCTGGATCTCAGCGTCAGTCATCGAACCCTTCGTCTCAAGCAGTTTCTTGATCTCGGCTTCATCTAATGAAACTTTTGTCTTCACATTCATTTCGTACCCTCCTCTGGCGTACTTGACGAGAACTACACCGAGACTCGTCCGCGGGCAACACGTCGGTCTGCCGCGACAGCTGCTACAGCCAATTAACGAAAGGCAATCGATACGTCCCTGTCGACGGCCATCGACCGAACTCCGGATAGAAAAACTGACTCGATTGTGTCCTGATCGCATCGTCGCGCGTAATGCGTATTTTCCGAGCGGATTGTTACAGCAAGCCTGTCAACCGTTGCATAGGATGCGGGTCGGCCCGGATGGTTTCGCGGTCGATGACGACGCAATCCTCCGTGCCCCAGCGAATTGCAACGGTGCCGTTCTCTTATTGCAGTGTCCAAGCGGAGCAGGGATTCGTCTGTCGAGCTTGTGGTCAGGTCGCTCACCTCTTGCGTTTTCCCGGATTGGCCGCTTCCGGGTAGCGAAATTAGGGGCACTGACAGTCCGCAGTCGGCCGATCTGAGCGCGTTGCGCCGCGATTGCCAGTCAATCTAGTCCCGTGGACGTCTCCTGACCTGCGTCGACGTCGGCTGTCGGTCGGGCGCGATCTGCGCTCACATTGGCGGACGCGCTATCACCGCCGCTCGACTGTCCGCCTGGCTTCGCTGGATGTTTACGGCTTGTGCGTATGGATAGTGCTGCCCGTCGGAGGTACAAGGTGGCGCGATGCCACAACGAGCTTGTGGGGTCCCTGGATGGGTCTTGCAGGCATTATCGTCGAACCGTTCGACGCGACACGCGGTGGGCCTTGGGTTGACGCCTATCCTGGAGAATTCGCAATGTTGCAAGGCAAGACCGCCATCATCACCGGCTCGACCAGCGGCATCGGTTTGGGCATCGCCCGCGCACTCGGCGGCGCGGGTGCCAACCTCATGCTCAATGGTTTCGGCGACGTCGCGCAGATCGAGGCGCTGCGCGCTGGTCTGGCAAAGGAGCTTGGCGTCAAGATCGCCTACAGCGGTGCGGACATGTCAAAGCCGGCGCAGATCCGCGACATGATTGCGTTGGCTACGCAGGAATTGGGAACGGTAGACATCCTCGTGAACAACGCCGGGATCCAACACACATCGCCGGTCGAGTCCTTCCCGGACGATCGCTGGGACGCCGTGATCGCCATCAATCTATCGTCGAACTTCCACGCGATCAAGGCGGTGCTGCCCCAGATGAAGGGCCGGAACTGGGGCCGGATCGTCAACATCGCCTCCGTGCACGGCTTGGTTGCGTCGGTGGAAAAGGCGGCCTACGTGGCCGCAAAGCACGGCGTACTGGGGCTGACCAAGACGGTGGCCTTGGAGGTGGCCGCGACGGGCATCACCTGCAACGCCATCTGCCCTGGCTGGGTGCTGACGCCGCTCGTGCAGGGGCAGATCGACGACCGGGCCGAGCGCGAAGGAATCCCTGTCGAGCAGGCGAAGGTTGAGTTGCTGGGCGAAAAGCAGCCTTCCGGTGAGTTTGCTACGCCTGAGCAGATTGGCGCGCTGTGCGTGTTTCTCTGCTCGGAGGCTGCGGGCCAGATCCGCGGCGTGGCACTCCCGGTGGACGGCGGCTGGCTGGCCCAGTAACGCTTGATTTAAGGAGTCCAGATGAAGGTTCTCCCTCTCGCCGAAGCGGTGGCACTGATTCCCGCCGGAGCCAGTCTGATGATCGGCGGCTTCATGGGTGTGGGTACGCCCGAACGCGTGGTCGACGAACTGGTGCGCCAGGGCAAGCGCGATCTCACGGTGATCGCCAACGACACCGCGATGGCGGGTGTTGGCATCGGCAAGCTGGTGCACGCGCGCCTGGTGAAGAAGGCGATCGTGAGCCACATCGGCCTGAACCCGGAAACCCAGCGCCAGATGATCGCCGGCGAGATGGAGGTCGATTTGGTTCCGCAGGGCACATTGATCGAGCGCATCCGTGCCGGCGGCTTCGGGCTCGGCGGCATCCTAACCACCACCGGGGTGGGCACGGTGGTCGAACAAGGCAAGCAGAAGGTCGCTGTGGGCGGCAAGGACTACCTGGTGGAGCCGGCGCTGCGGGCCGACTTCGCGCTGGTTAATGCCTTCTTGGCCGACTACCTCGGCAACCTCGCCTACGCGCTGACCGCGCGCAACTTCAACCCAGTGATTGCGATGGCCGCGGACATTGTGATCGTAGAAGCCGACAACACCGTGCCCGTAGGGCTGATCTCACCGGACCACGTCATCACGCCCGCTCCACTCGTGGACTACCTCATTGCGCAGAGCTGACCCCATGGACGCCCAAACCATCATCGCCAAACGCATCGCGCTCGAACTGCGCGACGGCATGCTCGTCAATCTCGGCATCGGCATTCCGACCCAGGTCGCCAACTACGTTCCGGCTGGCGTCCGCGTGTTCTTCCAGTCCGAGAACGGACTGATCGGCACCGGCGCGGTGCCCGAGGAAGGCATGCATCACCGGCTGCTGACCGACGCCGGCGGCCAGCCGGTCACCGCGCTGCCGGGCGCCTGCACCTTCGACAGTGCTATGTCTTTCGGCCTGATCCGCGGCGGACATCTCGACATGACGGTGCTCGGCGGGCTGCAGGTCGATCAGTCTGGTCAGCTGGCCAATTGGATGATCCCAGGCAAGATGGTGCCGGGCATGGGCGGCGCGATGGATCTCGCCTCGGGTGCCAAGCGCGTCGTGGTCGCCATGCAGCACAGCGTCAAGGGCAAGTCGAAGGTCGTGCAGAGCTGTACGCTGCCGCTCACGTCGGCGCGGCCGATCGACCTGCTGGTGACCGAGCTGGCCGTGATCGGCTTCCCCGGCGGGCGCGCCACACTACTCGAAACCGCTCCGGGCGTGTCGGTGCAACAGGTCATTGACGCCACGGAGGCAGAACTCTTGGTGCCAGCCGGGGTGCCGAGCATGCCCATCGAATGAGCGGGCACAGGTAGCGATGGCGGAGTCTGCGCCGCCTGCAGAAGTGACGCTCCCATCAGCTTATTGAGGTTGCTCGCGAAAGCATTCCACCGGAGATATTTTTGGCATTAAATCCGCCTTGCAAGAGGATGCGCGTTGCGTAATAGGCACGCTGGGCTGAGCGGCAGATGACGTGGATCTCACGGTTTCGTGGCAGTTCTCCGAGCCGCCCGCGCAGCTCCCCGAGCGGGATGTTGACCGCGCCCGGCACGCTCTCTACCGCTAGCTCGACAGGCTGGCGCACGTCGAGTAGGAAGGCGCCTTTCGTGGCGCCCCAGTGCGTAAGCGGCATGTCGCCTCGCAAGACGTCGGCTGCGACCATGCCCGCGAAGTTGAGCGCGTCCTTTGCACCACCGAACTGCGGCGCGTAGCAAAGCTCAGCTTCCTCCAGATCATAGATCGTCGCGCCCATCTGAATTGCGACCGCCAGCGCACTGATGCGCTTGTCGACGGCCGGAGCGTCCTCACCAAGAGCCTGCGCGCCGAGCACACGTCCGTTGGATTTGCGGAAGATGAACTTCAAACCGATCATCTTGGCACCCGGATAGTAACCAGCGTGTGAGTTCGGGAACAGATAAACTTTCTCGTAATCCTTATCGCTTAGTTTCTTAAGCGTCTTTTCGTTGACCCCGGTCCAGGCGGCGGCACCACCAAACAGGCCGATGATCGACGTGCCCTGCGTGCCGCGGAAGCGCGCGCTGCGCCCGACGATCACGTCAGCCGCGATCCGCCCCTGCCGGTTGGCCGGGCCGGCCAACGCCACCAAGCTCCACTCCCCGGTGACGAAATCCTTGACCTCAATCGCATCGCCGACGGCGAAAATGTCCGGATCGCTCGTGCGCATCTGATCGTCGACGCGGATTCCGCCCCATTCGCCGATCTCGAGGCCCGCCGCTGTGGCCAGCGTCGTGTCCGGCCGCACGCCGAGCGAGAGGATCACTAGGTCGGCGGGATAGACCTTACCGGACTTGGTCTGAACCTCGAGGGCACCGCCGTCCAACTGCTTGAACCCGGCCACCGCGTCCCCGAGCGCCAGTCGTAGGCCGTGGTGCTTCACATGCTCCTCCACGAGACGGGCGAATTCACGGTCCAAGGGCGCAAGTATTTGGTCAAGCATCTCTACCAGCGTTACCTCGAAGCCGAGATGGATCAGGTTCTCCGCAGTCTCGAGCCCAATGAACCCGCCGCCGATCACCACAGCCCGGCGCGTCGGCCTGACGAACTGAATTCCCGAGTAGTTATTCATGCCCGCGAGGAAGATTGTGCCTTTCTCGATCCAGTCGCGGATCCTGCGCACGTCCGGCACGGTACGCACCTCAAAGAGGCCTGGCAGATCGATGCCAGGCAACGGTGGCCGGACCGAGAGCGCACCAGGAGAGAGTACCAGCTTGTCGTACGATTCGGTCTTCACCTCGCCCGTGCTGCTGTCGCGTAATTGCACGGTCTTGTCTTTGCGAGAAATCGCGATTGCCTCGCAGTTGATCCGCGCGTCGATCCTGAACATGCTGCGGAACGTCTGCACGTCCGAGACTAGCAAGCTCGACTCTTTCTCAATCACGCCAGATATGTGATACGGCAGGCCGCAATTCGCGTACGAGAGGTATGGGCCGCGTTCCACCATCACGATTTGCGCGCTCTCATCCAACCGGCGAAGGCGCGCTGCACACGAAGCACCGCCCGCCACTCCACCGACGATGACGACTTTCATGAATCGTCTCCGCAAAAAGAGTTATTCCAAACGCTTGCGAGGCCGGTATTCCAATTAGCAGTCGATCAGGTGAATCTCTAGAGCGCAGCCATCAACGACCGTCCTCATGATGGATTACTTGGTAGTCTGATGGGACGCCAGGGGGAATGCGATAAGGGCTTACCGCAGCGAGCTCTCAACTTCGGTGATATGCAGGCCCCCCACATGCATTCACGGCGTGACTACCTGAGCCATTTCCTGGTCGGCCGCTCTGTTCGCTAACGCTTCCGACGACGTGGCCATACGAGTCGTCCGGTAGTCGCTTTAGACTCACGCGCATGAACCGTCGCCGCATAAGCATTTGTCCCTAGTGACATTGGAATTTAATCTGGAACAATCGATTCGCGCTGAGCAGAGCCATTCTCCGCTTACCGTGGAATAGAGGCAGTCATTGGCGCGCCTCCCGACTGTTGCTGCTCGCTTACGGACCCCGCGAGAGACTTACTGCCGACTCGCTTGCGATCTAAGGATAGTCATCTCCCATCACGTCGAGGGCAAGGGAAGCAAAGCGAAAGATTACAAGAGGGCTTTTTCCGATGATACCCACCGAAAGATCCAAGCTACTCGAAGGTAAGAGAGGCCTGATCGTTGGAATCGCAAACGATCAATCGATCGCGTGGGGTTGCGGCCGGGCGTTTCGCTCGTTGGGAGCCGAACTTGCGGTTACCTATCTCAACGAAAAAGCCAGGAAATACGTTGAACCACTAGCCCAGGAACTCGAAGCTCCGATTTTAATGCCTCTCGACGTTCGTGTGCCCGGAGAAATGGAAGCAGTGTTCGAGAGGATCACGAAAGAGTGGGGCAAGCTTGATTTTGTCGTGCATTCAATCGCCTTCTCGCCCAAGGAGGCGCTGCAAGGACGTGTGGTCGATGTGTCCTTGGAGGGCTTCGCTGCCACGATGGAAGTGTCCTGTTGGACCTTCATGCGCATGGCGCATCTGGCGGAACCGCTGATGCGCGATGGCGGGACCCTGTTCACCATGACCTATTACGGCAGTCAGATGGTCGTGGAGAACTACAACATTATGGGGGTCGCGAAAGCTGCTCTTGAGTCGGCCGTTCGGTACCTTGCCGCTGAGCTGGGGCCCAAGGGCATTCGTGTCCACGCGATCTCACCGGGCCCTTTGGCGACACGCGCTGCCTCAGGAATTCCGGAATTCGATGAATTACTCGATAAGGCCAAAGCGAAGGCGCCGGCGCGAAGCCTCGTCAGTATCGACGACGTCGGAATTGCCACCGCGTTTCTGGCGCTTGACGCGGCACGCCTGATCACCGGCGAAACGCTCTATATCGATGGCGGCTATCACATCATGGATTAGATGTCAGCCTGCAGCCCAATGAGCAGAATTGAAGATGACGGTGCTGTGTCGGAGGCCGGACGGTTTCCCATGAAAATGTCACAAAAACTTCAACTATTTTAGTAGCTGGGAACGCAGCCGCGAGCCCCCGAGCGATCGCTTACGTGTGGGCCCGTATCCATAAGCATATGCCCTCATGCTTGTTAAATCGTGATCTTGCTATGGTTTACTCAACCGATGATTTGCTATCACGCAGAGGGGACGAGCATGACATCACCTGAGACTTCGATGGGGACGCCCAGTTCGTCGACCGGGCTGTACGGCCCCGCGACCGACTACCTCGTCGATACCGCCCAGCGTAGCGTGCTGTTTTGGGATGTCCTGCGGCAGCGGGGCAATCAATATCGTGAACATTTAGCGGAAACTGCGCCGCACGTTCTCGATTATTCAGTCGAGCTCGTCGTCGACGGTCGCCAACTAGAGCGCCCCGTAAATTACGGCCTTGTGCGGGTTGTGCCGCCCGCGGGAATCACGGTCGACGAAACAAAAAGGCCATTTGTCATTGTCGATCCGCGCGCAGGACACGGGCCCGGAATCGGCGGTTTTAAAGCGGACAGTGAAATCGGCGTTGCCTTCAAGGCCGGTCATCAGTGCTATTTTATTGGCTTCCTTCCGGAACCGATGCCGGGTCAGACCATCGAGGACATCGCCCGCGCCGAGGCGCAATTCCTCGAGCGGGTCATTGCGTTACATCCCCAAGCGGATGGCAAGCCCTGCGTCATCGGAAACTGCCAAGCCGGCTGGGCCGTGATGATGCTTGCGGCCCTTCGGCCCGAACTTTTCGGTCCAATCATCATCGCGGGCTCGCCGCTGTCATATTGGCAGGGCGTGCACGGCAAGAATCCGATGCGTTACAGCGGCGGACTGCTGGGCGGCAGCTGGTTGACGGCTTTAGCGAGTGATCTGGGTCACGGCAAGTTCGACGGCGCGGGTTTAGTACAAAATTTTGAAAATCAGAACCCTGCAAACACATTCTGGAGCAAGCAATACAATCTCTACTCGAAGATCGACACCGAGGCGCCGCGCTATCTTGAATTCGAGCGCTGGTGGGGCGGCCATGTGAACTTGAACGCCGAGGAGATCCAGTTCATCGTCGACGAACTCTTCATCGGCAACAATCTGGCGGCCGGAACAATCGAAACTTCCGACGGCATGCCAATCGATCTGCGCCAAATCCGCTCGCCGATCGTGGTCTTCTGCTCCCAAGGAGACAACATTACGCCCCCGCAGCAGGCTCTTGGCTGGATTCTCGATCTCTATCAGGACGCCGACGAGATTCGCTCTTTTGGTCAGACCATTGTCTACACCGTTCACGAGAAGATTGGTCACTTGGGCATCTTTGTTTCTGCCAGTGTGGCGCGAAAAGAGCATGGTCAGCTTTCTAGTAACATCGATCTGATCGATACGTTGCCGCCCGGCCTTTACGAAGCGACCTTTGAAGCCAAGAGTCCGGATACGGCACATCCCGATCTCGTCAGCGGCGACTGGGTCATGCGCTGCGAAACGAGAACACTCGACGATATCCGGGCGCTTGGGGGGAACGACGCGGCAGACGAACGTTGCTTTGCGGCGGCCGACTGCGTTTCCCAGACCAATCTGGCCCTGTACCGCACATTCGTGCAGCCCGCTGTTCGTGCCTTGGTCAACGCGCCGCTGGCGGATTGGATGCGGCAGATGCATCCGTTGCGGTTGCAATATGAGGCTTTCTCCAACGCCAATCCCCTGATGGCCTCGGTCGCCGCCCTGGCTGAACAGGTTCGCACGAATCGCAGGCCGGCGGCAGCGGATAATCCCTTCGTTGCCATCCAGGAGAGCGTATCGCGCCAAATCGTCTCCGCACTTGATATATGGCGTATCGCGAGCGAGGCCGTCGCCGAAAGCGCATTTATGACGGTGTACGGCTCGCCAGTCGTGCAGGCCGCGGCCGGCGTCGACCCGACCGGCACGCGGCCGTTGCGGCGGGCGGCCAAGAGCTCGCTACATCGCGAGCTCATCGAGAAACGTACCGCCGAACTCAGGGCAAGGATTCCCGTCGGTGGCTTGCGCGAAGCGCTCATCCGGGCGCTGCTGTTCGCGGGCATGGCACGCAACGTGGTGGACGAGCGCGGCTTTGCCCTAGTAAATCGCATCCGGCACGCCCAAAGCGACATCTCGTTGTCTGACTTCAAGGCGATCGTCCGCGAGCAGTTCTGCATGCTGCTGATCGATAGCGAACAGGCTCTGGCCGCCATTCCGGCGATGCTTCCCGCTGACGCAGTGAAAAGGCAGCAGGCGTTCGAACTCGTAACTCAGGTTTTGGGTGCGCGTGGCGAATATTCTTCCGAAGACAACGAGCGCATCCAGCGGCTGCGGCAGCTCTTTGGCCTCGACGCCCAGCCGGATGCAGAGCGGCCACCGCTCCGCCGGAAGCGCGGACACGGCACGGCGGATGTTGAACTGCGTTGAGCGCCCTCCCATGAAGCAAGCTGTTTAAACCCTGGAGCCAACATGTCGATCGCAGCGGAGATCAAGATAGGTGCAATGAGTCCTAAAGGATCAGCGGCTCATCTTCCGGAGTCGAAATACGACCGCCTGATCGCGCGGGCAAAGGGCGTGGCCCCGGCGAGAACGATCGTTGTCTATCCCTGCGACGAGACTTCCCTTCGCGCCGCGACCGAGGCAGCAGAGATTGGGATCATAACGCCGATCCTCGTCGGCCCCGCGGCGATTGTTAACGCCGTCGCTCGCGAGCACAAGCTCGATATCGGCAATTTCAAATTGATTGATGCGCCCGACAGTGAGACGGCCGCGGCGACGGCCGTTGCGATGATCCGGGCAGCAGAAGGCGACCTGCTGATGAAAGGCAGTTTGCATACCGATGAGCTCATGCGTGCGGTAACCGCTTCGAGCACCGGCTTACGCACTCCCCGACGCATCAGCCACGTATTCATAATGGATGTTCCGAGCTATCCGGAAACTCTGTTCATCACTGATGCCGCGATTAATATTGCTCCCGATCTCGATGCCAAGCACGACATCATTCAGAACGCTATCGATCTCTACACTCAGCTGGGACTGGGCACTCCACGGGTCGCGATTCTATCTGCCGTCGAAACCGTTACCGCCAAAATACCGTCGACCCTCGATGCAGCAGCGCTCTGCAAAATGGCCGATCGCAAGCAGATTACCGGTGGCATAGTCGACGGGCCCCTGGCGTTCGACAACGCGATCGATCCGGAGGCGGCGAGGATCAAGGGCATCGAATCCCCGGTCGCGGGAAGGGCGCAAATCCTAGTCGTGCCCGATCTCGAGGCCGGCAACATGCTCGCCAAAAACCTCATTTACATGCTGAAGGCAGACTCGGCCGGCCTCGTACTTGGAGCACGCGTACCGATCATTCTCACCTCACGTGCGGATTCCGTACGCAGCCGCATGGCATCCTGCGCCGCGGCTGTGCTCTACGCTGCAGGCCTCCACGCCAGCGCCAAGATGTCTGCGGCGTGAGCCGAGATGGAAGCGATTCTCGTCGTCAACGCCGGGTCCTCGAGCGTCAAGTTTCAGATATTTGAGGTCGCCGCCGCGGGAGACCCGCGGCGGCTTCTCAAAGGACAAATGGACGGGATCGGAACGCAGCCACGGCTGCGCGCTGAGAGCGGCGACGGCTCGCCACTGATCGACAAGTCGTACGCGCCGCGTGAGATCGGCGACGTCCCCGCAGCAATCGCGACCACCGGAGATTGGCTGCGGCAGACGCAGGATTTCACCTTGACTGCGGTCGGCCATCGTGTGGCTCACGGCGGGCCACAATATGATCGACCCGTCATTGTCGATGATGCGGTGCTTGCTCATCTCCAACGCTACGTTTCGCTTGCGCCGTTGCATCAGCCGAACAACCTCGCACCCATTAGAACGCTACGCATGCGACGGCCGGAGCTGCTTCAAGTCGCATGCTTTGACACGGCGTTTCACCGAGGCCACAGCAGTGTCGCCGATCACTTTGCAATTCCTGAGAGCTTCTACGCAGAGGGTGTCAGGCGTTATGGGTTTCATGGACTCTCATACGAATATGTCGCTGGACGCCTGCGCGACATGGCGCCTGCCGCCGCGAACGGTCGTGTTGTGGTGGCTCATCTCGGCAGCGGCGCATCGATGTGTGCGCTTCATAACGGGCGAAGCGTGGAAAGTACAATGGGCTTTACTGCACTCGACGGGTTGCCAATGGGCACCCGGACAGGCCAGATCGATCCAGGGGTAATTTTGTATTTTCTTACTGAGAAAGGAATGAGTCCAGCCGCAATCGAAGCGTTACTCTACCGGGAGAGCGGCCTCAAGGGACTATCTGGTATCAGTAACGATATGCGAGAGCTGGAAAGGAGCGATGCGCCCGGCGCCGCACTTGCGATCGATTACTTTGTCTATCGAATCGTTCTCAACGCCGGAATGTTGGTTGCGGCGCTCGGCGGCCTCGATGCCTTTGTGTTCACTGCCGGGATCGGCGAGAACTCGGCAAACCTTCGCGCCCGTGTCACGGAGAAGCTTTCCTGGCTTGGCGTTGCATTGGACCAGCGCGCCAACACGGAACGAGAATTCCTCATATCGCAATCCGAGAGCCGGGTCGGTCTTTACATCGTCCCCACAGACGAAGAACTTATGATCGCGCGCCACACGTTGGCGCTGCTCAGAACACGCTAGCCCACAGGGCCGTGCTGCATGGATTCGCTCCGGCAGCATCGGACCGTGCGTTTCGTTCCGCTCCTCTCGGCAATTCCCTCCGGTTCCAGGCTCAACCAGGTCGAACTGTGGTTCTCGAAGATCGAGGGCGACGCCATCGGCCGCGGCGGCTCACTTCGGTGCATAACCTGAGAGCGGAAGCGTTTTCGTTCCATCCGCCAAATTACGATGCCTCTCTTGCTGTCGACCGCCAATCGGCATGAGTCGCACTGTCGTGGAAGCACGGTTTGATTTGGCTTCGGACACCCCTAGCCTTCAGCCTCCGTGGGGAAACTGAATCCAAGGTGGCGAGGACAACTGATCAGATCCCCTTTGAATTCAACAGCGCTGTGCGTAGCCATCTTCCGCTTACCCGTCCTAAGAGTAAGCGCAGTGGCGTGCGTCCCGACTGTTGATGCTCACTTGCAGTCCCGCGAGAGATTACCGCCGACTCGCTTGCGATCTAGGTAGAGTCACCGCCTGTCGTTGGAGGGCGCGGGGCAGTGGGGGCCCCGCTATCACTCAACTGAGTTAGCACGAACGTCGACAACCCGGTGCAATTCCCGCGCGAGCGCTTTCTGGTCGCAGCCTTTGGGGTGTACTGACGTTCACACCGACGGCGGTCATCTGGCCGCGTCAACGGACAGCCAAGCGCGCAGGCGCGGTTCAAGCCAGCCGAGCGTCGTGAGAAAAAGCGCGGCGACTGTCACGTTGAACGTCAAGTGCGCCCAAGCGACTGCCGTAGCGGGTTCGCCTGTCGTAAGCATCCGATGCGTGAACTGCTTCAGGAACGGCAGGTACAGCAGCACACCGGTCGCATTGAACAAGAAATTGGAAATCGCGGTGGCGCGCGCCACCGTATGCATTGAAAGGCTGGCGACGAGCGCGGTCGAGGTAGAACCCACGTTGGCGCCGAGCACGATCGGTATCGCGGACTCCGGCGGCAGTACGCCCTGCTGCACGAGCAGGATCGCGAGCCCGGTGGTCACGCTGCTGGACTGGACCACGGCGGTGAACACGAGCCCCATTAGCACCCCGATTAGCGGCGTCGTCGCCAGGGCCAGCCCGTCCCTGAACCACGAATGCGCCTGCAGGGGCTTGAGCTCCGCCGAGATGAGATCAAGCGCGAAGAACACCAGTCCGAAGAAGAACACAGCCTTGGCAATAGCGTTTGCGCGACCGGGAAGCACTGACAGCAACGCGCCCAAGACGATGAAGAACGGCCCGATACCCGTCAGCTTGAATGAAACGAGCCACGCTGTCGCGGTGGTGCCGACGTTCGAGCCAAGCACGATGCCAAGGCTGCCGCGGAAGCTGATGACGGCGGCATCCACCAGCGACACCGCGAGCGCCGTGACCGCGCTGCTCGACTGCACTATGGCCGTCGCGACCACGCCAATGAGGAAGCCGCGCCAGCGGCTCTCCGTCACCCTGGGTAGCCACGACTTCAGTGCCGCACCGCCTACAGCCTGCACCTCGCGGCTGAAGCCCTGCAGGGCTTGCAGGAATAGAACAATGGCCGCAACCGCGGCAATAATTCCCTGAAAGGGTGTCACGACATTGGACTCATTTCGGATCAATATAGCATCAGCACACTTCGCCGTTCGTCTTCTGAGTGTGCCCCTGGAGTCTGTCTGATCAGCACTCTGCGGAAAGCCCGCTTTCGGGGACCATGGACGGCAAGGGTCGCTGGATCGACAACGTGTTCATCGAAAGGCTGTGGAGTGCGCCTTCACCAGTGCCTCGAGTACCGCAGGCCCTATGAGGTGTATTTCGGTGCGTTGGCCGCCACTGTGCCGGCGGCGGCCTGAAGCCATGACGGCCCACGCGTTCATCACGGGCATTTCGGGGGATAGGCAGATAGCGGGTACCCTCGCGATCGCCGCTCCTGGAGCGTTATATGCGGTCGACTTTTCCACACCAGATCCAAAAAACCCGGAACCGGAGCTTCTCCCGCCTTCGGCGCGAGACTGCGTTGCGGGTAAGAGGATTGACGAAGAGCGAAGACCAAGAGACGATCATCAGCAACCGCCCAGGCAGATCCACTTATCTCGAACGGAAATCTGTCCTAAGCAGCGGAGCCACCCCTCCATCCGGCTTAGTTCGCTTGAGACGCCCCTGATCGAGGAGCTATCTGATCGCATTGTCAGCGGCGTCTTCGCCTATGTTGCCCGTCCTAAGTGTCGCCCTCCTCCTTCGCTGGCATCGTGCCGCCGCGCTCGCCGATCAGAATTTGTACCAGTTCAACTGCTGCTGAATTCGGCTCGGCCTCCGTCGGCTCAAATACGAATTGCGCCGATCCTGAAAGAGACTCGCCCCATTCACATCCAGAGCAACCCGAAATCGCAGTTACAAATGGGGCGCTTATTGAGGGCTGCCGAACCACTTGTCGTAAAGCTTCTAATATCCCGCTCGACCCGCCGCGCGACAGCGCGTCCTCGCATCCGCTGCGCAGGCTGCAACGGCTCGAGTGAGGAACGGCCGGGCAATGTTGATTTCAGGACCGACTAACTTCACCTGTCCTTTCCCCTCATGCGCGGCGAAGTAGGCAGGAGCGGCTCGGCAGGAACGCGGCATCGATTCTGTCAATAAAGGTTCGGACAGCTGATCGATCGTCGCGAACTCCTGGACTCGGAGCATGTTCGCGAAGGTAGTCGACCGCAAGGGTTTGCGCGAGGGTACGATCGTTGCCCGGCAAACGTCAGGTCCCTCGATGGCGCCGCGGATCGTTTCGACAGTCAAGGCCGTCGTCAGCTGGGCCGTATAGGACGCCACGAAGACCACGCCCGCGAACATCCATACGATGGAGACGGCACGCGCCAGCCATTGTCTTGGCATGCCCTCCGCCTGTGTGGTGAGCGTTGATAGTGCCCAATAGGCGGCCTCAAATATGCCGGGGAAGTACTTGCGGCTCCAAGCCATACCTTCCTCGCGCTGTCGTTCGAACAGCCAAATCAGATGGGCCGGGATAAGGACCAGCAGCACAGCCATACCGAGCCACAATATCGTCGTTCGCGAAAGCATCAGACGCAACATGTCCCACAGTGGGTTTGCGGCCTGCGTGCTCTGGTGGGTGTCCCGCACCATGACCTGGACCCCTGCTTCCATTATGGGAAGGGAAAAATCGAACTCCGTATCACGTGCCGAGGTGATGAAGAGAGGTATCACCGTGAGATCGGCCTTGTTGGATCGCATCGCTTCTTCTATAGCGCCTACGTCTGGTTCGAGCTCATAGGTGGTCGTGCGCTTCATGCGCGTGACACTGACATCCATAGGACGATGCTGAAGCCGTAAGCGGCCTCGTGTTCGATAACGAACGGTGGAGCAATGAACGCGGTCAGATGCCGGTCCGCGGCCCGGTTATTAGTCAAGGCGGCCGTCGTTTCCGAATGGCCGCCCGTGACCAGCGTGGCGCCGATCAGCGCAACCGCTAGCGCAAAATGGTTTCTCCTCATCGCACGCTCCTGATCGATCCCGTGAGTCCCGATCTGGACGTTATCGTACTACCGTGAGGGGTTTTGGAGGACGGCTGGGCGGCAGTAGCGCTGCGTAAATTGCGCCACCTGATCGGTTAGGCCACGCGCCACAACAGTGGTACGCCGCCGCAGCTACTTGAGCACTAAGCCGCGGCCGACCGTTTGCGACGCCACGCGGCGGCACGTTCGGCCCCGCATGGGCGGCAGCGCAAGACGTACCACGCTCCGCGGGCACAAGGTTGTTGGGTGTGAGTTCGTAGCCGTTGCCGCAGTGCCCTCACCACAAGACGGTTCCCGCGGACCTGCTTCGGAGCGAAAAGCGGGAATATCGCTCCCCCTATCACGTCCTACTACGCGGCAGGCGCAGCAAACAACGCCACAAGCGGGCCCACGCTACTAACCAATAGTCGCCAGAGTTCGCGCAACAGCAGCTTGATCGACGGGCTTTCGACGCATGCAAACGCTTAGCAGCGCGGTCCCCGCGCGGCACCGCAGCACAGGTCTCAGGGATGCCTGCTGAGCGATTGGGGATACGGCGTCTTTCTTCGATCTGCCACGTGGTCACGCCGGCGTAAGACGTTGCGCGTCGGTGCAATTCGTGGCCTTCGGGTGCAAGACGCTTGGCTCGGGGCGCATGCGACACGTGCGTCGTGACCATTTCACTCTAATCATCAATCGCCTCTGTGGACCGAAGTTGTCAAGAATCGGGAAACGCTCGAAACAGGACTAGGACGATATGCAGCTAACGCCCGGCTCAGTTCCTTGGGCGCCTCGATTTCTTCGGCCTCAGAAGGCTGCGCTGTATTTGGGGATGAACAAGAACAGCTTTAATTCGCTCGTTCGCCCGGCGATCACCACAATTCCGATCGGCAAGCGGGCCATCGCCTTTGACCGACTTGAACTCGACGCTTGGGCTGAGTCATATTGTCGGCGCAACGGCCGTCCCGCCCCTAAAAAGGAGGGACAGCTATGTCGAAACGACGAACTGCAGGGCTCCGTAAACGGTTCCGAGAGGGTGGCGCGTTTGAGTGGCATATCGACAAACGCATCAAGCGATTCGGAAGACTTTGCGAGAGCACTGGAACGAGTGATGAGGAAGAAGCCGCAAGGTATCTCGCGCGGCGCGTCGAAGAGATCCGCCAAGCCACGATCTATGGAACGCGACCGCGGCGGAAGTTCAGACAGGCGGCAACTCGATACCTGACCGACTTCGCGTGGAAGAGAAGCATTGAACGGGATGCGCGGGCCCTGAAGGACATGGACCCGTTTATCGGAGACCTATGGCTGGACTGTGTGCACAACGAGTCGTTCAGACCATACATCGACAGTCGGCGTCGCCCGCTCGATGGGCGAAGGCCGCTTGCCTCGGGCACGCTGAACCGCAACATTGCGGTGGCGCGAAGGATCTTGAATCTCGCTGCGCGCTTATGGCGCGACGATGGTTCGAATCTGACGTGGCTCGCACAGGCGCCTCTCATCCAGCTCGACAAGAACGGCTCCGCCCGCAAGCCGTACCCAATCGATTGGTCAGAGCAGCGTTTGTTGTTCGGGCAACTTGCTCCCCACCTGCAGCGGATGGCCCTGTTCGATGTGAATACAGGGTTGCGTGTGCAGGAGCTGTGCGGTCTAAGGTGGGAATGGGAACAGCGTATTCCGGAGCTCGACACACCCGAGATCAAGCGGACTGTGTTCGTTCTTCCAGAGACTGTGACCAAGAACAAGGAGGCGCGCATCGTCGTTCTCAACGATATCGCGCAGTCCATTGTCGAGGAAGTACGCGGACAGCATCCGGTATATGTCTTCACCTGGCTCAATCGGCAGGGGCGCCGCGTTCGTCTTACGCGCCTGACAAACTCTGGATGGCGGGCGGCGCGCCGGCGTGCGGCGGGTCGGTACGAGCAGACGCTAGAAAGAACGCTGCCCGCGGCGTTCAAACGCGTGAGGGTGCACGATCTACGGCACACGTTTGGGCGGCGACTCCGAGCTGTGGGCGTGACTCTCGAGGATCGTCAGGACCTTCTTGGTCACAAGAGCGGGCGGATGACGACGCACTACAGTGCCGCGGAGGTCGGGAATTTGTTGGCGGCCGTAAACCGCATTGCAAACTCACGCGAATCTCCCGCGGGAACTGTGCTGAGAATTGTCGGGTAGTGTGTAAATTGCTGAAAGTATTGGTGGAAAGGGAGGGACTCGAACCCTCGACCCCGGCATTATGAGTGCCGGTCGCTCAAGCTGAGCACAATACCTTTCCACGAGGGGCGCCCGTCGCAATTTGGCACGACGAAGCACGACTAAGCATAACTGACTCCCGCAAATCTCCCGCAGCAATTGGTCCGTGTGCCAACGATCTGATGTGGCATACAATGTGTAGATGTATCCACATTTAAATCCACAGCAATGAAGACGATTCAGATGACCATCGACGAACGTCTCCTCAAGATGTCGATAAGATGACGCGCGCACGAAAGACCACCCGGTCGGCGTTCATTCGTGATGCGCTGGAGGCGGAGATCCGGCGACAGCGCATTCGCGAGAACGAGGTCCGACACGCTGAGGGCTACGCGCACCAGCCAGCTGCACCCGGTGAGTTCGATACCTGGCTGAGCGAACAGGACTGGGGCACACCGTGAATCGGGGGGACGTCTGCTGGTACACGTTCAAGCCACCGGACAAGAAGCGGCCGGTGCTGATCCTGACACGCGATTCCGCGATCGCCGTACTGCACTCAGTCACCGTAGCACCGATCACCTCTACGATCCGCAGTATCCCCACTGAGGTCGTTCTGACGGAGGCCGACGGGTTACCAACCGCCTGCGCGGTGAATTTCGACAATCTTCAGACCGTGCCCAAGAGCAATATCGGCAATCGCATTGCCCGATTAACTACGCAGAAGATGAAAGAAGCTGGCGCGGCGACCTCATTCGCGCTCGGATTGGACGATGAGTAAGGTCGTCGCTTCAATAGCAGCGCCGGTCAGAAATCCAGCATGACACTTGAACAGATCTTCTACCTGAGTCAATCCGTCGCATCGGTCGCTGTAGTGGGCTCACTGATCTATCTTGGGCTGCAGGTGCGCAGCGCAGAACGCAGTCAGCGCGCGATCATGCAACAAGGGCGGGCGGACCGCGCCTCTAATGCGGCGCTGGCCATTGCTAGTCCGGAACTGGCGCGTGTTTTCCAAAAAGGCGTTGCAGGAGATCCGACGCTCACCCGCGAGGAACTCACTCAATGGATGATGATGTGTCGCGCACTTTTTCTAAGCGGAGAAGACTCACTCTTGCAGTACAAAGCCGGGCAGCTCGATCGACGCGCATACGACAGCTACGTTGCAGGTGCCCGCTTCTGGATGGCATCAATCGGCATGCGCGCCGCGTGGAAGCTGTCGGCCGGACAATTCGGCCCCGAGTTTCGCGACTTCGGAGACTCTCTCCTGCGCAAATCCCGCGGCGCAGGTACGGACCATATTTGGCAGAGACACTTGAAATCGGAATCGCCGACTGGAGGCTAGGCCAAGAATCGTCGGTGAGTACTCAAGGTTAGTGCGCGTGAATTTGGTGGAAAGGGAGGGACTCGAACCTCGACCCCGGTATTATGAATGCGCCGCGGTTGTCCATCGAACGAAACGAAGTTTTCGCAGATTCGCCCCCGACGGAGCGCATCCGCCGAACGCCTCGCACTCGAAGAGCAGGAGCGCGTGTACGCCGGCGCGACGCCTGCACCGTGAGTGCCAGATCGTCGCGCCGGTCGCAGGCCTCACGCCCAATTCACTTACGGGGCCGGCGCCGCGTTAGTCCGAGACCAGGAACCCCAACCCCGATCAGCGCGAGCGTCGCGGCTCGGGAACACCCGTCGCAGTACTGGCCACGTCATCCACCTGCACGGCCGAAAGAACATCCAGTCTCCCCGGGGTCGGGTCCGCTATCGTCAATGACACGAGGCTGGTGCCGCCCATGCGGCAGGCAGAGAGAAGCTCTGGGCGTGAAGCCGCTGCGTACTGTCGCCGTCAATCTGTGCGTTATCGTTCCACCATTCCTGCGCGGTCACTTTGCCCAGCGAAGTGTTGGTATTGAATCCCTGCAGACTATTCGTATAGATGTAGTTGTTGTAGTCACGGATCGTCTGATCGCCCACCAGACTGAAGGTTGCGGTCGCTCCCTTCGAGTTCGTAAAGGTGACCACGGCTTCCACCGTGTTGTCTGTGCCGAAGAAATTACTCATCAGCGTATCACGACGGCGCTGGAGTTGAGCGCGATTGGTTTGCTCAGCGTGATCGTCGCACTCCCCGGGTACATGTAGCTGTTTCCGCCGGGGGAAATGGTGACGTCGGATCCGTTGTAGTCAGGGAACACGATGCCGGTACCCGTATTGCCCGTGACCGGCGCGGCAGCGATCAGCGACCCATTGTATTGGTCGGTCCACGGATTGTTGCAGGTCACGATCACGCACAATCGACGTCGGTGACCGTGTCGGCGTAAACAGTTCCTGAGATCCCCAACACCGCACAACTGCTAAGCCGCACGCGTGTAATGCTTTGATGTGGATTCCTCGGGTTCGGGCCTTGGTCGCAACCATACGTGTTGTGCCGAACGGCCAGATTTAGGCGCAAACGACAAACCCCAGCGCAGACACTGGCCGGAACGTTGTTTGTTCTTTTAACAGGGGTAAACGCTACATCGGCAGACAAACCGCCGAAAGCTGTGACTGGTTACAGGTATGACCCGGGGGTCGCATGCTGCACCGCGTCATCGGCGACCTCACAGGCGGGTATAACCCTGGGCCACTGCCACCGCTGCCAGGTGGGTTCGCGTGTTGACATGAAATTTTCTGGCGCGCGTTACCCAGATGAAAGCGCACGGTCCTTATTGAGAGTCCCACAGGGTACCGATGTCAGCGTCGGAATGTCCCCGCACCATGAGTGCGAGACATTCGATTTCGCGTGCGGTAAGGATGGGGGCGGCCTGCCGATCTCGCCGCCATGCACAATACGGTCGGCCGCCGCGAAGAGAATGTTGACGGCGATCAGTGTCAGCAGGATGCGCTCGCGTGGCGAGAAAGTCCTCGAGCACGCCGCCGATGAAACCAGCCCCAGGGAGTTATCGCCACTGCGCAGCGGCACCACGAATCCGCCGGTGAATCCGAAGCGGGCACCCGCGGCAATCACTTTCCTCAGGGGGCCCGCTCGGGAGAACCGAAAAAGCTCGCCCCAGCTGACTGGGCGGCCTGAATTGCGCGCCCACCGGGGTATCGGATCGATCAGGAGGAACTGTTCCGCCAGATAGACACTCACCCATTCATCCGGCCAGTTGACGAAGTGAAACGGGCGCGGTGAGGCAGCTCGTGTCCCGGACACCAAACCACTGGCCGCAGCAGTCATGCCGAACGGCTCGATTGCGGACATGACGGCGGCCGACAGCTCCTCCATCACGGTGAAATGCTGCACCGCGACGGCAAAAGCCAGCGCTTGCTCGGCCAATTCGCCTGACGTCTTTTCGTTCAGATCGAATGTCTTCTAATCTGCGTGTTTGCCGTATCGTATCGATGGCGGCGGCGCGCGTCGCGAGTGGCCAGATCTGCCGATGCTGCGGATGCACCATTTGCTGCGGCTAAGCTTGATAGGGTCACATACAAACTGACACAGTTAGTTACACACCGCCCGGAGAGCAAATGACCGAATGCACTCAAACCGCTGCTGGATTTTGAGAAGTTTCATGATGGAACTCCGCGCGCTGTGAGCGCCGAGCTGAGCGCTGAACACCGGATCCCTGGGAGGAGGATGAGTTTCAACCCGTGGAGATGGCTGCTGTCAGCAGCGAGAAATCGAACGAGCTGCAGTTGCCGCACTCGGTGAGCAGCATCGAGCATGCGGAGACTGCCGCAGTGCTCGAAAACAGAGCGCGTGCCAGGAGGGGGTAGAGCGCACTCGGCGAGCTGACGAGCGTGGCCGGCGGCGAGGTGAGCGAGAACCGATGAGCGTGCGCTCGGGCTGCTCGCGCCGGTTCAGGCTTCTGCTCCAGCTTGGCTGTGGTGAGCCGGGCGAACTGAAGTTCTAGGTGACACCGCGGGCGGCGGGCGGGGGGGGTGGGGTGCGGTGTCAAACGCGGCTGGATCCGCCCGCCAGCGGTCCCTCTTCCAGGTACCGCTGTAATCCCCGCAGGCAGCCGACCCAGCCTTGCTCATGTCCATCGCGGCTCGCAGCATCGGCAATGCGCTCATGGGTGACAGTCACCTCCGTGCCTGCCGCGCAGGCACATAAAGCGACCGTAACCCGCTCCGACCGTTGAGGGTCCGAGCCGAAGCCCCAGCTGTACACCAACAGACGCGGCGCTTCGATGCACTCGAATACCCCGCTGATCCATACGAGTTTTCCGTCAGGGAACTGGTTGGCGATCCGATAGCGACCCCCCACGCGCAAATCGACCTCTGCGGCTGGGCAAGTGACACCTGGCGGACCCCACCATCGCCGCAGCTGTTCGGGTTGGGTCCAGGCATCGAACAGTCGCTGCGGGGAAGCAGCGATCGTGCGGCGCACGACCACGGTGAGTTCCGTTCGCGCCCCGGCGCGGTCAGGGCTTTTCGGCATAACGCGCCAATGAATCCAGGCTGCCTTCCCAGAAACCGCGGTAGCCGCTAAGCCACACGTCGGCGGCCTGCAGCGGCAGTGCGTGCAGTGCGCACCGATGGATCCGGCCGTCCACCGTGCGCGCCACCAGACCCGCGTGCTCCAGCACGCGTACGTGCCTGGAAATAGCAGGCAAAGACATCGAGAACGGTCGTGCCAGTTCGGTGATGCTCGCGGGTGCCTGCGCCAGGCGTGTCAGCAGCGCGCGCCGCGCGCGGTGACCCAGGGCGTGAAACACGGCGTCGAGACTGTCTTCCGCTCTCGCCCGTCGCAGTGCGGCGCTTGACGTCATCGCGCGGACTTCCTATTATTAAACAATAATGTTTAATATAACAGAGCGAGCGCCAATATGCAGCTCCGCTGCTCCTCACTCCATCTTGCAACTTTGTGCGTCGCAGCCCTAGCCTGCGCGCTCACCGCGGCACCGCGGATATGCGCCGCTGAAGCGAGCGCACAGCGCGCGGACGGCCTGACGAACAACGCCGGATCGATACACCAGGAGATCACGTTTGCGTCCGGCTGCGCCCGGGTCTACCAGGCCCTCACCGGCGCGCGCGAATTCGATGCGGTGACGCGGCTGAGTGATGCCGTGACTCTCGTGAGTGCGCCAGGTGCCAAAGCCACCGCCATTACCGATGAGGTGGGGGCCGCGTTCACCCTCTTCGGCGGCTACATCACCGGGCGCAATCTCGACCTGGTGCGCGACCAGCGCCTGGTGCAGGCGTGGCGCACTGGCAGCTGGAGCCCGGGTGACTACTCCGTCGTGCGGTTTGTCCTGCAGACGCAGGGCACGCGCTGCCGATTGGTGTTCGACCAGCTCGGCTTTCCGATCAACGAGGGCGCGAGTCTCGCCTACGGATGGCGGGTGCACTACTGGGAGCCGCTCGCCGAGTTCCTGCGGCAGCCATAACCTGCGGTCGGGTGAGGTTGGCGCCGCGTCAGACGTTGAAGCGGAAGTGCATGACGTCGCCCTCCTGGACGACGTACTCCTTGCCCTCGAGGCGCAGCTTGCCGGCGTCGCGGGCACCCGCTTCCCCCTTGCCCGCCAAAAAATCGGCGTAGGCAATGACCTCGGCGCGGATGAAGCCGCGTTCGAAATCCGTGTGGATCACGCCCGCCGCCTGCGGTGCCGTGGCACCTGCACGCACCGTCCAGGCCCGCACTTCTTTGGGCCCGACGGTAAAGAACGTCTCCAGTCCAAGCAGCCGGTAAGCGGCGCGGATGACGCGGTTCAACCCCGGCTCTTCGAGCCCGAGCTCTGCCAGGAATTCGCTGCGCTCGCCCTCCTCGAGCTGCGCGATCTCGGCCTCGATCGCGGCGCACACGGCCACCACGAATGACCCATCCGCCGCCGCCCGGCGCTCGAGGGCATCCAGCAGCGGATTGTCCTTGAAGCCGCGCTCGGCGACGTTCGCCACGTACATCACCGGCTTCGCCGTCAGCAGCTGCAGCTCACGCAGATCGCGGCGCTCCTCGGCCGTCAGTGTCATGGCGCGCACGGGCTTCACCGCATCGAGCTGAACCTTGACCCGCTCGAAGAGCGCACGGCGGCGCAGCGCATCCTTGTCGCCTCCCTTGGCTGCCTTGACCGCCCGATCCAGACCCTTCTCCAGCGTGGCGAGATCGGCAAGGGCGAGCTCGGTGTCGATGACCTCGACATCGCTGAGCGGGTCGACGCGGCCGGCGACATGGATCACGTCGGTGCTCTCGAAGCAGCGCACCACGTGTGCGATCGCATCCACCTCGCGGATGTGTGCCAGAAACTGATTGCCGAGCCCCTCGCCTTGCGAAGCACCGGCCACGAGGCCGGCGATGTCGACGAATTCCACCGTGGTCGGCAAGATTTTTTCCGGGTGTGCGATTGCAGCCAGCTTCTCGAGCCGGGGGTCCGGGACCGGCACCACCCCGACGTTCGGGTCGATCGTGCAGAAGGGGTAGTTTTCGGCCGCGATCTGCGCGCGCGTGAGTGCGTTGAACAACGTCGATTTACCGACGTTGGGCAGACCAACGATGCCGCAGCGGATAGGCATGGGGCGTTCAGCTTCCTCGGGTGAGCATCAGGGCGCGGAGGCGCCCGGGGGATCTTGTGTGTGCAGTCGGTTCATCGCGATCTGCGCGCCCTCGGTCAGCAGGATCGGAACCGCATCCGCCGCCGCGGCCAGCGCGGCGCTAATCAGCTCGCCATCCGCGGCGCTCGGGCGGCCGAGCACATAGTCGAGCACCAGCGAACGATCACCGGGGTGCCCGATGCCGATGCGCAGGCGCCAGAAGGCATCGCCCATCTGGGCAATGACGTCGCGCATGCCGTTGTGACCGGCGGCACCACCGCCTTGCTTCAGCCGTACGACGCCGGGCGCAAAATCCAGCTCGTCGTAGGCGACCAGGATCGACTGCAGCGGCACCTTATAGAAGGTGGCGACGCTGCGCACTGCGTCCCCGCTGTGGTTCATGTAGCTCATCGGCTTCAGCAGCCACACGTCCGCACCGGCGATGCTGGCGCGCGCCAGCTCCGCGCGGTGGCGCGGCTCGCTGCGAAAGCTCGCCCCGTGACGGCGCGCCAGCTCCTCGAGCAGCTGGAACCCGGCGTTGTGGCGCGTGCGCGCGTATTCGGTGCCCGGGTTGCCGAGACCGACAATCAGCCTGAGGGGCTCGCCTGCCATAGGGATGATCCGTGCCGCAAATACCGTCGGCCGCCCGCGGGAGCATCGCTCCCGAGGCGGCCGGCAGGCAATCGGCGGTTGCCGCGGCTACTTCTTGCCGCCTTCCTTCTTGGCCGGGGCGTCCTTCTTCTCCTCGCCCTTCTTCGCGTCCGCGGCAGGAGCGGCAGCCGCCCCCGCGGCTGGCGCTGCACCCGGCGCGCCGACGGCAGCCGGAGCTGCCCCCTCGACGGGCGCGGCCGCGGCCTCGGCAGCCACAGGCTCCGGCTCCTCGGCACGCGGCGCGTGGATCGAAACGACCGCCGCGTTGCGTTGCGAGAGTTCGGGGATCGTCACGCCGGCGGGCACCGGCACGTCGGCGAGGAACTTGGTCTCATTCAGGTGCATACCGGACAGATCCAGCTCCAGAAACTCCGGCAGGTCTTTCGGCAGACAGCTGATCTCGACGTCGGCGCGCATGTGCGACACCACCCCGCCCTCGGTCTTGACGCCCGGGGAGATGCTCTCGCCCTTGAAGTGGATCGGCAGGCGGATGCGGATCTTCTCGTTCTCCACCACGCGCTGCAGGTCCACGTGCACCACCACGTTCTTGGCCGGGTGCATCTGCACGTCCTTGATGATGGCCTCCTGCGTGCTCTCGCCGATCTTCAGGCGCACGATGGAAGAATAGAATCGCTCGTCGCCGATCATCGTCAGCAGGTTCTGCTGATCGAGCACCAGGTTCTGGGCGTCCTTGTGGGCGCCGTAGAGGATGGCGGGGACCTTGCCCGTGTGACGCAGGCGGCGGCTCGCACCTTTGCCTTGCGTCCCGCGGACATCCGCGCCGAAGGTGAATGAAATACGCATTACGTTCTCCAGTAGTTACTGCCAACTCGCGCCGGGTCGCGACCAATCCGGCACGTCCAAAAATCTTCGCGCGTCTTCAGTCGACGTACAGCGAGCTCACCGACTCCTCGTCGCGGATGCGGCGAATGGTCTCTGCCAGGAGCCCCGCCACCGACAGCTGCCGGATGCGATCGCAGCCGCGGGCCGCCGCGCTCAAGGGGATCGTGTCCGTCACGACCAGCTCATCGAGCGCCGACTTGGAAATCTTCTCCACCGCGCTGCCCGAGAGCACCGGGTGCGTGATGTAGGCCACCACCTTGGTGGCGCCTTCATCCTTCAGCGCCTGCGCCGCCTGGCACAGCGTCCCGGCGGTATCGACCATGTCATCGACCAGCATGCAGGTCTTGCCCTCGACCTCGCCGATGATGTTCATGACCTTCGACTCGTTCGGCCGCGGACGGCGCTTGTCGATGATCGCCAGCTCCGCATCGTCCAGGCGCTTGGCGAAGGCCCGCGCGCGCGCCACGCCGCCGACATCCGGCGACACGACGATCACGTTGCGGTACGCCTGCTTCCAGGCCTCGCCCAGCAGCACCGGCGAGGCGTACACGTTATCCACCGGGATGTCGAAGAATCCCTGGATCTGGTCCGAATGCAGGTCGGTCGTCAGCAGGCGGTTCACACCGGCGCTCGAGAGCATGTTCGCCACCAGCTTCGCCGTGATCGCCGAGCGCGTCGCGCGCGGTCGGCGATCCTGGCGCGAATAACCGAAATACGGCACCACTGCGCTGATGCGCGCGGCGGACGCGCGCCGGCACGCGTCCACCATCACCAGCAGCTCCATCAGGCTCTCGTTCGCCGGCGGGCAGGTCGACTGCACGATGAACACGTCGCGCCCGCGCACGTTGTCCATCAGCTCGACGTTGACCTCGCCGTCGCTGAAGCGCCCGACATAAGCGCGCCCGAGCGGCGTCTGCAGGTGCTTGGCGATATCCAGCGCCAGCGCCGGATTCGCGTTGCCCGCAAACAGAGACATTGTGTCGCTGGTACTCATGCTCTCTCTAAATGCGCGCAACCCTTACCGCCACGGCCAGCCTCTCGCGGCCGTGAGCCCCGCAATCTGGCTGGGGTGGAAGGATTCGAACCTCCGAATGGCGGGATCAAAACCCGCTGCCTTACCACTTGGCGACACCCCAGCATCCGTCAGCTGCGGGCGCGCATCTTACAGCCGCGTCACGCCCGCCGCCGCGCCTTCAGGCACCCGTGCACGGGCGAGGTGTTCAGGCCGCGTGTCACGAAGCTCTGCCAGCGGTCGGGGACCCGGGCGGCCAGGCGTTCCGCCTCGCCCGCGCTCGCACAGGCGGCAAACACGCAGGCGCCGGTCCCGGTGAGCTGCGCCGGCGCCAGTCGCCGCAGCCAGTCGAGCGCTTCGGCCACTTCGGGGTAGCGGGCCCGCACCACGGGCTCGCAGTCGTTCCGGGCACCCGCCTCAAAAAAGGCGCGTATTGTGATGAGGGGAGAATTTCGTGTCAATTCAGGGCTCTGGAATACGTCGGCGGTACTGACATGGACCCCGGGATGCACGATCACGTACCAGGCCTCCGGCAGGGTCACGGGGGTCAGCCGTTCCCCGATACCTTCCGCCCAGGCTGAAAAACCCTGAATAAAAACAGGGACATCCGCTCCCAGGGGCAGGCCCAGTTCGGCCAGGGCCTCGAGGCTCAGCCCGCAGCCCCACAGCTCATTCAGTGCCAGGAGCACCGTCGCGGCATCCGAGCTGCCCCCGCCCAGGCCCGCTCCCAGGGGGATGCGCTTACGCACTTCGATGTCGGCCCCCAGGGGAGAAGCGGTGCAACGCTGCAGAGTGCGGGCGGCTCGCACGGCCAGATCCTGCTCGGGGGCCACCCCGGCCGCCCCCGCATGCCGCTGAATGGCGCCGTCGTCGCGCACGCCGACGAGGATGTCGTCCGCCAGGTCGATGAACTGAAAGAGCGTCTGCAGCTCGTGGTAGCCATCCGCACGCCGTCCGGTCACGTGCAGGAACAGATTGAGCTTTGCAGGGGCCGGCCAGCGCGACTGCGCCTCCGTCCGGGGGCGCAGGGCACCGGCCGCGCGCCTCACAGCTGCCAGTCCTCGACCAGGAGCCGCACGCGCACGGTATCGCGCTCGAGCGTCAGTCGAGCCGGAAGCGTCTCGGCACCCGCGGCGACATAGGCGCCGTAGGTCACCTGCCAGCCATCCTGGGTGAGACTTCCGAGGCGCTGCTCGTCATCGAGGGACTCCTGCGCGGGAGTGGCGGGATCAGGGACGCCCAGCACCCAGTATCGCAGGCTGGGCAGGGGGACGTCGAAACCAAGGCGCGCCCGCAGCTCGGCGCGGGCGGCGTCGTTGCCGATGTGCTCCCCGTGCGCATTGACGATCTGCAGATCATCGCCCTGGGCCGTGATCTGCGTGCCGCCGACCCCGAGCGGACCCTCGAGCACCAGCTGCGAACGCGCGCCCTGCTGCTGCCAGCGCAGGTTGGCATTGAAGCCATTCCCCGCGGCCGACAGTGCAATGCGTCCCTTGAGCTGGAAGTGCTGCAGCGCCTGCAGCTGCGGACGCCGCTGTTCCCACGGAGCTGAGGCTGGCAGTGGTGGCGGTGGCAGGGTACGGCAGGCGTCCAGGGCGAGCAGCGCCACGAGGGCGCCGAGCCGCAGGGCGCTAGTGCGCATCGGGCAGGAACCGCTTGATCGTCGCCTTCAGTGCCTTCGAGTCCGGATCGCGGGCCAGGGCGGCGGCCCACACGCGGCGTGCCTCGGCATGATCACCACTCGCCCACAGTGCCTCGCCCCAGTGAGCCGCGATCTCGGCGTCATGGCCGAGCGAGTAGGCGCGTTGCAGCGTGTCCGTGGCACCCTTGGCGTCGCCCGAGCGGTAGCGCACCCAGCCGAGACTGTCGAGTGCCGCCGGGCTGTCCGGCATCACCGTCAGCGCGCGGCGTATCAGGGACTCCGCGTGTGGCAGCTCGAGGGAGTGATCGGCGAGCGTGTAGCCGAGCGCGTTCATGAGGGTCGGATCTTCGGGGCGCTTCTCCAGCATGTGCTCGAGCGCATCCACCGATTCGTGTACGTGGCCGGCCTGCTCGAGGATCACCGCGCGGTCGTATTCGATCGAGGGATGCTGGGGGTGCCGTTCGAGCTCGGCGCTGAGGATCGCGAGCCCCATGTCCGCCTCGCCGTGATCGGCGAGCAGTCGTGCCTTGGCGAGCGTCAGGTCGAGCTCGTCCTCCGGGTGGTCGGCGACGTAGTCATCAAGAAGCGCCAGCGCCTCGGCGCGCGAGTTGCGGTCGAGCAGGAGCGCGGCGGCGCGCGAGCGCGCCGACAGCGCGACGGAGGAATCATACAGGCGCCGATAGGCAGCGAGCGCCGCGTCCGGATCGCCGGTGCGCACTTCGATGTCCGCCAGGTACAGCTGCGCGCCATCGTTCCCCTGGCCGCTCGAGACCAGTTCGGTGAAGCGCTGCCTGGCCTCCTTGTAGTCACCGGAGTTGAACGCGAGCAGTGCCAGGCGCCGGTCGATCTCGGCCTGCGGCGCGCCCTTGGAGCGCAGCAGCTCGAGCTGCTGGTGGGCCTCCTCGCTGCGATCGAGCGAGGCCAGAATCTCCGCGAGCTGCAGCCCACCGCGCTCCGCATCGAAGGTTGCGGCCTCGCGCGCGGTGGCGAGCGCCTGGGGCCCGTTGCCGCGCATCACGTAGGCACGCGAAAGGATGCGCAGGGCCGACAGATCGTTCGGATCGTGCTGCAGCGCCTGCTGCGCATAGCGGCCGGCCCGCTGCCCGTCGTAGGCTGCGAGCGCCAGCTCCCCGAGCAGGATCAGCGTATCGGTCGAGTTCGCGCTTGGCTCAAGGGCGCCGCTCATGGCAATGAGCACGGCGGATGCGTCCGACTCCTCGAGCAGCAGCGCGGTCAGCTCGGTCATGCTGCGCGCGGTGCGTTCCTCGGGCTTGTGCGGCACGGCCGCCGCGGCGCCTGCGCCCTCGCCGCCCTTGGCGGCGGGTGCAGCACTGTTGGTCTGCTCCTCGACCCGCCAGAATTCATGGATGGCGCTACGGGCGTCGTTGGTGCGATACAGCTTCAGGGCGACGGCCGCATACAGCGCATTCGCCTCGCGGTCGGTCGGGGCCAGCGAACGCCAGCGCGTCGCCGACTGCCAGGCGGCCGGCAGGTGCTCGCACGCCATGGCGACCTGCGTGGCGCGGCGCGCCAGCTGCGCGTCCCCGCCGCTGGCGGCCTTGGCGTACAACTCGGAGGCCTGCCGGCACTCCCCGCGCTTCAGCGCCGCCTCGGCTGAGAGCGTGAGGGCGGAAGTGTCGGCGGCGGCCGCTGCGGCGGGCTTCTTTTCGACGGGGTGCGTGGCCGCGCAGCCTGCCCAGAAGCCGGTACATAGCAGCAACGGGATTAAGTTACGCAACGGTCTCATGATCCTTCACTATAGCCCCTGAACAGGGGACGCGCATTGCGCAACTTGTCACAAAGTGCGGACATCCCGGAGAATGCGCGCCCGCTGACAGCCATGAAGGAATCCATCCGACAACGCCTGCAGAAACTGTCCGACCGCTTCGAGGAGGTCGGCCGGCTGCTCGCCACCGACGAAGTGGCCGGCGGTTCGGAGCAGTTCCGCGAGCTGTCGATGGAATACGCGCGCCTGCAACCGCTGGCGGAACGCTTCACCCGTTACCACCGACTCGAGCGCGAACTCGCGGCGGCGCGCGAGCTGCAGGCCGACGCGGATGCCGGCATGCGCGAGCTCGGGGATGAGGAGGTCGGCCGCCTGCAGCAGGATCTGCTCACGGAAGAAGAATCGCTGCGGCTGCTGCTGCTGCCGAAGGATCCGCGCGACGACAACAACATCTTCCTGGAAGTGCGTGCCGGCACCGGTGGCGACGAGGCCGCCATCTTTGCCGGTGAGTTGCACCGCATGTACGCACGCTACGCCGAGTCCAAGGGCCTCACCGTCGAGGTCCTGAGCGAGAGCCACGGTGAGCACGGCGGCTACAAGGAGATCATCAGCCGCATCGCCGGCAAGGGCGCCTTCTCGCGCCTGAAGTTCGAGTCCGGCACCCATCGCGTGCAGCGCGTCCCGGCGACCGAGGCGCAGGGGCGCATCCACACCTCCGCAGTCACGGTGGCGATTCTTCCCGAACTCGACGAAGTGGATGAGATCGACATCAACCCCGCGGACCTGCGCACCGACACCTATCGCTCCTCGGGCGCCGGCGGCCAGCACGTCAACAAGACCGACTCCGCGGTGCGCATCACGCACCTGCCGAGCGGCATCGTGGTGGAGTGCCAGGACGAGCGCTCGCAACACAAGAACCGCTCGCGCGCCATGGCGCTGCTGAAGGCGCGCCTGCTCGCCGCCGAACAGGAGAAGCAGCAAAGCGCCCAGGCGCAGGCGCGCCGCCTGCAGGTCGGCAGCGGCGACCGCTCCGAGCGCATCCGCACCTACAACTTCCCGCAGGGGCGCGTCACCGATCACCGCATCAATCTCACGCTCTACAAGCTGCAGCAGGTCATGGACGGAGCGCTCGATGAGCTGATCAACGCGCTGCAGCAGGAATTCCAGGCCGAGCAGCTCGCGGAGGAGGCGTGAACCAGGTCGCCCCCGGGCTGATCATCGACAGCGTCACCGGCATCGAGGTTTCCTTACCGATCGCCGGCCCCGGCGTGCGCAGTTTCGCTTTCATCATCGACTGGCACATCCGCGCCGTCCTGGCGCTCGGGTGGTACGTGACGGCCGGACTTCTCTATAACGGTCGCTGGTCGCTGAGTCCGCCACTGACCAACGACGCGCGCTGGTTCGCCACGGTGGTGCTGCCGGCGCTGGCGATTTATTTCCTCTACCAGGCGGTGGTCGAGCTCGTGATGCGCGGACGCACGCCCGGAAAGCGCAGTGCCGGCATCCGCGTCGTCACCCGCCAGGGCGGCCCCCCAGGGATCGGACCGCTGCTGGTGCGCAATGTCTTTCGCCTCATCGACAGTCTGCCGGCCTTCTACGGGGTGGGGCTGGCGCTGGTGGTGTTCACGCGCGACAACGTGCGCTGCGGGGACATGGCCGCGGGCACCTTGCTGGTGTATGAGCGCTCGGGCGCCGACGGGCTGCTGCCGGAAGCGGTGGCGGTGCGCGTCGGTACGCTCGATGCCGCCGGCGCGGAGATCGTCGCCGACCTGTTGCAGCGCTGGCCCGCGCTGATGCCGGAGGCGCGCGTGCGGCTCGCGCGTGCGCTGCTGACTCGCTATCTGGGCCCCGCCGCCGATCTCAGCGACGGCGACGAGCTGCAGTGGCGTGCGCGGCTCGAGCGCCTGGCAGGTCAGCGTTAGCGCCACATGCAGATGCCGGCGCGCCAGAAGGCCCTCACCGCAGCGCTGCTGAGTCGCGCTGCGCTGTGGCGGCAGGCCGAGGAGCGCGCGCTGCGGCTCGCGGATGCGCGCACCGAGGACGCCGCAGACGCCGCACGGCTGGCCGATGATTATCGGCTACTGGCGCACGACCTCGCGCGCGCCCGCGCGCTGATGCCCTCCAGCCGCACGCGCGAGTATCTGGAGAGCGCCTATGCGCGCGCGCACGTCACGCTGCACCAGGGGGCCTGGCACCTGGGCAGCACGCTGCGGCGCGTGTTGCGCGAGGACATCCCCGCGGCCGTGCGCTGGTTGCTGCCCTACATCGCCTGGACGACCCTCCTGTTCGTGCTGGCCTCCTGCGCCGGTTACGCGCTCATCAGTCACTACCCGGACCTCATCGCTCTGGTCGCAGGACCTGAGCTGATCGCGAGCGTCGAGCGCGGCAAGCTGTGGACGGAGGGGCTGCTTAACGTCGTGCCCTCCTCGGTGCTGTCGGTGCAGATCCTGACGAACAACATCGTCGTCAGCCTGTTCGCCTATTGCGCGGGTTTCCTCTTCGGGCTCGGGACGCTGTACATCATCGGCCTGAACGGGTTCATGCTCGGTGCGGTGTTCGCCTTCGTGGGCCAGCACGGGCTGGCGCAACAGCTGTTCAGCTTCATCGTCGCCCATGGTTGCGTGGAACTCTCGGTCATATGCCTCTCCGGTGCCGCGGGCGCCGCGGTGGGCGAGGCACTCATCCGTCCCGGAGCGGCCGGACGACGCGAATCCTTCCGGGTCGCCGCGTTGCGCTCGGGCGTCGTGCTGGTGGCCTGCGCGCTGCTGCTGGTGGGGGCCGGCCTGATCGAGGGCTTCATCTCGCCTAACCCGCACGTAGCCCTCGGCACGCGCGTCGCCATCGGCGTCGGCTATTGGCTGGCGATGCTGGTGCTGTTGAGCGGAGTGCCCCGCCGCCGCCGGGCGGCACGGGCTCAGACGCGGCGCGACTGACGCAGTACTTCGTAGCGACCGATGAGCGCCGGCGCAAGCTGCTGCGGCGGTGCGGACACGACCGGCGCGCCCAGGCGCTGCAGCAGCTCGCGCTGGGCGGCGCCGCGGCGCAGCTGCTCCGTGGCGGCGAGTGCGATCCATGGATCCTGCCACTCGCGGGCCTCGGCTGTGGCCAGCGCCTCGATCTCGCCACTGTGTGCGCTGGCGATCAGCACCAGGTGCGGCGGTGCCAGCACACGCACGGCGCGCGCCAGCGCGCCGGCCACGCTGGCGTCATCGAGGTCGGTAAGCACGACGACCAGGGCACGCTGACGCAGCAGCCTGCGGATGCTCACGGCGGCGGCGGTCGGATCGGATTCCGCCGGGAGCACGACCAGTTGCTCGAGCGCGCGTCGCAGTGCCGCCACCGCCGCCAGGCCGCGGGCCGGAGCACGGCTGGCGAGCACCTGGTCGGCGTAGACCAGCAACCCGATGCGGTCGTCATTGAGCGTGACGAGTTCGGCAAAACTCGCGGCGACATTGCAGTACAGCCCGAACCGATCGAGCCGCCCCGAGCGCACGCGGCTCAGGCGACCCGCATCGATCACCACCAGGACGTCCAGGTGCTGGTCCTCACTGTATTCGCGCGTCATGAGTGCGCCGCTGCGTGCTGTTGCCTTCCAGTCGATGCGCGCGAGCGGATCACCCGGCGCGTAGCCGCGCAGCTGATGCAGCTCCTGCCCTGCCCCGAGTGCGCGGCGCGCGCGCACGCCGCTCGCAAAACCGCGCACCCGCACGCGGTCGCGCAGGACCTCCGGCGCGACGGTGAGCTGTTCGCGCGGTTCCAGGGCGCTCGTCCACCAGGCCAGCCCCAGAGCACCGCGCAGGCGCGCGGGCAGCGCCGGCCAGCGTTGCGGACCCAGTCTCACGGGCAGCAGAGTGAGCGCATCCTCCAGCACCCCCTGCGGGGGAATACGGATGCGGCGTACCGCGGACTGTGGCTCGAAGCCCCTCGGCGTGGCGGGCGCGTACTCGAGCGCGACGGCACGCCGTGACTGGTTGGCAAACACGAAGGCCGCAGGCTGCGCGCGCCCAAGGAAGGCGCGCGCCGCGGTCTGCAGGCGCACCTGCGGCAGCAGGCGGCGCACGAACGCGCCCTCCAGTGCCAGGCCCAGGAGCAGGAGCGCGGCCGGGATGCGCCACAGGTGTGCGCAGGGACGGATCGCCCGACCAGATTCCGGCGACCGCCAGCACCGCCGTCAGCACCACGAACACGTAACTGCGGCGCGCAAGATGCATGGGGACTGCCTTAGCGCGGAACCGGAGTCGAGGCCAGCAGACTCGCGACCACCTCGGCGTCCCTCGTACCCTCGAGCGCCGCTTCCGGCGTCAGCACCAGGCGGTGCGCCAGGATCCAGGCGGCGACGTGCTTGACATCGTCAGGGGTGACGAAATCAGCTCCGCGCAATCCGCAGTTGATGCGCGCGGCCTTGAGCAACGCGAGCGCGCCGCGGGTCGACATACCCAAAGCCACGCGCGGGTGTTCACGCGTGGCGCGCGCAAGATCGAGCACGTAGCCGCTGAGTGCGTCCGCCACGTGCACCTGCTCGGCCTCGGCGCGTGCCGCGCCGAGCAGTGCACGGTCAATGACGCGCACCGATTCCAGCGCCTCGTGCGCTGCCATGAGCACGCCCCCGTAGCGGCTCAGGATCTGCGTCTCGGCCTCCCGCGACGGATAGTCCATGTCCACGCGCAGCATGAAGCGGTCGAGCTGCGATTCGGGCAAGGGAAAGGTGCCCTCGAACTCGCGCGGGTTCTGCGTCGCCAGCACCAGGAAATCTGCCGGCAGCTGCCACACCGAGCGCTCGACGCTCACCTGCCGCTCTTCCATCGCTTCCAGCAGAGCGGACTGGGTCTTAGGACCGGTGCGATTGATCTCATCGACCAGCACCACGTCGGCGAACACCGGGCCGGGCCGAAACACAAAGGTGCGCTGGGCCTCGTCAAACACGTGCACGCCGATGATGTCGCTCGGCATGAGGTCGGTCGTGCCTTGTATGCGCTTGAACTCACCGCCCAGCGCGCGCGCCAGCGTCTTGGCCAGCAATGTCTTGCCCAGTCCGGGAGCTCCCTGCACCAGCACGTGACCGCGGGCCACGAGCGCAATGACCAGTGCATCGACACTGGAGTCAGCACCGATGACTACGCGGCCCAGCTCGCGCTCCAAAACACTGCGAAGCTCGCGGATTGAGTTACTCATGCGGCCAGTCGCCCTTCAGTAGCTAGGATGAGGTTATGCAACCGGACCAGCGGCACGCGCCGATCCGCATAGGCATCCGCGTACCATTGCCTGAGCTGCCGGATGTCGGCGGCCGCCAGACGCGGGTGATTTGCCAGCCACTCCCACGGCACGGCGACCGCCGGCGTTTGCGCCCGTGGTGCGCCGGGCGGCAGCTGGCCAAAGAAGTTCTCGAACATGCGGCGTGCTGCGGCCGCCGGCTGCAAGACGCGCGCAAAGAACAGGCCAGTGGTGCGCACCAGCTCCGACTCGCGTGGCGCACTGCCGACCGCGAGTGGCATCTGCAGCTGAGTGCCCCCCAGCACCCACACCAGCCACACCAGCGCGAGCGTGACGATCGTGGCGTACAGCCGCCGGTCGCGATAGAACTTCGCCGGATCGTAGGCAGCCGTCAGACCCTGATGCTCGTCATCGAAGATCACCGTGCCGCGCGGTGCGACCGTGACGGCGATGAGATTGGCGAGCAGACGCGCGTTGTCGGCCAAGGCCAAGGCGCGATTGCTGAACACTGAGGCGAAGCCGCTCACGATGATGGTACCGCCGCCGTCCGGGCGCACCCAGAGCACTCCGGCGCGGGAGTCGGCCTCGTGTGCCAGGGTGAGTACAAAGCCATCGCGGGGAACCAGCAGCGTACTGACGCTCGGGCTGTAGTCGGAAAATGCCACTGCGGTGGCGACGCCCGCGAGATAGGGATGTGCCTGGTTCGGAACCAGCGAGCGCGGCTGCGGTGTGGGCAGTTCCTCCACCAGCCTGGCAAGCGCCTTGCGCGCTTCGTCGTTGCCTCGCTCGCCGGGCTTGCCCGGGGGAGTCGGCGTGCCCTTCGGGGCGGCTCCCGGGGTTTTCTCCCGCTCGTGAGTGACCGTCAGGCCGGTCAGCAATTCAAGATCGGCATACATCGTGTGGGGCAGCTGCGCAAAGCTCGGCCGGTCGCTCAGCGCCGCCAGCACCAGCAGGGTGTTGCCCGCGCGGATCCAGCGATCCAGCGCCACGACCTCATCGTTGCGGAAATTGCTGCTCGCCGGCAGGGTCACGATGAGCAGATTGCCACCGGCCGCCAGCTCGTGACGGCGCTCCAGGGCGCCGAAGCGCTCGCGCAGCGACAGCGTCGGCACACCCTCCTGCTGCAGCCAGCGCAGGACGCCGAGCAGACCGTTGTCGCCGCGCTCTGCAGTGGTGGGCAGGGAGACCTCGCGCTCGCTGAGCGTCCCGCCGCGCCAGAACAGGGTGCCGAACAGGAGCAGCGCGCCCAGCGCACAGGTGAGAGTGACGAAGCGATCGCGCACGACGTCAGGCTGCCCGCGCCGCAGCGCGCGGCCGCAGGTCGAGGCTCGCGAGCAGGCTGTTCCCGCGCGCGATTGCGGCGGCCAGACTCGTGCCGGGCACCTCGCAGCCGGAGAAGCGTACCCGATCGCACACCGAGGCGAGGGCCGCCAGGCTGGCGCGCTCCTCATCCGCCAGCCGTGCGCGCTGCGTCAGCTCAAGCGTCGTCAGCGCGCGCGCGGGGGGCAGGCGCTGCTGCTCGGCAAGGCGCCGCGCGATGAACTCAAGCAGCATGCGCGGTTGCTCGGCGGGCGGGGCACGAGCGATTTGTTCCAGACCGGCGGGCGCGGCGGCAGGCGTCAGGTCCGCACGGCGGCGCAGACTACGCTCGCCGGATCTGAGGAATCCCGCGAGCCGCAGCTCGTTGGCGATGATGCCCAGTGCCAGAGCGACCACGAGCACCAGTGACGTCCACGCGATCGTGTCCGCGGCGTTCGAAGTGAACAGCTTGACCAACAAACGCTGCAACCAGTCATCTTCCTGAGACGGCTGTGGCGCCAAGACGTGTCGCAGCCACTGCCGGAACCGGTCCCACCAGCTGCTGTGCGCCCGCTCGCTGTGCACGAAGGTCGCGAGTAGTCCGGCGACTCCAGCAACGCGCGGTGCGGGGCGCCGCGCTGCGCCCGGAACCTGCGTCAACAGCAGCCGCAGCTCCGTCAGGCCGGCCGCGGAGAGCTGATTGTCGGGGCGATTCCAGTCCGCCGGCAGCCAGGCGGCGACTGAACTCTGTGAAAGCGCGCCCGGCAGATCCGGACAGCGGGCGACGATGCGCGCGTAGCCGATGTCCGCCCCGGGATCGAGTTTCGTCAGGCAATCGTCGATGACCGGCGCGGCCTCGCGCGCGTGAGCGCAGGGCAACGTTACGACCAATACGACCAGCGTGAGAAGCCAGCGGCGCACGCGCTCAGACCGTGGCCGAGATCCGCTGCTCGAGGTCAGAACCCTCTTTGCGCGCCGTCAGGTCGCCGAACACCGCCAGGCCGAGCGCCGTATAAAACGGCGTCGTGATCGCACCGAGCGCAATGATGGTGACGCCGGTTGCGGCGGCCGCCAGCACGACGTCACCCCTTCCTACGATGGCGGCCAGGAACACGGCAACCATGCTGATGATGAAGGACATCACGACGAGCACGATGACTCCCACGGTATAGACCAGACTCAATCGCCAGAAACTGCCGGCCGTGAGACGCCAGCTACGCTGATAACTTGCCAACGGACCTGCGCCTTCGATGAGCAAAACGATAAAGGCGCACGACAATGCGACGAGAACATAGGATGCTGGGATGAGCAGCAGCAAGCCAATGCTGTAGCGCGTCACGCCATGCGCCAGCCAAGCGGGCAGCAAGCAGGCTGCCACGCTCAGCCCCGTCAGCAGCCCCAGGCCAATCATGGCCGGCGTGCGGCGCAAGCCAACCATCAGTTCCCCGCCCACGGGACGATCGAAAAGCAGCGCCCGCTGGCGCAGCAGTACCGCGGCATACAAAACCAGGGTGAGTAAGGTGCCGACCACGTACAGCAGTTTGAAGGTCGCATCGCCCTGCGCACTCAGAAGGGCCTGCATAAAGCCCTGCCAATCCACCCCCCATACCGCGTCCCCTGATAATGCTGTAGATACTCGTCAGCTGTCCGGCAATCACACCGAGCACCGAGAACAGCAGGCAGCGCAGTAAAGTGGCGCGATAGATCTGAAAGGTTAGATCAAGAATCTCACCGACCGACAGCGGGCGCTGGGGCGGGTACGCTATCTTTGTCATGGGAACCATCTTACCGCCGTGGTGGATCAAGGCATATGACGGCCGAAACCACTGTCGCCACCCTGATTGCCCGGGGCGCACGACTGCTCGCCGCTGCCGGCGACCCCATGCGCTCGAGCGCGATCCTGGATAGCGAGCTGCTGCTGGCGCACACCGTCGGCGCGGCGCGCGCGGGGCTGCTGGCGCACCCCGAGCGGGTGCTCGGCGCCGCGGAGGTCGAGCGCTTCGGGGACCTTTTGCGGCGGCGTGCCGAGGGCGAGCCTCTCGCCTACCTCACCGGCCGGCGCGAGTTCTGGTCGCTGGATCTTGCGGTCAACGCTGCGGTGCTGGTGCCGCGGCCGGAGACCGAATTGTTGGTCGAGCGCGCCCTGGCGCTGTGGGCGCGCCCCGCGGGCGATATCGCGGATCTCGGTACCGGTTCGGGCGCCATCGGCCTGGCGCTCGCCAGCGAACGGCCGCAGTGGCGCATCCTGGCAACCGACGTCTCGGCGGCCGCGCTGCAGACTGCGCGCCAGAACGCGACCGCGCTCGGCATCGGCACGGTCGAGTTTCGCCAGGGCGACTGGTTCGCCGCCCTGCAGGGCGAGTGCTTCGATCTGCTCATCAGTAACCCGCCCTACGTCGCCGCGGCCGACCCGGCGCTGACGGCGCTGCGCCACGAGCCGCAGCTGGCCCTCAGCCCGGGCGCGGACGGCTTTGCCTCGCTGCGCCTGCTGGCGAGGGGCGCCGCTGCGCATCTTCGCCCCGGCGGCTGGCTGCTGCTTGAGCACGGCGCCACCCAGGGCGCACAGCTGCGCGAAGAGCTTGTCCTTGCCGGCTTCGGTCACGTACGCTCGCACACCGATCTCGCCGGGCACGAGCGCACTACGGAAGGACAACGATGATCCGATTTGAAACCTCGCACGGGGCCTTCACCGTGGAGCTGTTCCCCAAGGAAGCTCCGGTCACCGTGGAGAATTTTTTGCAGTACGTCGATGATGGCTTCTTCGACGGCACCATCTTCCACCGCATCGTCCCGGGTTTCGTGATCCAGGGCGGCGGCCTCACCACCGACTTCAGCAACAAGAAGACCCGCCCGCCGATCAGCAACGAGGCCAAGAACGGGCTGAAGAACGGCCGCGGCTACCTCTCCATGGCGCGCACCAGCGACATCAACAGCGCCACCTCGCAGTTCTTCGTCAATCTGGTCGACAATGCCTTCCTCGACCACGGCCCGCGCGACTATGGCTACGCGGTGTTCGGCCGCGTCACCGAGGGCATGGATGTGATCGACAAGATTGCGCGCGTCGGCACCGGACGGCGCAAGGGCTACACCGACGCGCCGCTGGAGGACGTGGTCATCACTGCGGCGCGCCGGCTGCCCGAGAAGTAGGCCCCGCGCCGTCCGCTTGCCCGGGCCGGCGCAACCTGCCTGCGTGCGCAGCCGCCAGATGACCGGCCGCGTGCGCCAGCGTGGCGGGATCACCGCGCGCCTGCTGCGCTGGCTCGGCGCAGCGCTGCTGGCATGGCTGCTGCTGAGCGCGCTGGCGGTGCTGATGCTGCGCTGGTTCACGCCGATGACCAGCGCGATGATGCTCGAAGCCCGCGTGCAGGCCTGGGCCGCGCAGCAACGCAGCTCCCGCATTGACTTTCAGTGGGCGAGCCTCGAGCAGATCTCCCCGCACGCGGCGATCGCCGTGATCGCCTCCGAGGACCAGCTGTTTCCCTTTCACGCCGGCTTCGATTTCAATTCGATCCGCGAGGCGGTGCGTGCCAGCGAGCGCGGCAAGCGGCTGCGGGGTGCGAGCACGATCTCGCAGCAGGTCGCCAAGAACATGTTCCTGTGGTCGGGCCACAGCTTCGTGCGCAAGGGCCTGGAGGCGTACTTCACCGTGCTGATCGAGTGGCTCTGGCCCAAGGAGCGCATCCTCGAGATGTACCTCAACATCGCGCAGTTCGGCGACGGCATCTACGGGGTGCAGGCCGCAGCGCAGCGCTTCTGGCACACCCCGGCGCTGAAGCTCAGTTCGGCGCAGGCGGCGCTGCTCGCCGCCGTGCTGCCGAACCCGGAGCGCCTGCACGCTGAGCGTCCCTCGCGCTACGTGCTGCAGCGCCGTGACTGGATCCTGGGGCAGATGCGCGCACTCGGCGGTGATGCCTACCTGCGGGCCCTGGAGCGGGAGCGTCCGGGGACGCGCTGAGGCGCCCGCTTCACGTTCCGCTGTCGTAGCCGAGGCTGGGCGCGAGCCAGCGTTCCGCCTCGGCAACACTCAACCCTTTGCGGCGGGCGTAGTCCTGCACCTGATCGCGGTCGATCTTGCCGACGGCGAAGTAGCGCGCCTGCGGATGACCGATATACCAGCCGCTCACCGCGGCTGTCGGATACATGGCGTAGGACTCCGTGAGGCGGATGCCGGCGGTGCGCTCCACGTCGAGCAGTTCCCACAGCTTGCGCTTCTCGGTGTGATCGGGGCAGGCGGGATAGCCGGGCGCCGGGCGGATCCCGTGATACTCCTCGCGCACCAGCTGCTCGTTGGTGAGTGTCTCGGCGGCCGCATAACCCCACAGCTCGCGCCGCACCCGTTCGTGGAAGTGCTCGGCCGCGGCTTCCGCAAAGCGGTCGGCGAGCGCCTTGAGCATGATCGACGAGTAATCGTCGTGCTCGCGCTCGAAGCGCGCGAGGTGCTCCTCGATGCCGATGCCGGCAGTGACCGCGAAGGCGCCGAAGTAATCGGGCACGCCGCTCGCCTTGGGCGCCACGTAATCGGCCAGGCACTCGTGCGGCTGGCCGGCGGGCTTGCCCTTCTGCTGGCGCAGGAAATTGAGCGTGCACAGCACCTGGCTGCGCGACTCATCGACGTAGAGCTCCACGTCGTCGCCGGTCGGCGTTGGCCGGGAACAGGCCGATCACCGCCCGCACCCTGAGCCAGCGCTCGGCGATCAGCCGTTTGAGCATGCTGCGCGCGTCCGCGTACAGATTGCTCGCCGCCTCGCCCACGACCGGATCGGTGAGGATGTCGGGAAACTTGCCGGAGAACTCCCACGCATTAAAGAATGGCATCCAGTCGATGTAGCCGAGCAGCTCCTCGAGCGGATAGTCCTCGAAGCGCTGCACGCCCGGCACGCGCGGCGCCACCGGCACGTACTGCGGCCAGTCGAGCACGCGGCGGTCGGCGCGCGCCGCGGCCAGCGACAGCTCCGGCACCTTCACCTTCTTGGCGGCGTGCTGTTCGCGGCGCCGCTCGTGTTCTTCCGCAACCTTGGCCAGGTACGCGCCGCGCTGCTGCGGCTGGGAGAGCGTCTGGCACACCCCCACGGCGCGCGAGGCGTCCTTGACGTAGATCGCGCCGACGGCGTATTGCGGCGCGATCTTGACCGCGGTGTGCGCCGGCGAAGTGGTGGCACCGCCGATGAGCAGCGGCACCTGGAATCCCTGCCGCTGCATCTCGCGGGCGACATGCACCATCTCATCCAGCGAGGGCGTGATCAGGCCGGAGAGCCCGATGTAGTCGGCCTGTTCGCGGCGCGCGGTCTCCAGGATCTTCTCGCACGACACCATCACGCCCAGATCGATGACCTCGAAGTTGTTGCATTGGAGCACCACGCCGACGATGTTCTTGCCGATGTCGTGGACGTCGCCCTTGACGGTGGCCATGACGATGCGCCCGTTGTTGCGCTGCGTGCCGCCGTCCTTGCTCGCCTCGATGAACGGCACGAGATACGCTACGGCGCGCTTCATGACCCGGGCGCTCTTCACGACCTGCGGCAGAAACATCTTGCCGGCGCCGAAGAGGTCGCCGACCACGTTCATGCCGTCCATCAGCGGGCCCTCGATGACCTGCAGCGGCCGCTCGAAGGAGAGGCGCGCGGCTTCGGTGTCCTCGAGGATGTAGTCATCGATTCCCTTCACCAGGGAGTGCTCCAGACGCTTGGCCACCGGCAGGTTGCGCCAGGAAAGGTCTTCCGTGCGCCGCGCACCGCTCTCGCCCTTGAAGCGGGCGGCGATCTCGAGCAGGCGTTCCGTAGCATCGGCGCGGCGATTCAGAACGACGTCCTCGCAAGCCTCGCGCAGTTCGGGCTGGATCTGTTCGTAGATGGCCAGCTGGCCGGCGTTGACGATTCCCATGTCCATGCCCGCCGCGATGGCGTGGTAGAGGAACACCGAATGCATCGCCTCGCGCACCGGATCGTTGCCGCGGAACGAGAACGAGACGTTGCTCACTCCGCCGGACACGAGGGCGTGGGGTAACTCCTGCTTGATGCGGCGCGTCGCCTCGATGAAGCCGAGACCATAGGCGTTGTGCTCCTCGATCCCGGTGGCAATGGCGAAGATGTTGGGATCGAAGATGACGTCTTCGGCCGGGAAACCGACCCGCTCCGTAAGAATGCGGTAGGCGCGCGCGCAGATCGCCACCTTGCGCTCGACCGTATCCGCCTGCCCCTGCTCATCAAAGGCCATGATGACTGCCGCGGCGCCATAACGGCGCAGCTGGCGCGCGTGCGCGATGAAGGGCTCCTCGCCTTCCTTGAGGCTGATCGAGTTGACGATGGCCTTGCCCTGGACGCACTTCAGCCCTGCCTCGATCACCGTCCATTTCGAGGAGTCGAGCATGATGGGCACGCGCGCGATGTCCGGCTCGGCGGCCACCAGATTGAGGAAGCGCACCATCGCCGCCTGCGAGTCGAGCATGCCCTCGTCCATGTTGATGTCGATGATCTGCGCGCCGCTGGTGACCTGCTGGCGCGCAATCTCAAGCGCCGCGGCGTAGTCGTCGGCCTCGATGAGCTTGCGGAACTTGGCGGACCCGGTGACGTTGGTGCGTTCGCCGACGTTCACGAACAGACTCGTCTCATCGATGTTGAGCGGCTCGAGGCCCGCGAGGCGGCACTTGAGGTGCGTCGGCGGCAGCGAGCGCGGTGCCTGGCCGCGCACCGCCTCAGCCAGCAGACGGATGTGCTCGGGAGTGGTGCCGCAGCAGCCGCCGAGGACGTTCACCAGCCCGGACTCGCCGTACTCGCGCAGGATCGCGGCGGTCTCCTCCGGGCGCTCGTCATATTCGCCGAAGGCGTTGGGGAGTCCGGCATTCGGATAGGCGCACACATACGTGTCGGCGACCGTCGCCAGCTCTTCGACGTAGGGACGCAGCAGGCGGCCGCCGAGGGCGCAGTTGAGCCCCACGAACAGCGGCTGCGCATGGCGGATCGAGTTCCAGAACGCCTCGGGAGTCTGGCCGGACAGCACGCGCCCGGAAGCGTCGGTGATGGTGCCGGAGATCGCCAGCGGCACGCTGCTGCCGAGCTCATCGAACAGCGTGAGCGCCGCATAAATCGCCGCCTTGGCGTTCAGCGTATCGATGACGGTCTCGATCAGCAGGAAATCCACGCCGCCCAGCAGCAGCCCGCGCGCCGCCTCAAGATAGGTCGCGACCAGATCGTCGAAGGTCACCGCGCGGAAGCCGGCGTCGTTCACGTCGGGGGACATCGAGCTCATGCGGCTGGTCGGACCGAGCGCGCCGGCGACGAAGCGCACCCCGCCCGCACGCCGCGCCGCCTCGTCGGCCGCGGCCCGCGCGAGGCGCGCAGCCCGGTAGTTGAGCTCCGGGACCAGGGCGCCCGTGCCGTAGTCGGCCTGCGAGACGGAGTTGGAATTGAAAGTGTTGGTTTCGATGATGTCGGCGCCCGCGGCCAGGTACGCGTGGTGCACGTCCGTGACGACGTCGGGGCGTGTCAGCGTCAGGATGTCGTTGTTGCCCCGCAGATCGCGGCCATGGCCACGCAGCCGCTCGCCGCGAAAGGCCGCCTCGTCCAGGCGATGCTGCTGGATCATCGTGCCCATCGCGCCGTCGAGCAGCACGATGCGCTGCCGCAGCAGCTCCTTCAGCCGCTCGATGCGCGTGCGCCGCGCCAGCTCATCCACCGGCTCGACCGCATACGGGACGGCGCCCGCCTGCGCGGGCGCCGGGCTCGCCGCATCGCGATCGGCATGCGGCGGCTGCGCGACGTGCGCGTGGTGAGGGCAGCTGCTCATGCGCGGGCCTCGGGCCGCGAGGTCCGGGTGGCGCGCAGCGTGCGGCCGCAGCCCGAGCGTGTGACAGATCGCGTAAGTGAGTTCGGCGCGATTGAGCGTGTAGAAGTGAAACTCGCTGACGCCGTGCGCGCGCAGATCATGCACCTGTTCGATCGCGACGCTGGCGGCGATCAGGCGTCGCGTGTCGGCATCGTCCTCCAGTCCCTCGAAGCGCTCGCGCAGCCACTGCGGAATGCCGGCGCCGCAGCGCTCGGCGAAGCGGCATACCTGCGCGAAGCGCGTGATGGGCAGGATGCCGGGCACGATGGGCGCGCTGATGCCCGCGGCAATGCAGCGGTCGCGGAAGCGCAGGTAGACCTGCGTGTCATAGAAGAACTGCGTGATCGCGCGGGTCGCGCCGGCGTCGATCTTGCGCTTGAGGTTGTCGAGGTCCGCCGCGGCCGACCCGGCTTCCGGATGCACCTCCGGATACGCGGCGACCGAGATGTCAAACGGCGCGACGCGCGTGAGCGCCGCCACCAGTTCGGCGGCGCACGTGAAGCCGTCGCGGCGCGGCTGATAGGCCGGCTCCGCGTGGGGCGCATCGCCGCGCAGCGCCACGATGTGGCGGATGCCCTCATCCCAGTAGCGTCGTGCGATGTCGAGCACTTCCCCGCGCGCCGCGCCGATGCAGGTGAGGTGTGGGGCACCGGTGAGTGCGGTCTCCTTCTGGATACGACTGACCACGCGATGCGTACGCTCGCGCGTGGAACCGTCGGCGCCGTAGGTAACCGAAACGAAGCGTGGCGCCAGCGGCGCCAGGCGTTCGATCGAATTCCACAGCGTGACCTCCATCGAGGGGTCCGCGGGCGGAAAGAACTCGAACGTCACGGCCAGCGGCGTGCTGCTCATGCGCGCTCCGTGCTGCGCGAGTGCACCTCGAGCGCAGGCCGTGCGACGGCTGCGATCACGTGCTCGCCATCGGCCTCGAGCGGGCTCAGTCGCTCGCACAGCAGCCCCGCCTCACTCAGCACGCGCCGCAGCCGCGCCAGCGGGTGCTCGACCACGCGCTGCCCCATGTGCTCGAGCGCCTCGTAGCCCTCAAACAGCCACAGCCGCCCGTGCGGGGTCAGCGCCGCGCGCACCAGGGGCAGCACGGCGGCGAGCTCGTCCGCCTGCGCGCCCGGCCGGTCCAGGAAGATGAGATCGAACGGGCCGCCGGCGCGGCCGAGATCCTCCGGCGCTACGCCCGCCGCACCGCGCGTCTCGAGTACCCGGCAGGGGAAGCCGCGGCGCTCGACATAAGCGCGCGCGGCGCGTGCGGCGCGGCGCGAGTGCGCCAGCGCGACGCAGGAGCGCGTGATCCCGGCCGCCGCTTCCAGCAGTTCCGGGTGGGTGACGCCCGCGACCAGGGCACTTCGCGTGCCCTCGGCGGGGGCACCTGCGGTGATCAACTGCCCGAGCGCGCGCCCGAGGCGCGACTCGCGTACCAGGGCCGCACCCTGGGCACGCTGTGTACCGCGCGCCGTGGCGCGGTCGGCCAGCAGCAGCGCATCCCGACGATCCAGCTGTGCGAGAAGTCCCGCCACGAAGCTCGCCGCCTGCGGATCCGCGGCCACGCGGTACTGCACCCACTGGCCCTGACGATGCCGCTCGATGAGCCCCGCTTCCGAGAGGATCTTCAGGTGCCGCGACACCCGCGGCTCACTCTGCCGCAGCGTCTCGGCGAGCTCGGAGACACTCATCGGTCCCTGCGTGCACAGCGCGAGGAGCCTCAGGCGACTGCCCTCGCCTGCGGCCCGGAGCCAGCGGACCATGACCGATGGGGTGATCGAGTACATTCAACTATTGTACATTTCTTTAATTGCTTCGGAAACCACTGTCTTAGGCCCAAGACTCGGGCTGGTCAGAGCCATTGTTTCACCAGAGAGACTAAAGGTCAGTGCAGGGCCGGCGTATCGCCGGCTGCCGGGTCCTCGGTGAACAGCGCCTCGATATCGATGGAATCGAAGCGGTAGGGGCGATGACAGAACTCGCAGGTCACGGTCACCGCGCCCTGCTCGCGCAGGATGTCACGCATCTCGCCCGCCCCGAGCGCGCGCAGGACTCCCGCCACCCGTCCGGTGCTGCAACGGCACTCGAAGCGCACGGGGGAGCCGCGGAACAGCCGCAGGTCCTGTCCTGGAAAGCTGCGCAGCAGCAGCGGCTCGACCGGCGCCGCCAGCAGGTCTCCGGGCGCCAGGCGCTGCATTCCCCGCTCGGCCTCCTGCCAGGTGCCGACCGGCTCGCTCCACTCGCCTTCGCCGGCGGCGGGGAGCTTCTGCAGCAGCAGCCCCGCGACGCGTGTGTCGTCCGCGGCCAGCAGCACGCGCGTGGGCAGCTGCTCAGAGGAGGCGAAATACGCCTCCAGCGAGCGCGCCATGGAGTCACGGCCCAGGGGCACGATGCCCTGGTAGCGCGTGCTCCTCTCGTCGGCCTCGACCGTCACGGTGAGGCGGCCGTCGCCCCCGACCAGCGCACGGAAAGCCCCCGTGGCGGCGGTGGCGGCCTGCAGCCGCGCCACCTGGTCCTCGTCGAAGCGTGCCACGGCGCGCAGCCGAAAATCGTGCGTGCATTGAGCGACGAGCAGGTTCACCGCGCCCGAGCCCTGCAGCTGCAGGGTGAGCGTACCGCGGAACTTAAGGGTCGCGGCCAGCAGCACGGCCGCGGCGACCGCTTCCCCCAGAAGCTCGCGCACCGGCTGTGGGTAGGCGCGGTGAGCGCGCAGCTCCCGCCAGACGCTCTCCAGGTGCACCCAGTGTCCACGCACCGGGCGCTGCTCGAAGAGGAAGCGCCGTACCTGATCGCTCTCCAGGGTGGGTTCGGTCGACATGGTCTCGAAGAATGGGGCCCGCGCCGCGCAACTCAAGCTTGGCGCCGCGGCGCGCCGCGGCAGCCGTTACGGGCTGAGCTTCTGCTTCAGCAGCTCGTTGAGCTGGGCCGGATTGGCCTTGCCGCCGGTCGCCTTCATGACCTGGCCGACGAAAAAGCCGAACAGCTTGTCCTTGCCGGCGCGGAATTCGGCGAGCTGCCCGGGGTTTCTGGCGAGCACTTCGTCGATGACGCGCTCGATCGCCGAGGTATCGGTGATCTGGCGCAGGCCCTTGGCCTCGATCAGGGCATCCGCGCTGCCGCCTTCGGCCCACATGGCCTCGAACACCTCTTTGGCGATCTTGCCGGAGATCGTCTGGTCGGCAATGCGCTGCAGGAGTCCCGCCAGCTGCGTCGCCGGGAGCCTGCCGGAGCTGATGTCGAGGTTCTCCTTATTTAACGCCGCCGCGAGCTCGCCCATCACCCAGTTGGCGGCGAGCTTGGGCGCGCCGGGGACCTCGCGCACGACGTCCTCGTAATAGGCGGCCAGCTCGCGGCTCGCGGTAAGGACCCCGGCATCGTAGGCCGACAGCCCGTACTGCGACGCCAGGCGCGCCGCCTTCTGGTCCGGCAGCTCCGGGAGCGTTGCGCGCACGGACTCGATGTAGGCCGCATCGAGCTCGACCGGCAGCAGATCCGGGTCGGGGAAATAGCGGTAGTCGTTGGCCTCTTCCTTGGAGCGCATGGAGCGCGTCTCGCCCTTGTCCGGGTCGTAGAGGCGCGTTTCCTGCACCACCGTGCCGCCGGACTCGAGCAGCTCGATCTGGCGCGCCACCTCGTAGTTGATGGCCCGCTCGACGAAGCGGAACGAATTCAGGTTCTTGATCTCCGCGCGGGTGCCGAACTGCTGCGCGCCACTCCGGCGCACCGAGACGTTGGCGTCGCAGCGGAACGAGCCCTCCTGCATGTTGCCGTCGCAGATCTCCAGATAGCGCACCAGCGTGTGCACCTTCTTCATGTACGCCACCGCCTCCTTGGCGGAGCGCATGTGAGGCTCGGAGACGATCTCCACCAGCGGCGTGCCGGCGCGATTCAGGTCGATCCCGGTCACCCCCGGCAGCCCTTCGTGCAGCGACTTGCCGGCATCCTCTTCCAGGTGGGCGCGGGTGACGCCGATGCGCTTGGTGCTGCCGTCCTCGAGCACGATGTCGATGGCGCCCTGCGGCGACGATCGGCAGCTCGTACTGGCTGATCTGGTAGCCCTTCGGCAGGTCCGGATAGAAGTAGTTCTTGCGCGCGAAGACCGAATGCGACGCGATGCGGGCATTCAGCGCCAGTCCCAGCTTCACCGCCATGCGCACGGCTTCGCCGTTGAGCACCGGCAGCACCCCGGGATAGCCCAGATCGACCAGGTTCGCCTGCGAGTTCGGCGGCGCGCCGTAGCGCGTCGCCGAACCGGAGAAGATCTTCGACTGCGTAGCGAGCTGGGCGTGGATCTCCAGCCCGATGACCGTTTCCCAGCCGCTCATGCGTAGCCCTGCGGCACGCGCGTGTGCCAGTCGGTCACGCGCTGGAAGGCGTGCGCGGCCTGCAGCACGCGCGCCTCGCTGAAGTGCGGACCGACCACCTGCAGTCCGACCGGCAGGTCCTTCACGAACCCGCACGGCACCGACACCGCCGGCAGGCCCGCGAGGTTGGCGCCGATCGTGTAAATGTCGTTCAGGTACATGGTGATGGGGTCGGCCGTCTTGGCGCCGATCGCGAAGGCCGGCGTCGGCGTCGTGGGCCCGATGAGCACATCCACGCTCTGGAAGGCGCGGATGAAGTCGGCGTTGATCAGCTGGCGCACGCGCTGCGCCTTCAGGTAGTACGCATCGTAATAGCCGGCCGAGAGCACGTAGGTGCCGGTCATGATGCGTCGCTTGACCTCGGCGCCAAAGCCCTCGCCGCGCGAGCGGCGATACAGGTCCTGCAGGTCGCGCGGGTTCTCGCAGCGGTGCCCGAAACGCACCCCGTCAAAGCGCGCGAGGTTCGAGGAGCACTCCGCCGGCGCCACCACGTAGTACACCGGCACCGAGAGCGGCAGGTGCGGCAGGCTCACCTCGGTGAGGCGCGCGCCGAGCTGCTCGTAGACGCGCAACGCCTCGCGCACGCGCGCCTCGTTCTCCGGGTCGAGTCCCTTGTCGAAGAACTCCTTGAGGAGTCCGACCTTCAGTCCCGCGAGCGGCTGCTCGAGCGCGGCCACGTAGTCGGGCACCGGCCGATCGACGCTGGTGGAATCGTGCGGGTCAAAGCCGGCCATCTCGCGCAGCATGAGCGCGGCATCGGCGGCCGTGGCCGTGAGCACGCCGCCCTGATCGAGGCTCGAGGCGAAGGCGATCATGCCGTAGCGCGATACGCGCCCGTAGGTCGGCTTCATGCCGGTGATGCCGCACAGCGCCGCGGGCTGGCGGATCGAGCCGCCGGTGTCGGTGGCGGTCGCGCCCGGCACCAGGCGCGCGGCCACCGCCGCCGCCGAGCCCCCCGAGGAGCCGCCGGGCACCAGCGCGGGGTTCCACGGATTGCGCACCGGGCCGTAGTAGCTCGTCTCGTTCGAGGAGCCCATCGCGAACTCATCCATGTTCGTCTTGCCGAGCATGATGGCGCCGGCGCCCCGAAGCTTGCGTACCACGGTGGCGTCGTAGGGGGAGACGAAGTTATCGAGCATGCGCGAGCCGCAGGTCGTGCGCACGCCCTGGGTGCAGAAGATGTCCTTGTGCGCGATCGGTACCCCGGTGAGCGCCCCGCCCTCGCCGGCCGCCAGCGCGCGATCGGCGGCTTCGGCCTGCTTGAGCGCCTGCTCGCGGGTCACGGAGATGAAGGCGTTGAGCGCGCTCTGGTGCCGGTCGATGCGCGCAAGGCACGCGCGCACCAGCTCGACGCTCGAGAAGCGCCGCGCCCGCAGTCCCGCGGCGAGCGCCGCCAGGGAAGTGTGATGCAGTTCGCTCATTCGATCACTTTCGGCACCAGGTAGAGGCCGGCCGCCACCTGCGACGCGTTCTGCTGGTACTGCTCGTGGTGATCGGTTTCGGTCACCACGTCGGGCCGCAGCCGCTGCGAGAGCCCCGGAAGCGGGTGCGCCATCGGCGCGACGCTGGCGGTGTCGGCCGCCTCGAGCGCACCGATGAACTCGAGGATGCTCGAGAGGCTCTGCTGGTACGCGGGGACCTCGGCGGCGCTGAGATCGAGACGTGCCAGGGCGGCGATGCTGGCGAGCTGCTCGCGGGTCAGGGACATAGGAGGTACGCGCTATGCGCAGTGAACTGAGAAAACCAGCGCAAAATCATACATGTTGCCTTGCTGAATGTCCTGTCGGTTGCTAGATTACGCGCCACTTTCTGGGGTCTCCCGCCGCACACTTTCCGGTCGCTTCATGCTCAAACGCTTGCGCGGATATTTCTCCAGCGATCTGTCGATCGATCTGGGCACGGCCAACACGCTCATCTACGTGCGTGACAAGGGCATCGTGCTGAATGAACCCTCGGTGGTCGCGGTGCAGGACGAGCCCGGCCGCGGCAGCAAGGTGATCGTCGCGGTGGGCACCGAGGCCAAGGCCATGCTCGGCCGCACCCCGGGGCACATCACCGCGGTGCGCCCCATGAAGGACGGGGTCATCGCCGATTTCACCTATACCGAGAAGATGCTGCAGTTCTTCATTAATAAGGTGCACGGCAACCGCATGCTCAAGCCCTCCCCGAGGGTGCTGGTATGCGTTCCCTTCGGCTCCACGCAGGTGGAGCGGCGCGCCATCCGCGAGTCCGCCGAGGGCGCCGGGGCGCGCAACGTCGCGATCGTGAGCGAGCCGATGGCCGCGGCGGTGGGCGCGGGGCTCCCGGTGCATGAGGCGCGCGGCTCGATGGTGCTCGACATCGGCGGCGGCACCTCCGAGGTCGCCGTGCTGTCGCTGAATGGCGTCGTGTACGCGAACTCGGCGCGCATCGGCGGGGATCGCTTCGATGAGGCGATCATGAACTACGTGCGCCGCAACTACGGCATCCTCATCGGCGAGGCGACCGCCGAGCGCATCAAGATCGAGATCGGCTCGGCCTACCCTGGCCAGCAGGTGCGCGAGCTGTCGGTGAAGGGCCGCAACCTCTCCGAGGGCGTGCCGCGCAGCTTCACCCTCAACAGCAACGAGATCCTCGAGGCGCTGCAGGAACCGCTGCAGAGCATCGTGAGCGCCGTCAAGCAGGCGCTCGAACAGACCCCGCCGGAGCTCGGCGCGGACGTCGCCGAACGCGGCATCGTGCTCACCGGCGGCGGCGCGCTCCTGCGCGACATCGACAAACTCCTCACCGAAGAGACCGGGCTCCCGGTGGTCGTCTCCGACGATCCCCTCACCTGCGTCGCCCGCGGCGGCGGCCGCATCCTGGAGCTGATGGACGAACTGGGCCCGGGACACTTCGGCCTTGAGTAGCGCAAGGAGCGCGCAGCACTGAGTGGCAGCCTTCGGAACAGGAGCCAGCAGCAGGGCGCTGCAGGGGCGAGGCGGCTCCGGCTTTCGTTTCACGCTCTATGCGGTCCTCTCGGTCGTGGTCATGTACCTCGATCAGCGCGGCCACTACCTCGAACAGGTGCGTTACGCGCTGCAGGCCGCGGCCTACCCGATCCAGCTGGCCGTGAGCTCCCCGCCCGCCGCCTGGCACTGGCTTAGGGACAGCTTCCAGAGCCGCGCGGCGCTGCAGAGCGAGAATGCGCGCCTGCGCGCGCAGCAGCGTGACCTCGAATTGCGTTCCATGCGCTACGAGGCGCTGGCGCGCGAAAACGGCGAGCTGCGCGGGCTGCGCGAGGCCCTGCCCCCCGTCGCCGACCGCTGGCTCGCCGCCGAGATCGTCACCGTGCAGGTGAATGGCCTGCGGCAGCGGCTGCTGCTGAACCGCGGCGCCAGCAACGGCGTCTTCAAGGGGCAGGCCGTGCTCGATGACAAGGGACTGATCGGCCAGACCGTGCACGTGGGCCCCTGGAGCGCGGAAGTCATCCTCATCACCGATCCGGAGCATGCCGTGCCGGTGCGCATCGAGCGCACGGGCCTGCGCACCATCGCCGTCGGGCGCGGGTGACACCACCTCGCTGGCGCTGCCGTATCTGCCGGGGAACGCGGACATCAGGAACGGGGACCTGCTGGTGAGCTCCGGCCTCGGCGGCGTGTTCCCGGCGGGCTACCCGGTGGCGCGCGTGACCGAGGTGCATCGTGACGCCGTGCAGCCGCTCGCCCAGGTGCGCGCCGCGCCGCTGGCGCACGTGGACACCGACAGTGAAGTGATGCTGGTGTGGTTCCGCGAGGATCACCCGGCGGCTCCCGTCACCCCGCGGCCCGGCGCCAAGCCCGACACCGTCGGCGAACTTGGCAGCGGCAATGCGAGCATGCAGCCGCAGGTCGCCGTCCACCCCGCACCCGCTCCCGCAGCGGCGCCCGCCGCCGCGCCTGCGCCCACCTCCGCGCCGGCGGCGCCCAAGTCCACGACGCCCGCCGCGCCGGCGCCGGCCGTCCCCGGGCAAACCCCGTGAGCGTCGACTCGCGCGTCCGGATGTTCCTGAGCGCTCTGGTGGCGCTGATCCTCACGGCGCTGCCGCTGCCGGCCTGGGCCGATGTGGTGCGCCCGCAGTTCCTGGTGCTCATGGTGCTGTTCTGGTCGGTGAACGCGCCGCGCACCGGGGGCGTCGCGCTCGGCTTCTTCGCCGGGCTGATGCTCGATGTGTTCCAGGGACCGGTGCTGGGCGAGCATGCGCTGGCGCTCGCACTGGTGACCTACATCGCGGTGCGCGAGCACCAGCGCATCCGCTCCAAGCCCGCGTTCCAGCAGTCCCTCATCGTGCTCGCGGCGCTCATTGTCTACGAGGCGGTGCTGTTCGCGATCGACGGCTGGACCGGCCACCCGGTCACCAGCGCACTGCGCTGGGTGCACACCGTGACGGGGGCCCTGATCTGGCCGTTCGCGGCCGCCATCCTCGCCTACGGAGCGGGACGCGCGTGAGCGGCACTTCTGTCCCGCGCGCCGCTCTGACTCACTGAAGCCATGCCGGCCGTACGCATCAAGGACCACTGGCGCGAGCAGCGCCTGTTCGACCAGCGCGCGCTGATCGGCGCGGTCCTCATCGGCCTGGCCACGCTCGGCCTGATCGCGCGCCTGTACGTGCTGCAGGTGTCGCGCCACGACTACTACTCCGACCTCTCGCAGGGCAACCGGGTGCGCACCGAGCCGATCCCCGCGGCGCGCGGCCTGATCCTGGACCGCTCCGGGGAGCTGATCGCCGGCAGCCAGCCCGCCTACCAGCTCGAGCTCGTGCCCGAGGAGGTCCCGGACATCGGCAAGACCCTCGACACGCTGGTCGAGCTCGGCCTGATCCGCGCCGAGGACGTGAATGAGCTCGAGCGCACCATCGACTCCAGCCGTGGCTTCGACAGCGTGCCCATCCGGCTGCGCATGTCCGATGAGGACGTGGCGCGCTTCGCGGTGCGGCGCTTCGAGTTCCCGGGCCTGGACATCAAGACCCGCCAGACGCGCTTCTACCCGAACGGCAATCTCGCCGTGCACGCGCTCGGCTACGTCGGTGCGATCAGCGAGCAGGACCTCAAGCACATCGATCGCGCCACCTACGCCGGCACCTCGCTCATCGGCAAGCTCGGGGTCGAGAGCGCCTACGAACCGAAGCTGCACGGCACCAACGGCTACCGCGAAGTGCTGGTCAATGCCCAGGGGCGCTCGGTGGATCGCCAGGGCGCGTTCGTGCCCAATCTCAGGACCAAGCCGCCGACCGCCGGCGATGACCTGGTGCTGTCCATCGATCTGAAGATCCAGCGCGTGGCCGAGGCGGCACTCGCCGGGCACCGCGGCGCGGTCGTGGCGCTCGATCCGAACAACGGTGACGTGCTCGCGCTCGTGAGCCTGCCGGGCTTTGATCCCACGCTCTTCGGGCGCGGCATCACCGCCGGCGAGTACGGCGCACTGGCCGAATGACATCGACCGGCCGCTGTTCAACCGCGCGCTGCGCGGCACCTACCCGCCCGGCTCCACCATCAAGCCGGGGCTGGCGCTCGCCGCGCTCACCTATCACACGGTCGATCCGCAGGCGCGCAAGTACTGTACCGGCTCGTTTCACCTGCCGGGCAGCTCGCACATCTTCCGCGAGTACCACAACGAGAAGCACGGCTACATGGATCTGGACGACGCCATCGCGCACTCCTGCGACGTCTACTTCTACGGGCTCGCGGACGTGCTGGGCGTCGATCGCATCGCCACCTTCCTCGCACCGTTTGGCTTCGGCAAGCTCACCGGCATCGACATCAGCGGCGAGAAGCCCGGCATCCTGCCCTCGCGCGAGTGGAAGGCGAAGGCCTTCGCCAAGGCCGCCGACCAGATGTGGTTCCCGGGCGAGACGGTGAACTTCGGCATCGGCCAGGGCTACCTGAACGTCACGCCGCTGCAGCTCGCCCACTACGCCTCGATCATCGCGACGCGCGGCAAGATCTGGAAACCGCGCCTGGTCACCGCCTACCGCGACCAGAGCGGCAGGCTGCACGCGGTGGCGCCGCAGTCCGAGGGCGAGGTCCCGGGCGTCTCGGACGAGGACTGGGCGCGGGTCGTGCACGGCATGATCGGGGTGACGCAGCACGGCACCGCCGCCGCGATCGGCGCGCATGCACCGTACGTCTTCGCCGGCAAGACCGGCACGGCGCAGGTGTTCACGGTCGCGCAGAACGAGAAGTACAATGCCAGCGCGATCAACGAGCGCCTGCGCGATCACTCCTGGTTCATCGCCTTCGCGCCGGCGGACGCGCCGCGCATCGCCATCGCGGTGCTGCAGGAGAACGGCGGCGCCGGCGCGAGCGCCGCCGCCCCGATCGCCCGCAAGGTACTCGACGCCTACCTGCTCAGCGCCGACGGCAAGGTCAAGCCCGCCACATGATTTACGAGGAAGTCACCTCCGGCTCGCGTACGCGGCGCACCCTCACCGGCGCCGCCCGGGTGCTGTTCGCGCTGAAGATCGACGGCCCGCTGGTGGTGGGGCTCGCCCTGATCGCCGCCTACGGCCTGGTGGTGCTCTACAGCGCCTCGGGGCAGAGCATGCCCACGGTGCTGCGCACCGTGGCGCGCATCGCGCTCGGCACCGCCGCGATGCTGCTGCTGGCGCAGATCAATCCCAATTTCCTGCGCCGCTCGACGCCCTGGCTGTACGCCGCCGGGTGCTTGCTGCTGCTGATCGTCGCGGCCATCGGCCACATCGGCATGGGGGCGCAGCGCTGGCTGGACCTCGGGATCTTCCGCTTCCAGCCCTCCGAGCTCATGAAGCTGGCCGTGCCGATGATGTGCGCCTGGTACCTGCACGAGCGCCCGCTGCCCCCGGGGGTCGCCTCGCTCCTCATCCTCACGGGCCTCATCCTCGTGCCGGTGGGACTCGTGGTGGTGCAGCCGGACCTGGGCACCGCGGCGCTGATCGCCATCGCCGGCGCGCTGGTGATCGTGCTCGCCGGGCTGCGCGTGCGCGTGATGCTCGCGCTCGTGGCGCTCGGCGCGGTCGGCGCCTGGTTCGGCTGGAGCTTCATGCACGACTACCAGAGAAAGCGCGTGCTCACCTTCCTCGATCCGCAGACCGATCCGCTCGGGGCCGGCTACCACATCATCCAGTCGCAGATCGCGATCGGCTCGGGGGGCGTGTTCGGCAAGGGCTGGATGAACGGCAGCCAGGCGCAGCTGGAGTTCCTGCCGGAGCGCTCCACCGATTTCATCTTCGCCGTCATCGGCGAGGAGTTCGGCCTGCTGGGACTGCTGGTGCTGCTGGTGCTGTACGTGTTCGTCGTCAGCCGCGCGGTCTACCTCGCCACGCAGACCCAGGACACCTTCGCGCGGCTGCTCGCCGGCAGCATCGCGCTCACCTTCTTCGTGTACGTGTTCATCAACGCCGGCATGGTCACGGGACTCCTGCCGGTGGTCGGCGTGCCGCTGCCGCTGGTGAGCTACGGCGGCAGTTCGGTCGTGACGCTCCTGGCCGGCTTCGGTATTCTCATGGCGCTGTACTCACGCCGAAAACTCATCGGGTCATAGTTGAAAGCCTCACGCCTTGCGCTACTTGCCGTACTCGTGTGCACCCCGGCCCTCGCGCGGCCGGTCGCCGCCGCGGCCTTTGACCTCAAGCGCCCGGAGATCGCCGCGTTCGTGAGCGAGGTCGCCGCGCGCGACGGCATGAGCAAGAAGGAGGTGCGCGCGCTGCTGCGGGCCGCGCAGCCACAGCCGAAGATCATCGAGCTCATGAACAGGCCGCTCGAGAAGGCCGCACCCTGGTGGCAGTACCGCGATCACTTCCTCACCAGCGAGCGCATCGACGAGGGCGTGCAGTTCTGGAACGAGCACCAGGAGTCCCTGGCGCGCATCGGCGCGCAGTACCAGGTGCCCCCGGAGTACGTGGTGGCGATCCTCGGGGTCGAGACCAAGTACGGACGCGTGCTCGGCAAGTACCGCGTGCTCGATTCGCTCGCCACGCTCGCCTTTGACTACCCGCCGCGCCAGGCCTTCTTCCGCAGCGAACTCGAGCAGTTCCTGGTCCTCGCGCGTGAGAACAAGCTCGACCCGCTGACGCTCATGGGCTCCTACGCCGGCGCCATGGGCGCCCCGCAGTTCATGCCCTCGAGCTACCGCCGCTACGCGGTGGATGCGAACACCGATACCCAGCGCGACCTGTGGGCGGACTGGGACGACATCATCGCGAGCGTCGCCAACTATCTGCGCGAGAAAGGCTGGACGGCCGGCGGCCCGGTGCTCACCGACGCCACGCTCGATCCGGATCCGTCCCTGACGTTCGATCCGCACAACCTCGAGCTCAACGAGACCATCGCCAGCCTCGCCAGCCGCGGCATCAAGCTCGACCTCACGATGCCGCCCGACACGCCCGTGGTGCTGATCTCCGCCGAGCAGCGCGACGGGCCGGCCTACCGGGTGGGATTCCACAACTTCTACGTGATCACGCGCTACAACGCGAGCGCGCACTACGCCATGGCGGTGAACGACCTCGCCCAGACCATCGCGCAGCGCGTGCACGCGGCGCCCGCGCCGTGAGCGCCGCGCGCGCGCGCGCCGCATTCACCGCCGCCGCAGCGCTGCTGCTGGCCGGCTGCTCGCTCGGGGCGCACCGCGTGAAGCCAGCGCCGGCACCGCCGCCGGCCGGCACTGCCGCGCCGCCGCCGGCCAACGTCGAGGCCACCCCGGATGCCGTGCCGCGGGCCGAGCCGCGCAGCGCGCACGGCAACCCGCCCTTCTACGACGTCATGGGACACCGCTACTTCGTGCTGGCCACCGCCGACGGCTACAGCGAGCGCGGCGTCGCCTCCTGGTACGGCCCGACGTTCCACGGCGTCAACACCTCGAGCGGCGAGCTCTACGACATGTACGGCATGACGGCGGCCCACAAGACGCTGCCGCTGCCGACCTACGCGCGCGTCACCAACCTGCGCAACGGCAAGAGCGTGGTGGTGCGCATCAACGATCGCGGCCCGTTCGTTGCCAACCGCCTGATCGATCTTTCCTACACGGCCGCCGCCAAGCTCGACATGCTGCGCGAGGGCACGACGCTGGTGGAAGTGCGCACACTCACCCCCGGCGCGCCCGATGAGCTCACGCGCAGCGCCGCCGCGCCGCCGCCGGCACTGTACGTGCAGGCCGGGGCGTTCGCCGACGCGGATAACGCGCAGCGGCTGCTCGCGCGGCTGCAGGGCGCGGGGCTCCGCAACGCCTTCGTGCTCTCCCCGGTCGCGGGCCGCTCGCACCTCTTCCGCGTGCGCCTGGGGCCGGTGACCAGCGTCGCCGACTTCGATCAGCTCGCCGCGCGGCTGCAGTCGCTCGGCATTCCCGACGCGCGCCTCGCGAACGACTAAGGGCGCCGTGCGAACTGCGAAGCCGCGCGCGCATGGGCGCGCTGCCTTAGGCTAAGATCTCGCTTTTTTCGACACCCAAGGAATCCGTACCCGATGCTTCGTTCACTGCTCGCCGCGCCACTCCTGCTCCTCCTCACCGCCGCAGCGCTCGCGGCCCCCGCGGCTGCCCCGGCACCCGCACCGCCGGCCGCAACGGCCGCCGCGGCGAGCGCCGCACCGATCCCGCTGCCGCCGGCGGTGGACGCGCGCTCCTACGCGCTCATTGACTACCAGAGCGCACGCGTGCTCGCGCAGTCGCACCTGGATGAGCGCGCCGAACCTGCGAGCCTCACCAAGCTGATGACGGCCTACGTGGTGTTCAAGGCGCTCGCGGAGAACCGCCTGAAGCTCACCGACATGGTCACGATCAGCGAGCACGCCTGGCGCGCGGAAGGGTCGCGCACCTTCGTGCAGGTCGGCACGCAGATCCCGGCCGACATCCTCATCAAGGGCATGATCGTGCAGTCGGGCAACGATGCCACCATCGCGCTCGCCGAGCGCGTCGGCGGCACCGAGGCGGCGTTCGCGCAGATGATGAACGAGTACGCCAAGCGCCTCGGCATGACCGGCAGCAACTTCGAGAACAGCGACGGCCTGCCCTCGCCCAACCACTACACCACCGCACGCGACGTGGCGACGCTCGCGGCCGCCCTGATCCGCGAGTTCCCGCAGTACTACCCGCTCTTCAGCCTCAAAGAGTTCATGTGGAACAACATCCACCAGGAGAACCGCAACGGCCTGCTGAGCAAGGACCCGACCGTCGACGGACTGAAGACCGGCCACACCGACAGCGCCGGCTACTGCCTGGCGAGTTCGGCGAACCGCAACGGCATGCGCCTCATCTCCGTGGTGATGGGCTCCCCGAGCGTCAAGGCGCGCGAGGGGGCGAGCGCGGCGCTGCTGAGCTACGGCTATACCTTCTACGAGACCGTGCGCGTCAAGGCGGCGCGGGAGCGGATCCTCAAGCCGCGCGTCTACAAGTCCGCGAGCGAATTCGCCGAGCTCGGCGTGCCGGCCGACGTCTACGCCACCATCGGGCGCGGCCAGGGCGGCAGTCTCAAGACCGCCACCCACCTCAACGGCGAGCCGCTGATCGCGCCGCTCGCCGCCGGCAAGCCGGTGGGCGAGTTCACGGTGACGGATGCCAGCGGGGCCGTGATCGCCCGCGCGCCGCTCGTGCCGCTCGCCGCCGTGCCGCTCGGCGGGCTGTGGACGCGCACCCTCGACAGCATTGCGCTGTGGTTCCACTGAAGCTGGAGGGCTGAAGCGTGGCCGAGCCGCTGCCGATCTGCTATCTGAATGGCGCCTTCCTGCCGCTGCGCGAGGCGCGCATCTCGCCGCTCGACCGTGGTTTTCTGTATGCGGACGGGGTGTACGAGGTGATGCCGGTGTACGGCGGGCGCCCGTTTCGCTTCGGCGCGCACCTCGAGCGGCTCGGGCGCAGCCTCGCCGGCATCAGCATGGAGGACCCGCACACCCGCGAGGAGTGGCGCGCGATCCTGGGCGGGCTCATCGAGCGCAACGGCGGCGGCGAGCAGTACGTGTACTGGCAGGTGACGCGCGGCGCGGAGTACGGGCGCAACCACGCACCGCTGCCGCGTATCGAGCGCACCGTGTTCGCCTTCGGCGCCCCGCTCGCCCCCAATCCACCCGCGCTGCTCGAGCGCGGCGTCAGCTGCGTCACCGCCACCGACACGCGCTGGGCGCGCTGCGACATCAAGTCCACCGCGCTGCTCGCGAACGTGCTGCTGCGCCAGCTGGCCGTGGAGGCCGACGCCCAGGAGACCATCCTGCTGCGCGACGGGGAGCTCACCGAGGCGTCCGCGTCCTCGGTGCACGTGGTGCTCGGCGGGGAAGTGCTGGTGCCGCCGAACTCGCGCCGCATCCTGCCCGGCACGACGCGCTCGGCGATCGAGGAGCTGGCGGCGCGCGCCGGCGATCACCTGCCGCCTGGTGCCGGTGAGCGAGGCGCAGCTGCGCGCCGCGGAGGAGGTGTGGCTGAGCGCGGCGACGCGCGAGCTGCAGCCGGTGACCGCGATCGACGGGCACGTGGTCGGTACGGGGCGCCCGGGGCCGGTGTGGCGGCGCGTGTACGAGGCGCTGCAGCGCTACAAGCAGGAACTGGCGGGCACGCCCTGGTGAGCGAGCCGGCGGGGCTGCAGTTTCCGACCGATTACCCCCTCAAGGTGCTCGGCCGGCCGCAGGAGGGCTTTCGCGCCCGCGTGCACGCGATCGTGCTGCGCCACGCGCCCGCGCTCGGGCCGGAGCGGGTCAGCGAGCGCCTGAGCGCCAACGGCAACTTCCTCTCCATTTCCTACCAGTTGCGGGCCGAGAGCCGCGCGCAGATCGAGGCACTGGTGAGCGAGCTGCAGGGCTTGGAGGGCGTGTTGATGTTGCTTTAGGCGCGCTGCGCGGGGCTGTAACCGCTTTGTTACCCCGCAACCGCGATCAGACAGTGACGCTCGCACCGCGCCCCCGGTAGCATCGGCGCCATGTCCATCGTCCTCGACCAGGTCACCAAGCACTACGGCGGCGCGCCGGTCGTCAACGACGTCTCCCTCGACATCGGCGACGGCGAGTTCTTCGTGCTGCTCGGACCGAGCGGCAGCGGCAAGAGCACGCTGTTGCGCGCGATTGCCGGGCTCACCGGCATCGATCACGGGCGCATCTCCCTGCACGGCCGCGACGTCACGCACGTCGCCGCGCGCAAGCGCGGGGTGGGCCTGGTGTTCCAGAACTACGCCCTGTTCCGCCACATGACGGTCGCGGAGAACATCGAGTTCGCGCTGCGCGTGCGCCGCATGCGCGCCCGCGCCCGCCGCCAGCGCCGCGAGGAGCTGCTGCGGCTGGTGTCGCTCGAGGGACTCGACGAGCGGCTGCCGGCGGAGCTCTCCGGCGGCCAGCAGCAGCGCGTGGCGGTCGCGCGGGCGCTGGCGCACAAGCCCGAGGTGCTGCTGCTCGATGAGCCCTTCGGGGCGCTCGACGCCAAGATCCGCGAGGAGCTGCGCGGCACCATCCGCCAGGTGCAGCGCGAGCTCGGCATCACGACGGTGCTGGTCACGCACGACCAGGAGGAAGCCTTCGCGATGGCCGACCGCATCGGGGTCATGAACCTCGGGCGGCTGCTGGAGGTCGGCGCGCCGCACGAGCTGTACTCGCGGCCCGGCGACGCGCTTCGTCGCCACCTTCCTCGGCGCCGCCAACCTGATCCTCGCGCGCCGCACGGCCGATGGCATCCAGATCGGCGGCACGCCACGGTCGCGCCCGCGGAGCGCGCCTCGGGCGGGCGCGAGAACGAGGTGGTCGCGGTCGTGCGCCCGGAGGAGATCGAGGTCGCCGCCAGCCGCGAGGCCCTGCGCTGCGGCTACCTCGCGCAGGGGGTCGTGGACAGCGCCATGTTCACCGGCGCGCTCGAGCGGCTGCGGCTGCGGCTGGACGCGGCGGCCGCAGGCGCCGCTGCTTGACCCTCGGTGATGGCGAGCCGGGCGCGGCGCTGCAGGTGACGCGCACGCAGTACGAGCAGCGCCTGTTCGAGGTGCACCCCGGGCAGAGCGTCGCGATCGGCGTGCGGCGCGTGCACGTGCTGCCGACACCGCTGTCCAGCTTCACCGCCTGCGCCCCCTCGGCGCAGCTGGCCGAAGCGCTCTGCCGCCAGCCGCTGCTGGCCGAGCTCGCCGCGCGCATGAAGACCCGCATCGGCCGGCGCACCGAGCCGCAGCTCGGGCAGCCCGACGCCCCCTGCCAGGGCGGGGACACCTTCGTCGGCACCACCGTGATCGCCGCCAACCCGGACAGCGCCGGGCGCGCCGAGTGGCTGCTGCGCCGCGGGGCACGCGACCTGCTGGTGCTGCCGGAGGAGGCGCGCGCCCCGCAGCGCGTACTCATTCACTGGATCGGGGAGGCGGCGCGCAGCGCCACACTGGCGGTCTCGGCGAGCGTGCTGCGGCACGTGCCCGCCGAGGCGGTCTACGTCGGCGTGTTCCCCGAGCCGCAGGGCGGATGCGCACCCCCAGGGCATGCGCGAGCTGCTCGATGCGCGCTCGGAGGCGCAGGCCGCGCACGGCCTGGAGATGCGCACCGAGCTGCATTTCGGCGACGCCGAGCAGCAGCTCGCGCGCCGCCTCGCCGAAAGTCCCGCGCAGATGCTCATCATCGGCGTCGGCCCGCTCGCGCAGTTCACCGAGCGCTTCCGCGCGCTGCTCGAGGGCGGCCGCTGGCCGGTGCTCATCGTTCACCGGGGGCTGGCGTGAGCTTCCGGCAGCCGAGCAACCTGCCGGGCTTCGGGCTCACCTTCGGCTTCACGACCGTCTTCCTGAGCACCATCGTGCTGCTGCCGCTCGCAGCCCTGGTGGTCACGGCCACGTCGATGCCACTGGAGCGACTTCTGGCACACGGTCTTGAGCGCGCGCGCCCTCGGCTCCTACCGGCTGTCCTTCGGCGCCTCGCTCCTGGCCGCCTCCATCAACCTGGTGTTCGGCTTCATCATCGCCTGGACGCTGGTGCGCTACGAGTTCCCGGGGCGCAAGCTGATCGATGCGCTCATCGACATGCCGTTCGCGCTGCCGACCGCGGTCTCGGGCATCGCGCTCACCACGGTGTTCGCGCAGAACGGCTGGATCGGCCGCTACCTCGAGCCGCTCGGCATCAAGGTGGCCTACACCTGGCTCGGCGTGACGCTCGCGCTCACCCTGATCAGCATGCCCTTTGCCGTGCGGGCCGTGCAGCCGGCGCTGCTGGAAGTGCAGCGCGACCTGGAGGAGGCGGCCGAGACCCTCGGCGCCGGCCGGCTGTATGCATTCCGTCGCATCATCCTGCCGACCATCGCGCCCGCGCTCCTCACCGGCTTCACGCTCGCCTTCGCCCGCGCGGTCGGGGAGTACGGCTCGGTGATCTTCATCTCCGGCAACCTGCCGATGAAGACCGAGATCACCCCGCTCCTCATCGTCATCCACCTCGAGCAGTTCGACTACGGCGGTGCCGCGGCGCTCGGCTTGGTGATGCTGGTGATCTCCTTCGTGATGCTGCTCACCATCAACCTGCTGCAGGCCTGGGGACGGCGCGGCCAGGTGCGGGCCGCACGCTGATGGCCCTCCTTCCCAGCAGCGCCTTCGCCGACCACGTCACGCGCCCCGCGCAGCACACCTGGGTGCACGCCCTCGTGCGCTGGGGTTTCATCAGCGTCTCGCTCACGTTCCTGGCCGCGGTGCTGCTCGCCCCGCTCGCCACGGTGTTCGTCATGGCGCTCTCCAAGGGCATCGCCGCCTACCTGCACAGCTTCGCCGACCCGGATACGGCGGCCGCCATCCGCCTGACGCTGCTCACGGCGGCGGTGGTGGTGCCGATCAACACGGTGTTCGGGCTCGCCGCCGCCTGGGCGATCGCCAAGTTCGAGTTCCGCGGCAAGAGCATCCTCATCACCCTCATCGACCTGCCGCTCGCGGTCTCCCCGGTGATCGCGGGCATGGTGTTCGTGCTGCTGTTCGGGCTGCAGGGCTGGTTTGGCGCGTGGCTGCAGCAGCACAACATCAGCATCGTGTTCGCCCTGCCGGGGATCATGCTGGCGACCATGTTCGTCACCTTCCCGTACGTGGCGCGCGAGCTGATCCCGCTGATGGAGCAGCTCGGCAACGACGAGGAGGAGGCCGCCATCACGCTCGGGGCCGGCGGCTGGATGACCTTCTTCCGCGTCACGCTGCCGAAGGTGCGCTGGGGGCTGGTGTACGGCATGGTGCTGTGCAATGCGCGCGCCATGGGCGAGTTCGGCGCGGTGTCGGTGGTCTCGGGCCACATCCGCGGCCTCACCAACACCATGCCGCTGCACATCGAGATCCTCTACAACGAGTACAACTTCGTCGGTGCCTTCGCCGTCTCCTCGCTCCTGACGCTGCTGGCCGCCCTGACGCTCGTGGTCAAGACGCTGGTCGAGCGCACCGGCTACCGCAGGCGGCGGTGAGCACGATGCTCGAGCGCGCCCGAACGTGGCTGAAGTCGCACCTGCCGGACCCGGAACGCACGGGCCTGCGCGCGTGGCTGATCGCCATCCAGGTGGCGATCGTGCTGCTGGTGGGCGGGGGCATCGCCTGGTACGCGAGCGGCATGCTGCACGAGCTCGCCGACCAGCAGGGCAAGGCGCGCGTGCAGCTGGCGGCCACCACCGCGCGCGAGGACCTGCGGCGCATCGGCGAGGATGCGCTCGCCACCGCGCGCGCCCTGGCGGACCGGCCGACCCTGCAGCGCCTGCTGGCGGAGGGACAGAGCGAGGCGCTGCCGCCGTTCCTCGGCACTGGTGCGAGGCGGGCAACGTGGACGCGTGCGCGGTGCTCTCGGACAAGACCGTGGTGGCGGTCTCAGGACCGGCGCTCGACTGGCAGCAGATCGTTACCGCGGGCGCCGAGCAGGGCGCGACGTTCCTCGCGCTGCCGTCCACCGAGCGCGTGCCGCTGCTCGGGGCGCGCGCCGCCCTGCCGAATACCGCCCTCGCGGTCTACGTGGTGCGGCGCCTGGATGAGCGCGCTGGCGCGCGCGCTCAGCGCCGAGGTCGGCGCCGAGGTGCGCCTCATCGACTACCGCAACTACACCGGGACGCCCGTGAACGCCTTCACCGCGCTGTATTCGGCGGCGCTCGCCGACGGACGCTCCGCCGTGCAGCGCATCGATGCACAGGAGGTCTATGCCGCGAGCGTGCCCGTGTTCGCCTCCAGCGGCGAGGCGGTGGCGCTGATTGCCGCGCTGCTGCCGGTGAGCGCGGTGGACGCGCCGGCGCGCCACCTGGTGAAGAAGCTGCTGATCGCGGCGCTGCGTGCTCGGGGCGCTCGCGGTGCTCGCCGGGGTGCTCCTGGGTGAGTTCGTGGCGGGCCCGGTGCGCGCGCTGACCGCGGCCGCCACGCGCCTCGCGGCCGGCGATTTCTCCGCCTCGATCCCGCCGGGCGGCGCGGCCGAGGTCGGCACGCTCGCGCGCACCATGGAGGACATGCGCCGCAACCTCATCGAGCTCACGAGCACGCTGCGGCGGCGCGAGGCGGAGGCGCAGGCGGTGCTCGCCGGCATCGTCGAGGGCGTCTACGCGGTCGACAAGAACCGCATCATCCGCTACCTGAATCCCCAGGCCCAGAAGCTCCTCGGCGTCACCGCGGAGCAGGCGGTCGGGCGCTTCTGCGGTGACGTGCTGCAGCCGCAGGCCGAGGACGGCCGCCGGCCGTGCGAGGCGCGCTGCCCGATCGTCGCGGCGCGCAGCGCCGGCAGCGCCAAGGCCATCGAGCACCTCGGCGCCGTTGCCGGGGAGCTGCGCACCACGGTCATCACCAGCGCCGCGCAGGTCGATGGCCTGCAGGTGCAGGTGATCCGCGACGAGACCGAGCTCGAGGCGGTGCGGCGCGCCCGCGACTCGGTGCTCGCCAACATCTCGCACGAGTTCCGCACGCCGCTCGCCGCGCAGCTCGCCTCCATCGAGCTGTTGCTCGCGGGCCTGGACGACATGGCCCCGGCGCAGCAGCGCGAGCTGGTGAGCTCGCTCGAGCGCGGCACGCTGCGGCTCACGCAGCTGATCGACAACCTGCTCGAGAGCGTGCGCATCGAGTCCGGGCAGCTGGCCATCCGCGCGCAGCGCGTGGCGCTGCAGGAAGTGGTGGAGGACGCCGCGGCGCTGGTGGGCTCGCTCCTCACCCAGCGCGGCCAGCGGCTCGAGGTGGCGCTTGCCCGCCGGGCTGCCGCTGCTGAATGCCGACAAGACGCGCCTCACCCAGGTGTTCGTGAACCTGCTCGCCAACGCCAACAAGTTCGCCCCCGAGGGCAGTACGGTGCGCATCGGCGCGGCCGCGCACGCCGCCACGCTCGAGAGCTGGGTCGAGGACGAGGGCCCGGGCCCGGCGGACGAGAGCGTCGCGCTGTTCGCGCGCTTCCGTCGCGGCGGCACCGAGCCCGAGCCGGCCGGTCTCGGGCTCGGGCTGTGGCTGGTGAAATCGATCATCGAGCGCCACGGGGGAACGGTGGCCTTTGCGCGCACCGGCGCCGGGCGCACGCGCTTCACGCCTGGTGCTGCCGCTGGAGGGCGCGCGATGAAACTGCTGGTTGCCGATGATGATGCGGATCTGCGCGACCTGATCGGCTTCACCCTCACGCAGGCCGGCTACCTCGTCATCAAGGCGGCCGACGGGCCGGCGGCCCTGAAGCGCTTCGAGGAGGAAGCCCCCGACCTCGTCGTGCTCGACATCAACATGCCGGGCTTAAGCGGCTTCCAGGTGTGCGAGGCCATCCGCCGCCGCTCGCGCGTGCCGGTCATGATGCTGACCGTGCGCGGCGAGGAGGAGGACCTGGTGCGGGCGCTCGGCCTCGGGGCGGATGACTACCTCAACAAGCCCTTCAGCCCGCGCACCCTGCTCGCGCGCATCAAGGCGCTGCTGCGCCGCGCGGGGATCGAGAACAACACGCCCCTGAGCGCCGGGCGCGTGTCGCTCGACCTGGAGGAATACACCGCGCGCATCGGCACCGCCCCCCCGGTGCGCCTCACCAAGCTCGAGCTGCGCCTCCTGCAGATGCTGCTGGCGAACGCCGGTCACGCGGTCAACTCCGACCGGCTGCTGCAGCAGGTGTGGGGGCATCGCAGCGGCGGGGACCGCCAGCTGCTGAAGCAGCTCGTGCACCGCCTGCGGCAGAAGATCGAGGCCGACCCGGCCGCCCCGACGCTGCTTCTGACCGCGGCGGCCGGCTACAAGCTCATCGCCGAGTAAGGCGCGCGCCGCTAGCGCGCGGTGAGCTGGTCGAACACGCCGCCGTCGCTGAAGTGCGTCTTCTGCGCGGCCGCCCAGCCGCCGAAGTCGGCGACGCTGACCAGCTTCAGGGCCGGAAACCGCTGCGCATAGCGCGCCGCCACCTGCGGATCGCGCGGCCGGTAGAAGTTGCGGGCGATGATCTCCTGCCCCTCGGGGCTGTAGAGGTAGCCGAGGTAGGCCTGCGCGACCTCGCGCGTGCCGTGGCGCAGCGCCACCGCATCCACCACGGCCACCGGCGGCTCCGCCAGAATGCTCATCGACGGGATCACGATCTCGAAGCGCTCGCTCCCCACCTGCTGCAGCACCAGCAGGGCCTCGTTCTCCCAGGCGACCAGCACGTCCCCGAGCCCGCGCTGCACGAAGGTCATGGCCGAGCCGCGCGCGCCGGTGTCGAGCACCGGCACGTTGCGGTACAGGCGCCGCACGAATTCCCTGCGCACTCGCCTCGTCGCCGCCGGGCTGCCCGCGCGCCCACGCCCAGGCGGCCAGGTAGTTCCAGCGCGCCCCGCCGGAGGTCTTCGGGTTTGGCGTGATCACGGCCACGCCCGGACGCACGAGGTCACCCCAGTCGTGGATCGCCCGGGGGTTGCCCTTGCGCACCAGGAACACGATGGTCGAGGTGTAGGGGGAGCTGTTGCCGGGCAGCAGGCTCTGCCAGTTCAGCGGCAGGAGCTTCGCCTGCGTGGCGATGGCGTCGATGTCGGCGGCGAGGCCGAGCGTCACCACGTCCGCCTGCAGCCCGTTGATCACCGCACGCGCCTGGGTGCCCGAGCCGCCGTGCGACTGGTCGACGCGCACGTCCTGGCCGCTCTTGGCCTTCCAGTAGCGGGCGAAGGCGGCGTTGAAATCCACGTACAGCTCGCGCGTCGGATCATAGGAGACATTGAGCAGCGTCACGCGCCGCGCCGCATCCCCCGGCGGCTGGCAGGCGGCGAGCAGCGTCACGAGCACCACGGCGAGCGCCGCGGCCGCGGCGGCACGGTACCGGTTAAGGAGCGAGAGCACGCGCGATCCTAGCCGCGCCCGCGGCCTGCTGTCAGTCGGCGCGCGGTTATGAAGTGGTTATGCCGCGCAGCCCCAGGGCCGCGAGCAGGTGCGGCTCGAGCCGCTGCGCCGCCTCGGCTACCGTGGCGGGGCCGCCGAGCGCGGCCAGCTGCGTCATCTGAAGTCCGGCGTAGCCGCACGGATTGATGCGCGCGAACGGCTCCAGGTCGAGTGCGACGTTGAGCGCCAGGCCGTGGTAGCTGCCCTGGCGGCGCACGCGCACGCCGACGCTGGCGAGCTTGCACTGCCCGACGTACACCCCGGGGGCGCCGCGCCGGCACGCGGCACGGATGTGGTAGTCGGCCGCCAGCGCGATCACCGCGTTCTCCAGCGCCGTGACGAAATCGCGCACGCCGAGTCCGGCGCGCTGAAGGTCGATGAGTGGGTAGACCACCAGCTGCCCCGGCCCGTGGTAGGTCACCTGGCCGCCGCGGTCGATCTGCACCACCGGAATCTCACCCGGTGCGAGCAGGTGTGCGCGGCTCGCGTTCAGCCCGAGGGTGAAGACCGGCGGGTGCTCGAGGAACCAGATCTCATCCGGCGTCGCCGCGGTGCGCTCGGCGGTGAAGCGCTGCATGGCGCGCCAGGTACTCTCGTACTCGAGCAGCCCGAGGCGGCGGATCAGCGCCGGCGCGGGCGCCGCGCGCGCGGCGGGGCGCGCCCCGGGGACTGCGAGGGCGGCGCTCATGGGGTCAGGCAGGCATTATCGAGCCCGGCGTTGTTGCGGTTCAGCGCCTGCTCGGCGCGGTAGCTGGAGCGCACCAGCGGGCCCGCCACGCACTCGAGGAACCCGAGCGCGAGTGCCTGGGCGCGGTAGCGGTCGAACTCCGCCGGTGCCACGAAGCGCTGCACCGCCAGGTGATGCGCGGTCGGTTGCAGGTACTGCCCGAGCGTCACCAGATCGACCCCGGCGGCGCGCAGGTCCGCGAGCGTCTCCAGGATCTCCGCGTCGCTCTCCCCGAGCCCGAGCATGAGGCTGCTCTTGGTGAGAAGTGCGGCGCGATGGCGCTTGGCGGCCGCGAGCACCGCGAGGGTCTGATCGTAGCCGGCCCGCGGGTCGCGCACCGGGTGCGTGAGGCGGCGCACGGTCTCGATGTTCTGCGCAAACACCTCGATCCCTGAGTCCACCACCGTGGCGACATCCGCCAGCACGCCGCGAAAGTCCGGCGTCAGCGCCTCCACCGCCGTGTCGGGACTGCGCTGCTTGATGGCGCGCACGCAGGCGGCGTAATGCGCCGCGCCGCCGTCGGGAAGGTCATCGCGGTCGACTGAGGTCAGCACCACATAGCGCAGTTTCATGAGCTCGACCGTGCGCGCAGCGTTCTGCGGCTCCTCCGGATCGAGCCAGCCGTGGGGGTTGCCCGTGTCGACCGAGCAGAAGCGGCACGCCCGCGTGCACACCGCGCCCATGAGCATGAGAGTGGCGGTGCCCGCGTTCCAGCATTCACCGATGTTCGGGCACTTGGCCTCCTCGCACACCGTGGCGAGGCGATGCTCCCGGACGAGCGCGCGCACGGCGCTAAAGCCGCCACCGGTCGGGGCGCGCGCCTTCAGCCACGGGGGCTTGCGCGCGCGCGGGGCCCGGCGCGGCTGCCGCGCGCGCCTTGATGCCGTCCCGCACGGCCGTAAAGCCTTGAGGTGTAAGGTATTTATCGCCGCTGCGCGGACGCGCGGCTTCCGAGACGACCGGGATGCCCTTGAGGCTCGACATGGCCCCTCATTGTACCGCGGCGAGCCGCTCGTTCAGGGCGGCGAGCCGCTCGGGGGTGCCGACGTCGCACCACGCGCCGCGGTGCACTTCCCCGCGCACCCGCCGCGCGGCGATGGCGCGGTTCAGGGGCTCGATGAGCGGAAAGCGGCCCGCCGGGCAGCCGGCAAAGAACTCCGGGCGGTAGAGGCCGACGTTGGCGTAGGTGAGGCGCCCCTGAGCGGCGCTCACGATGAGGTCACCCTCGAGGCCGAAGTCCCCGCGCGGGTGGTGCGGCGGGTTGGGGATGAGCACGAGGTGCGCGAGCGCGTCCGGCTCCAGCTGCACGCGGGCGAAGTCGATGTCGGTCCAGACGTCGCCGCTGACCACCAGAAACGGCTCCGGGCCGAGCAGCGGCAGCGCCCGCAGGATCCCGCCTCCGGTCTCCAGCGGCACCGGCCCCTCCTCGCTGTAGCGGATCGTCACGCCAAACTCGCGCCCGTCCCCGAGGGCGGCGCGCAGCCGCTCGCCGAGCCAGGACAGATTGACGACCACCTCGCGCACGCCCGCGCGCGCGAGCGCCGCGAGGTGCCAGCTGATGAGCGGGCGGCCGCCGACGGCCACGAGCGGCTTCGGCAGCGTATCGGTGAGCGGGCGCAGCCGCTCACCGCGGCCGGCGGCGAGCACCATCGCCCTCACGGGCGCGCTCCCGCGGCGGCCGGCGGCGCGAGTGCGCGCGCCTGCGCGGCGGGCAGCTGCGGCACGACGCGCGACTCGAGGAACGCACCGAACGGCGCGAGTTCGGGGTACAGCGCGCAGCTCTCGCGCACGTAGGCCAGCGTGCGCGGCAGGTCAGGGAGGTAGCCGGACTTGCCGTCCCGGTACCACAGGCGGCAGAAGATCCCGAGCACCTTCACGTGCCGCTGCACGCCGATGAGGTCGAACCAGCGCAGGAACTGCGGCGCATCCGCACCGACCGGGCCGCCGGCGGCTGCAAGGCGCGCGCGATAGGCGTGCACCCAGCCGACCACGCGTGCACGCGGCCAGGCGATGTAGCAATCCTTCAGCAGCGACACGAGGTCGTAGCCGACCGGGCCGCGCAGCGCGTCCTGGAAGTCGATGACGCCCGGGTTGGCGTGCGGCACGCGCATCAGGTTGCGCGCGTGGTAGTCACGGTGCACGAACACCGCCGGCTGCGTGAGCGCCTCGCGCGTGAGGAACTCGAACGTTGACTGCAACAGCTGCGCTTCCACGGCCGTGAGCGTGAGCGCCAGGTGCCGCGCCAGAAACCACTCCGGCATCAGGGCCATCTCGCGCGTGAGCTCCGCGCGCCCGTAGGGCGCGAGCGCGGCGCTCGCCTGGGCGCCGCCGACCTGGATCTTCACCAGTGCGGCGAGCGCGTCGGCGTACAGCGGCTCCGGATCATCCCCGGCCGCAAGGCGCGCCAGGTACGGCGTCGTGCCCAGATCCTCCAGCAGCAGCAGCCCGCGGGGGACGTCCTGCGCGTGCACGTGCGGCACGTGCACGCCGAGGGGCTCGAGCAGCGCGGTGACCTTGAGGTAGGGCCTCACGTCCTCCTTGTCCGCCGGCGCATCCATGACGATGTAGGTCGCGCCCTCGGTAAAAGCGCGGAAGTAGCGCCGGAAACTGGCGTCACTGGAGGCCGGTTCGAGCGCGCGGACCTTGAGGCGCAGCGCACTCGTCAGCCAATCCTGAATCAGCGCGAGTCGCGCGTCGGTCTCAAGCATGTGAAGCGGCGAGGTTTTTCGGTCCGCGTGGGTAGGGCACGCCATTATAATGCCGCCCTTCATGCCGCGTTCGAGCCCATTCCTCCCCGCCGTGCTGACGTGCGTGGGTCTATCGCCCGCGGCCTGGGGCGCCGAGCCGCCGTGCCCGTCGCAGCTGGATCTGAGCATCGCGGCGGCACGGCCGCCGCCGGCCGCGCCGCCCGCGCGCGCCGCCGCGGGTGGCCCGGTCGACATCACCAGTGATACCGCGACCGTGGGGGTCGACGGCAAGGGCACGCTGCACGGCAACGTGGTGGCGACCCAGGGCGATCGGCAGATCCGCTCCGAGGAGATGGACTACGACCGCACGCAAGGGCACGGTGCACACCGATCAGCACATCGACTACCGCGATCCGCTGGTGCACGTCACCGGGGCCGGCGGCAGTTACAACGCGGCCACCGGCGCCGCATTCCGCCAGGCGCAGTTCAGCCTCGCGCAGCGCAGCGCCCGCGGCACGGCGCAGGACATGACCCTCACCCCCCAGGGGGTGCTGGACCTCAAGGGCGTGACCTTCACCACCTGCCCGGCGAATGACACCGCCTGGGAGCTGAAGGCCAAGGACATCACCCTCGACACGCGCACCAACATCGGCACCGGGCATGACGCCCACATCGATTTCCTGGGCGTGCCGCTTCTGTACCTGCCGTGGGTGTCCTTCCCCCTGAGCAGCGAGCGCAAGAGCGGCTTTCTCTTTCCGACCATCGCCAACACCTCCACCGGCGGGGTGGAGCTGTCGGTCCCGTACTACTGGAACATCGCGCCCAACGCCGACTTCACCTTCCTGCCCACCGAGTACACCCGGCGCGGCATCGACCTGGGCGGGGACTTGCGCTACCTGAGCGAGCGGCAGCGCGGCGAGCTCGACTGGAACTACCTGCCCTACGACAGCAGCTTCGGGGCGAGCCGCAGCCGCGTGCGCCTGCTCGATGTGGCCGACCTGCCCGACAATGTGCGCCTGACGCTCAATGCGGAGAACGTGAGCGATACGGAGTACTTCGAGGATTTCGCCAAGGGGCCGGAAGGGGCGAGCACCGCGTTCCTGAACCGCAGCGCCGAGCTCGCCTATCGCGATGAGCACTGGCGCGTCGAGGGCGAGGTGCAGGAGTACCAGACGCTCGACATCATCAACCTCGCCGAATCGCAGCGCCCCTACGCACGCCTGCCGCGCCTGCTGGTGGATGCGGACTATGGTGTCGGCCCCGCCCTGGCGCTGCGCTACGGGTTCAACTCCGAGGTGGTCGACTTCCACCGCTCCATCCCGGGCCCGGACAACAACGGCTGGCGCGCGGACGCCACCCCGCGCGTCGGGCTCGATCTGACCGGCCCGGGCTACTTCGTGCGCCCGACGTTCGCCTACCGGCTCACGCAGTACGAGCTCGACACCCTCGCCGTGGGGCAGTACGAGCGCGCGCCCTCGCGCGCCCTGCCGGTCGCGAGCCTCGACACCGGGATGCAGTTCGAGCGCTACGCCGGCTCGCACGACCAGCGCAAGCTCACGCTCGAGCCGCGCCTGCTGTACCTGTACGTGCCCTACCGCAACCAGGATCAGCTGCCGGTGTTCGACACGGCGGTGCCGGACTTAAACCCGGTGGAGCTGTTCCGCACCAACCGCTACGTGGGGGCGGACCGCATGAGCGACGCCAACCAGGTGAGCGTCGGGGTCACCTCGCGCCTGCTGGATGCGGCCGACGGACGCCAGTTCCTGGCCGCCACCTTCGGGGAGTCCTACTACTTCCAGACCCCGCGCGTGACGCTGCCGTACGAGGCGCCGGCCACCGGCAACCGCTCGGACCTGGTCGCCCAGATCGCCCTGACCGCCTTCCAGGACTGGAGCGCGAACATCGGCGTGCAGTGGGACCCGCAGAGTTCGACCAGCGAGCGCACCCTGCTCAACCTGCAGTACAAGCCCGCCGACGACGCGGTGATCAATTTCGCCTACCGCTACGAGCGCTTCCAGTTCATCCCGGCGCAGCAGCCGGGGCAGCAGCCGTACTGGCAGGGTTTTGACCAGCTCGAGCTCTCAGGCGCCTGGCCGGTCTACAAGAACTGGGAGATATTCGCGCGCGACATCTACGCCCTGCGCGACTACATCAATGTGGGGGGCACTGCGACCTTGCCGGGGAACCTGGTGGAGACCAGCGGGGAACTGGAGCGCTTTGTGGGGTTACAATACCGCTCCTGCTGCTGGCGGGTGCGCCTGGGAGCACGGCGCTTCGTGAACAACCACGACGGCAGCCAGGACACCGGGATCTGGCTGCAGCTGGAACTCGCGGGCCTGGCCAGTGTCGGATCGGCGTCGGACGCCTTCCTCACCGGGGAAATCCGCGGTTACCGGCCCCCCGAGGCCGCCACCCCCCGCACTCAGGGGCCTCTGAAGACCATCTGGTAAGGAACTCTTTGATCATGCGTCGGTTTTTGACGATTCTCGCCTGCGCCGCAGGCCCGGCCCTGCTCGCACTCCACGGTATGGCCGCGCGCGCCCAGACGCGCGAACTGGCCACCCAGGGCGACATGCTCGACCGCGTGGTCGCCATCGTGAACGACGGCGTGGTGCTCAACAGTGACCTCAACGCAGAGGTGGCGGCGGTGAGCGAGCGGCTGCACGAGCAGAAGCTCGAGCTGCCGCCGCAGAACGTGCTGCGCCAGCAGGTGCTCGAGCGGCTGGTGCTGCAGGAGCTGCAGGTGCAGCGCGCCAACAAGGCGGGCATCAAGGTGCCCGACGAACAGGTGAACGCGGCGCTGCAGGACGTCGCCAAGCGCAACGGCCTCACGCTCTCGCAGCTGCCCGATGCGCTCGCCAAGCAGGGCGTCGACTACCCCACCTACCGCGACGAGATCCGTCGCGAGATCACCCTGCAGCTGCTGCGCCAGCGCGACGTGCTGCAGCACATCAACGTGACCTCGCGCGAGATCGACCAGTTTCTGGACAAGCAGGCCAAGACCCCCTCCGAGCGCAACGAGTACAACGTGTCGCACATCCTGATCGCCGTCGGCCAGGAGGCGAGCCCGGCGCAGGTGGATTCGGCCCAGAAGCGCGCCCAGGACATCTACGAGCGCGCCAAGGGGGGCGAGGACTTCGCCAAGCTCGCGGTCGCCTACTCGAACAGCCAGACGGCCTTCGATGGCGGTGCGCTCGGCTGGCGCAAGGGGAGCGAGCTGCCGACCTTCCTCGCCGACATCATCGCCAGGCTCAAGCCGGGCGAGATGAGTGAGCCGCTGCGCACGCCGACCGGCTTCCACATCATCCGCCTGAACGAGGTGCGCGGTGCGGGCGCCCAGGCGACCGTCGAGGACCAGGTCCACGTGCGCCACATCCTCATGAAGACCAACGAGCTCGCCGACGATGCGACCGTCAAGCAGAAGCTGACCAAGCTGCGCGAGCGCATCCTCGCCGGGGAGGACTTCTCGGGACTGGCGCAGACGGTGTCGGAGGATCCGGGCTCGGCGGTCGACGGCGGGGATCTGGGCTGGTCGGGCCCGGGCACGTTCACGCCGGAGTTCGAGAAGGTCATCAATTCGCTGAAGGACAACGAGATCAGCGAGCCCTTCAAGACGCAGTTCGGCTGGCACATCGCGCAGCTCCTGGGCCACCGCCGCTTCGACAACACCGTCGAGATGAAGCGCCGCCAGGCCATGGAGGCGATCCGCGCCAGCAAGGCGGACGAGGAAACGGAACTGTGGCTGCGCCACATGCGGGACGAAGCCTACGTCGAGTACAAGTCCTAAGACGCCCCGCATCGCGCTCACCTCGGGCGAGCCGGCCGGCATCGGCCCGGAACTGTGCCTGGCGCTCGCCGCCGAGGAACTGCCGTGCGAGCTGGTGTGCCTCGGGGATCGCGCGCTGCTCGCCGAGCGCGCCCGCCAGCTGCGCCTGCCGGTGAGGCTGCTGCGACTACGTCCCCGGTGCGACGCCGGTCCCGCACGTTCCCGGCACCCTCGCCGTCGCCCACCAGCCGCTCGCGGTGCCAAGCGTCGCCGGGCGGCCGGATGTGCGCAACGCGCGCTACGTGCTCGCGCTGCTGGATCTGGCGATCGACGGCGCACTCACCGGGGAATTCGCCGCGCTCGTCACCGCGCCGGTGCAGAAGAGCCTCCTCAACGAGGCCGGCATCGCCTTCAGCGGCCACACCGAGTACCTGGCGACGCGCGCCGGCGGCGGCCCGCCGGTGATGCTCCTGACCGGTGGCGAGCTGCGCGTGGCGCTCGCCACCACGCACCTGCCACTCGCCAGGGTGAGCGGGGCGCTGAGCGTCGAGTCGCTGTGCCACACGCTCGCGACGCTGGCGCAGGCGCTCGAGGGCTGGTGGGGCATCCGCGCGCCGCGCATCGCCGTGTGCGGCCTGAATCCGCACGCCGGCGAGGGCGGGCACCTCGGCGACGAGGAGCTCACCATCATCCAGCCGGCGCTCGAGCGCGCGCGCGCGCGCGGCCTGAACGTGCACGGCCCGCTGCCGGCGGACACGGTGTTCGTGCCGCGGATCCTTAAGAACTTCGATGCCGTGCTCGCCATGTACCACGACCAGGGGCTGCCGGTGATCAAGCACGTGGCCTTCGAGCGCGCGGTCAACGTGACGCTCGGGCTGCCGATCCTGCGCACCTCGCCCGATCACGGCACGGCGCTCGACCTGGCCGGCACCGGCAGCGCCGACGCGGGAAGCCTGGGCGCTGCCCTGCGGCTCGCGAGCCGCCTCGCCGCGCAGCGGCACGGATGACCGCGGCCGGCGGCGCGCCGCGTCCCCCGCGCCGCAAACGCTTCGGCCAGCACTTCCTGCACGACCCGGGGGTGATCGAGCGCATCGCGCGCGCGCTCGCGCCGCAACCCGGCGAGCACCTGGTGGAGATCGGCCCCGGCCACGGCGCCCTCACGCGCCACCTCCTGGCCGCGCGCGGGGTGACCCTGGACGCGATCGAGATCGACCGCGACCTGGCGGCGCGCCTGCAGCCGGAGTTCGCTGACTCCCCGCGCTGCCAGCTGCACCAGGCGGATGTGCTCGAGTTTGATTTCAACGCGCTCGCGCGCGTGCGCGGCGGCCGGCTGCGCCTGGTCGGCAACCTGCCCTACAACATCTCCACCCCGCTGCTGTTTCACCTGCTGGAGCAGGCCGACGCGCTCATCGACCTGCACGTCATGCTGCAACGGGAGGTGGTGGCGCGCCTCGCCGCGGCCCCCGGCAGCCGGGACTACGGGCGCCTCGGGATCATGCTCAGCCCCGCGCTCGACGTGGAGCGGCTGTTCGACGTCGGCCCGGGGGCGTTCCAGCCGCCGCCGCGGGTGTGGTCGGCGGTGGTGCGCGCCACCGTGCGCCGCACGCCGCGCTTTGCGGTGAGCCCACACTTCGCGCCCGTCGTCGCCGCGGCCTTCTCGCAGCGCCGCAAGACGCTGCGCAACGCACTCAGCGCCTTCTTCACGCGCGAGGAGATCAGCGCCTGCGGCCTGGACCCCGGCGCACGCCCCGAGACGCTCACGCCCGAGTCCTTCAACACCCTGGCCCAGACTCTCGACCGGGCGCGTCCGTAACGTTAGTCTTCGCTGACAATACGCACTTCCCCGGAAGACCCTTGATGGCGTTGTACCGTCACATCCTGCTGGTCGTCGACCTGACCGATGACAGCCTCGCGATCGCCCGCAGGGGCAGCCGCGCTCGCCCAGGCGCTGGGAGCGCAGCTCGAACTGCTGCACGTGGTCGAGTTCGTGCCGGTGGAGCCGATGGGCGAAACGCTGCTGCCCTCGGTGCAGATGGAGGATGAGCTGGTCGAGCGCTCCGAGCAGCGCCTGCAGGCGCTGGCGGCCGAGCTCGGCCTGGACCGCGCGGCCTGCCGCGTCGAGAGCGGCAACGTCAAGAGCGAGATCGTGCGCGTGGCGCGCGAGCGCAAGGCCGACCTCATCATCCTCGGCAGCCGCGAGCGCCATGGCCTCTCGATACTCGTGAACCTCACCGAGGACACCGTGCTGCACGCTGCGCCCTGCGACGTGCTGGCCATGCGCGCGACCAGGTCCTAGGCGCCCTTCGGTAGAATCACCGCATGAGCGCTTCCGAACACAAGATCCGGGTCGACGTGGAGACGAGCTATCTGGATGAGCAGTCCGACCCGCGCGAGGGGCGCTACGTCTTCTCCTACACCATCACCATCCGCAACGAGGGCCAGGTACCCGCGCGCCTGCTCACGCGCCACTGGGTGATCACCGACGCCAACGGCAAGGTCGAGGAGGTGCGCGGCGACGGCGTCGTGGGCGAGCAGCCCTACCTTAAGCCCGGCCAGGGGTTCCGCTACTCCAGCGGCACGGTGATCGAGACCCCGGTCGGCTCGATGCAGGGGAGCTACCAGATGCTCGGTGACGACGGGGCGCACTTCGACGCGCCGATACAACCGTTCCGGCTGGCGATGCCGGGAATCCTGCAGTGACGCGCTATGCGATCGGGGACGTCCAGGGTTGTGAGCGGGAACTGCGCGCGCTGCTGAAGAAGGTCGGCTTCTCGGCCGACCGCGATCGGCTCTGGTTCGTCGGCGACCTGGTGAACCGCGGCCCGCGCTCGCTCGAGACACTGCGCCTGCTGCACGCGCTGCGCGACAACGCCGCCATCGTGCTCGGCAACCACGACCTGCACCTGCTCGCCCTCGCCTACGGGGTGCACCGGCGCCGCAGGTCCGACACCCTGGACGCGGTGCTCGCTGCGAGCGACCGCGACACGCTGCTCGAGTGGCTCGCCGGCTGCCCGCTGGCGTACGCCGAGGGCGCGGATCTGATGGTGCACGCCGGGCTCGTGCCGCAGTGGAGCGTGGCGATGACGCTGCAACTGTCCGCCGAGGTCGGCGCGGCGCTGCGCCGCGACCCGCAGGCGCTGTTCACGCATATGTACGGGGATGAGCCGGAGGCCTGGGACCCCGGCCTCAGCGGCTACGAGCGGCTGCGCTTCACCATCAACGTCCTCACGCGCATGCGCCTGTGCAGCGCCGACGGCCACATCGACGTCGCGCTCAAGGGCGCACCGCCCGCCCCGCCCGCGGCGCTGCGCCCCTGGTTCGAGCAGCCCGGGCGCGAGAGCCGCACGGCGCGCGTGATCTTCGGGCACTGGTCGGCGCTCGGGCTGGTGCAGCGCGCCGGCATCGTCGGGCTCGACACCGGCTGCGTGTGGGGTGGTGCGCTCACCGCCTACGACCTCGACGAGGAACGCGCGCCGCTCAGCGTGCCGTGCGCCGAGCACCAGCGCATCAGCGCGTAATCCGGCGGCGGGCGGCCTAGGGCGGCGGCGGGCCGAAGTGCACGGTAAGTTCGGGGGTCTTCGCCGTGTACACCCCGGGGGGCAGTTCCAGGTCGATCGGCGCCGCGCCGCCGCTGCTGATCGGCAGGCGCAGGCGCTGCGCGCCGGTCACTTCCAGCGCCTCGATCGCCCCGGGCGTCACGCGCAGGGCGACGCGCACCGGCCAGGTCGTGCCCTCGATCGGCCTGACCGTGAAGCTGCCGCTGCCGTGCGCCGTGCTGATGTCGATCAGCAGCGTGTTGCGCTTCCAGTACTGAGGGACGCTCTCCAGCGCCCGCGCCGGCGATATCGACCTCGTGCACCGGTGCCGGGGGCGGGGGCGGCGCATGGTGCCAGGGCCAGTGCAGGTGGCTGCAGCCGGCGAGCAGCACGCCGAGGAGCCCCAGTACCGCGGCGCGCAGCGCGCGCTGATCGCCTGATCGAGACAGCATCCGCACCTCCTGCCGCCAAGCGCGGCTGCGCGTAACATACGCGAACCGCACGGAGGGCACATGGAATCCCTGCACGCTTTCAATTTCCGGGAGTGGATCGAGGCCAACCGGGCGCTGCTCAAGCCGCCGGTGGGCAACAAGCGCGTGTTCCGCGACGGCGACTTCATCATCATGGTCGTCGGCGGTCCCAACGCCCGCAAGGACTACCACGTCGACCCGGGCCAGGAGTTCTTCTACCAGCTCGAGGGCGACATGGTGCTCAAGACCATGCAGGACGGGCGCCAGGTGGACGTGCCGATCCGCGCCGGGGAGGTGCTGCTCATCCCGCCGGGGCTGCCGCACTCGCCGCAGCGGCCGGCCAACACCGTCGGGCTGGTCATCGAGCGCGCGCGCCGCGCCGGCGAACTCGATGGCTTCCAGTGGTACTGCGAGCGCTGCGGGCACCGCCTGTACGAGGAGTTCTTCCCGCTGACGGACATCGAAAAACAGTTCCCGCCGGTGTTCGACCGCTTCTTCGCCAACCTGCAGAAGCGCACCTGCGCGCGCTGCGGCACGGTCATGGAGCGCGCCTAGGGTGCACGCGCGCATCGTGCTCGGCGGCCGCGAGGTGCGCGTGGATCTGTCGCAGCCGGTGGACCTGGCGCTGCCGCTGGACTTCCGCGGCCCCCAGCCGCGGCACTTCGGCGCCCCGGGCGCGAGCGCCCGGCCGCTCGAGGTCGGTGGGTTCACCGGCGCGGTCACCCACGGGGCCAGCTGCAACTGCGAGGTCATCACGCTCACGCCCCACTGCAACGGCACGCACACCGAGTGCGTCGGCCACCTCACGCGCGAGCGCGTGGACGCCTTTCGCGTCGCCCCCGCAGGCCTCGTCCCGGCGCTTCTGGTGTCGGTGAAACCGGAAGCCGCCGCTGCCTGCCTCGAGAGCACCGATCCGGCCCCGCACGCGAGCGACCGGCTGATCACGCGCCGCGCGCTCGAGCGCGCCTGGGGCCGCGCTCCCTACGAGGCGCGCGCGCTCATCGTGCGCACGCTCCCCAACCCCACCGAGAAGCGCACCCGCGACTACACAGGCCAAGTGCCCCCGTACCTGTCGCGCGAGGCGGCGCAGCTGCTGGTGGAGCGCGCCATCCTGCACCTGGTCATCGACCTGCCCTCGCTCGATCGCGAGCACGATGCGGGGCGCCTGAGCGCGCACCGCGCCTTCTTCGGCCTCGCCCCCGGGGCCACCGCGCTCGCGGGCGCCACGCGCCCGGATGCGACCGTCACCGAGCTCGCCTTCGTGCCCGACACCCTCGCCGACGGCGCGTACCTGCTCGAGCTGCAGGTGCCGGCGCTCGGCGGGGACGCGGTGCCGAGCCGCCCGCTGCTGTACGCGCTGGAGACCCCCGCATGAGCGCGCCGACGCTCGAGGATGCCCGGGCACGCGATGCCGCCGACCCGCTGCGCCCGCTGCGCGCGCGCTTCGCGCTGCCCCGCACCCGCTCCGGTGCGCCCCTCACCTACCTGTGCGGGCATTCCCTCGGCCTGCAGCCGCTCGCGGCGCGCACGCTCATCGAGCAGGAGCTCGATGACTGGGCGCAGCTCGGCGTCGAGGGGCACGAGCATGCGCGCCGCCCGTGGGTGCCGTATCACGAGAACGCAACCGCAGGGCTCGCCGCCCTCACCGGCGCGCAGCCGGATGAAGTGGTGGCGATGAACTCGCTCACCGTGAACCTGCACCTGATGCTGGCGAGCTTCTACCGTCCGGCCGGTGAGCGCCGCCGCATCCTCATCGAGGCCGGCGCCTTCTCCTCGGACCGGCACGCGGTGGCCTCGCAGATCGCCTGGCACGGCCTCGACCCGGAGGGCACGCTGCTCGAGCTCGCCCCGCGCGCCGGCGAGGACACCGTGCCGGAGGCCGATATCGAGGCGTGCCTCGCCGCGCACGGCGCGCAGATCGCGCTGGTGCTGTGGCCCGGGGTGCAGTTTCGCACCGGGCAGGTGTTTGACCTGGCGCGCATCGCGCGCGCCGCGCACGCCCACGGCTGCATCGCCGGCTTCGACCTCGCGCACTCGGTCGGCAACGTGCCGCTCGCGCTGCACGCCGCGGACGCGGACTTCGCGGTGTGGTGCAGCTACAAGTACCTGAACGCCGGGCCGGGCGCCATCGGCGGCTGCTTCGTGCACCAGCGCCACGCCGAGGCGCAGTCGCGCACCGGCCACAGTGGCGCGCTGCCGGGCGCGCGGCTCGCCGGCTGGTGGGGGCACGAGGAGTCCACGCGCTTTCTCATGGAGCCGCAGTTTGCGGCGGCGCGCGGGGCGGCGTCCTGGGCGGTGAGCAATCCTTCGGTGTTCGCCACCGCCCCGCTCATCGCCTCGCTGGCGCTCTTCGCGGAGGCCGGCCTGCCGGCGCTGCGCGCGAAATCGCTCGATCTCACCGGCTACCTCGCGCGGCTCCTTGAGCCGCTCTCGCCGGCGGTCGAGATCCTCACGCCCACCGCGGCCGCCCAGCGCGGCTGCCAGCTGTCGCTGCGCATCGCCGGCAGCGCGACCCACGGCAGGCAGGTGTTCAGCGCCCTCGGGGCGCGTGACATGGTGGTCGACTGGCGCACGCCCGACATCATCCGCGTGGCCCCGGTGCCGCTCTACAACGGCTTCGAGGACGCCTGGCGCTTCGCGCAGGCGCTCGCAGCGGTACTGCGCGCGTGACGGGCGGCGGGCGCGTCCTCAACATCGTCGGCGCCGGCCTGGCGGGGGCGCTGCTTGCCCTGCTCCTCGCGCGGCGCGGACTCAGGGTGACGCTGCACGAGCGCCGCCCCGACCCGCGCCAGAGCCGGCCCGAACGCGGCCGCTCCATCAACCTGGCGCTCGCCGCGCGCGGCCTCGCGGCGCTCGAGGCGGCCGGCATCCTGGGCGAGGTGCGGCCGCTGTTGATCCCGATGCGCGGCCGGCGGGTGCACGAAGTGACCGGCGACAGCGCCCTGCTGCCCTACGGGCAGCGCGAGCACGAGGTCATCTACTCGGTCAGCCGCGCGGACCTGAACCGCGTGCTGATCGATGCAGCCGCGCGCCACGCCGGGGTGCAGGTGCACTTCAACCGCGTCTGTCTTGGTGCCGACCTCACGCGCGATGAGCTGCGCTGGCGCGACGCGGCGAGCGGTGCGCACGGCGCCAGCGCGCTCACGCCCACGATCGGCACCGACGGCGCCGGCTCCGCCCTGCGTGCGAGCCTGAGCGCGGCGGGCGCGGTGCGCGTCAGCGAGGACTGGCTCGATCATGACTACAAGGAGCTGAACATCCCGCCGGCGAGCGGCGGCGGGCACGCCCTCGAGCGCGAGGCGCTGCACATCTGGCCGCGCGGCGGCTTCATGCTGATCGCGCTACCGAACACCGATGGCAGCTTCACGGCGACGCTGTTCCTGCCGCGCGCGGGCGCGGTGAGCTTTGCGGCGCTGGCGACGCCGGAGGCGGTGCAGGCGCTGTTCGCGCGCGAATTCCCCGACGCGGCGGCGCGCATGCCGCACCTGCTCGCCGAGTTCGCCCAGCATCCGCAGGGCCAGCTCGGCACCGTGCATACCCTGCCCTGGCACGTGGCCGGGCGGGTGCTCCTGCTCGGGGACGCTGCGCACGCCATCGTGCCCTTCCATGGGCAGGGCATGAATGCCGCGTTCGAGGACTGCGTGGTGCTGGCGGAGCTCGCCGGCCGCACGCCACAGTGGCCGGAAGTCTTCGCGCGCTTCGAGGCGCTGCGCCGCCCCAACACCGAGGCCATCGCACAGATGGCGCTCGAGAACTACACCGAGATGCGCGATACGGTGCGCGACGCCGGCTTCGTGCGGCGCAAGGCGATTGCCATGGCGCTCGAGCGGCAGTTTCCGCAGCGCTTCATCCCGCGCTACTCGATGGTGATGTTTCACCCCGAAATTCCCTACGCCGAGGCGCTGCGGCGCGGCGCGATCCAGGCGCGCATCCTCGAGGAACTCGATGCGGGCGAGGAAGGCGAGCCGGACCTCAGGCGTGCGGAGGCGCTGATCCGCGCGCGGCTGTGAGACTGATCCGGTTTAGACGTTTTCATTGTCCGAACATGTGAGATTTGCTCCGTAGAGGCAGCCGATGCCGGCAAAGACTTCCACCGCGCCGTGGCAGTCACCGGCTACGGACAGGACGCCGACCAAGTGCGGGCAGACGCCCGCCAGCAAGCTGCCACTCGCAAACGGCAGCTCGGCGTGCATCGGCGGATCAAATCGAGTGACTATGACAAGGGCAATTCTGTTGAAAAAATCCTTTCCCGGGGTCAAAGCAATTTTTAAGTTGAATTGAAATGCGGCCGAAAGTACGCGCAGACGCGCGGTAAAGCGCAGTGAGCATTCTCCAGTTTATCGGCCGTGGTCGTCCTCGTCGTGGTGCTCCCAGTGGGGGTTTCCTTTCCTGTCGGTGTACTCAAAATGACACCGGTCCCCATCGGAGTCGCATACCCAACGACCCGGGCGGCTATAAATTGTGTTCTTACTATATTCAGACTTGCGCCAACATTGGTCCCCATCGTTGTCGCAGGTAATACGCACGCAATGATCGCCGTCCGCGTCGCAGCGCTCGTAGGTATGAGCAAGCGCCATTGATGAGACAGCGGACAATGCTATGGCTCCAGCCATCGTCGTAAATAACCTCTTTGTACTGTGAAGCATGTGCGCCTCCGCAAGGGACAACAATGGATGTAAGTATCCTCCCTGCCGAAATCCCCGGAAGCGGCACAATCCGAATTGCCCGTAGGACTTACCCGTCTCGCAGCGACGGGGTAGTCGCCTCCATTCCGAGGTGATACTGGTTTGCGCGGAAGTCCGCAAACTAACCGCTCCGAAGCGGCCGCTCGCATGGGGCGGCTTGGGGCCCGGCCGAAGGCGCAACCCGATCAGCGCCCCATGCGCCGTTGATAGGCGCTCGTCAGACGATCCTGCAGGCTCACGTCCTGGGACGATGGTCCGGTCACCGAGAATGCGACATGGATTGATCCGTCGGCCTGCGTTGCCACTGTAATCAACACGCTGGACGATCCCTTGTCGCCGCGCAAGGTTCCGCTGGGGCGATCTTCGTAGGTAATGCGGACACCCTCATCAGAAGCCGCGGCACGGGCCGCCTGCCATGACGCATCGAATCTCGCGGGAACGGACGACGAGACCGGAACGGCCACGTACGCCGGGTAGGGATAACAACCCTGCAACATGAGGCCGGCTGCGGCGGCAATACCGGTGGCAACAGTCCTAAAGTTAGGCATGCTCTTCACTCCGCGCTCGTTACTGGTTCGCCGGACGCCTGGAACCAAGTCTAGCCGCGGTTCCGCACGCGCGTATTGCCGTACGCCGAGTCTGCTTCACGCGCGAACCAGCGTCGGAGGGCACACGGCCGCGCCGCGCCGGCTCACAGTCTCAAGCGAGCCAGGTTCGGGATGCGTTTGAAGTAAGCGAACAGCATCTCAACTTTCCTTCGATCTTTGCGGGATTGCCGGTAAAGACTGGTCTTGGCGATCTCGCGAGCCACATCGCGCGCAGCTTCCACCGAGAGCATCAATTCGTTAATACGGTGGCAATCCTTGCGTTGACGTGAATGTTTTTTGAGTCAAGACCGGGCGTCTGGCCGTGATGGTCAAACAGGAGCTTCACGCCTGGCCGAAAAATCAGGCAATGGGTGGACCCACCGAAATGAAACATTCCGATTTGATCGCCTTTGTGAACATGCTGCCCTTCGTACGCAGTAATTTGGCACGAAGACACCTCGGACATCCCCACGCCCAGGAAGCACATCATTCCGATATGCGGATTATCCGCTTCGATAAAGATAAGAGCCCGCGTCGCCACCGCCGTAATGTAACCTTGCGAATCGTTCGGACCGGCCGGATCAAACCCCTCCGAGGGTGCTTCTGAATAGTAGGTCCCGTCCTTTACGTACGCTTTTGTAATCCTGCCATTTACCGGGCTGTGCCAGCGGTGATAACAGAAGGGGCTCAGGTAGGCTTGATAAACTGTTCCGCCGACGAATAGCGGTGCCAGACCGTCGTTCGCGAGCATGTGCGCGATCGAATACGGCTGGGATTTGATCCAAAATTTGTCGTGTAGTTTGACGTGACGCGCAATTCGGTAGGGTGCGGACTCGCAGGCGTTGAGGATGACCACATCGTCCTTGGGGTGTGCTACTGGGCGCACTCCCGGTCGGAATTCGCGCGTGAAGAAATCATCCCATGACTTGAAACCGTAGTGTGCTTGACATGGATCGCACTTGAACTCCTCGGCAAAGTTCGGCATGGCTTTCTGAGCATCTGCGCCAAACCAGCCCCGGTGCGGGTCTTGGTTCAGGACGTACGTTGAATCATGCGAGCTTAGGTATCGGGCCCACTCATTCAACACTACCTTTAACTGGACGTTCACTCGTTCGTTCAAGAAGGCAGAAAATCCGGCTGCAGTCCCCATCGGCCAATCGAAGATCGCGTTGATAGGACAGCCGACGAGACCGGACTGGTTGAACTCAGGCGCGTGCGTGATGATGGTATTCAAGAGCTCGAGCATATGACGGTAGTCCCTCACCTGCGGTTTTCCGGTGGGGTCCTTGTTGTAGGGTTGTTTCCGGGGGACTTGGTCGAACATCTGCTGGAACAGCATAAAGATTTGTGGATCGCCCTCGATGAGGTCACGAAAGTCGGCGATCACAGGATGCAGAGACCGCTGCTCTGCAAGGCTCTTTTGGATAATCGCTGCCAACCACGTATCAAGAAGGGCCGTATCCGATGGCAGCCATTCGCCAACGCGAAACGGGATGACTCTTCCGATGGTCGCATTCATCTCCACACACCTCAGGGAGACACACAGCGGGATTTTGCGCCTTGCGTCCTCTAAATACGCATGTTAAGTACTTTGAACAGTTGACGTCACCCCGGTTCTTCGTATGCGTTGAGAGCTGGAGTAAGGTACTGACCGGGTCCTTGCGCGGCGAGTGGCATAGACCCGGTCTTCCGAGGGGTCTGCCGGAGAAGGTCCATGAACTTATCCAGATCTTGGCAGTTCCTGGGTACGCGGGTCGCCGCGCTCTGTCTTGCGAATGTCGGGCTCCTTGCGCCGGTACAGGCCGCAACGGATGGGCTCTCCGGCACGGTCTGGCAGCTAGTTCAGTTTAAGGGCGGCAGCGGTGAGATCCTCAGGCCAGATGTTGGATCGAACTACACCGTAGAGTTCAGAGCAGACAACACGGTCGCAATGCAACTGGACTGCCATCGCGGTCGCGGGACATGGGTATCTAGATCGACTGCCCAACTCGAGCTGGGGCCGCTCGCCTTGACGCGAGCGACATGCCCCCAAACGTCTCTGCGTGACCAGATCACGAAGCAATGGACGTTCATTCGTTCGTATGTATTTCGCGATACGCATCTCTTCTTGTCTTTGATGGCGGACGGGGGAACGTACGAGTTTGAGCCGGCGAATTCCGAGGCCGCACGGTCGATTCCGGAATCGTGGCTCGACGAATCGAAACCAGCTTCGTGGAACACCCCGGGCGCGGCGATTCCGAGCGCGCCTAAAATGGGGGAACCAGTCGATCCGCGTTGCCTAAGCCACACGAGGGCTCCCGAATCGGAAGCTGACAAACGGCTGGCAGACCTGGGGTGGGACCTGATCGGCGGGTATCAGGGCGGGTGGGGGATTCTCGTGATCCAGGGAGCGGCGGGGTACGATGGGATGTGCCGGCCGCGGGCGTATCAGGAGTTCGTCTTCTTAAGCGGTGCGTTTGCGGGCACGCTCTCACCGAGAACGATGGATGCCCGGGCGGACGGTGCGCTAAATCGGGTGACGCTCCAAGAGGGTCGGCGGTTGGTTGCCGAATACGCGCGGTACACTGCGGCGGATGCCCTGTGTTGTCCGTCCAGAACAACGAGTGTGGTGTTTGAGATCGGGTCGGATCAGGCCGTCGTGCGACCGGTGTCCTTGTCCACTTCCTTCACCAGATAGCTCACAGTTACCCCCAAACATACCCTAGCAAATGTTGCTCTTTGGGGTGACGCTCCGATACGTGCTGTTACCTCGTGGTCTCGCCGCTAGAGACTCGTTCTTCTGTCGGTGCACCCTCCCGGACCGCGCAGCGTCGGGCGGATAGACTTGGATGCGACGCAGTGGAAGATGAACAGTGGGGGGTGGGGCCGCGGGGACCTAGATTACAAACGGCTCGGATCGGCCAGAACCGGTCATCCAGCCGGTCGAAATGCCTGCCCGGAAGTTGCCGTTTACCCGGCTCTGGAAAACTTTGGTTGCCAAATCGCCCGCCGCGGACTCTTAACCTATGAGCTGGCGCTTTAACAGAGCCGGCGGCGAGATGGGCCAGGCCGCTGGTAGTTACGAACAACGATAGGGGGGTTCATGCCTAATACTTTAGAACCTCATCGCGTGCATCTGCTGACATTTTGGGCATTGTTCGCCGCGCTATCGCTCGGTGCCTGTGGCGGCGGCGGCGGCGGCGGCGGCGGTAGTGGACCGCCCCCAGCGTTTACGGTTAACGGAATGGTCTCGGGTTTGGCCGGCGCCGGACTGGTACTGCGCGACAACGGCGGCGATGATCTTCCCGTAGCCGCGGACGGAAAGATCGCATTTCCCACCAGATCGCCAGCGGTGCCACCTATAGCGTCACGGTGTTCACGCAGCCGACCAGCCCCGTCCAGACCTGCGCCGTCACCAACGGCAGCGGCACGATGGGCAGTACCGATGTCATCAATGTGGCGGTGTCCTGCAAATTAAATCTCGCCCAGACCTGCGCGGTCACCAACGGCAGCGGCACGATGGGCAGTACCGAGGTCATCAATGCGGCGGTGTCCAGCACATTTAATCGTTTCACTGGTTTCGTCAGTGGCTCGTACTTTCACGCCGACATCTCCCGCACTGGCGCCAGTTGCGGACCCGTCGTTTACGACGCCGTAGGTGGCTACAGTGGTAGCTATGTCTTAAACACTTCCGGAGTCGTTTCTTCCGGTTCGAATTTCGAGGCCCCTAAATGGCGAGGTCCGCACGATGTCCTGACGACTTGGCCAAGGTGCCTGCAATCGGCCGGCGGCACGGGATCGAGTTAATCATGCCCGCGCCCACGCCAGTGGGCTCTCAGGTGGTATCGAATCACCAGTCTCTGCGCGATTCGAGTAGCATTCGCTGACTCTCGAGACCGTCAGCAACGGGTGATGGGTTCAACGGATCGGCGTAATCACTGAGTATGCAGGAGTTTGTGGTTGCTCGAAGTTTACGGAGGCAACCATGGCTAGGAAAATGTCGATTGCAGGGAATTTCCGCGGAGAGCAAATGCACGATCGCAATATCCGCTCGACAGCGAGAAGGAACTATCGAAGTTGCCGTGCGGCATGCGGTGAAGGCTCATGGCCATCAGGACACCGACGTAGTTCCGGCAGATGTTGAAGCAAGCGATCAAGGAAGGTAATTCCGCCTCCTTAGCCCTCGGGCGAAACTGTCAAGCGCTCCACGAACCCTGGCGGGACAAATGATTGTTCAAGGTTGACCGCCATTTCGGCGGCGGCGCACTGAAGGTGTGGTGTCCTACACCAGAACGTTCCGCTTGCTTTTTTACTGAGGCGTCGCAGGCGACGGCAATACGCTGGTATTGGTTTACGCAAATTCACCTACCGGATTCTCTTTGGCCGCTAGCGTCGGTATTGCTGTGCCTGCCACGACGGGGCGCACGGTGCCACAGTGCGCAATTGGATGTTATTGTGAATCCAATTCAGGAAGCGCGCGCGCCGGCGGCGTAAGGCGAAAGCCTGAAAGCAGACACCTTCGCGACCGGCGGCGACGGGTCAACACGGGACAGCGGAGCCTAATCAGGCAGCAGACCGTCAGGAGGAGCCATTCCAAGTGGTCGCTGAGAATTCCTGATTGCGGACATCGAGAATTGCGAATGCCTGCCGTTCGAGAGAGCATCGGGTCAATGCGAGGCTGCCGCCGTAGGCGCCGATTAGCACAGACTGAATCGCCTTGCCCACGGGTCAGGAATATGCACCAGAAACGAGTTGTAGTTACTCGCTATGGCGACCCAGAAGTGATCGCCGTCATCGAAGAAGACATCCCTACCCCGAAGGCGGGCGAGGTACGTGTGAAGGTGTTGGCGGCGGGGGTCGGTCTACCTGACGTTCTGGCGCGCGAGGGCGTGCATCCTGAAACGCCCCGCGTGCCCTACACGCCAGGCTGGGACCTCGTCGGGATCGTCGATCAAGTTGGCGAAGGTGTTACCGGTCTCGAGCTGCGCCAGACAGTCGCCGCCATGCCCATTCACGGCTGTTACGCGCAGTACGTGTGTGTGCCTCAGCGCAGGCTTGTCCCTGTGCCTGTGGGACTGGACGCTGCGGAGGCCGTCGCCGTGGTGTTAAACTACATCACCGCGTATCAGATGCTGCATCGGTCGGCAAAGGCCCATCCCGGACAGCGTATGTTGATCCACGGGGCTGCGGGTGGTGTCGGCTCCGCGATGTTGCAGTTGGCGACGCTGGCCGGAGTCAAGATGTACGGAACCTGCTCGGCACAGGGAGCCGCAGTGGTTCAGGAACTGGGCGGCATCCCCATCGACTACAAGAGCGCAGACTTCGTAATCGAGATTCGTCGCCTTACCGGTGACGGCGTTGACGCAGTGTTCGATGGGATCGGGGGAGACAACCTTTGGCGATCGCGCGATGCCCTGCGCGAGGGCGGCCGCGTGGTGACCTACGGCTTCCAGTCGAAAATGCGTCAGGGACGCATGGCGTTCCGCAGAGAGGGACGTCATTCCATTCGTGAGTCCGCTGAATTGGGTTGGTTCATCGTCCGCAATTGGTTCAAGCCTGGTCGGAAGAGCATGGTGCCCTACAGCATCCAGTGGCTGATGCGGTTCAAACCAACGTGGTTCCGCCATGACCTGCTGACGCTGTTGAACCTGCTCAAAGAAAGCAAGATCAAGCCCCTGATTGCGCAACGGTTGCCGCTAGAAGAGGCGCGCCCGCGCATGAGACGCTGGGCGAAGGCGGAGTACTCGGCAAGATTGTGCTCCTGCCGAATGGATAGCGGAACAGGGCTCCCAGTCACCGCATCTTCGGAGGGTTTGCCTTTCCGCGGGGTGGGTCGTTAGTCGCGAGGCCTAGCGATGTCCGCTCTTTGTGGCGCGGCCGACCGCTTAGGACTGATCTCAAGGGCAGCTTCGGGTCATTTTCGGCCGGCCGGACTCGAACCGCGGAGAGTGGAGAGCACCGATATGTCAGCGGACAGACAATCCGATGCTCCACGTTCATAACATCCGCACCGCGCGTGGCGAAAGTCCCAAGTCGCCGTGGGATGTGGGTAAGTCTGCGGGTAACTCGATCGGCGTGGAGTAAAATTGAGGTTTCGATCAACTCGTTACGTGGCACTTCGATTCCGTCGCGCCCCCATCTGGGACAGCGCGGTAGATCTGCGCGACCTCATGACCCCACCTGACAAAAGCCAGCAGATCCGCCATTGCTTCGAGTGATGCGGATGTAGACCACGTTCAATACGTACAGGAGACCGCACCAATGTCCCATTTTCGTTTGATCGCTCTGATCGTGATGCTGAGTGCGCAAGGTGCGTCGGCGCTCGCAGAGCAGCCTGCGATGACAGTCACTACTCTGATCGATCGGGCGCAGATCGAGGACCTGCTCGTGGACTACTATAGCCACCTCGGTGCAGGGCACGGCGACTTCGGAAACTTCTATGTCGCAGACGGCATCCTCGACGTGAATGGGCTCGTCGCGAAAGGTCAGCAGGCGATCGAGGGGCTCTACAAGCAGGTGAGGGAAGGAACGCCACGCCGTCCTGGCACATTCCGTATGCTCCTTACAAATCCTCACATCGTCGTCATCGGCGACGCCGCCACGGCGGATGTCATCTGGACGGGCGTGAACTCTGCGTCTGTGCAGTCGTTGCCGCAAATCGTCGAGCAGGGCCGCGAGCACGATGAACTCATCAAGCGCGACGGCCATTGGTACTTCAAGCATCGCGTCATCACCAGCGATGGCGGGCTGCCCGCGATGTTCGAGAAGACCTACCAAAACAGATAGGCAGCCGCAGTACCGATTCGCGACGACGCTGTCCTAACGGCCGGTCTCGGGAGGAATCGGGCAGTTCACGGCCAGAAGCCGTCTCGTGGGCTGCGATTTGCCTTGCCTGAAGGCCGCCGTTCAGAATATCTATTGACAGCTGCCTGAGCGGCCGTCAATTGTTGCTGTTGCTTGTACGCACGACGGTTTAGGACGCCATGACCGAACATCATCACCCCCTAACCCCAAATCAGCTGCTGTCCTTTATGCGCGCCCAGCCCTGTGTAATCGAGGCCAGCGTGACGCCCGAGGGTGCCCCTCAGGCGGCGGCGATCCGCGTCGCCGTCACGAAACGCTGGGAACCTTGTGTTCGATACCGTGACCCAGTCGCGCAAACATCAAAACCTTATAAAGAATCCCCGCATCGCGTTCGTTATGGGTTGGGAGCATGAATGCACCGTGCAATACGAAGGCATTGCCGAAATTCCCACAGAATCGGAGTTGCCCGAGGTACAGGCCTACTATTTCGAGCATTTCCGTGACGGGCCTACCCGCCAGACTTGGCCGGGCCTCGTGTACTGGCGCGTGCGACCCAACTGGATCCGTTACAGCAACTTCAATGTCGACCCGCCCATCATCCAAGAGTGGGACGCCGCGGCGATCGCGAGCTGGCCGAAGTAAGTGCGTCACCCCTTCCGTGATTTCGAGAATCCGTTGAGATCTATTGTGACATCAATGTGCAACGGTGTTTTGGGTCAAATCATAGAGGACGGCATCCGGCCTTATTTCCACTATGTCGAACCGCAGAGGAACTGGAGGACTGAGCCATTCAATGACAAACCATAGATTGGCACCCACCGGATTGGTGACCGCCATCCACGTCGGACGTTAGCCTACGACCGCGCCCGGATTCCACCGCTTCTTCGTTATCGCTAGCTTGCTTGGAAGCGGACACTCACGACCGGCAACTCCGGGGCAACTTGAGTCATAGCCCATCGATCGCGGGCAATTCAGCTGGGAACCGCCGCTCCCGGGCCATTCCCGGGCGTCGAGGCTGATCCGTCAACAACCGGGCCAGAGCCGGATGGTCGGTGTGCAGGAGCGAGTCTTCTCAATGTCAGTCGCTCGACGGATGCCGTGCCCAGGCAACTTAGCCGGCAGGTCATCAGCAGTAATGATCGGGCTGTCAATACGGCCGGCATCGGACGCCTACGGACTTACGCGTGGGGCGAAAGCATAAGAGTCGGTACGCGTCCGCTGGGCAGAACGCTATTCGGGCACGGTCGGCACCGGCGCATCGGGCTGGGATGCCCGGGCGGAGCGGAGCATGGCGATGGCCGCATACACAATGACGCCCGTGACCATCCAGCGCATCAACGTAAGGTGATCGCCGAGCATCTTCACGAGCGGAAACGCGGCGATCGTGCCGGCGATTCCGCCGAGAGTGAGCCCGACAGCGACCCCGGGCGCGAAGCGGCCGGAGCGCAAGAAGCCGAGGCTTGCCACCGGGATCAACACGCCGTCGCTCGCTATCATGATCGGGTAAGCGGCGATCGGGTGCATTCCGAGCAACGCGAGCAACGCCATCGAGGGCGCATAGTTTCCGATGCCGACGCACATGAGCGCGCCGAGGACGAAATTTGCTACGACCGCCAAGGCGAACCGCCAGCCCGCGAGCCCCATCGCTGAACCGGTCGGCGGGATGACGCCGAGGTTGGTCATCGTGAAGAACCCGGCGGCCAGTAGCAGGGCCACACCCATGAACACTTGGATCACGCGGCGCCGCATCCGGCTGACGATGCCGGCGCCGATCCAGGCGCCGGCCCCGGCACTGATGACCATCGCCATGAGGAGCGTGGGCTCGATTTGGATCGCCGTGATAAAGAGCGCCGCGCTGAAGAGGATCCCCACGGCATTGCCGACGTTCAGCGTCCCCGGGATCAACTCGTCCGGAGGGTGCCCGCGCAGCTTGAACAACGCCGTGATCTGCGCGTAGTTCCCGATGCCGAGCGTGTCGAGGAAGCTCGTCACGCCGCCGATCACGACATCGCCGGTCGACGGGCGAACTGGCCAGCGGTGCCTGCGCGTGGCGACCACCCAGGAGATGACGACGGCGACCTGGACGGCCGCGAGGCAGGCATAGACGATCACCAGCGCCGCCGACATTGTCCCCTCCGCGGCCGATGTCCCACCATAGCAAAAAACCGGCGGCCCCCTCGACTTAGCCGATTTCCGTTGGCAGCTCTCGGAAGCACTAGCAGGCGGCTTGGGATCGTGAGTGCACGTTCGATAAGGGCGCGAACGGCCAAAACCCGTCGTTCTGAGCAGCCTCCCGTTCTTGGTATTGCGGTCATGGCTCCATGAAAAGGACGCTGCAGCAAGTGGAGAACGGAAATCGCGCCGTAGCGTTTGACGGATTCGGACACCGCAAATAGCATGAGTCTGACTTATCCGCGCTCGCCTGCTGTATTTCGGTGGCCGCGCTGCATCACGTCGCTACGTTGCGCTTTCGAGGGATGGCGGATGAAACGGGTTCTGTTGGTCGGCTTCGATCCGGTGACGGTGGATTTCTCAGATCCGGCGCTGCCACCGGGCATGACCGCCGAGAAGATCCACGCTGGAATCAAGCTCGCGCTCGCCGATATGACCGGGCGGGGCTGGGTTGCCGAGAATTGCTTCATCAACCCCGACGAGACCGCGGTCCCGACCGTGGAGCGCCGTCTGGCCAGTGGCCGCTACGACTGCGTGGTGGTTGGCGCGGGCGTCCGTCTGCCACCGAGCCGGCTGTCGCTGTTCGAAGCGGTGGTCAACGCCATTCGCCGCGCCGCGCCGGATACGGCCATCGCTTTCAACAGCCGGCCCGAGGACACCGGCGCAGCGGCCGCGCGCTGGATCTGAGACTCAGGCGCGTCTATCCGCTCAGACGACCCGAACCGGGTGAGAACTGGCACCGCAGGCAATCCGTCAGCAGGCGGCCAGAACTCGCCTTTCGTCCCTGGCTTCGAATTTTCGCTACGCGGTCACTCGACTGCACCGCATCGCGCCATGGCGTCCGCGGCGTTTTTGGCTAAGAATGACGACTTCACTGGGCCCCTTCGATCTAACGGGCTGCCTTGCGATTATTATCGGCGGCAATCAATAGCGAGTGTTCCCGTTACGGAGAACCAATGAAATACCGAGCGCGTGTCACCACCGCCTGTCTGTTGATAGTCTTCGCTAGCACGGCCCACGCCCAGAGAATATGCCCATCACCCTGCCCACTTGGAGTTCGTTGCGTGATATTTCACACAGATTGTGCTGGCGAGCCGGCGGAGTCACGGTGCTCCTGAGTCCGAATTTGCGGTCCCGCCACGGATAGCGAAGCGGCATAGGTCTCTAACTATGCTCAAATTCGGCTGCTTCGATCATGTTGATTACAACGGCAAGCCCCTTGGGGAGCAACTCGAGGATCGCCTGAAGCTAATCGGGCTGCTTGAAGCCGAGGGATATGACGTTTATCACGTTGCCGAACACCACTCGACGCCGCTCGGCACAATCCCCTGCCCGAGTGTGTTCCTCGCCGCAGTAGCCGAGCGCACTAAGCGCATTCGATTCGGTCCGCTGGTCTACGTGCTCCCGCTGCATCACCCGCTGCGCCTGTATGAGGAGATCTGCCTGCTCGATCATCTCAGCGGTGGACGTCTAGAGCTCGGGGTCGGTAAGGGAGGCGCATTGTTCGAGCATCACCGCTATGGGGTGGGCGCGGAGTTGGCAACGGCACAGGCTATGTACCACGAAGCGTTTGCCGTCCTTATGGAAGCCTGCGCCAACGAGGTGCTGAACTTCGAGGGCCGGTTTTTCAAGTTCAATGACTATCTCGTACGCGCGAAGCCGCTCCAACGCCCGCATCCGCCGATCTGGTATGGCGCCGCTAGCGTCGAAGGCCTGGATTGGGCAGTCCCGCGCGCGGTCAACGTGGTCTCGCTGGGACCGACGTCACGCGCCACGGATATCTCTCAACGTTACCGCCGTGATTGGGTCGCGGCCGGGCGCGCAGCCTGCGACCTGCCGCGGATCGGCATTATCCGCCATATTGTGGTGGCTGAGACCGACGGCGCTGCGCAGCACATCGCCGGCGAAGCCTATCAGCCGTGGCGCGAGTCAATGGAGTTTCTCTGGCAGCGGTGCGGCGTCGCCTTTCCGCTTGGGGCCGCCTACCCGCAACGCTTTGATGAACTCCTGGCCCTCGGCCATGGCATCGCTGGATCGCCGACGACGGTGCGTACGTACATCGAGAATCTCGTTCGCGATACAGGAGTGAACTATGTCGCGTGTCAGATGGTGTTCGGCAGCATGCCCCTCGAGGCGGCTGCCCGCTCGATTCAGCTGTTCGCGCGTGAAGTCGTCCCGAGGCTATCGTTGAGTACCGAAAGCGGGCGCACATAGAGCTACCGTCATGCGAACGGTGCGTGCCATGTCCCCACTTTCTGTCCCCGCCAGCTAACCCGCAGTCGCCGCGCCGCACCCATGATGGTCTCCGGCGCGCGGGGGGGTTCCTTAGGAACTGCAGCCAATCTCATCCTCGATGGCCGCTACCAGGAGGGTCATCCGAACGCTTGGGCCGGATACCGACGGTCCTGACTGACTCACTCGGCCAGACTTTGGAGCTCGCGGCTGACCGCAGACCACGCCCCGGACTCTGGGTCTATGAGCGCGAAGTGCCCCGTGATCGGGAGCCGCATGAGCTTCGTGGCCGGATGACTCCTCACGTATGATTCGGACACGGCGATTGGCACGATCTCGTCCGACTCACCATGGACGATGCAAGCTTTCATGCTGGGGGTTGGCAACCGGCGCGGATCGTAGCGCGCCGCATGTATGTGCTCGGTCCGAGGAAAGCCGCCGCCGCGCCGTCGCCGAGACTCAGCTGCATGGCGAGCGCGAGATCAGCTACCGGCGCGAGTGCGAGAACACCGGTCAAGCGAGGCACCGCCACCTGCGATGCACCCCAGAGCACAAGGTGACCGCCGGCCGAGTGGCCCATCAAGATCACCCGCCCGTCATGGCGCAACTTCAGTGTGATGGGCAGACACTCCAAGGCTCGGCGCATGTCGTCGCAAGTATGTGCCGGCTTGCCGGGAAGGCGGCGATACTCGATCGTGGCAACCGTGTGGCCGATCCCGGCGAGTCTTACGGATAGGGATGCGAGGTGCAGCCGATCGTAGGCGGGACGCCAGAATCCTCCGTGCACCAGCATCAGCAGCGGCCGCTGTTCGGCTCCCGCCCCCGAGCGGATGTCGGCGAACTGCTCGGGCTCCGGCCCATACATCAGTGTCTGATCGGGCGGCGTGGCCGCTCGAGTGAGGATCGAGCGATCCTCGTTCATGCGCACGTGTCCTGAGTGCGATCGGCAGCGAGCTTGCATTCCCGTCGAAAGTGACCGTCGAGTTGTGACTGCGAGTGCGTTGAGACAATCGATACGAAGTCCGCACAAGTGCGGATTTGCTCTCGGGTCTTGAGATCCCAGGCATCTCCGCCCCGTAGCTCGCTCTGGTCGAACCAGACTTCGATGCCAGCCGTGCGCAGCGCATCGCAGATGCGCTTGGGGGCCTCGCCGTTCTGCGAGGCATAGCTCAGGCACACCGCTCCTCTCGGCGTCCTCGCGGTTGGCGGCACGGCCCCATCCTCCCTCTCTCGATCTTGTTCGGGCAGCGAGAATGCCCTGAGCAGCCAGTCTTAGGCAACGTGGCGGCATGATCGTCCGCTTTGCGCCCCTTCAGCGACTGCTATGGGGAAGGCGAACGGCCCGCTTTGGGTCTATTCTGTTGAAAAACTATTGAACGGTACTGTGTTTTCAAGGTCTTAATTGCAGGAGCAGCGAAGGGAGCGCACCTGCATGATGGGACAACACAGCGGCAAGCAAGACCGACTGTTTTATTCCTTCAACCTCGACGAGCACGTGCCCGCGGACCATCTGCTCCGCGGCATTGATCGATTTCTCGATCTGGCGGATCTGCGCCAACACCTTGCAGCGTACTACAGCCACACGGGCCGCCCGTCGGTGGATCCGGAGCTGATGATCCGGATGCTGCTGGTCGGTTACTGCTTCGGCATCCGCTCGGAGCGGCGGCTGTGCGAAGAAGTGCACCTGAACTTGGCGTATCGCTGGTTCTGCCGGCTCGGGCTTGAAGACAAGGTCCCGGATCACTCGAGCTTCTCGAAGAACCGGCATGGCCGGTTCCGCGAGAGCGATGTGTTCCGCCACGTGTTCGAGGGCGTTGTGCGCCGCTGCATGGCCGAAGGACTGGTGCGAGGCGAAGGGTTCGCGGTCGATGCGAGCATCGTAAAGGCCGATGCCAACCGCCGCCGCGGTGTTCCAAGCGAGGGAGGGATCGACTGGAGCAACCCGGCAGCTCGGCACGCGAGCGGTACGCGAGTATCTGCAGGCGCTGGAGCAAGACGGCCAGATCGGAGCGACGCCGAAGAACATCTCGCTGACCGACCCGGCAGCGCGCTGGACTGCGGCTCCCGGAGGCCCGGCGTTCTTCGCCTACTCGACCAATTATCTGGTGGATATCCATGCCGGCGTCATCGTCGATGTTGAGGCAACCGCGGCGCATCGCACCGAAGAGAACGATGCCACGAAGACGATGATCGATCGGGTCGAGGAGCGCTTTGATCTGAAGCCTCAGCGCTTGATCGGTGATACCGCTTACGGTACTGCGGCGATGCTGGGCTGGATGGTGGACGAGAAGCAGATCGAGCCGCACGTCCCGGTGTGGGACAAGACTCAACGCGCAGACGACACGTTGTCCAGCAGCGACTTCCAGTGGGACGAACAGCGCAACGAATACCGCTGCCCGCAGGGCTATGCGCTGCGCAGTGAATGGCGCCCATTCCAGAACCCGCGTACCCACATCACCAAGGCCGACACCATCATCTATCGGTCCAGCCAATCCGATTGCGCGGCTTGCCCGATGAAGTCGCGCTGCTGTCCGAACACGCCGATTCGCAAGATCACTCGCAGCATTCATGAATCTGCACGCGATGTGGCTCGCGCTATCGCCAAGACCCGTCATTACAAGCAATCGCGCAAAGATCGAAAGAAAGTCGAGATGCTGTTCGCTCACCTCAAGCGGATCCTGAAGCTGATCGATTGCGGTTGCGGGGACTGAGCGGTGCTCACGACGAGTTCTTGCTCGCCGCCACCGCGCAGAACCTCAGGCGCATGGCGAAGTCCTGGCATCCACCGCCACCTGATCCGGCATGTGCAGCACCTTAAGGGCTAACCGAGAGCCAAACGCAGTCCAGTTCCGCAAACCGCCACGGCGGATGCTACCGGCGACCCTAATCAACCTAAAAACCGCTGCACTATCGTCGAGTTTTTCAACGAAATAGGTCAGGAGCGGTCGTAACCTGAACCTCGGGCCATTGGGTACCGACAGACGGCTCCCGGGCCAAAAGCGGGCACTGACGGTGCCGAACTGCCTGCCGCTAAGCAGTCATCCGGTCAGTTCGATTAAACGTGGACGCGCCGCGGCCTAGATCGTCGAACGGAACACCGCCTCGCCGCCGTTGGCATGGGTGATGGTGGGCGCAATAGTCAGCCCAGCATGCCCCGGACGGGGTGAAAGGACCAAATTCAGGCTTCACCCGCCCCTGAAAACGGCACTTTTGACATCAAGTGCACGCCCAGACTACCAGCGGTCAGCGCCGCGCTTAATTGCGGGGTACGACGTGGAAGCGAATGCCCTTGGTGGCGATCCGAACCAGGGCTTGCGGAAGAAGCGGGGAGAGCAGCGACAGCACATAGAGTGGCAGGGGAAAGCCGATGACCGCCTTGTTGCGCTCGACGCCCGCGCCGATCAGTCGGGCGGCTTTGTCGGCACCGATCTTCAGCGGCTGCTCGCCGACATGGGTGTCGGTCATCGCGCTAGTCACATAGCCGGGACAAACCACCGATATACGGACGTTCTCATCCACCACCGCCGCACGCAGCGCTCGACCATAGGAGAGTAACCCGGCTTTGCTAGCGCTGTACGCCGGGGCATCGGGCGACGCCGACAGCGCCGCCAGCGAGCTGACCAGCACGATGTGACCCCGCCTGCGGCGGCGCATCCCCGGCAGCACGGCATGCAATGTATCGATCGCGCCCAGCAGATTGATCTCAATCACGCGGCGCGCCGCGTCAGCGTTCTCGATCGTACCGTCTGCACGTCGCCCATCGAGCACACCGGCATTGGCGATCAGCAGGTCGATCGGATGGACCGCATCAAAACGGGTCAGGAACAGCGCCAAGGCATCGCGGTCGCGCAGATCGAGCAGTCCTTCCTGCGCCGCGGCGCCGGCGGCTCGCGCCTGATTGGCAACGGCATGCAGCCGCGCCGGGTCGCGGCCTATCAATCCAAGCTCCGTGCCAGGCCGCGCATAGAAACCTGCCAGCGCCGCACCGATCCCGCTGGAAGCGCCGGTGATGACTATATTCTCGAATACCGCAGGGTTGATTGCCACTGGGACCTCCGTACCAACCGATCGGACTGGCTAGGACTTGATCGTGGCCATCATCAGCTTCGCCATCGTGCTCAGTGAAGTGCCCTCGTGTTCGAGTCGGGTCAGCTCCTCCCGTGTCGCCACTACCGCGCCCTCGATATCTTCCACCGTATGCTCCGACGAGATGAAGAAACGTAGCCGCGCTGATTGCTCGGGTACGCCCGGGGGCACGATCGGAAACGCATTGTACCCCCGCTGCAACAGCCGCTCGGCCAGCCGTAACGTCCGCAGCGAGTCACCCAACACCACGGGGATCACCGCGTAACCCCAACTGGTTCCGACATCGAGCTTGGCTTCGCGCGCCTTACGCAGAAAGAGCTGGCCGTTTGCCTGCAGGCGCATCACCCGTTCCGGCTCGCGTCGCATTAACGCGATCGCTGTCAGCGCTGCGAGCGCTGCGGGGGCCGGCAGGCCGACGCTATAGACCATACCGGGTGCGGTCAGCTTCAGATAATCTACCAACGCGTGACTGCCCGCGACGTAGCCACCGCAACTGACCAACGTCTTCGATAGGGTGCCCAGCCAGATATCGACTCGCTTCGGATCGACATCGGCCATTTCAAAGATCCCCTTGCCGGTCTTGCCGAGAATGCCCAGAGCGTGGGCATCATCAATCATCAGCCAGCAATCGAACTGCTCCTTGAGATCGGTCAGCCGCCCCAAATCCGGACCGTCCCCATCCATGGAGTAGAGTCCCTCGGACACGATCAGCACTCGGTCGAAGCGCTCGCGCGTAGCGGCAAGAATCTCGCCGAGTGCGTCCATATCGTTATGCGGAAACACCCGGCGCGTCGCTCCGCACAATTGGGCGCCGACCACGACGCAGTTATGGATCAGCGCATCATGTACGATGAGATCCTTGGGACCCAGCAGGGCGGCAATGGTCGAGATCGCTGTTGCATGTCCGCTGACGAAGACCAGCGCATCTTCCGCCTCGTAAATATCGGCGATGGCCCGCTCCAAGTCACGATGAAAGCCGCGTTCGCCCGCCGTGATCCGACTTGCAGATACGCTGGTGCCCCATTGCTCGGTGGCGGCGATGACGGCCTGGGTGATTTCGGGATGACCGTTGAGACCGAGATAGTCGTACGAGGCGAAATTCACCACCGCCATACCATTGATGACGCTGCGTGCTCCGGCACGCACGTCATGGGCGCGATAGAACGGAAAGCCGATCTCCAGAGCGTCGGCCAATGCGCGTTGGGTGCACAGTTGTTGATAGGTAGGCAGGCTTTCAAACGACATGTCGCGCCTGCTGGTTCGCGCAGAAGCCGCGGCGCGCACCGGCCTGTCACTGGCGTGCGATTTCTTGCGCATGGTCTCCAGCAACGCCGCCTTGACGGTTCGTGTCAGGCCGCCGCGCTTGGATTCAATGGTCATAGCAATTCCACCGTGGGGCGGCGTTCCTCGATGGCATCGGTGACCGCCATCAGCTCCGTCAAGATCAGATCGTCAGCGCCGTGCTGCCGCATCAACCGTTGTTCGACATCGCCGACCCGCTGGTTGCCCTGGCCAGAACACAGTCCCGCGAGCAGACGGGATACGAGGTCATTCACACTGATGCCCGAGCTTATTGCGACGATCGGCAACTCGACCCCGAATCGTTTTTCGATACCCATGCGCAGCTCAAGACTCATCAGCGAATCCAACCCGATTTCGTCGAGCGGCAGCGCGACATTAATTTCTTCGGCCGCCAGCCGCAGAACGCGCGCCACCTCCGACGCCACTAGTCCGGTGACGCTCGCACGCGCTTCTGCCTCGCTCTTGCCCGCGATCAGCGTCGCAAGATCGATGTTAGCCTCCTCTTCGACGCTCTCGGCGGCGAAGAGCTGCGCAAAAACGGGCGTTTTCAGCAGCTTTAGACCTTGCAACAGCGCGCCCGGACGGAATGTGGCGCAATAGACGGTGGGTGGGCAGGACGAGGGCTGCGACAGCAGTCTGTCGAGGTGGGACAGTGCTTCGTCCGAACGCATAGCAACGATGCCGCTGAGACGCTCCAGTTTCGCGGCGACATCCCGCTCGCGCGCCAAGACACCGACATCGCTGATCGCACCCCACGCCACCGCGAATCCCGGCAGACCCTCGGCGCGGCGGCGACGCAAGCAGCCTTGCAAATAGCCGTTCGCGGCCACGTAGGCGCCCTGGCCCGGATTGCCGATCAGAGTAGTCGCCGACGAAAATGCCACGAAATAATCGAGCACTGTGTCCCTGGTAGCACGATCGAGATTACGCACACCATCGACTTTCGGCGCCAGCACCGCGCGTGTCCGCGCCGGCGCCAGGCCGGCGATCAGCCCATCGTCCAGCACCATGGCACTATGAATGACCCCGGCCAAACGGCCATAGGCCCCGACCAACTTTGCGATCAGCGCCTTGACGGCGACGGGATCGGTCACATCGAGGGTTTCGACAATCAGTTTCGTGCCGGCAGCGCCGATCGCCTGCGCCCGCGCTTGCAGCTGCGGTTCGATCTGGCCGCGTCTTGATGCGATCACGACCGTGTCTGCGCCTTTTTTTGCCAGCCACGCCGCAGTTTCGAAACCGAAACCCCCACCACCACCGATGACCAGATGCGCCCCCGGCCCGGGTTGGAAGGGCTTCTGCGCCCCGCTGGTCTCGACCGGGCGGCGCGGCGGCCGCACGATCAGCTTGCCAACATGGCCGGCCGCCTGCATCAACCGAAAGGCCTCACCCGCCTCATGCCAATCGAAAGCGCGATAGGGCAACGGGGAAAACTCACCGCTGTCAAAATGCCGGACCAGATCGACCATCAGCCGGCGGGCCAAGGGCAGATTCGCCGCGAGCAACTGATCGAGATCGACGCCGTAATAGGTCAGATTGCGGCGGAACGGTCGCAGGCCCAACGCGGTGTTGAGAACGTAATCGCGCTTGCCCAGCTCTATAAAGCGGCCGAACGGCTTCAGGCATTTGATGCTGGCCGCCATGGCATTGCCGGCGAGCGAATTCAGCACGACATCCACGCCGCCCAAATCCGCTCGGATCGCATCCAGAAAGGCGACGCTGCGAGAGTTGTAAACCTTTTCCGCTCCGAACAGTTCGATTAGGGCGCGTTTGTCGGGCGAGCTGACCGTTGCCGCGATTCGCGCGCCACGCAAACGCGCAATTTGCATCGCCGCCAGTCCGACGCCGCCAGCGGCGCCATGGATCAACACCCATTCACCTGCTTGCAGCTGGGCCAGTTGTACCAACGCATACCAAGCGGTCAGGAAGGCGACCGGGGTGCCCGCCCCTGCCTCGAGCGAAAGCCCCTTCGGCAAAGGCGTGAAGAGCTGCGCATCCGCGGTGCTGTGGGTCGAAAAGCTTTCTCGCCCGAAGCCCATCACAGGATCGCCGAGCTTGAGGCCGGTCACCTCCGTCCCGACTCGCACCACCCGCCCGGCGCATTCGAACCCGAACACCGCCCCGGCGAGGCCGTCATCCAGCACGTCGTCATCAAGCAAACCGGTCGCCAGCATGATGTCGCGAAAATTGAGCCCTGCCGCGGCAATCTCGATTTCAACTTCGGACGGGCCCGGGTCGCGCCGCTGAGTTTCGACCCAATCGAAATTGGCTAATACTCCCTTGGACCGTAGCGCCAACCGCACTGCCGGCACCACCACCTCCATCCGGGGGCTGCCCAGGCCTGGAACCGCCCTGACAGCTGAGATTCCGCTGGCATT